>NZ_OZ248489.1:0-49009 GCF_965234445.1 Flavobacterium rarum (SeqCode) | reverse complement strand
TTTTCTCCTGGTTGGATATTCTGGATATTACGACTAGCATAATTCCTTACATTCTGTTCAGACTCTAAAAGATAAAAAAGAATGAGGTGGTTTCTATCGAACAATATACTTCTTGAGTTATTTAGCCATCGGTGTACTCTCATTCTTCTTACTTTATTTCTACAAATTTAATCATTCCATTTCTGAAATTTTTAACTTTGCAAACATAGGAGCTATCGGGGCAGATTGGACGGATTTACACAGATAAAAATTTGTTAATCCATATCTGGCCTTATAGATCACGTATATTTCATACTCAAACTTTTAATTTATAACCAAAGAATCAGTGCTAATCTGTCTAATCAGTGTCCCATTATGAAGTAGAATAAATTTGGTACACACGATAGCTCCTTTGGAGGGGTGCCAAACGGCGGAGTGGTTTTTAAGTGTTTATTTTATTTCGGATTGACTTGCTGGTTTTATTTGCAGTAAGAACTTTTCAAACAATTGTATGGTTTTGGTATTGATTTCTTCATAAGACAATCGGTCTTTGCTTTGGTAAAAAAACATAAAAGAATACGGTTGATCCAAATTGTCCAACAGTAAGTGCTTGTTGAGTCTATAGGTTTCTCGGAGTACACGTTTGAAATAATTACGATCTACTGCTTTTTTGAAATATTTTTTCGAAACAGAAACACCTATTTTTATTTTTTCGGCTTCGCCAAAGGTTCCCGCATTATAAACCAATCGCAATGGATATTTTGAAACCGATTTTCCTTCGGTAAACAACAGACCAATGGTGATTTTGCTTTTTAGTTTTTCTGTTTTGGGATAGGTAAAGTTCATTTTTATAAAATAGACAAATTTATATTTCTACAAAGGTACAATTAAAGTATAGGCGAACAATAGGCCGTTTTTAATCTACTTGGTTTTACAATTATAAGAAAAATCTTTTAGTATGTGTATAGTACAATTCGAATGGATGGTCAGGATGTTGATTTACAAAGATTTAGAATCTGGTTAATTAATTGATAAGGTTATAAATAGTCCTAAAAATATATTTCTTACTTTTGTCGCAAATTTAATAGTATGCAAAAGTTAATTTCGTATCCCTTATCTTTTATTGTTTTAGTCTTTGTTTTGTTGACTTTGGTAGTTTTTCATCCCATTCAATGGTTTTGTTTACATGTATTTGGATATCAAGCGCACAAAAAAAGTGTGGATTACTTGAATTTTATATTACTAAGAATTGTTCTTTTACTAGGAGTAACTTTTAGTTTTGAAAACAGGGAAAGTATTCCAAAAGGTGTACCTGTAATATTTGTTGCCAATCATCAAAGTTTGTATGATATTATTGCGATGATCTGGTTTTTAAGAAAGTTTCACCCCAAATTCGTCAGTAAAAAAGAGTTGGGAAAAGGAGTGCCAAGCGTTTCTTTTAATTTGCGTCATGGAGGTTCTGTATTGATCGATCGAAAAGATCCAAAACAAGCCATTCCATCCATTAAAAAAATGGCAAATTATATCGAAAAATACAAACGATCTGCTGTTATTTTTCCTGAAGGAACAAGAAGTAGAACCGGAAAACCAAAAGAATTTGCTCAAACAGGGTTAAAGATTTTATGCAAGAATGCACCATCGGCTTATGTTGTGCCAATTAGTATCAATAATTCTTGGAAATTGATGAAATATGGAACTTTTCCTTATGGTTTAGGAAATCGTATTACCTTTGTAGTGCACGATGGGTTTGCTGTAAAGGATTTTGATTTCGAAGAATTAATGCAAAAAACCGAATCGGCGGTTGTAAACGGAATAAAAATTTAAAAATTAATATATAATGTCTATAAAAAACATTCGTCTAGAAGTAATGCAATTTTTAGAAAACAAGGTAGAAGGTTTTGTTGATCAATACCTGATTCCTGTTGAGCAAATATGGCAACCTTCTGACTTTTTACCCAATTCAGAAAGCGATAATTTTCTTGAAGAGGTAAAAGAACTTAGAGAGATATCCAAAGATTTACCTTATGATTTTTGGGTAGCCATGGTTGGAGATATGATCACTGAAGAAGCTTTACCAACCTATGAAAATTGGTTGATGGATGTAGAAGGTGTAGATAATCTTGAAAGAAACGGTTGGGCCAAATGGGTGCGTCAATGGACTGGAGAAGAAAATCGTCACGGTGATTTATTGAATAAATACTTGTATTTGTCTGGTCGTGTAAATATGAAAGAGATCGAAATGACAACTCAGCATTTGATCAACGATGGTTTTGATATTGGAACCGGTAGAGATCCGTATAAAAACTTTGTGTACACTAGCTTTCAAGAATTGGCGACTTATGTTTCACATAACAGGGTTTCGCAATTGGCCAAAAGTTATGGAGACAAAAAATTATCCAAAATGTGTAAGATGATTGCGGGTGACGAGATGCGTCATCACCATGCCTATAGTCATTTTGTTACTGAAATTTTTAAAATTGACCCAAGCGAAATGATGCTTGCTTTTCAATACATGATGAAAGCAAAAATTGTTATGCCAGCTCATTTCTTGAGAGAGTCTGGAAACAAAATAAGTTCTGCTTTTGAACATTTCTCTGATTCGGCACAACGTATTGGGGTCTATACTGCATCGGATTATGTTGACATTATGCAAAAATTAATTGATAAATGGGAAATTGACAAAATTGGTAGTTTGACTGATGAAGCCGAAAAAGCCCGTGATTACTTGATGAAATTACCTGCTAGAATGGCAAAAATTTCTGAAAGATTAGTTATTCCATCAGAATCGTTTCAATTCAAATGGGTTGAACCAGCGAGATTGTAGATTTAAGATTGTAGATTTTTGATTAACGATTTAAGATTTTTGATTGAAATTGTCTTTGAAATTGCCATTGCTATTGAAATTGAATTTTGCCGTTGAAATTAATATTAACATCGCTGATTTTTGAAGTTTATGCTTCAAGAATCAGCTTTTTTTTATAAACATATACATTATGAATAATCCAGATTTAATAAACAAAACCATTCTTTTTGTAAAAAAAAAATTAGAAAATGCCGAAGGAGGTCATGACTGGTTTCACATTCAAAGAGTGTATAAGAATGCACTTTTGATTGCCAATGGCGAAAAGTGTGATCTAACTGTTGTAAAACTTGGCGCTTTGCTTCATGATATAGCCGATAGTAAATTTCATGAAGGTGACGAAACGATAGGTCCAAAAGTGGCTCGTGAATTTTTAGAAAGTGAAGCTGTTCCCGAAGTAATAATTGCGCATGTTATTCAAATTATAAATAACATCTCTTTTAAAGGCGGAAAAGTCGAAAAGACATTCTCGTCAATTGAATTGGATATTGTTCAAGATGCCGATCGTTTAGACGCCATAGGAGCTATCGGGATCGCCAGAGCATTCAACTATGGTGGTTTTAAGAACAGACCAATATATAATCCTCAAATTGCGCCAAATTTGCACATGACAAAGGAGGAATACAAAAATAGTCAAGCCCCTACAATCAATCATTTTTATGAAAAATTGTTGTTGCTAAAAGACAAAATGAATACTGAAACGGGTAAACAAATTGCCGAACAAAGACATCACTATATGCAGGGATTTTTGGCTCAGTTTTATGCCGAATGGGATGGGGAAAAGTAAGATTGTAGAATTATAGAAAGTTATTTCGCAAAGAAACGCAAAGCAAACACAGAGACTCACTAAGAGTTTAGTTTTACTATTTTTGTGTGACTTTGCGTTTCTTTCTTTGTGAATCTCTGTGGAATTATTTTCCTGTTTCGTAGATCTTAAATCTACATCCCAAGCTCTTTCATTTCCAAAATTACATCCGATGCATTTTTAAACGTTGGGACTTGTTCAATAATACTTCCGACACGTTTTTTATTCAGTTTGAAGGTAATGTCATTTTCAGTAGTGAACAAAAGTGCTGTCAGGAACGGGTTGTTCATGTAGGGAGCGAGAACAATGTAGGCTTCATCAAGCGTATGAAAACTTTCAATTTCCTCTGTTTTGTAGCGCGCCATAATCGAAAGACTAAAAACACCATCGTTCAAAACCGGACGCACATAAATATTCTTCAATTCGGTATCGCCTATGGTTTTGGCCAGTGTCAGTTTGGCGTAGGTTTTATCGGCGATGCTATCTTTAACTTTTTCCCAAAATTCTGCAAATACAGGTTGAAACGACATAATTTTATTTTTAGGTATTATCGAAAGGCAAAATTAAGTTTTTGAAACCAAAAAAATGGGTTTTCGGTTCAAGATAATATAAAGAAAGGATAGTAATTCTCTCTCTTCTCTATCAATCGATAAAAACACCATGAGTTTTGGGTTTCTGAAATGAATATGATGTTTTAAAAATGGTAAATGAGTATATTTGGGTTTAAAAATGGTATGAGTTTTCATCAACTCCATACAGTAGTCATATAATAATTGCGTGTGAAAATTTAATTTCAGATACAAATACAAAGGATGAGTTCAAAAAAATATATTATAAAAGGAGAAGGATTGCCAAGTTGGACAAATCCGATAAGTCACGGTGTAGTTGCTAATAATATGTGTTTTGTTAGCGGACAATTATCAGTAAACTTAGAAGGACAATATGTTTCTGGTACAGCATTAAAAGAAGCCGAAATGGCATTTGAAAACTTTTTTTCTGTATTGAAAAATGCAGGTTTTAAAAAAGAAGATACTGTATTTATTGATATTGCATTTATTGATTTAGAAAATTTAACCGAAATAAATCAATTGTTCATTAGTTTGTTTCCTGAAAATAAGCGTCCTGCTAGAACTGTATATGAAGTTAATAAATTACCATTTGGTGGAAAAATAAAGATTGCAGGAACTGCAGTCAGAGACCTGAAATAAACCCCACGAGTATTAGAAGGGTTTGAAATTTAAACCAAAAGTTTGATAACTGCAAACAACCAAAAACAATGAAACGAATAACCGTGTTCTGTGGTTCAAGCTCAGGAACTGAAGAAATTTATACCTCAAAAGCTACTTTGCTTGGAGAAACGTTAGCCAAACGAAACATTGAATTAGTATATGGCGGAGCCAAAGTAGGACTTATGGGAGCCGTTGCCGATGGAGTCTTAAGTGAAGGCGGAAAAGTAATTGGTGTATTGCCCAACTTTTTGGGCTCCAAAGAAATTGCTCACCCAAAACTTACCCAATTAATTTTGGTCGATACTATGCATGAAAGAAAAACCAAAATGAATGATCTAAGTGACGGCGTTATAGCCTTGCCGGGCGGTTTCGGTACTTTGGATGAGCTATTCGAAATGCTGACTTGGGCACAATTAGGTCTGCATAAAAAACCAATTGCCATTTTGAACGTCGACGGTTATTATGACGCTTTAATTGTTTTTGTGCAAACAATGGTAGACAAAGGTCTTTTGAAAGAAGTAAACCAACAAATGCTTTTGGTAAGCGATACTATAGACGAACTTCTGGACAAAATGGAAAATTATGTAGCGCCAAAAGTGGGGAAATGGATTAATAAGGAGAACATTTAACATCTATCAATACAAACTATTAAAATGAAATTTAAACTTTTAATACTATTCATTGCTGTGTTTCAATTTACTGGCTGTCAAAAGAATCAAAAAAGCGAAACGACCAATCCAAAAAGCGATTCTAAAAAAATTAGCAGGAATGGCTATTCCATTACCTACGATTCTGGTTTTAGGCTGGATGAAAGCGGAAGCAATGGAACAGAATTCTATTTGTTTTCTCAAAAGGTAAAACCTGGAGATGATTTTGTGGAAAATATTAATTTAATTATTCAGGATTTAGGAACTTTAAAGTATGATTTGAATCAATTTGTGACTCTTTCTGAAAATCAAATTAAAACAAACGGAAAACTAATTGAAAGTGCTAGAAAAAAATCAAGTGAAAAAGAATATCACTTGCTGATTTTTGAGGGCAAATTTAATGGCTTAGATTTAAAATTTTTACAATATGATTTTGTAAAAAATGATAAAGCATACATATTGACTTTTTCTGCAAAGAAAAATGAATTTGCGGATAATCAGAAAAAAATGGAATTGATTATGAATACTTTTGAACTGAAGTAACAAATGTTCTCCTTTTTTTATTTTGAAATTGAGATGAGTTTGTTAATAGGAATAATTCGATTAAAGTCATAAAAAGTTATAATTCTTAATTTACAGAGCAATTATATTTCCTTTTGTGGTTTTTTTGTTTACATTTAAATTTTTAGAAAATATTATTTAACACGGATGTTTTTGATGGTTTATTCCGAAGTTTTCGAGAGCCATGAAGTCCGTGAAAATTGATTAAAATCAATCAAAATGATGAAAGACACCGTTTCGATACCTTCAATTTCAAATGTTGAAAATTCAGTACCCAATTCCCGAATTAAGATTGCCAATTTTGCACCCAATCCAGAATCGCGTTTGGATTCTATGGAACTGAAGTGGGAACCTATAGATGATTCCAGTATTCCTTACAGAGACCTGACCAATTTTTCTACAAAAAAAGAAAGCTATACCAAGCTTATTGCCAAGCTGGATGTTGAAAATAGCATTCGATATCAAAGAACTATCGAAGATACCTATTGTAATGTTTACTCTTTTGATTATTGTTATTTCTCAAAAGTATATCTTCCTACAGTTTGGTGGACAGAAGATGCACTTCAGAAAGTTTTGAATGGTGAAGAAGTAGAAGTTGTTTTTCAAGAAACGGTAGATCATATTTATTCCAGTGCCATTCATGATTGGTTTTTGCAATGGGGAGCTAGTTTTGGTTGGAAAAGGATGTTATCTGTTGATGAAATGCAAACTCAAGTGAATACCAACGGCGGAATTGGAATCATATGCGCCAAAAGAAGAGAAAAAGGACTTTCGGGTCATATTGTTCCCGTTGTTCCAGAAACGGATTTGCACCAAGCGTATCGAGAAAATGGAGTGGTCCTATATCCACTGCAATCGCAAGCAGGAAAAATCAATTATAATTACTTTTCTGAGGTTCGAAAAGATTGGTGGAATGATGAATTATATTCTTCTTATGTCTTGTATTATCACGAATAATTCAAAAAAATAATGGCACCACTTTAGCATTTTGCATTATTATTGATTTTCAGCGAATTAACCGCTTGGAAATACAATAAAAATGAAGTACTTTTGCAACTTGGAAAAAACAAGGATAGCAAATGTTGTATTTAGGCTATTCAGCTGCTTAAAATATTGATATAAAAGTGATTAATGACAATAGTAATTTTATAAACCCATTATAAAAGTTTACTTTTTTATCAATCGTCAGTCGATACTAGCATAAATTTTCCAAGACTACATCAAATTTCTTATAATTATAAAAAAAGGAATAGATTTAACAATTAAGTTTCATTCGTTATTAGGGCTTTTGTTTTTGATATAGAATGAATTAGACCCGTTTTTTTAAGTATAATAAAGATAAAAAGATTCAATAAACCATAAAAAAAGAAATTAGTATAAATGAAAGACAATCAGACAAAAAAATATTATTGGGGTATAGGATTAGAAAACGAAACCTACATGCAATTTGAAGAATCCCTAATAGTTTCTGGTGCCTTTATACAAGAGAAAATTGGTTTTGAAAAATACAGTATTGATTACAGAAAATGCTACAAGCCAGAAAGCATAGCTCCAATGTTGCAATCGGCATTCTATAAAAATAAAAACTACAAAGTGAGCCGAATGATGAATAGTCATTCTCTCGAAAAATTGGACATCAACTATCAGCACAAAATGTTGTCTCCAGTAAAGCCATTTGTGGATACAGAAACTGCTGAGGTGAGTGCACAACCACTTGAAAATCCTGAATATCTTGGAAAATCGATCATGGAACTTTTTCTTGAAGATCAACCGTACAATATTCAAAGTATGATTACCCAAAGAAACAAAACGATGGGATCGGTGCATTTTGATGGTGATTCTATCGAATTTGTAACCAAATATTTTGAAAACAGAACTATTGCTGATTCCTGCAAAGAATTAAAAGCCACCAAAAAATTATTCTTAGATAAAATCAATGAATCTGCTGTATTGAACGGAAAATTAAGTTTTCCAGATTACAACAATGGTCTTAATATGTTCATGAGCAATCAAGAAAACTTGGTTTTGTTTAATAATGGAACCTATCATTTTCATATTACTTTGCCAACATTGACAGAAGACAGCCGAATTGTCGATTATAATAATTTTGACAAAACGCACGCCAACGCCATTTATTTGTTGCAATGGTTTGAGCCTTTTTTTATTGCAACGCTAGGAAGTCCTGACATCATGGGCGTGATAAGTGATAAATACAGTTTGGACAAAAAATTCACTCTGGGTTCTATGCGAAATGCCATGTCTCGTTACATAGGTGTGGGAACTTATAACAAAGCAATGCCAAAAGGTAAAATCTTAACGTATAACGTAGATGATTTTAGAAAATTACTAAATTTTGAAAAAGAGGAAAACATTTGGTGGAGAGATCAGATTGAAGGGGATATGGCATATGAAATGCTTTCGGAGTTAGGACTTGATTTTAATCAGGAAAAAATGTACCAAAGTGGTTTTGAAATGAGAAGCTTTGATGAGTTTCCGGCAGAATATTTGAATGATGTTCTTTTTTCGATTATTTTGATCTGTGAACATTCTCTAAATCTTCCCGATGTTCAATGGGGACATGACAGTGTGGCTTGGAATAATCTAGTTTTTAAAACTTTAAAAAATGGGTATTCAACCGAAATCAATGAAGCCGAAAAGAACGAAGTTTTGGATTTATTACAGCTATTGAATCCTAATGATACTCATTATAATACACTCAAAGCAGCATTTGATGCTATCGTAATGCTGGATGAATTTTTCTTCAAAATCTTGGCTGTTTTACACGAAATGTACAAAGACAATAATGTTTGTTTGGATTCTATGTACGGTCAAAAAACAAGTTTCCCCCCAAAATGGGATAACTTCAACAAATACCAAAACGAGAGACATTTGCAGCAAATAGGGTCTTTCTGCGAGAATTAAATACCGTATTAGAATAGAGCTAGTAGATTTCTAAAGCGGGATCTTGGTTTATTCCTTACCTTTAGAAATTCACTGATTTTAGAGGTTTTTATGCAATAGATATAAAATCTGTGTAAATCTGTGAACCCCGAAAGCATTCCTATGGTGTGGACACATCTAAAAATAGAACACAGAATTAACAGATTGGACGGATTTACACAGATAAAATTTAGTTAATCCATATCTGGCCTTATAGATAATGTATGTTTCATACTCAAACTTTTAATTTATAATACCAAACCCAAAAATAAATTAACTCAAATACTTTTATGGTTTGAAGTTTTTCTCCCAAGGGCAATAGCAATTTCATTAAGTTAAGCTTTGTTTTTTCTCGCCAAGACGCCAAGGCGCAAAGTTAAGAGTCGATTTCTTGGCGTCTTAGCGTCTTTGCGAGAGTTATATTTTGAAAAAGCGTAGTGAGAAACCCTTAATGACATTGGGCAATAGGGTTAAGCTTTTTTCTCGCAAAGGCGCTAAGGTCGGACGAATCACTTTGAACCTTTGCGTCTTTGCGAGAGTCTTAATTTATAATATGCGAGAATTTCTGACGCTTATTAATGTATAAGCTTGTGCAAAAGATAAGCTTGTTGGACTAATATATATATGTAACTGGTATAACCAAAGAATCAGTACTAATATGTGTACCATTACATTATGAAGTAGAATATATTTGTGTCCACACGATAGGAAAGCTTTCGGGGTCGTCAAAAACAACTAATTGCTGTTTTATTATAATCCAAATTTCTTAAAACGAACGGTCAAATCCATCAATGAATTTGCGCATAACGTATTCTTTGGTATACGTATCATAATACCCAAAAATATAATAGTTTTTGTATCGAAAGGTATTTTGCATACTTACTTCATCATGTTCTTTAAGGAATTTGGAAATAAAATCTACCGCTAGAGGATCCTGTTGTTCTTTTTTAAATTGTTGTAATTTTTTATCAAAAACACTTTCGAAATAAACTGTTGTGGGGCCTGAAGCGTTCATCAAATCATAGGCGATGTCGGTGAAATTTCCTGACATAGCGGCGTTGATTCCTGTTGAAAGATCTAAAGTATTCTGACTGTTATTTGTTCCTCCTAGGGTGATTAAAATGGCTTTTGGAGTTTTATAAACGGATAAGCCCACATTCAAAAATAATAATCGTTCCAGAAACTTGGCGGTGTTTTTTAACTCTTTGGTTTTTTGACTGTCCATTTGAATCCACAAAGGAGAATTTTTAAAGGAGATAGTATCTTTTTTTGAAACGGGAAAACTTTTGATGGTTTCACCAGATTGATATTCTTTAATTTCAAATAACAATTCCTCTTTATTGGTGGTCAATTGAAACATTTTGTTTTCGTGGTAATACGAATTGGACAATCCCGATTGTTTTTTGGTAACAGGTTGCAGAAACTTCTTCTCTTGAATTTTAAAAGTAGATAAATCAATATCAAAGGATTGTGTTTCCTTAAAATTATGATCAAATGTGAGTAACAAACGTTTTTTTAAGATGTATAATTTGGTTTTTTCCGAGCCTTTGAACAATGGATTGAACTGATTGGTTTCCATTTTTTCAATAGGGCAAACTTCTAAAATCTGATTCAATTTCAAAATTTCTGTGTTTTTATTTTGAAATTTAAAAGGAGTGAAATCCAGTATTTTTTCTTCTTTTTTACCGTCTTTATAAACATACAAAATCATTTTTTGCTCTAAATTTTTTAAAGAAAGAATATAAAAGCTGTTGTTTTCTTGGAATGATGTTACAATGTCTTGATTGGAATAGGAAGAGTAGTAATTGGACAAGTAAGTAGTTTTTGCATTCAAATCATATTGAACTGCCAAAATGTTTTTTAAATCTTCAGAAGACCAATAAACAGTAGGATTTCCTTCCTCATTAAAGCTATAGCCAGTTATGGTTTTGTAACTTAAATCAGGTCTTGATAGCGTAAATTGATCGGTAAGAAACAAAGCACTATTGTATTTTAGAATCGTAACTGATTCTTTATCGCTGGCAAATACAAATACATCGTGAGTGATTGTATTTTCGGCATTTACAATTTGCTTGTATTCTTTGGATTTTTTAAGCTCCAATGGATAAGTTGACAAAACGGTTTGACTAAAAAAGAAGTTGTATTGAAATAGAATTGTAAAAACAATGAATTTTTTCATATCTGTGAAAATTAATAGTCAGTGGACAAATATGTAGTCGCTTTTCTGTTTATTGGGAATTGTCCATAACTAACTTGTAATTAATGACGATTTCATAAGTGATTATTATAAAACCAAAAATAGGAATTCTATTTTATAGGAATTGAATTTATTGATTCATTATTTCCTGAAAATAATCTACCATTTGGCCTACATGCATGGCGTCCATTAATCCGTGATGTACATGAATAGACATCGGCATAGTTCTTTTCCCGTTTTGATCAATTGTCATTTTACCAAAAGAAATTTTGGGACAACTATCTGGAAAAGTCAAGTTTCGCGCGTGAGAAAGTGAAGTAAATTTTAACCAAGGTATGGCTGAAAAGTGAATCAGATTTTCTGCATAAAATTCACGGGTAAACAATCCTGTTGTGTTTTGAATTCGTTCGATTTCTGTTATTGCTGTTTGCTCGAAAATTAAAAAATTGTGGTGGTATTTAATAAAAGAAAACCCAAAAGTTCCATCGGCTCGACTTATAGTAGCGGACCCATCAATACGATCATGAATATAGATGTGTGTATTTGAAATTCGGTATCTGAAATTCTCAAAAGCATTTACAGCCATCAAAGTTTTGTGTAAATAATAAATAAAAAAAGAGGAGCTTTGTGTTTTGGCTGTTGCATACGCTTTGGTACAGTCAATATCAATAGTGACTCCAAAAAAAGGTTCTTGCATTTGTTTGAAGAAAAGGAAATGTTCTTTTCGATTCCAATTGTCTATGTCTAAAAGCGTTTTCATTTTTTTAGTATTTATTTGAGTTCAATATGATAGTTATTCAGACTTTTTTGCCGAAACGTATCAAATTTAAAACCTAGCTAAAATACTAAATAAAAAGCATTTTAACTAGGTTCAATTTATTAAAAAAATGATTTTAAGCGTCCAATAACTTTAAAACTTCTGTTATTTTTTCGAAGGCCTGAAAGTTTTTGTGCTCTACTTTATGGTCGATTTTTTCATGAGCCCAAGTAGTGTGAAACGGAATATGCACTGCATGTCCGCCAATGGCCAAAACAGGCAATACATCGGATTTTAAAGAATTTCCAATCATAAAAAATTCCTCTGGTTGTATCTCCAAACGCTTGATTAAATCGGTGTAATCGATTTCTTGTTTGTCTGACATTACCTCGATATGGTGAAAATAATGTCCCAAACCCGAATTGTGTAATTTTCTGCGTTGATCCAGTAAATCTCCTTTAGTGGCCACCACCAATTTGTATTTACCATGTAAGGCTTCCAAAGTTTCCTCAACTCCGTCAAGTAAAATCACGGGTTTTTCTAGTAATTCCTTACCGTATTGAATGATTTTTTCGACTACTTCAATTGGAATCGTATTGTTCGAAATTTTCATCGCCGCTTCGATCATCGAAAGAATATAGCCTTTTATTCCGTAACCATACAATTTAAGATTGTCAATTTCGATTTTAAAAAGTTCCTTCGAAATTCCTTGATGTGACAAATAATCTTCCATCAAACCACAGAATTTTTTCTCGGTTTCATCAAAATAGGTTTCGTTGATCCATAAGGTATCATCGGCGTCGAAAGCAATTACTTTTAGGTTCATAAGGTTTCTTTTTTATGCAATACTAAAAAAAATTAAAGAAATAAAAGCACATAATACATGAATTGCGGAAAGCATTATGATGCTAATCATGATTTTTTTATTTTTAGTATTTGAATTGTTTAAAACAGAAAGAATAGATTTAGACTGAGTGTCATTTAGCCAGGCATTCAAATCAATTAATCCCTCTAGATAACCAAATATAAAGGTAATAGTTAAAACAAAACCTTTTTGATTAAAAGATTTTTGCATAGAGAAAGCAATGAAAATGATAAGCCAAACTTTAAAAATGATTCTAAAAACAATTTTTATAAAACTTAATGTTTTTTCTCCAGTAATCATATTTAAAAGGATGTACAATAAAATTACACTTGTGAAAATAGTGTGAATTTCCCATAAGATTCCAGAAACTATAAGGTGAGATTTAAAAATAAGTTGCCAGATTCCTATGGCAATAATCCACGTTAAAAAGGCAATTATTCTTAGATTCATTTTACATTTATTTGACCGCAGATTCACAGATTATTTTTTAATTAATCTGCGAATCTGCGGTTAATTTTTTTTAATTTATCGTCTCCCCATTGCCAACACCATCTGTATCAGGGTTTACAAAAACTAATTTTCCTTCTGCATTGGTGGTCATCAAAATCATTCCTTGGCTTTCTACACCGCGAAGGTTTCTAGGCGCTAAGTTTACAAGAACCGTTACCCGTTTACCAACAATATCTTCGGGTTTAAAACTTTCGGCTATTCCAGAGACAATGGTGCGAATGTCAATTCCGGTATCTACTTTCAAAATCAATAGCTTGTTGGCTTTTGGCATTTTCTCTGCTTCAAGGATAGTCCCAACACGTATATCCATTTTGGCAAAATCTTCAAACTGAATTAAGTCTTTTTGCGGTTCGGCTACTTTATTTTCTGCTTTGTTAGCAGTTTTTGTTGCTTCCAATTTGTCTATTTGTTTCTGAATTTCCTCATCTTCAATTTTAGAGAACAATAATTCGGCTTCTCCAATTTGATGACCAGCAAGCAATAAATCAGAACTGTCTGTAATCGTTTTCCAGTCTAAAGGCGATTCAATTTTTAAGATTCTTGATAATTTTGTAGCGGTAAATGGCAAGAAAGGCTCACAAAGTGAACTCAATGCCGCAGCAATTTGCAAGGCTACATACATTTGGGTTTGCACACGAGCAGGATCGGTTTTCACCATTTTCCAGGGCTCCTCGTCTGCCAAGTATTTGTTCCCTAAACGTGCTACATTCATCATTTCGCCCAAAGCTTCTCTAAATCTATATCTTTCCAATGAACTCGAAATCACTGCTGGATAGGCTTTCAATTCAGTCAAAGTAGCTTCATCAACTTCTGATAATTCATTCGGTTGAGGTACTATTCCTTCGTAATATTTATTGGTCAACACCACCACACGATTAATGAAATTGCCATAAATCGCTACCAATTCATTGTTGTTTCTCGCCTGAAAATCTTTCCAAGTAAAATCATTGTCTTTTGTTTCAGGTGCGTTTGAAGTCAAAGCATAACGCAAAACATCTTGCTGATTCGGAAATTCTTCCAAGTATTCGTGCAACCAAACGGCCCAGTTTTTAGACGTCGACAATTTGTTTCCTTCTAAATTCAAGAACTCATTTGCAGGTACATTATCTGGCAGAATGTAGCTTCCTTCGGCTTTTAGCATCGCAGGGAAAATTACACAGTGAAAAACAATATTGTCTTTCCCTATGAAGTGAACTAGTTTTGTATCCTGATCTTTCCAATACGGTTCCCAATCTTTTCCTTCGCGTAAAGCCCATTCTTTTGTGGATGAAATGTACCCAATTGGTGCATCAAACCATACGTACAATTTTTTTCCTTCGGCACCTTCTACAGGTACGTCAATTCCCCAATCGAGGTCACGTGTTACTGCGCGAGGTTCTAGTCCGCCATCAATCCATGATTTTACTTGTCCGTAAACATTCGGTTTCCAGTCGTTTTTATGCCCAACAAGTATCCATTCGGTCAAAAAATCCGTATAACGATCCAAAGGCAAAAACCAGTGTTTCGTAGATTTCAAAATAGGAGTTTCACCAGTAATGGTCGATTTTGGGTTGATTAAGTCAGTTGCGTTTAGCGTAGAACCACATTTTTCGCATTGATCACCATAGGCTTCTTCGTTACCACATTTAGGGCAAGTTCCCACCACAAAACGGTCAGCCAAAAACTGATCCGCTTTGGCATCATACAATTGCTCTGTTACTTCTTCAATAAAATCACCTTTATCATATAGTTTCTTGAAAAATTCCGAAGCAGTATCGTGATGAATTTTTGCCGAAGTTCTAGAGTAATTGTCAAATGAAATTCCGAAATCAGAGAATGATTTTCTAATAATTCCATCGTATTTATCAATTACTTCCTGAGGTGTAATGCCTTCTTTTTTAGCTTTCATCGAAATGGCAACGCCGTGTTCATCGCTTCCGCAAACAAACAAAACGTCTCTTCCCTGCAAACGCAAATAACGAGAATAAATGTCCGAAGGCACGTAAACCCCCGCCAAATGTCCAATGTGTATAGGCCCGTTTGTATAAGGCAATGCCGCTGTAATCGTATATCTTTTTGGATTCTGTAACATAATTCAGTTTAATTTGTTGCAAAAATAAGCAATTATTTTTTGTCATCCTGAGCGAAATCGAAGGATTAGGGACTAATCCCGCTATCCGTTGCAAATATATTCACTGAACTCCGCTGTAAATCAATTTGTGTGAAATAATCTTTTTCTTTTTAAAGAAAAAACAGAAGTGACTTCTATTCTTTGATGTGTGTAGTGATTTTTTAAATGCCAAAATAATAATGCAAACTATAGCAATAATTATATAACTTTTTTCATACACTCTAAAACTAATTTAGCCATTATTAATAATAAAAAAATAGAACATGAAAACTAGAAGCATATTATTTGCATTAGCATTAAGTATCGGATTATTTGCAACGTCTTGTAATTCAAATGATGAAAACGAAGGAGATACGTTAGCTCCGATAGCTGGAAAATGGAGTATTGTCAAAGTAGGCACCAATGTTAATGGTGTAGAAACACTGTCTGATCCGCCACAAAATGTAAGTGGCTGCGACCATGATTATATGGATTTAAAGATTAATAACACATTAATTTCTGGAGATTATGATTCTTCTGTTAGTCCATGCGCGTTAACTACAATTACGGGAACTTTTGCAAAAGGAGACAGTAAATTGACAACTGTAATAAATGGAGTAACTACTACTTATGACATTGTGAATCTTACACTTACTGATTTAAAATTAAAAAACGGTAACGCTATCTCAGTTTATATCAGATAATACATTTTTTCTGGTATTGGATTCTGCATCTTTTGGAATGTAGGATGAAAACGGAAATGACTTTTCAAAAGTTATTTCCGTTTTTTTTATGAATGTAATTGTTGAAAATAAAAAGTTGTGTTTGTATTTATTAGAAGCTATTTCCCGCTATCCGTTGCAATCTTTTGTGCCGAACACCGGCGCAAAAGGATTTTCACTGCTATCTGGGCTATGGGATTCTGCAAAGCCATTAATTTTATAATTGTACAACTGCTAGACTTTTTTAATTAATGCAAAATTTAAAATCGTTGCTTAATGCTACAAGACAATCAAGTTTAGTTGTCTTCTTCAGAAAGATTTAGGGTAAAAAACGATTACGTTTAATATAATCGGAATCTTATTTTGTAACATTTTTAGTATTTTTGTATATTGTATCAATAATTCATTCAAAATGCTTCAAAATCAATCCATAATCCCAGATATTAAATCCATTATTGCTCTTGCTCAGGACAAAGCCATCAGAGCTGTTGACAACGAGCGAACACTAATGTATTGGACAATTGGCAAACGTATTTTTGAGGAAGAACAACAAGGAAAAGACCGCGCCGATTACGGGACGTATTTAATTCAATTCATTGCTCAAGAACTTGAACCTGAATACGGAAGTGGCTATTCGAAACGGCAAATCGAATTATTTAGACAATTTTATCGCACATTTCCAATTGCGAACGCACTGCGTTCGCAATTGAGCTGGACACATTATAAACTCATTATTCGCTTAGATAGTCAAGATAAAATTGATTTTTATATAGCCGAAACAGTAAAAAATAATTGGAATACTCGCCAGATGGAACGCCAAATAAATACCAGTCTTTGGGAGCGACTTTTAATGAGTAGCGACAGAAAGGATGTTTTGGCAGTGGCAAGAAACGAAAAATTGCCCTCAGATGCCAGACAAATTATAAAAGACCCAATGGTTTTGGAATTTCTGGAATTGAAACGGGAAGCTTCTTACTACGAAAGAGATTTAGAAACGGCCATTATTACTCACCTGCAAGATTTTTTGTTGGAGTTAGGAAATGGCTTTGCCTTTGTCGCTAGACAAAGACGAATTCATATCGATGGTGATGATTTTTTTGTAGATTTGGTTTTTTACAATCGCTTATTGCAATGTTTTGTAATTATAGAAATAAAAACCGAAAAATTGACACATCAAGACATTGGTCAGTTGCAAATGTATGTCAACTATTACGACCGAATAGAGAAAAATGATAACGAAAATCAAACCATCGGAATCTTACTTTGTGCCAATAAAAACGATGGTGTAGTTAAATTCTCGTTACCCGAAAACAATAAAAATATCATAGCTAGTCAATACAATTTGTACTTACCAACCGAAAAACAATTACTGGAAGAAGTAAAAAAGGAACTGGAGAACTTTGCAGAAGACAAGAGTCAATAATAGAAACACCTTTTCTAATTATCTTGAATGTCTTTACCTTTATACCCAAATACGATTAAAAATCATGGCAAAAGGTCCCGAAAAAAACACCAAAAACAAGGCTTTGCATACCAAATTGCTCAATCGAAAGAAGACTAAACTTCAAGAAGAGAAAAAAGCACAGGCATTGCGGTTGAAAGCTTTGGTCACAAAAATGAATCAGAAAAAACAAGAATAACAGATTTGATATTATATAAATCACTTTGAATTTCTTTCCTGTTTTTATTTACCCGAAATTTGCATCAAATATTCAAAATACAAACCCTATGGAATTCGGTAGAATAATAGTTTCAGAAAGCGCAATGAACAGTGAAAATGGTCAAGATCTAATTCACTCTAATATTTCGGTAATCAATTTAATGCGGGAGGAAGGTGTGAACGACGATTTGATTCATGAAGACGCTTTAATGAGTTATTATTTAGATTATTATTATTCTCAATATACAGAAGGCAATTTTGCTCAGTTTGTTTACAATTCAAGCTGGAACAAAGAGTTGAATGAATTGATAGAAGAAGGTTTGGCATTAATTGGCGCCCCGAAACATTTGGAATTATTTCAACAGCAATGCAAGAAAGTAAAGTTAATGAGCAGTGTTAAGCTCAGTAAATTCCTGAAAGGAAAACTGGAAGGCGTAAACCCTATTAGAGATTTGCTTAACAACGACACTTTTTTTGAAATTGAAGAAAATCTGGTTACTTTGAATGCCAATTTTCTAAAATCTCATCCCGATTTCGAAGTACTTTCGGTAGACGATATGTTTGCTGTTTTGGAAGAATTCGTGGGTCATGAGATTAAAAGAGAGTAGTTTTTTCTATGACTATCCGTTTAGCAGAACTCGATTGATTTTTTGACACAGATTCCACAAATTTCACAAATCAATCTGTGAAAATTTGTGGAATCTGTATCAAATAAACATCTTTAAGTTTTTATATTTATTTAATACTGTTTAGACTTTAAATTTACTTTTATAAAACAATCTAGATCTACGTCTGTTCGAGTGTTTAGTTAAAAAATGCGATAGCTTTTTTTTTATGAAATGTATCGAGAACCCGCATCTAGTAGGCTTCTCGATACAATTTAGAAAAGTAAAGCTCTCGCATTACTTTTCTAAATCACTTGAAGAGACGATGCGTTTTATTACAGTAAAATCAAAGGTTAAATGGTATAATCGAGTATTAATCTTTATTGGTATTAGTTACAGACAGTCATATTTTATTATATCCCAAAGTCATAAAAGAAAACCATAAAGACATGCAAAGAAAATTTAAAAAACCTTTGCGACTCTCTGTGTCTCTTTTGCGTGTCTTTTTGTAACGCTTAATTCTTTACAAACTTCAATTTCTTAGACCCAGAATCGGTGTAAACTTTTATAAAATAAATTCCTGTAGCCCAAGAGCTAATATCCCAAGAACTTGCCGAATTGCTGGTCATTATTTTTTGGCCTGACACGTTGTAAAAGACCGTTTTCTCAATCGTTTTTCCGTTTGGTAAAGCAAGGGTAAGCATGTTATTGGATGGATTTAAATACAATTGTGAATCATTCAACTCAAAATTTTCTTGGCCTAGAGTTGCAGTATTGTTTTTGGATATAATATTTTTATTCGGGTCAAAAGTGACACTCGTTATGGTAAAAGGTACGTTTTCTGTAAAACTTTGCCCATTTGATGTGTTGTTTAAAACTAAATCCAATTGTTGGCCACCACTACCAAAAACACGTACAGGCACTGGCATTTCAAAAAAGGAAACCGAAGCATCCGATTGTGTTTGATTAACTGTAAGCTTGGCTTGACCACCGCCCAAATTTTGTGCCGTGATACTGTAAATTGGATAACCTTGGTTGTAAATCCAATCATTAAAAAATTCGGTCAAACTACTACCGTAAACCGCTTCCAAATGCAATTGCAAATCGGGAGTTTTGGCATATTTGTAGGCTAGATTGCTGTCTTTTAAGTAGTTTTTTATACCTTGAAAAAACAAGACATCTCCCATTTTAAAACGGAGCATATTCAGTACCATCGCCCCTTTATTATACGTTAATCTAGAGCTGAAAATTCTATTGACATCCGTCAGTTCGGCATCGGTCAAATAGACAGCTCCGTTTGTTTGGGAAGTAATATTATTGATCATTTTGTTCTTTTCGGTTACAAAAGCAGCTTGACCATCAAAGTTTTCGATCACCAAAGCGGCAACGTAAGTGGCAAATCCTTCGTTTAACCATATGTTTTTCCAATCGCCACAAGTGATTTTGTCACCAAACCATTGGTGAGCCATTTCGTGAGCGATGAGACTTCGGCTAAAATTATTCATAAACGAAACTGTGGTATGTTCCATTCCGCCTCCCCAGCCAAATTGAGCATGACCGTATTTTTCTTTGTGAAAAGGATAGATTTCAAATAGGCTTTCGAATAAATTCAAAATCAAAGGAGTTTGATCCAATTGCGTTTGTACGTTTGGTAAAGTCTCGGGATAAATATAGTTGATGATTGGGTATTGGTTGGGAGAGGTTCCTCCCGTTTGATTGTAAACACTGTAATTGGTTACAGCGATGGCTATCAAATAAGCAGGTATGGGATATACATGGCGAAAATGAGTGGTTTTGCTAGCTCCATTAATCACTGGAGTTGCAGGCTCAACTCCATTGGAAACACTTACATATTGAGATGGTGCTGTAATGTACACATCGATAGCATCTGCCTTATCATTCAAATCTTGCTTGCAAGGCCACCAATCTCTTGCGCCATAAGGCTCGGAAAGGGTGTACAATACTGCTGATCCATTGTGTGTAGAAGTCGTAAATGCTTGTTCTCCATTTGCAGGAGCACCAGCATAAGTAATAACCAGGGTTGTGGAAGCTCCAGTATTAATTGCGTTTGCTAATGTTATTACCAATTCATTGTTGGTATTTTGAACAAAAGGCAATGGT
This sequence comes from Flavobacterium rarum (SeqCode), assembly GCF_965234445.1. Lineage (GTDB taxonomy): Bacteria > Bacteroidota > Bacteroidia > Flavobacteriales > Flavobacteriaceae > Flavobacterium > Flavobacterium rarum. The sequence continues at coordinate 28,462 of NZ_OZ248489.1, read as the reverse complement.
ATTCCGTTTTGAGTGATGCTACTTACATTTAATTGATTGGTTAAGTCAAACGTAACTGAAGTAAGATTGGATAATGCCGTGAAAGTTGTTGTCACTTTTCCGTTTATAAAATAAATCGCTGGATCAACCGTAATTTCCAGTTTGTGATAGGTTATATCATAATTTTGAGTATTGGGATTTACCTTCAAATTCATTTTTTTATTTGCCATTTTCATCTCAGAATTTGAGATTTTATCTAGTTGAAGATCATTTTTTTGGGCAGAAACAAATGTAATAGTAAGTAGAAAAATGTAGAGTAATCTTGATTTCATTTTTGATTTGTTTTGTACAAATATACTAATATTCTTGAGACAGAAAAGTTTGGCTAAAGGCAAAAAAAAACCACCTGAATTTGTCAGATGGTTTTAAAAATTGCAGATTAAATAACTAGATTTTGAAAGTAACTCCTACTTTAGCGCCACTAGTACCAGTATTTCCACCTAATTCTAGATTAACTCCAAAATTATTACTAAAGAAATAACGTCCACCAACTTGAAGTCCAAGTCCTAGAGACGTATTGTCTGGGTGATTGTTGTTGTCGTAATTCCAAATATAATAAGTAAGACTTGCACCTGCATAAAAGTCAAATTTACTTGGAATGTTTAATAAACTATTAAAGTGATAATTTCCGTTACCACTAATGCCTACTGCAGATGAATTGTAATTTTTGTTGTTGTCATTGTAATCATCAGATTGAAAAGATATTTGACCTCCCAAAGTAAAGTCTTTTGCAATACCATAATCCAAACCAAAATAAACTGGAATTCCCCAACCAGAAGTACCAACTCCTGCATTTAATTGTACACCACCTTCTTCAAGTGGACTTTGAGCCATAACGCCATTTGTAATAAATCCGAAGGCGATTAAAAGAATAAGTTTTTTCATAAGTTTTTGTTTTAAATACAACGCAAAAATATAATTTTATTATGGGTTCATTTTGAATTTTTGGAAAAAAAAGTCCATTTACAGTGAATTTTACAAATGAATAAATAATTGATTTCTGATAAGTTTGGATTTAATAGCCTGATAAAGCAATTAATAATTGTAAGCTACTGAATATTTGCAATTTTATTTTTTTTTAAACGTTACTATAAAAAATTAAAAGACTTTATGAGATTCCTAAACCATGCGCTATTATTTATAATTCTTTTTGTTTCTTGTTCTAAAGATGAGAAGTCAGAACCAGATTCGGTGTCTAATGCCAAACAAAAAATGAGGGATTTTGTGATAGAAATTAGCCAATATGCAAAAGCAAAAAATTCTAATTTCAATATCATTCCTCAAAATGGGATTGAACTAGTGAGTAATGACGGAGAAAGTACGACTGTCTCAAATAATGCTTACCTAAATGCAATCGATGCCAACGGTCAAGAAGATTTATTGTATGGATATGATAATGATGATCAAGCCACTCCTGTAACGACAACCCTTTACTTAAAAGATTTTTTGAATCTTTCTAAAAACACTAATAAAAAAATTCTGGTAATCGATTATTGTAGTACAGTATCCAAAATGAATAGTTCGTATTTTGAAAACAACAAATCAGGTTATGTTTCTTTTGCAGCAGATCACAGAGAATTGAATAATATCCCTACAACTTCAATTTATCTGGAGAATAATGCTGTTATAACAGCTATGTCTCAGGTCAAGAATTTTTTATACCTAATAAATCCAGAAAAATATACAACAAAAACAGCTTTTATAAACGCTGTAACAGCTACCAACTATGATCTGGTTATAATGGATTTGTATTTTAATGACGGAACTCCTTTTACGAAGGCAGAAATTAGTGCCTTAAAAAATAAAGCCAATGGGGGCAAAAGGTTAGTAGTCTCTTATATGTCTATAGGCGAAGCCGAAAACTACCGATTTTATTGGCAAAACAGCTGGAATACTTCTAAACCCAACTGGCTAGATGCCGAAAACCCAGATTGGAAAGGGAATTTTAAAGTTAAATTTTGGGATACAGAATGGAAAAAAGTCATCTATGGCGACGATAATTCGTATGTTAAAAGGATTCTTGATGCCGGATTTGATGGTACTTATCTTGACATAATTGATGCTTTTGAATATTATGAGAACTGATAAGTTTTTAAGAATCAATCTCGTTTCCTTATTAATTTTCACACAAGTTTGTCATTTCGTCTCGACTTTTGGATGAGACGAAATTACAAAACAGACCTTGAGGAAATGGAATTGGCTCAACAATCCTTATATTTGATATTATTTAAAATGACTATAATGGATTTATTCAGTACCGAATTTGATTATAAAAAAAACCTACTTCCCAAAGAAGGTACGGTGAATTATTATGCAAAAATTTTTGCGTTCCAAGAAGCAAATCAGTATTTTGATATTCTAATGAACACTATCGAGTGGAGAAATGATGAAGCCATTATTTTTGGTAAACGCATCATTACAAAACGAAAAGTTGCTTGGTATGGAGATTTGGAATTTGAATATACGTATTCCAATACTACAAAGAAAGCTTTGCCTTGGACCAAAGAATTAATGGAATTAAAATTTGTAATTGAAGAGAAAACAGGAGAGAAATTCAATTCTTGTTTGTTAAACTTATATCACAACGGCAATGAAGGTATGGCTTGGCATAGTGATGCAGAAAAAGATTTAAAAAAGAACGGAGCCATAGGTTCTGTAAGTTTTGGAGCCGAACGCAAATTTTCTTTCAAGCACAAAGACACCAAAGAAACAGTTTCGATAGTATTAGAAAATGGTAGTTTATTGGTCATGAAGGATGCCACCCAAACCCATTGGTTACATCGTTTGCCTCCCACAAAATTGGTTACTAAACCACGAATTAATTTGACTTTTCGAACTATAATAAAATAAATTAACAGCAACGCATTAATTTAAGTCAAAAACAGTCTTACAGGTTCTAGTGACTTTGCTTAAATGAACTTTTGTTTTAACTCAATGTTATTCAAATTAAAACTTATATTACTCCTATGTTTATCAATCTATTCAAAAGACACATATTGGTTTTAACTACAACACGATCATCTTGGCATTAAATTTGGTTCCATTATAAATTACTTGAACAATATAAGTGCCAGTTGAGAACATTTTGTTGGTATTAAAACTCAAAATATCGCCATCTACAGCATAAGAATTTCCAAAAATTTTAGAACCCAACATAGAATAAATACTGACTTCAACAGTGCTATTTATAAAATTATAAAACTGTACATTGATCTGACTAGTCGTTATCGGATTTGGAAAAATCTTCATAAAATCGGCATTCGGATAGTATATCGATTTGTCCGTTTTGAAAATTGGTAGCTTTTCAAAAGAGCCACCTAAAACAGCATCAGACTGTGCTTCGGTCATACACAACCAATCTTGCATGATGGTTGCATATATTTGTCTAAAATCATGCTGAAAAGGCACTTGGTCATTGACCGTTGCGTTTTGCGGTAAGTTTGGTGAAGTACCCACCATTCCAGAGACAGGGTTTGGTGTTCCTTCTACTGTTCCTCTGCCGGTATTCAATGCTGCACCAAAAAAGAGTACAGGAGCTCCAGAACCATGATCGGTTCCAGCACTGTCATTGCTTTTGATTCGGCGACCAAATTCACTAAACGTCATTCCAGTTACTATATCTGCTTTTCCCATTAACTTTAAATCTTCCTGAAAAGCACCTATGGCTTGAGAGAGTATGGTCAAATTTTCGGCTTGTTTGCCCAGTTTTCTATCCGAATCCATCACTTGATTTTCATGACTGTCAAACCCTTTTGGATGATTCACCACATATATTGGTGTTTGTAATCCTCCATTTATCAATTTGGCAACTATTTTTAATTGATCGGCCAAGCCATTTTTGTTGGGATAAGTTGGTAATTGTGCTTTGGGAACATTATACGCTTTTTGAATCACATCACGATACGCATTACTTTGATCCTTCATCAACCTCAAAAAAGTCAGTTCGTGACCATAATCTGAGTTGGGCGCTGGATCTGAAGTAGCATTGATTACATTCAATAAATCTTCTGGTCTTGGAACACTATACGCCATATTTATGGTAGGGCCTTGCAGCGAAAAGGGTAAAGTAGAACCTATTTGGATCGCCAATGGATCGGGCATGTCTGTATTGGGATATGCTTTTGGAAAACCGGGATAGACCGAGTCCAATGCTCTTCCCAACCAACCCGAAGACAATGATTTGTCACTGTCCGATGCAGTAAACCAAATATCTGTAGCTCGAAAGTGGCTATAACTTGGATTGGGATAAGAGACTCCTTGAACGATCAACATTTTACCATTGTTGTACAATTGTTGCATTTCTGTCATTGCCGGATGCAAACCTGTCGTTTCGTTGTAATGCAAAGGCAAAACATCGGTTTCTTTCATCAAAATATTGGAACGAGCATTGGTTAACTCACTCCATTTGTCTCTGGGTAAAACCATGTTCAAACCATCGTTTCCACCATTCATCTGAATAATAACTAATATTTTTCCGCAACCTGCAGCAGCTGTTGCCAGTAATTGCAAACTTTCACTATCAATTTGTGACGATGCCATTACTGGTATATGATTGAAAACCAAAGGTATTGTCGATGCAATGGCCGTTGTCTTTAAAAATTTTCTTCTTTCCATTTTTATTATTTAGTTTCTAAACTTCAAAGTTCCTAAGTTCCTGATTTTCTAAGATTTTGAGTTTATAAGTTTCTTAGCATCTTAGTAACTCAGAATCTTAGCATCTTTAAAAACACCTACATCAACTGATATTCGGCAAATTCAACAATCGTTAATAGCAAACTTCGTACTCTGGTTTTTACCGTCTGTAGGTTCATATCACTAGGATCGTTTATGTAGAAACGCCAAGCACCAGACCAATAATAATCGGCATCTTGACCCGTTAACAGTGTTTGTGTTTTTATGGCATTTTTGGCAGACAAACTAAAATCAATTGGTACTAAATATTTGATGCATTCATTAATCAATAAGTTTGGATCTTCGCAAATGGCATTTGGAAACTGCTTGACAAAAGCCATTACATCAACCTCCATTCGTGTCGTATATCCATTTTTTTCGATATCAAAGCCATAAAACAAATATTCGATAAGACCATAACGTCTTTGAATCGAATTGGAATTGATCCAATACTCATGGAAACTTGGTTTTTGGTAAAAAGCTTGCCAACCCGCTACATTTGGAATCGCTCCCATAGCTTGTTGCATGTCGTACATAGCATAGTTGAAGGTGTTCCAAAGATCGTATTGTGCTTCGTAATTGGTGGCATCGGCTACATTGTAATTCATGTTGAAGGTACGCATAGTTCCCACAATTACATCCAATGGCGATTTGATATATACGCCACGATTGGCCATGTCAAAAAAGTGTTCACTCTTGAACAATCGGTCCAAAACAGGAAGGATATTCCAATTGTTGGTCACAAAATGTTGTGCCAAAGGAACAATTACGTTGGCTTCGATGTTGGCATCAATATCATAATACACAAAGAATCGGTACAAACGGCGACAAATGTATTCGGAAACCACTTTTGATTTGGAGAAGATCATGTCAAAGAACAAATCCAATTCTCCAGCACCTGTATTTGGAATTACAGTGTTATTAAAGAAAGCCGAAAAACGTTTGGAACTTGTATCATGTATATTGGCAACAAAATTGGTCGCTTCGTTGGTAGTATTCAAGTTTTGGACTCTCCAACCAGTAAGCACTTTGGCGGCCTGAATTACGTCGGGTTCTCCATATTGGCTTCCGTCTTCTTTGCCTAGCGTAAAAAGTTCCATCACCTCACGAGCAAAATTCTCATCGGGTGCCGATTTGGTATTGGCTTGATTGTTTAAGTAAAACATCATCGCGGGTTGCGTGGCCATGTTTCGAATTAAGGATTTGAAATTGCCAGTAGCATTATCGCGAAACATTTTCATGTATTTGTAGCAAATACGAGCCGAATTGGTATTGCTAAACTCATTCGAAGATTGCTTTACAAATTCAAAATCTATGGGAATAAAATGATACCAAAACAGCACCATTTTTTCACGAATAGTAATGTCTTGATTAAAAGCAAGACCCAAAGACCAAGAACTTAAACCCGAAGTTCGATTGCCATTGGTGTCATTTCCTATTTTATCGCCAATAAAAGCATTATTAGTCCAATCTGCTCCATACGGTAATCCGTTTTCGTCTGGTTCTTCATTATTATAATGATTGACTGGCGGGGCAGGCGGTGTATTATTTATGGTCAAAACTAAATCAACTGCTTGATTCATCGAAAGCCCCAAAAGCGTATCGACATCCGTTTTTTTGAATCCAAAACCAGTTCTTTTCAATAAATGCAACGCTTCAGCCGTAGTCCATGGTCCAGTATACGGTTTGAGTCCGCTTGTAACATTGGTGACACGCTCCGTCTCTGGTCCCGATTTACCAGTCACTTCTTTTTTGGGATTCGTTAAGGAAGAATAACGACGGCCATTGTATATTTTGCGTGAGTATTTCTCGAATAAGGGATCTTTTTCTTGGGCATTTACCAATAACTTTTTTAGTAATTTAGTAAATAATGCGCGTCTGGTTAGTGTAATGTTTCCCATAAAAAGTGGTGTCTAATTTAAATCGTCAAATAATATTGACTACATACAAACGACAAATATATAGAAATCGGTATATTAGAGATAAAAAATACGTCATAACGCGTATTTTTACGTAAGAGTTAGGAAAAATAGCACAACATAAAGTTTATTTTGCCATCAAGTGGGCTTTAAAATGACCCGTATTTTTTTCTAAATTTAAATCCATTTCAAAAGTTTTGAATGATTTTAAAAGTGCCAGATTTTTATTTCTACCTATGATAAAACGCCAATCTTGAGGTTGAAGTTTATTAAAATTTATTCGCAGATAACCAATTTTGGATAGTAAAGAGTTTAATTTTCTGGCTTTTGGGAGATTGGCTTCAAATACTAATGTGTTGTTTTTTACCGAAGTTTGAGTCGGTGCCAAAGGGAAATTCACAAAGAGCTGTCGGTTGTCAATTGCGTTTTTGGTTTTCAGATAGGTATAAATTTTTGGAGCGTTCTTGGTTTGTATAGAAAAATAAAAGGAAGGTTCTCGACTGGTACGAACAACTACTTTCTTTACCGGATTAAAGTCGTCATCATAATCAAAACTAATAGCCGATTGTTTCTTTTCGACCATTCCATTAAAAATCAATTCGGTTTTGCTGGGATGATGAACCATAATGGAATCCATGTCAAAACCTACCAATTTGTTGATTTGAACTAAATGGTCTTGGAATATGGTTTGACTCCGAATCATTTCAAAATCAAATCCCAAAGACAATACTGCATTTGGGTTTTGAGTAAATAAAGTCGTTTTTTTATACTCCGAATTCAGTTGTAGCAGTCCTTCAGCTATTATATCTTGACCTTTAAAATTTAAACTTACCATTGCATCTTTTTCCAGAAAAGTGTTTTTCTTAATCCAAACGGTTATTGCATTGGGAGTGTCTATTGTATTTTGAATTGAATTGCCTTCTAAAAAATGTTTTTTCAAAAACAATTCTTCGGCGGTTTTTGCAGCGATTGACTTTTGAGTTTCATCAACTTTGGAAATCAGAATTTGGTTGGAATGTTTTATAATGTATATCCCCAATGATTTGGAGAAATAAGAAGGCATTCCGTTTTTGAGTTTTTTTTTTTGGAAATGCTTTTTGAGTATTGCTTTTTCAAATTCGGTTTCATTTTCTAATTGGGCAACGCTATGCCATTGGGAAATGGGTTGGTTTTCGAGGTGAAAAATAGCCAAATAATCAGGTGTTTCTATTCCGAAATCGGTCAAGTCAAAACTCTTTTTTGTTTCAATTTCTCGCCATTTTGTTGGATTCTTCAGAAAGGAAATGATAAAATGATTTCGAATGTTTTTTACATCTGCCATAATGATTCCATCGGCAGTTTGGGGAATACATTGAGCGTCAAATCTTTTATGAAACCCAAACCAAAACAGTATTGCCATACTCCCTAAAGCGATAAGAAGTATGGCAATTTTATAAAAATAATGTTTTACGGGCTTCATCAATTACTCAGTTACCGTTGTCTCTTTTTTGCTTTCGTTATACATTTCATCGATTACATCAAAGAAATAGTGCAAGCTATTAGTGTGTTCTCCCTTAATAGTGTAAGTTGCTTCTGTAGTAATGGCTCCGTTTTTGAATTTGGTTTCCATAGTAATTTCACCTGCATTTTTTAGTGCAATGTCAAAGTAGTTGGTTTTAGTGTCTTTGTCAAATTCGGTTTTAGAAGCCGAAATTATTTTTTGAAGATCAATCCAAGCCGCAGTATTATTTTTTGAAATTGATTTTTTGAAATTGGCTTGCAATGGCATTACCATTTGCTGGATGAGGTTTTCTACATTTACTTTGGAAGTAGTGATCATTACAACTCCATTTTTCATTCCGATATATAAATTTTCAAGAATGTTGTCTTTTTCAAAATGAATGGTATAATACCCATTGGTCAATTGATAATCGGTAGCGGTAAATTTACTTTTGTTCAAAGGGAGTTGCAGTAATTTGTTGACAAAAGACTCATTTCGGGTATTCATCATAAAGGTGAAATCGGGTTGAATTTCTTCTTTGGTTCCTTTGGTTTCAATTTGTTCGTAGTTTTCATCGTAGTCTATCGTTACAAATTCACGCTCTACTTTTTTGAGGTCATGCAATACAAAAAGAGCGTTTCCAGGAATCAAATCGGCTATGGCTTTTTCATCCAACAATAGTGCAATGGCATCTATCAAAACATCGGCTTCGTTACCACTAGTATCTTTGGTATATGACTGATAAGCCGAATTCAAAGTGGTTTTCAAAATTTTATATTCATAATTCATAATGGCTTGGGTGTCCATCGCAATAGAATAATAACCTAAAACATTATTTCCAACGTAGTTCAATAGATTTTTGTCAATTTTGGAATTAAGCATTTCTTGAAACGATTTTTTGGTTTCCTCATTTTTAGGAGTCATGGCTTGACTTAAACGAATTCTGTCCTTTTCAAAATACCCATTCGCATAGAAAGTACTGTTTAAAACACCATTTTTGTATATTCCAGCCAAAGAAGAATTGGCTCCCAGAAAAGAAGAATACACTTGGTTGGTCAAAGCATCAATATCTGCAAATACAAAAAAGTCAGATTTTGGATTGTTGTTTTTAAAAATGGAACTATTTAAAGTCGAAGTCTCTGTTTTGTTTTCAAAAGCATCTTTGAAAATCAAGTTTACAACAGGATCTATTTTCAAACTTTCGATGGAGTCATTTTTTTTGTTTTCAAGTTCCAGAAGTTTTCTATTGGTTTCTTCTAGTTCTGCATTGGCTTTGTCTTGAGCGGCATAAATTTCTTCCTCGGTAGGCTCTTCAATTATTGGTGTTTCCTTTACTTTTTTGGATTTTTTTCCTTTTTTGGATTTTGACTTTTTTTCAGGAATTGGTTTTGCTTCCACTTCTTGAACGTATGCAGGTGCTTCATAATCATAAGCAACCGCAGCGGAATCTACTATAACCGCTGTTGAGTCCATATAAGTTAAGTCCGAATAGGGATCAGAGTCGTTGTACTTGTTGGTGTAAGGTTTTGTATAACTGGCATTAACTAAAATGGCAAATTTATCATTCCAGGCCAAATGATGGTTTTTGGTAGTACAAACACTAGAATAACTATCCTGTTTTTTTACTTTTAGACTGTCTACGTATTTATTTTGTATTAATTTTTCGAATAAGGCCGAATTATTCAACGGAATCAATACCACATAATTCATCACCGTATCTTTGTTAATGTAATATTGATAGTGTTTATTGGTAAGATCAATACCCGTTTGGCTTAAATCTTTGGGTAAAAATTTTAATTCTTTTTCTAATAGAGCCTGCATCCACGGGTATTCTTGAATTGTTTTTAGGGATACTTTTTCATTTAGGTTTTTGCCATTAAAACACAAGGCAAAAGGAGCATTTTCTGGAACTTTGTTGGCTAGGTCTTGAGCAAATAGGGTTGTTGAAGAGCAAAGAATAAGAAATAATAAAATTTTTTTCATTGATTTTTAGTTGAGTATAATGGTGTTTTCGATTTTCTCGTTTCCGTTAATCACGTTGAGGACGGATCCGTTTATTTTGATGGCTTTTTTGCTTTTGGACGGAGTAGCATTTTTATTCGAAAATGATTTTATAGTCGAATCAAATTTATATACAGAAGTGTATTTTGCGGTTTCAAAAACTTCCTTATCCGCTTTTTCCAATTTGTCATAAAGTGCTTTAATGGGTACTTTTTGACTGCGAATAAATTTCTTGTCATTAAAAGTAAAATAGTCTGTTGTGATACTCGGATCAATTTTTTTACTGTTTTTTAGTTTCAAAAAAACGGCATTGAGATTCGTAATCTTGTGAAAGTCCAAATCCACCACAAAAATATAATTTGTTAAATCGATGTTGGTTTTTACATTGGATATTCCAGTAGTATTTTGAGCAAGTGCTTCTAGTTTGGATGCTTCTTTTTTAATTTCGTCTTTGGAAGGAATTTTATAGCCATTTACTTTTTGCATCTTCAGCACTGAATTGATTTTAGTTTTGCTTTGACTAAAATTAATTACAAAATTGAAATGTCCGGAACCATCGTCTTTCATTTTCACTTCTTCAATGACTTCAAAACAGCTTTGAAACAAAAATACAAAACACAATAAGGGTATAAAATAAATTTTTTTCATGGTTTTGTTTGTTACAAGTTTTTAATGTGAATACTTGTACAAAATGAGGCGCAAAGAAAAGGATAAAATTTCTTTTTTACCTTTTTCTAGACTATTTTTTTTGTCTTATTTTTTTGACTTTAATTGTTTTATGGGTATTTTGAAAGTGAACTTCAGCCATAAAAAGCCAATTGTTCCCGATAGAAATGAAGCTATTAAAATGGCAATTTTGGAATACGTAATGATTTCTTCACCATCATTTTTAAAAGCCAATAATGTTATAAAAATGGACATGGTAAATCCAATTCCACCTAGCATTCCTGCTCCCAAAATGTTTTTCCATTTTAAATCTTTTGGCAAAGTACAAATGCCTAAAGTGACCGCTAGAAAGGAGAAAAACCAGATTCCAAGTGGTTTTCCAACAACTAGTCCTAGAATGATTCCAATAGAATTTTCATGACTCAATCCTTCATGCCAATCGGATTCTATCGGAAGGCAGGTATTTGCAATGGCAAACAAAGGAAGAATAATAAAAGCAACAGGCTGGTGCAAAAAATGCTGTAATCGGTAAGAAGCAGTTTGTTTTCCGCCATCTCCAAACGGAATAACAAATGCCAATAAAACACCAGTAATGGTGGCGTGTACACCCGAATTCAGCATAAAGTACCACATAAAAGCGCCGCCAATTAAGTAAGGAGCTAGGTGGTGTACCTTTCTACGGTTTAGAATAAAAAGGAATCCCATAACTGCAAATGCATAAAACAAATTATCAAAAGCAATGGTTTGAGTATAAAAAATGGCAATAACCAATATGGCTCCTAAGTCATCAATTACGGCCAAGGCTGTCAAAAATACTTTTAAGGAAGTGGGTATTCTTTTGCCCAAAAGTGACAAAACACCAATTGCAAAGGCAATATCTGTTGCCATAGGAATTCCTGCTCCATTTTGAGTAATAGTACCGTAGTTCAATGCCAGAAAAATTCCAGCAGGTACAATCATGCCGCCCAAAGCTCCAAAAATAGGTAATATTGCATTTTTAATATCGGCCAATTCACCTTGATACATTTCTCGTTCTAGTTCTAAACCAATAAGTAAAAAGAAAATGGTCATTAAACCATCGTTAATCCATTCGGTTATCGTGTGATGGCCCAATTCCGTATTCCAAAACGATATGTATTGCGTTTGAAAAGCAGAATTCGCCAAAAGTAAAGATCCGATTGTAACGAGTAAAAGGATAATTCCTCCAGATTTCTCACTATGAAAGAATGCATTAAATGTTTTGGTTAATTTCATTTTTGAGTTGGATTTATTTGGAAATGGCTAATTTACGGATTGTAACTTAATTATTTTTAGTTCAATCCATAAACCATGATTTTTTGTAACTATTCAGCTTATTCTAAATTAACGTCAAATTAAAAAGGAAAAAGACACGAATTTCACTAATTTACACGAAAACACAGTCCTTATAATTACACAAATTTTCAAGAACTGATAATTTTCGTGAAATTAATTTTTAAAATTGAATATAATTCGTGCTAATTAGTGAAATTCGTGTCTACTTTTAATTAGGCTTAATAGTTACAATTTTTTAAGTAATTTTGAAAATCTAAATTTAGCAATACTTTTTTATATGGAAATCAAAATCCTTCATATTGACAGCAATCATCCTTTGCTTTGGGAACAGTTGGAACAAGCCGGTTTTATCAATCACGCCGATTTTACGTCTTCTAAACAAGAAATTGAAGCCAAAATACAAGATTATCAAGGAATTGTAATTCGTAGCCGTTTCAAAATTGATAAACAATTTTTAGATAAAGCTGCCAATTTACAATTTATTGCTAGAGTAGGAGCAGGTCTGGAAAGTATCGATTGTGACTATGCCACATCCAAGAATATTGCATTGATTGCCGCACCCGAAGGAAATTGTAATGCTGTTGCAGAACACACTTTGGGTATGATCTTGTCACTCTTCAATAAATTAAACATAGCCGATAGCGAAATACGTTCTGGCGAATGGAACAGAGAAAAAAACAGAGGGTACGAACTCGACGGTAAAACCGTTGGAATCATTGGTTACGGAAATATGGGAAAGGCTTTTGCCAAAAAGCTCCGTGGATTTGATATAGAAGTATTGTGTTACGATATCAAAGAAAATGTTGGTGATGCCAATGCAAAGCAAGTTTCGTTACAAGAATTGCAACAAAGAACAGATGTGTTGAGTTTACACATTCCATGGACACCCGAGACGGACAAAATGGTAAACTCAAATTTTATAAATGCTTTTGCAAAAGACATTTGGATTATTAACACCTCAAGAGGAAAGAACATCATTACGGCAGATTTGGTTGGAGCAATGCAATCGGGTAAAGTACTTGGGGCAGGTTTGGATGTATTGGAGTATGAGAAATTATCTTTCGAAACCTTATTTCAAGACAAAAATACCCCCGAAGCTTTTCAATATTTGTTGGATGGGCGAAAAGTGATATTGACTCCGCACATTGCGGGTTGGACGTACGAAAGTCACGAAAGATTGGCGCAAGTGATTGTCGATAAAATAAAGGCTTTGTACGGAAAATAATATTTATGTAAGATTTTAATTGTTTATAATGTTAAAATTTATAAATTAGCCTCATTAAGGAGTTACTGAAAATCCAAAAAAGAGTAGGGACTAACCAACTAAAAATTAAATTATGATTGAATGGTACAAAAAAGTCGTTTTTGAGAATTATGCAAATTTTTCTGGTAGAGCTAGAAGAAAAGAATATTGGATGTTTGCCTTGGCCACTACTCTTATAAGTATTCCTTTGAATTATATACTTCCTTTAGCTGTATCGCCAAAGTTAGCATTGTTGGGTACATTTTATGGTTTTGCAGTTTTAATCCCTTCTTTTGCAGTTGGCGTTAGAAGAATGCACGATATAGGTAAAAGTGGATGGTACATTATTATACCAATATATAATTTGATTTTGGCTTGCACAGAAGGTGATCAAGGCACTAATGAATACGGTCCAGATCCAAAAAATGACTTTGAGGAAATAAATGAAATTGGAACAACGGAAGTATAATTTAATTCGAATCAACAACAATAAATAATCAATCAATGGAGAATTCAAAACCCGAAACTTGGAACACACCTGTAAATCCAATACCAACTTTTAAAGTTGATCCAATTGTAGTGCTAATATTAAGTTTTTTAACCTGTGGATTGTATTTAATCTATTGGAATATAAAAGCATCAGAAGTATTAAACGCTGTAGTTGAAAAAGAAGTTATTTCACAACCAATTGCTATTTTTGCTGGTTGTTGTTATCCTATTAATGCATATTTCTTTTATTTGGTTGGGAAAGACGGTTTGCCTGCAGTTTATAAAAGAATGGGTTTGCCAATGAAAGATGATTCTGTTCTTCTATTGATTTTAGGATTAATCTTTCCTATGGTTGCTGCTATGATTGTACAAAGTGAAATCAATAAATTGTATTCATAATATAATGAAACAAGATCGTAAAATATTCGGAATTATAGGGGCTGTCATAACCCTTGTAATTCCGTTTTTTTTAATGTTACACAACCAGAATAATCATCTCGAAACAGATCAATCTTTATGCCCATTCAAAATGCTTACTGGTTTTCCTTGTCCAGGCTGTGGAATTACCAAATCATTGGTGTATTTCTATGAAGGGGATTTATACAAAAGCATGTATTATCACATTTTAGGACCGTTTGTGGTGCTTTTTTGCGTAGTTACAATACTTGTTTTAGTTGCAGAATTAATTACCAAAAAAGAATACCTAAACAGCATTCTATACAACAAAAAGCTAGCCTATGTCCTGGCTTGTTTTCTGATTTGTTATCAAATTGTTCGAATAACCTACTTTGTAGAAAACAACACTTATGATTCTATTTTAAAAGAATCCATTTGGAAATAAAAAAATCCCGAAAGGGATTTTTTTTATGCCTAAAATCTAAAATCTAAAATCTAAAATCTAAAATCTAAAATCTAAAATCTAAAATCTAAAATCTAAAATCTAAAATCTAAAATCTACTCTTCCTTATCATTCAGCTTTCGTTCCAATTCCGCTTGGTATTCTTCCATAACGGGTTTCATGGTGCTTTCTGGAATATCAGAAATTCTGAGGTAAATAAGACCGTCAATAGCATTGTTGAATAATGGATCTACATTAAAAGCAACCAAACGAGCGTTTTGTTTGATGTATTTTTTGATCAAAACCGGCAATCGTAAAACACCAGGTTCTAATTCATCGATAATTTTATCAAACTTGTTTAAGTCGGCTTCGGTTTCATTAAAAACAAAATCTTTGTCGGCGTCTTTTAGTTTTACTTTGAACTCTTTTTTCGGATGAATATACTGCGCAATATAAGGATCGTAATAGTGCGATTTCATAAACTCAATCATCAATGATTTTGAAAAATCAGAAAATTGATTGCTAATACTGACACCGCCTAATAAAAATTTATGTTCTGGATAATGAAGTGTTGTGTGAATAATTCCCCTCCATAATAAGAACAAAGGCATTGGTCTTTGTTGGTAATCTTTGATGATGAAAGCTCTACCCATCTCGATGGATTTGTGCATCATATCATGTAATTCAGGTTCAAAACGGAAAAGACCATTTAGGTAAAAACCGTCCATTCCGTATTTCGGGTAAATTTCAGCTCCTAAGCCCATTCGATAGGCGCCGGCTATTTTTTTGGCTTCATCATCCCATAAAAACAAGTGGCGGTAATATTTGTCGTATTTGTCTAAATCTATAGATTCATTAGTTCCTTCCCCTACTTCTCTAAAAGTAATTTCTCTCAATCGACCAATTTCATGAAGAATATTAGGAATATTTTTTGCCTCAGCAAAAAATACTTCATAATTTTTACTTTGCAACAATCTGCAATCAGTATCTCTCAAAGCCTCCACTTCGTCAATCATTTTCTCAGTATTGGCAGGAGTAACAATTTTTTTAGGACTCTTGGTAGGTTTCAAATTTGCGGTATTCAAGAAATTATTATCTTTCTCAAACGGATTGGCCAGCATATAGGTTTTCTTTCTCAAGAATTCAGAGTATTCTTCGATTGTTTTGTGCTCGTTTTGTTCGTTTACCGAAATGGGTTTTCCAACCCGAACTTTGATAATTCGATGTTTCTGAGTCAATAATTCCGAAGGCAGTTTTGCGGTTCTCAATGTGCCATTTATTTTCGATAAAAAATAAAACAAACGACTGTTTTTGGCGTGAAAATATATTGGAACAACTGGAACCTGTGCTTTTCGAATCACTTTGATTGCACCTTCTTCCCAGGTTTTGTCCACAACAAGTTTACCGTCTTTATAGGTAGAAACTTCTCCCGCTGGAAACATTCCTAATGGTTTTCCGTCTCTAAGATGGCGCAGTGTTTCCTTAATTCCAACCACACTAGATTTGGCATCTTTGTGGTTTTCAAAAGGATTTACAGGCATGATGTACGGTTTCATCGGATCGATGCGATGCAATAAAAAATTGGCAATGATCTTGAAATTAGGTTCTCTTTCCAACATTAATTTCAATAATAAAATTCCATCAATACCTCCTAATGGATGATTTGAAATTGTAATATAGGCTCCGTCTTTTGGTAGACGTTTAAAATCTTCTTCTGGAATCTCAAATTTAATTTGAAATTCATCCAATATAGCATTCAAAAACGGTACATCTTTCAAATGTTTGTTTCTGTCGTATACTTGGTTTAAGGTTGAAATCTTTAAAACTTTCATCAACAACCAACCTGAAAAAGTGCCGAAAACCCCGTACTTGTCCGTATTTATTGCTTTTGCAACTTCTTTTGCGGTAACTAAACCCATTTATTATTTTATTTTTGAGCTAATCACAAAGATAGCAAAATACTCCATTTTTTTATGTTTTATTTTGAATCAATCTTTCTGAATTTTGTTACTTTTGAATTCGACAAAAAAATATTTCATAAATTTTAAAAGTGCTAACCTGATAAAAAAAAAGAACAATAGCTTTTTTGAATCAATTTTAAAAACACCAAATGAAAATTATCTCTTATAATGTAAACGGAATTCGTGCTGCCATCACCAAAGGATTCATCGATTGGTTGCAACAGGCTAATCCCGATGTTATCTGTTTACAAGAAATCAAAGCCACCGAAGAACAAATCCCAGTTGCAGACATTACCGCTGCTGGATATCCGTACCAGTATTACTATCCGGCTACCAAAAAAGGCTATAGTGGTGTTGCCATTATTTCCAAAACAAAACCCAACAATGTGGTGTATGGGACTGGAATTCAACACATGGATTTCGAGGGCAGAAATCTTCGTGCCGATTTTGACGACTGTTCTGTGATGAGTCTCTACTTGCCTTCAGGAACAAACATGGACCGTTTAAGTCACAAGTTTATGTTTATGGATGACTTTCAAAACTACATAGACCAACTCAAAAATGACATTCCCAACCTCATTATTTGTGGCGATTACAACATTTGCCACGAGGCGATTGATATCCATGATCCCATTCGAAACAAAAACACTTCGGGCTTTTTACCCGAAGAAAGAGCGTGGCTGGATAAATTCATGAAATCCGGTTTTGTAGATAGTTTTCGCCATTTCAACTCAGAGCCACACCAGTATTCATGGTGGAGTTATCGTGCGGGAGCCCGCGGGAATAACAAAGGTTGGCGTATCGATTACAATTTAGTGAGCGATTCCTTGAAACATAAACTCAAAAGAGCCGTTATACTTCCAGATGCCATGCATTCGGATCATTGCCCGGTTTTGGTCGAAATTGAGTAGGACAATTTCAATGGCAATGTCAATATCAATTTCAAAATGAAAAATAATGAAAGGTTTAAGAAGCTAATCCCGCTATCATTCCAATCTTTTTTTGTGCTCAGAAAAATAGCCCAAAAAAAGGATTTTCCCTTCTATCGGGGCTAGGGTATTGCGTATTGCATGAACTTTTGATTTTAAATTAAGAACAGTAAAATTTACAATAATAAAAAAACCACCCCACCTTCCAGGTACCCCCCCAGAGGAGGGTAAGTCGCTAAAATTCCCCTCCTTCGGAGGGGTGCCCAACGGGCGGGGTGGTTTTTAGACTCTCAAAAGAAAATAAAAACTAAAATAAACCCAAATGATTAAAAAAATTTCTATCGGACTTTTAATTCTCGCATTATCCACCTCTTGTGTTTCCAAGAAAATCTACAATGATCTCGAAACCAAATTTGCCGATTTAAAAAAGGAAAACAGATCCATTTCGGATGAGAATGCAGCACTTTTAGCTTCCAAAAAACAATTGGAAACAGAGAAAGCTGCTTTGCAAACCAATCTGGATGATGTAAATGCCAACTTGATCAAAGTGCAAGCCGATTATGCCGCGGCCAAAGACAAGATGAAAGTGCTCCAAGATTCTTATGCTGCGTTAGAAAAAAACAGCAATGAATCATTGGAAGCCAACATGAAAAAGAATCGTGAATTATTGGCTCAACTCGATGCAAAAGCAAAAGCCTTAGCCTTAGAACAAGAAAAATTAAATGCAAGCAGTCAACGTTTAAAAGAACTAGAAGACCTTATCGCTGCCAAAGAAGCCAGTATGAAAAAACTAAAAGAAACACTTTCTAAAGCGCTAAATGGTTTTGAAGGCAAAGGCTTAACCGTAGAACAAAAAAACGGAAAAGTATATGTTTCTATGGAAAACAAATTACTTTTCAATTCCGGTAGTTGGGCTGTAGGTTCCGAAGGTAAAAAAGCAGTTGTTGAAGTTGGAAAAGTATTGGGAGATAATCCTGATATCTCTGTATTAATAGAAGGTCATACTGATAATGATCCGTACGAAGGTTCTGGGCCAATTGCGGACAATTGGGATCTTTCGACCAAAAGAGCCACTGCGATTGTTACTATTTTGGGAGAAAACAAAAAAGTAAACAAACAAAATCTTACCGCAGCCGGAAGAAGCGAATACTCACCGTTATCAAGTAACGCCACGTCAGATGGAAAAGCCAAAAACCGTAGGATCGAGATTATTCTAACTCCAAAGTTGGATGAAATTTCCAAAATGTTGAATGAGTTTTAAGAAGAAGATACTAAGTTACTGAGAGTCTTAGATTCTAAGTTTAAAAAAGGTTCGCGTGAAAACGTTGAGCCTTTTTTTGTAACTTTGGGTTTGTAAATTAAGAATTATGTCAACAATAGAATTAAAAAATAAGATCATCGAGCAAATGGAGCATTCCAGTGATTTTATATTGAAGCAAATTTCAGATTTATTAGACAAATATGACCATGAAATTGTTGGATCCGATGCTTCAGGATTTCCCCTGACTATTTCTGAATATAATGATAGAGTTGAAGAGGGATTGACAGATTTAAAATATGGTAGAGTTACGCCTCATGAAGATTTACTGAAAGAGATTGAAGTTTGGAAAAATGAGCTTTAAGGTTACTTGGACAACAAGTGCAAAGAGCGATTTACGTAAAATTTTAGGTGTCGTTTCCAATGACACATTTGCCGAAATTGTAAATGCACCTTTAGATATTGTGTTTTCAGAACAATTTCAATTTGATGAATATCGAATAGATTGCAGAAGGATGATAGTTGGGAATTACAAATTGTTGTATCAATTCAACGATAACGTGATTACTGTAGTTAGGGTTTTCAATACGCTTCAAGATCCAATTAAAAGTTTGAAATAAAAAATAGTTGCTTATAAATTAGTAAAAGGTTCGCGTGAAAACGCCGAACCTTTTTTATTGGAATGAATAAGAGTTTTAAATTCTCTTTTTGCAGCTATTCAGCCTAACAAAAGTTTGACACAAATTTCACGAATTAACACAAATTCAAAATAAAAATTGTGCTTAATTTCACAGAAAAACAATTTTACAATACAATAATCTGTGCAAATTTGTGAAATTTGTGTCTATTTTTTTTATTTCTATACTAATTTGGAGTAGGCTGAATAGTTACCTCTTTTTTAATTTGCTTCTGTCTTGTTTGTTGTGAAGTATTGCAACAATCGTTATTCTTTTTATGTCTTCTTCAATGTAAAAATGAACTCCATAAGGGAAGACTTTGGGATGTGCTATACGAATGTTTTCAAATATAGGGGAATAGATGAAAGGATTTTTTTGCACTTTTTTAATAATTTCTTTTATTGCATTTGCAAATCGCTCTTCTAAATCAGTATCTGGGTTTTGTGTATAGTACCATAACTTGGCATCATCAATATCCATTTCTACTTCTTCAAAATAATGTAACTCAAAATCAAAAACAATCATTTTTTGACTTTTTTATCGAGTGTATCAAAAAGACCTTTAATAGGTTTGACTTTTTCTGGATTTTGGGCAATTGCTTCTATTCTTGAGGACAAAATTTCTTTTTGCCATGCTGGTAGTTCTGCTGTTACTTCCTCAATATCTGGATATTGTTTTTTTATTAAATTCCATTCTTGAGCTGGAATATATACCCCCGAATTATTTCCGTCACTGTCGTGTAATACTTGTAGGTTCATAATTAGTTTGCTTAAGTGTTGAAATGGTTTTAATAAATGCCATTGTATTACAAATTTACAAAAAAAAGTGTAGTATGGATAATTTGATTGGGATAACCATATTAGAAAGAATTGCCAGTTTACAATGTGATTTTTTTGCTTTGAATTACCGCGAGCTAAAACTTGAGGGAATTCCAAAAAAGGAGGTTTGTCTAAAAGGCATAACCACAATTTAATTTTTATCTTTGTTTCCAAAAATAACGAAGCAACTCAGTTTCTTAGAATCTTAGCCACTCAAAAAAAATGAAATCGCCATTAATAAAAAGTTTGTTGCAAACAAACACCAGAATAAAAGGCGATAACATATATGACAGCTAAAAAAATACACTATTACATATATGAAATACACCACTTTACCGAATACCGATATCAAAGTCAGCAAAATATGTCTTGGCACCATGACTTTTGGTCAACAAAACACCGAATCCGAGGGACATACCCAAATGGATTATGCACTCGAGAAAGGCGTTAACTTTTTTGACACTGCCGAGATGTATTCAATTCCTGGAAAGCAAGAAACCTACGGAAGTACCGAAAAAATTATTGGCTCTTGGTTCAAAAAAACAGGAAAAAGAGAAGAAGTAGTTTTGGCTTCCAAAATTGCGGGTCCAAGTCCAATTTTCGGTTATATGCGCGAAAAATTAGATTTTTCGCCATCCAGTATTCAATATGCGCTAGACAATAGTTTACAGCGTCTTCAAACCGATTATATCGACTTGTATCAATTGCATTGGCCAGAGCGTAAAACGAATTTCTTCGGGCAACGCGGTTTTAAAGCGCAAGACGATGCTTGGGAAGACAATATTTACGCTGTTCTAGAAGCCTTGGATGGTTTTGTCAAAGCGGGTAAAATCAAACATATCGGAGTTTCCAATGAAAATCCTTGGGGAATGATGCGTTTTCTGGAAGAAAGTAAATACCATAATTTACCCAGAATCAAAACCATTCAAAATCCATATTCGTTATTGAATCGCCTTTTTGAAAATGCTTCTGCCGAAGTGTGTCTTCGCGAAAATGTCGGTTTATTGGCCTATTCACCTATGGCTTTTGGAGTATTATCTGGTAAATTTTTAACAGGCGAAAGTCATCCCAATGCACGATTGAGCTTGTTTCCTCAATACGCTAGATATAACAGCGCACAATGTACTGAGGCTACAAAATTGTACCAAAAAGTAGCGCACAAACACGGATTGACATTGACGCAATTGGCTCTGGCTTTTGTAGAGCAACAGCCCTTTTTGACCAGTACGATTATTGGTGCTACAACAATGGAACAACTCAAAGAAAATATCGACACCATTAAAGTAACACTGACCGAAGATATTCTCAAAGAGATTGACGCAATTCAGGCTGTTATTCCGGATCCAGCTCCTTAAACTTAAAAACCCTGTCAGAGTTCAAAACTCTGAAAGGGTTATGATTTTGAAAGGGGAACTTTTTTATTGCTCTACCGTATAGCCTTTGACTTTTGCCAATGCTACTATAGAAGTGTTAATTGCATTTCCCAAATCGTCTTGTGTTTTTGTTTTTTTGGCTTCGGTATCTATATATTGCTGGCGTTTTTTGCCCAATTCTCCAATTTCTTTCTGAATAGCTTCTCTTTCTTTGCTTTTTTGAGTAACAATCACTGCTACTTCGGCTTCCGATTTGTTTTGAAGTTCGGTAGGGAGTTCTTCTTTTTTAATTTTTGCAATGGCTTTTGGGTCTTCTTTTACACGGTCTACCAAGTCCCAACTTTCGTTTTTGTAAACCGCTTTGGATTTACTTACAGCGCGTTCGGCATAATTGGCAGATGAAACTCCTTGCGCATTCTTGTCTTGTGTTTCCTGGTTCATTTTTTTGGAAGAACCTTTTGTTCCGTAGCCAATATAAGTGGTATTTATCTTTACATTGCATTTGGATATTTGATCGTCATAAGGCGTTGATACGTATTGTACTGATAGATTGGAATCAATGTTAAAGTATTTTCCTTTTCCATAATCGGCGCCGTCTTTCCAAAAGGTGTTAATGCCTTCTAGACTGCTTCCGCAGAAAATAGTGTTTACATAAATGTTGTTTTTCATCGCTTCGCTTATGGCTTCTTTGTAGTTTATTCCGCCTTGGTTAAATGCTTCGTTTCCTGCTATGTAAATGAGTTTCATATTGCTATTGTCTTTTCCCCATTGTAGTTTTTTGGCTGCATCTTGGATTACTGCACCGCAATATTCGTTTCCACCGTTGGTTTTTAAGGCAAATAATTTTTCGGAAATCAAGTCCAAATCACTAGAGAGTGGGGTTATTTGTCGGATGTAGTTGGATTCTTGAGCCAATCCATCATTGCCGTATTCATACAAAGCGATTTCGATATCGGGAGTTTTACCAGAATATTTAAGCGTAGTAAGTGTGTTTACAATGTTCCAAAGTCTCGATTTGGCTTGATCGATTAATCCGTCCATACTGTTGGAAGTGTCTAATAAAAGTGCGACTTGAATTTTGGTTTTCGCTTCTGGTTTTTCAATTGTGTCATCCGTAATTGGTTTTGCATTCGAAGAATTGCAACTTGCAAAAGTCATTGAGGTTGCCAATAGTGCTGAGATAAATAGAGTCGATTTCATAATTTCTAGTTTTTAAGGGTTGATTACAGACCAAACTTATCAACTAAAAACGCTCGTTTTTTGGAAAATTGGTGAAACGACCTTTTGACTTGGTGAAACGAGTTGTAAAAGGAGTTTAAAATACTTTACTTTACATTGTTAATCGGAAAGTTACTATCCCGATAAATATCGGGACTAAGTTGCTGAGAGTCTAAGATTCTTAGTAACTTAAAAAAACAAAAACTTGTCTCTTAGCCCCGATAGCAGTGAAAATCCTTGTAGGCTGGGGTTCAGCCTACAAGATTGAAGCGGATAGCGGGACTAAACTTGATGAGAAAGCCTAAACTTTCTGCTCTAAATTATTATTAATCACTCAGTAGCTTTTAAAAAAATGCGTTTACGAACTATATATTTCATCTTCCTATTTACACTGTTGCTTCCTTTTGGAATAATGGCTCAGGATTCGTTGTATAAAAGCAAATCGATGCCGGCTTCTAAGATGAGTAGGGTGAGTAATGATTTAAAAAAATCTTTGGAAGTAAATGATGAGGTTCAAATTGCTAAAAATTATGAGCGATTGGCCAATGAATTTGTCAGTAAAGGAGAAAATGGCAAAGCCGAAGAGTATTTTAAAAAAGCCATTACGGGTTATACCAAATTAAAGCTTGTAGAAGACAAAACACGTGTTACCAGAAGTCTAGCCAAAGTGCAGGAATCCCGAAAGGATTATGAATCGGCGATAAAAAATTACGATAAAGCAGGGACAATTGCAGAAGATAAAAGCCTTGAACAAATTAATGCGAATGATGCCAATCGCTTGCGTGCTGTGGCGAGTCCGGTTACTCAAGTCGGCTACCTGAATTCGAATATTGAATTGCTCAAAAAAGGAAAGAAAGAAGAGGAAGTTTCGGAGGCCTATGTTCAAAAAGCCGAGAATTCGTTACAACAAAAAAACAAGGAAGTTGCCATAGAAAGTTACCATCAAGCCCTCGCTTTCGCGAAAGGAAAACCAGCAACAATCATCAAAATTAACAATGAAATTGCCAAAGTATATGCGTCGGACAATCAGTTTGACAAGGCGATTGGCATTAATGAAAAACTATTGGCGGATGCCAAAACCAAACAAGATTTTAATACTCAAATCAAACAGTTGCAATCGCTATCGGATCTTTATTTCCAAAAAGAAGAACCCAATAAAGCCATCACTGCTTTGAAGGAAGCCTTTGCTTTGGCATTGCAAAAAGGAAATTCTGCCGAGGCAAAAAAGAGTTTAAATTCCTTAATTCAATATTACAATGCAAAAGGAAACAACAAAGAAAGTTTAGCTTTATACGACCAATTTATTCAAAATTTCGACCAATTAGTCCAATCCGACACGACTTTGATGGATACCAAAGCGTTTCAGGTAAGTGAAGATAAAATCCGCCAATTGGAAAAAGAGAAAGCTTTGAAAGACGAACTGATCACCAAGAAAAATACGTTTAACTATTTTCTGTTGGGTTCGATAGCCTTGCTTTTAGTGTTGTTTGTATGGATTGTAAAAGTGCTTTTTTCGATAAAAACCAAGAACAAAGAAATCGCCTTGCAGTCGTTGAGGCGTGAAATGAATCCGCATTTTATTTTCAACAGTCTCAATAGTGTGAACCAATTTATATCCGAAAACAAAGAATTGGAAGCCAATAAATACCTGACTTCATATTCGAATTTGATGCGAAATACTATGGAGAATTCCAATAAGGATTTCATTACTCTGGACAACGAATTGGAGCAATTGAAAAAATATTTGGAATTGGAACATTTGCGTTTTCAGGATAAATTTGATTTCAAAATCAGCGTTGACCCAGAATTGGATCCTGAAAGAACGATGGTTCCCAATATGATTATGCAACCGCATTTGGAGAATGCTATTTGGCACGGACTGCGGTATTTGGATGCCAAAGGAGTATTGCAATTGAATGTCCTGTTGGCCAATGGGAAAGTGGCGATTCGGATTGAAGATAATGGTATTGGCATGACCAAAAGTCAAGAGTTGAAAACGAGTAATCAAAAAAACCATGAATCTCGAGGAATGAGCAATACTAAAGAGCGAATTAATTTGCTAAATGATTTGTACAAAAAGAACATTTCTTTTCAAATTTTCGAAAAAACGTTGCCTGAAACAGGAACCATAGTCGAAATTGTTTTTCCATTAATTGATAAAATAGCATGAGTTTTCAAAAGATAAAAAGCGTTATCATCGAAGATGAATTGGCAGCACGTGAAGTACTCAAAAATTATTTGAGCAAATATTGTCCGCAGGTTGCCGTTATTGGTGAAGCTCAAAATATAAAAGAAGCCGTTCCACTGTTGTATGAATTAAAGCCACAATTGGTTTTTCTGGATGTTGAAATGCCTTTTGGAAATGCTTTTGATGTGCTCGAAGCCTGCAAGGATTTACATTTTGAGACTATTTTTGTAACTGCCTTTTCGGAATATTCTTTGAAAGCTCTGAATCAAAGTGCTGCGTATTATTTGCTAAAACCCATTAGTATAGAAGAATTAATTGTGGCGGTAAACAAAGTGCATCATCAAATTCTGAATCACGAAATTTTTAATAGAAACAGGATAATCGTTGAAAATTTTAAGGAAACCAAACCCGAAAAGCAACAGGTAATTTTACCAACATTGGAAGGTTTTGAAGTGGTAAAAATGGAAGAAATCGTTCGTCTTCGTGGGAACGGAAATTTCACCGACTTGTATCTTCATAACGGAAGTAAGAAAATGGTTTGCCGATTCTTGAAGCACTTCTCGGAAATCTTGCCTTTGCCTTTTATCCGAGTTCACAAATCCCATATCATTAATTTGAATTGTGTAAAATCGTATAATAAAGGTGGAATCATTACTTTAAATGACGCCACCGAAATTGAAATTTCCCCGACTTATAAGGAGGATTTCTTGAAGAATTTTAAGTAGTTTAGGTTTGTTAAATTTGAAAACACTCTAAATCACTTATACCTAACAGGTTAAAATAAACCTGTTAGGAGATGCTATCCTAACAGGTTTATTTTAACCTGTTAGGTATTTAATTCATAAGTTAAATCAAAAATCAAACTCTTCCTTCACAGCCATAGAATCAATAACCGTTGTATCTTGTACTTTGATGTTCAAAAACGAATGTGCTCGCCCTGTAAGTAAAATAGAAGGGGAGAGCCCAATTGTATCTTCGGGTACTAACAATCCTCTGCGAAACATCAAATTTCTCAAGAAAATCTGTTGCTTGGTTGCGTATGCTTTTTGAAGACCTTCTTGGTCAAATTGCCACATAAATTTCTTTGGTTTTGGTATAATGGTGGCCAAATACAAACATTCGTTTATGTTTAAATCTGCTGGTTTTTTCTGGAAGTAGGTTAGATATTAGTCAAAAGATTTTGAAAATGAATTCTTTATTACCCATTTTTGTTCCACTTTTTCCAATAATACTGTTTTTCCATCTCCGCCATCTGTTTTTCTGAAATATCCAATATCACTATAAAAAAGAAGAGCAAATTTTCCATTCAAACTTATTATTGGTTTAGAAAAAATATAAGCAATAGTTCCAGTTGGAAAATCATCTGATTTCATTTTGACTCTTAATTCATTATTTTTTATGATAGGTATTTGGAGCTTTTTAAAATCCTTTTTTTTCCAATAATATGAAATTGTGTCTTTTTTGTATTTCTTTTTTAAAGTATTAATCTCGGTAGAATCAATTGGCCGCTCAATAGTCGTATTTCTTGAACAGTCGATTTTTCTTCTTATACCGTCAGGGTT
Organism: Flavobacterium rarum (SeqCode); assembly: GCF_965234445.1. GTDB lineage: Bacteria > Bacteroidota > Bacteroidia > Flavobacteriales > Flavobacteriaceae > Flavobacterium > Flavobacterium rarum. The sequence goes on along the minus strand of NZ_OZ248489.1, from coordinate 1,818 downwards.
TTTTCTTTCTAGGTAAGCAATTTCATAGTATTCTAATGATTTAGTTCTTGATTCTGCTTCACTGATTAAATAAGTAGGATTTCTAGAATTATTCTTTAGTAAGCTACTTTGTATGGCAAAATCTTGAATTATTTTTTCTTCAGTTTTAATAGATGAACAGCAAGCTAAAAAAAATGAACAGATTATAAATATGATTTTTTTCATAATACAAGAATTATTTACATGATTTTTATCTATTTTTTAATTTATAGGTTTTTTCTTAGTAGCTATTGCATTCCTGTTTTATCTCTATTACCATGTATTATTTGGTTTAACCAAAAAAAAACACATTCTTTTTTCGAAAACTAAAAAAGTTTCCATATAGTAGAGACTTTTTGTTGGATAAAATTAATGAAGGTTATATTACTGCTTTATTAATTTATAAATTGTATTCTGTTGGAAATACTCATTTATTGGAGTAGGACATTTCATTAAATCAACAAATTCTGCATTTTCATGAAAAAGGACATCCATATTGTTGCCATCAACATAAAGAAGGATTTGGCCACTCTGTGCACAATTGCCCCCTTTTGCAACATGAATTAAATAATACCCATCATTATGATAATAACGCCCTTTCATAATGTATGGACTGGAATCTGGAAAGTAAGAGGTATTGTCTATGACACTACCATTCAAATCTGTTATGATATAGCGCACTAACAACCTGTCAAATTTCATTGTTTCAAAAGTCGTCGTATTTTTCAACACCCTAAATTCATATTTTTTATTTCCATTGTTGCCTTTCCAAGTACCCACAAATTTCCCCAAAATATTATTGACATCCTTAAAATAAATTTCTTCATTTCTATTGATAATTTTATAACCATATTTGTTTTCTAAGGGCACTATTTTCTGTGCATTCATTGTCAATCCAAGTACCATTACTGTGCTTAAGTATATTAATTTTTTCATCTTTAAATTAGTAACAAGCATGAACTATTGGTTGTTAAGATAGTAAATGTTAAAGTTTTTATTTTACTGCTTTATTAATTTATAAATTGTATTCTGTTGGAAATACTCATTTATTGGAGTAGGACATTTCATTAAATCAACAAATTCTGAATCTTGATGAAAAAGGACATCCATATTGTTACCATCAACATAAAGAAGTATTTGACCACTCTGTGCACAATTGCCCCCTTTTGCAACATAAACTAAATAATACCCATTTTCATGATAGTCATGACCCTTGATTACATAAGGACTGGAATCGGGAAAATAAGTGGTGTTTTCTATGACACTACCATTCAAATCTGTTATGATATAACGCACTAACAATCTATCATATTTCATTGTTTCAAAAGTCCTTGTAGTTTTTAACAACCTAAATTCATATTTTTTATTTCCATAGATACCTTTCCAAGTACCCACAAATTTTCCTAAAATATTATTAACATCCTTAAAATATATTTCTTCATTTCTATTGATAATTTTATAACCATATTTGTTTTCTAAGGGCACTATTTTCTGTGCATTCATTGTCAATCCAAATACTATTAGTGTGCTTAAGTATATTAATTTTTTCATCTTTTATTTTTTGGCTCTTCGCCTAAACTAGTGGGTACATCTTTTATACGTTTCCAAGATAATATATCATAGCAATGAAGTTTTCCGAATTTCGATAGCCTCTTGCCCTAGATCTGGCTAATTGCATCACGCTGTTTAGTCCTTCTGAAACGGCATTAGTTATCCCTGTTGTGATTGATTTGATTATTCCATTGTAATGTGCATAAATCGTCTTTATAAAAATATTTATTGGTCTTAATTCCAATGACA
>NZ_OZ248488.1:0-55762 GCF_965234445.1 Flavobacterium rarum (SeqCode) | reverse complement strand
GTGTTTTGTTGCGCCGGATTTAGCCACGGATCTAACAGGTTTTTGCGGGTTTTTTGCTCTGGAGTTTCCTATCTTATATACAATGACACACTTTTATCCGCTTTATTACGGGATTAAGCGCCCGAACTCCCTCTGCAGCTCCATTTAATCTAATCTGAGTGCGAATCGAACGCGGATGAAACGGATTCGCTAAAGCGAAAACACGGATTTACACAGATTCTTTATCTTTTAACAACAATAATTTAATTACTGTTTTCTATACCTATATATAAGATATAGCCCATTATCACTTTTTCAATTTAAAAAAGTCTGGTTTTACAGGGATTACTCAGGTTTTTACTTCACAGTAGCCTTCCTATATATTAAGGTGTCACTTTTGAAAATTTATAAAAACAAATTTTTTTATGAAAACCAAGGCCCTAGCCCTGATAGAAGGGAAAATCCTTAGGAGCCGGCGTTCGGCTCATAAGATTGGAATGAGAGCAGGAATTAGCTCCTGATTTTGAAACTTTAATCAAAACGGATGGCTTTGACTGGAGATATTTTGGTGATTATATAGGAAGGAATTAATAATACCAAAAAGCAAACTGTTACAGTAAGTAGATTTAACACCAAAATATAAATTAGATTAATGTCTACTGGTGCTTGGTTGACGTAGTAATTTTGGGGATTTAATTTTATAATACCAAATTGTTGTTGGAGTAACAACATCGAAATTCCGATTGCATTTCCCCAAAAGAGCCCTCTTGCTATAAGATAGAATGCATTATATAAAAATATTTTTCTGACTGACCAATTGTTAGCTCCTAATGCTTTTAGAATTCCTATCATTTGGGTACGTTCTAAAATAAGAACCAACAAGGCTACAACCATATTAATGGTAGCCACAAGAATCATTACTACTAGAATTACGATTATATTGAAATCGAAAAGTTGAAGCCACTCAAAAATATAACAGTATTTCTCAATAATTGTTTTGGTATCTAGAGTTGATGATGTTTTTTTGTAAACTTGCTCACCTGTTTCTTTAATTTTACTAAAGTCCTTTACAAAAACCTCGAATGCACCTATTTGATTTGGAGTCCATTTATTGATTCGCTGAATATGACGTAAGTCGCCGATTATATAAGTAGCGTCGAATTGTTGAAATCCAGAATTGAATATCCCTGTAATTTTAAACCTTCGCACGTTGGGTAATTGATTTTGATCTTCTTTTATAAAAAAAGTATTGAAAGAGTCACCTACTTTCAGATTTAATCTATTGGCTAGAAATTGAGAAATGACAACTTCTTGGTTGACATTTTTAGAGAAATCGGGTAATCTTCCAGAAACAAGATACTCTTTTAAATTATCCCATTGGTAATCGAAGCCTACTCCTTTAAAAATGATTCCTTCGAACGCATTTTCCGTTCTTATTATTCCAGCTTTACTACCTATGGCTTGAATGTGACTTACTCCTGGAACAGAACTAAACTTTGGATAGAAATCTTGATTCTTTGAAATTGGAGACAAAGTAATCTCGGACTGGTTATTGTCATAATTTGATATTATGATTTGACCATTAAAAGCGGATATTTTTTCACGTATTTTATTTTGCAAACCAATTCCAGTAGCTACTGAAATAATCATCATGATCATTCCGATAGCAATGGCAGATATAGCTATATTTATTATTGGTGCTGATATACTGCTTTTGTAATCTCTGGCAGTTATCAATCTTTTGGCTATAAAATATTCTAAATTCAAATTTATTTTTTTTGAGGATCCTAACAAATATACATTATGTATCTATTGATGACTTTGCTTAACAAATTAACTTGTTTAGAAAAATTAAAGAGGTAGTTTTTTCTTCATTTCTTCAATTATATTAAAAGCAGCTGGGCATATTGAAAGATTCTTAATTGTTAAATCGGTAATCTGTTGAAACTTCTTTCTATCGGTGTGAGGAAATTCTCGACAGGCTTTTGGGCGAACATCGTAAATAAAGCAAGTATTGTCATTATCTAAAAAAGCACAAGGCACAGTTTTCAAAACGTAATCTTGATCTTCATCTACACGCAAATACTGTTCGATAAACTGTTGTGGTTTTTGTCTGAGATGTTTTGCAATTCGTTCAATATCGGCAAGAGTAAATAAGGGACCTGTAGTTTTGCAACAATTAGCACATTTTAAACAATCAGTTTTTTTAAATTCTGCATCATGAATATCCTGCATTATATAATCAAGATTCTTAGGCGTTTTCTTTTTTAGCTTATCAAAATACTTTTTATTTTCGATATGCTTATCTTTGGCTAGTTTTTCGAGTTCGTTTAAAGCTGGTATCAATAGTGAAATATGTTTTTATTTCCACAAAAGTACTAAACTTTAAACTCGGAGAATTAAACTTGAAACTAAATTTATGAAAGATCTTTTCGGCAAAGCCATTCTTGATTACCAAACTAACAATCAACCTGAGGATTTAATCACAGAAACTTCCATCTCTGAAGAGGACGAAATGAGCGTATCTTACCTTTTTCGTACTTATGATGAAATGCCCAAAATAGAACAAAAAGCATTACAACTTGCCAAAGGAAAAATTTTGGATGTAGGATGTGGAGCAGGAAGCCATAGTTTGACATTGCAAAATGAAAGAAATCTTGATGTGACTTCTATTGACATTTCTAAAAATGCAATTCAAGCCTGTACGCTTCGTGGTTTGAAAAAAGCAAGAGTTCAAGATTTAATGACTTTAGAAAACGAAAAATTCGATACTGTTATTGTTTTAATGAATGGCCCAGGGATTTGTGGAACACTTGCCAATATTCCAAAATTTCTCTTGAAATTAAAATCCTTATTAAATACAAATGGACAAATTTTACTAGACAGTTCTGATATTATTTATATGTTTGATGAAGATGAAGACGGCGGGAAATGGATCCCATCTCAAAATGAATACTATGGAGAAACCGTTTTTACAATAAAATATAAAGGAGAAAAAGAAGCGCCATTAAATTGGTTATTTCTTGATTATAATACTTTACAAAATGCAGCTTTCGCTAATGGTTTGCAATGTGAATTAATCCTAGAAGGCGAACATTTTGACTACTTAGCTAGACTTTTTATTTAATTTTATAAATAAAAATAATACCAGTTACAAATATATATTAGACCAACAAGCTTATCTTTTGCATAAGCTTATACATTATTAAGCGTCAGAAATTCTCGCATAAGTTTTAAATTAAAACTCTTTCAAAGACGCAAAGTGATTCATCCGACCTTAGCGCCTTTGCGAGAAAAAAGATTAACCCTATTGCCCTTGGGAGAAAACTTCAAACCAGAAAAATATTTAGGTTAATATAAATTTGGGTTTGGTATAAATCTTTGCAATTGGCTTTATAGATTAGAATTTAAATTAATAAAAAAAACTCAACCAAAATATTAATCTTGATTGAGTTTTTTTTTTGTATTATAAAAAATTATCCTTGACCAGCTATCTTTATTGGCAACTCATACAAGACCCTAACTTTTTTTCCTCTAAATTCACCTGACGACCAACGAGGGGACATAGAAATCACTCTTTTTGCTTCAGCACCAGTACCGTCTCCAAGATCTTTAACAACTCTGACATTAGAAATAGAGCCATCTACTTCTATAACAAAAGCAACTTTTAAAGTTCCGCCGCTACCTTCATATTCAGTTATTTTAAAATTTTTACCAACAAAACTCATTAATTCATTGAATCCACCAGGAAACTCAGGTCTGATTTCTACATCTTCAAAATTAAAAGGAGCATCATCAATCATCGTTGTATTAGCTTGTGCAGATGCGAAACTAACAATAAACAGAGTCATTACTGAAAGTAAAATTGTTTTCATAATCTTATAATTTATTTATGATTGTCAAACACAATGACAACTCATAGTAGGTTTTAGTAAATATATAAAAAAATGAAATAATAAATACGATATGTATAAAAAAATAGAGTTAAAATATGATATTCATAAACTAAAATTACAATCAATTGATTTGCAAATTATTAACTAAAACTTAACTCAAACGATATAGTAAATTAACAAAAAAAAACGGATTAAATGTAACTGACTAAAAATGAGCTAATAAGTAAATATGCACAAAGAAAAAATAGAAAACGACTTTTTTGAATTAGATTAAGGAATATTTAAATATTTATGTGTTTGCAAGGAAACTCTCCACTTCGGATTGTTCATTACATATTCAACAATTAATGGTGTCATTTCTTCTTTTTTACTCCATTCGGGTTGAAGAAAAAGAATTGCATTTTCATTAACTTTATCAGCTTGTTCTTCAGCAAAAATAAAATCATGTCTGTTGTAAATGATAACTTTTAGCTCATGCGCATTGTCATATACTGTTTGTGTGGGTAATTTATTTTTTTTTGGAGAAAGACAAATCCAATCCCAAAAACCACTTAAAGGATAAGCACCAGAAGTTTCAATGTGAACTTTTAACTGTTTTGTTTTCAACATTTGAGTTAGTGGAGCCATATCCCACATTAATGGTTCTCCCCCTGTAATTACAATAGTATCAGCGTATTTTGAAGCATTGTCAACAATCAACTCAATATTTGTTGGTGGATGTAGTTCTGCATTCCAACTTTCCTTCACATCGCACCAATGACATCCAACATCACAACCGCCAATTCTAATAAAATAAGCAGCTGTACCTGTATGGAAACCTTCTCCTTGTATTGTATAAAACTCTTCCATTAGCGGAAGCATAGTTCCCTTATTAACTTTCAACTGAACTTCTTTTGATAACATCCATTATTTATTTAAGATGCAAAGATAGGCAATTTATGATTTTAGTTTGCAGATTTTAGATTGCAGATTTTAGAATGAAAAAATAATACACCAAAAAAAACCGATAGTTTAAGAAAACTATCGGTTACAATGTTATTTAGTAAATTTACTTATTTTAAAGCTTTTAATGAATCCAGAGCATATTGATTAGCTGGATCCAAAATTAAGGTTTTATTAAAATATTCAATTGCTTTGGTTTTGTCTGTATTTGCATAACTAGCTGCAGCTGTATTATAACTTTCGATTATTTTCTTCACTACTGCTGGTTTTGCCAATTCTTCAGGACCTTTTTCAGTAACAATAGCAACATAGTCATTATAATATTTAATAGTCATTTCATCATTTTCCAATAGACTATTTGTTCTAGCTCTATAAATATAAGCATCTTGAGTTTTTGGAGAAGCTTCTATAACAGTTGCATATGCAACATCAGCTCTTTGCAGTGCAACAGGATCTGGCTTAACTATATCTTTTCGAGTATTATCAAAATATAAACAATTACCTAAATAAAAATTATCTAAGACATAGTTTTTGGATTCTTTATTAGCAACAGCTATGTCATAAATAGAGGCAGCATGTTTGTATAATTTCTGTTCATACAATTTTTTACCTAAATCGCTTAAGTTTATAGACAAGCTATTAGGATCCATTTCAGCTGCTTTTTTTACATCAAGAATTCCATTATCAAATAAGACATTATCTACAGTTTTCCCATCTTCACTAACAGCTTTTTTTATTTTTGCAAATCCTAATGTTTGATAATCCAATGCAATCACTTTATTAGTTCCATTTGCAATAAAATTCTCTAAAGATTTTATAGCAACATCGTAATTCCCATTTTGAAAAGCAGAAAATCCTAAATATCTTAATATTCTTGGATTTACTTTATCTAATTCAACTAACTTATTAGCCTCAACTTCTAAAGCTTTATATTCACCTGCAAGTACTAAGAAGTCGGCATGACGCATTCTAGAATTAAGAGAATAATCGGTTAATGATAAATATTTTTCATAATTAACCAAAGCTTTATCTACATACAATCTATATTTAGAAGGCTCATTTCTACCCCATAAATAATAGGTTTCTGCCAATTCACGATAAACAGGGCCATAATTTGGATTGATTGCAATTACTTCATCAAATGCTTTTATAGCTTCGGTATAAGCTTTAGCTCCTTTTAACAAAACACCTAATTGCATTTTTGCTCTTATTAAAGTATTATCCAAAGAATAGGCATTTCTATAAGATGAATAAGCTTCATTTTGATTTTTATCACCAAAATAGGCATTTCCAAGAGCTAAATTTAATTGAGGATCTTGAGAGTTTATTAATTTAGCTTTTGTTAAATACTCAATAGCTTTCTTGTAGTCTGGCTTTAAAGAGAATGTATAAGCGCGACCAATAAATAGATATTCTTCAATATCTTTCTTTTTTAAATCTTTGGTAGCTAGAGCAAATTTTTGTTCAGCTGCATCAGTATTTCCATTATCTAAATCAATTAAACCAAAACCAATATTATTTAATCTAGCTCCATCAGAACCTGCAAGTCCTTTTTGATAATAAATTTTTGCAGAATCAATATTATTTTGAAGCATATAAACATTTCCCAAATAAAAAGATGCTGTTCCATTAGATGGTTTTGCATTAATTATTGATTTTAATATCGTTTTTGCACTTTCAAATTGTTCGGCATCAATTGCTTTTTTTGCTTGATTAATATCTTGCGCCTGACTAGTAGTAACAATAGCCAATAAAGCAATACTTACTATTTTAACTTTATTCATCTTCGTTTAATTAATTAATTTTATTTCTTTTCATTATTATTTTTCTCTCGAACAATATTCAATTTTCTTGAAGGGATAACAACTGGTAACAAACCTGATTTCAAAACAATTCTTTGACCAATATCACCGGCTACAAAAGAAGCAAATCCCATTCCTAATCCAGTAGAACCCTGACAATTTACAACAAACAAATCCCTCATTAAAGGATATGTTCCTTCGGCAAAATTATTTTGAGATGGAGAATAATACTCCTTACCACCTATTCCTTTAACATTTAAAATATTGATCTTTTGAATTACTTCTTCCATTGCAGCACTTGGTTGAGACAACCAATTTGCTCCAACTATTCCAACCATACCATCATTTTCTGCAACATATTTTAAAACTTCATTATTCGTTTTAAACGAATACACATCATTTTCTGGAATTTGGTTTAACCCTGCTAAAGCATTTATATACCTTACTGTACTTGAATTAGGATTGTCAAATACCAAACCTTTAATTTTAGAAGTTCTAATCCCTTTCATAAAACCAACAACATCAACTAATGATATTAACGTGTCATTTTTACTTTTATTTGAAATAAACGCAATTCCGTCAGTAGCAAATTTAGTTATTTTAGGAACTATATGTCTTTGTTCGAAAATATTTAACTCTTTTTTAGTTAAATCTCTTGATAAAACAGCAATTGTAGCTTTTTTATTAAATAAAGAATTTAATATTTCAGATTCTGAATTTGGAACTAAAGTGAATTTTGCATCATACTTACTTTCAAATATCATGATTTCATCCTCTACAATAGGAATTATAGTTTCATCGACAAAAATGGTAGCAGTTCCTTTTATAATTGTTTCATTGTTTTCAACAACTTTGTCTTTTTGATTACAAAAAGCAAATAAAAGAAAAATAAAAACCAAAACTATGTATTTAATCTTTCTAAACATAATCATTCATTTTTGTTAGCGTTATAAACACGGAAAAAGCGGATAATCGAATATACTATTAAAACTATTCCTAAAGCAATTCTATAGTTAATTGCAATATCAAAAGGAAACTTACTCCAAAAGATAACCATTAGTCCTAAAAAGAAATAGGATAAAAAAACCAAAATGGTTATAATGAGAAGAAATCGCTCAATAAGCGATTTCTTCTTGATATTATTAAATAAATCATTCCACATTATTCTGCAGATTGAATGGTAATAGGAAGCGAATACAAGACTCTTACTTTTTTACCATTTTGTTCTCCAGGAAGCCATTTAGGACATTTATTCAAAACTCTGATAGCTTCTTTTCCTGTTCCATATCCAATATCTCTAATTACTTTGATATCAGTTAACGAACCATCTTTTTCAACTACAAAAGTTACATATACTTTACCTTTAAGACCTTCTTCTTCTGGAGCTTGGTAGTTTTTACCAACAAAAGTATAGAATTTTTCAATACCACCTGGAAATTCAGGTTTTTGTTCAATTCCAGCCAAAGAGTATATCCCTTTATCTTCTTCAATAACCTCTACTACAGGTCCATTTCCAACTTCTTCAACAGTAAGTGGAGCATCTGGATCACCTTTGATAGTTTCAGCACCTGTTTTTTTGTCTTTGATATCATCCATTTTTGGTGGATCTTCAGTAACATCCTCAGCTTTTGCAACAACTGGTTTAACGAATTTAACCATGTCTTGTTTTGGTGGAGGTGGTGGAGGTGGTGCAAGATCTTTTATATCTTCTACTTTCTTCTTTGGCGCCAATTTTACAGCAGTAATCTTAATATCGTTATTAGCTTCATCACCTCCTTCAGGTAAGAAACTAGCGATAAGTGGTGCACTTATTGCTAAACTAAAAAGAATACTACCAATAATAAGAGCTCTCAAAGAAGTTTTACGATTCGTTTTTCTAAGTTCGTATGCGCCATATAGCTTATTACGACCTTCGAAAACGATCTCAATCCATTGATTTTTTATTAAATCTAATTTCATTTTTTATAATTATTAGGTTATTAGCAAAAAATATTATTTTTTTACTTCTAACAATTTTTGTTCTTCTGGTGAAAACTCAGGTACAATAGCATATGATCCTGTAGCATTTACGCCAACAATAGCCATTTCATCCAAAACGTCAACTAAATTACGATAAGTTGATTTCTTACTTGGTTTGATGATTACAATCATCCCGTCTTTTGGTTTTCCTTTAGCAGTAGAGTATTGTTTTACCAATTCCATTCTAGCAACTAATTCTTTACGGATTCCTTCTTTACCATAAGAAAAATCTTTTGGTGCAGCAAGTGGTTTATCCAACATTCCAACATAACGAACCAGTTTGCCATTTTCACCAAGCAATAAAGTCATAGTACGATTTTCATCTACTTTTATGTCATTTTTCGGTTCAGTTTCCTTTTCTTTATCTGGCAACGTCAAATCCATGGATTGAGGTTTAGACAACGTAGTGGTAAGCATAAAGAATGTGATTAATAAGAAAGCCAAATCCACCATGGCAGTTAAATCTACCTTTGAGTTTTGTTTTTTACTTCTTACTTTACCACCTTTTTTGCCTCCACCGCCGTCGGTATTTAATTCAGCCATTTTAGTGTGTCTTTTTTAATTAAAAATTCTTTCCTCTTAATCCTGTAACCAAGTTAAAGCTATTGATAGATTGATCTTGCAAAATATCCATTACTTGTTTGATTGCTGGATATTGCTCCTTTGCATCTCCTTTAATTGCAAATTGCAATTCTTTGTCATTGATTTCTATATTTGCTTTACGAGAATACAAAATCCAATCTTTCAATTGATTGTCCAATGAATCTTTAGGTATTCCAGTCTGTCCAGCCTTTGCTCTATCTGCTGCTTTCATATCCAAAATTTGTTTTAAATTTTGAATAGGCACACCAAAACTTTCCATTAAAGAAAATTGCTCACCGTCTGCTTCAGAAAAAGTAATATTGTATTTTTGACCCATTAATTCAAGTGCTTTTTTACGAACATCTTTTCCTTTTAGATCAAAGAATACTACAGTTTTTCCTTCTGCTTTTCCAATTGTTAATGTCGATAAATTATCAGCAGGCAATTTTGTTTGCACAGTAGACTGTGGAGTATCAACCGGTAATACTTCAGGTGTTTTAGCAGTGGCAGTCAAAATAAAGAACGTAAGCAAAAGAAACGCAACATCACACATCGCCGTCATATCGGTAGATGTGGACTTTTTTTTCATTTTTATTTTAGCCATTATTTATGTCTATTATTTTGATAAAAAAATATCAAAAATTAATTATTGTTTTAAACTACCTCTAAAGTGTCTGTAAGTATTAACGATTGTAGTACCAGCCTCATCGATAGAGTATGTTAAATCATCAATTTTTGAAGTAAAGAAGTTGTAAGCAACAATAGCAGCAATAGAAGTAGAGATACCTGTAGCTGTATTAATCAAAGCTTCAGAAATACCAACTGCAAGTGCAGCTTGATCTGGAGTTCCAGCAGAAGCCAAAGCACCAAACGCTTTAATCATCCCCGATACTGTTCCTAATAATCCTCCAAGTGTCCCTAAAGAAACTAAAGAAGAAATAATAGTCATGTTTTTTTCCAACATTGGTAATTCAAGAGCTGTAACTTCTTCGATTTCTTTGTGAATAGTTTCTGAAGCTTCTTCACTATTGAAACCTTCTTTCTTAACATCTTGGTATTTAATTAAAGCAGATTTAATTGCATTTGCAACAGAACCTTGTTGTTTGTCGCAAGAAACAATAGCTCCTTCAATATCTCCAGATTTAATGCTAGTTTGAATTGCTTTCATGAATTTATCTAAATTTCCTTTTCCAGCTGCTTTTGATATAACAAAAAATCTCTCGATAGAAAATACAATAACCATTAACAACATACCTAATAATACTGGTACAATAAATCCTCCTTTATATACTTGTCCTAACGTATTCAATGGATGCCCTTTTTCAATATCTCCACCTTCAAAATTTGATGGATCTCCCATTACTTGAGACCAGATCAACCATCCAACAAAGATACATGCTGCAATAATAATTCCTGAAATCATTCCTCCTCCGTTTGAAGTGCTTTCCTTTTTAACTTTAACGTTTGCCATTTTTTTTAATTTTAAATATTTATTTTTAGTTCTAATAAACTTGTATAGGAGCAAATTTAATTTTTTAGTTGAAATAAAAAAACTTTTTTTTAACTAATCTTACATATTATTTTATTCTCATTAACTGACTACAACGTTTTTTAAGAATTATTCTTCATTTTATTCAACAATTCCAAACAATTTTGTAAAATAAAAAGCCATTTTAAGTATTCCGAATATTATAATTAAAAAAAGAGATGAATTAAAAAAAATGAAAAATAACATTATATGCAATGAATTAAGACTATTTTTTACAGTAAATCCTTAATTCCAAGATTTAAAAAAAAATGTATAACTTGCAATTGATATAAAATCCAATCAAAATGAGCAAAAAAGAAGCGTTTTTAGAGCATATAAATAACGGATATTTGTCCAAAGGCGAGAGTATAACGTTAGGAGGCGCAATTTTAGACGGAGAAGCCATAGCAGATACTTTTGTCAAAATTCCATTAAAAACATTAAACCGACATGGTTTAATCGCTGGAGCCACAGGAACTGGAAAAACAAAAACTATCCAAGTTCTATCAGAACAACTTTCATCATTTGGAATCCCCGTTTTGATGATGGATATTAAAGGAGATTTTAGTGGTGTTGCCAAAGAGGGCGAAGAGAAAGACTTTATAAAAGAACGTCATGCCAAATTGAACATTCCCTATTCTGTATCAAGTTTTCCTGTAGAATTAATGACACTATCCAAACAAGACGGTGTTCGCCTTCGATCTACTGTCTCAGAATTCGGACCTGTTTTGTTTTCTAGAATTTTGGATTTGAATGATACGCAAGCAGGAGTTATATCTGTAATTTTTAAATATTGTGATGACAACAAAATGCCATTACTAGACTTGAAGGACATAAAAAAAGTTATTAATTATATAACAGACGAAGGAAAAGACGAAATTGAAGAAAGTTACGGTAAGATCTCTACTTCTACTACGGGAACTATTTTAAGAAAAATAATAGAACTTGAACAGCAAGGGGCCGATCTGTTTTTTGGCGAAATGTCTTTTGAAATTGATGATTTAATGCGTCTTGATGAAAATGGGAAAGGCTATATTAATATCATCCGTTTAACTGACATTCAAGACAAGCCTAAATTATTCTCTACTTTTATGTTGAGTCTATTGGCCGAAATATACCAACAAATGCCTGAAAAAGGAGATGCCGATCAACCAGAGTTGGTTATTTTTATAGACGAAGCCCATTTAATTTTTAATGAAGCTAGTAAAGCCTTATTGGAACAAATTGAAACCATAGTAAAACTGATCCGATCCAAAGGGATAGGCGTTTATTTTGTTACTCAAAACCCTATGGATATTCCAAGTGGCGTTTTGGCCCAATTGGGATTAAAGATTCAACACGCTTTAAGAGCTTTTACAGCCAATGACAGACAGGCAATCAAACAATCGGCAGATAACTACCCTACGTCTGAATATTATAAAACTGACGAGGTTTTGACCAGTTTAGGAATTGGTGAAGCTTTTGTAACTGCACTATCCGAAAAGGGAATTCCAACCCCACTTGTAGCTACTATGATGCGAGCACCAATGAGTCGTATGGATGTTTTGACTGATGCTGAAATCCAAGAAATTAACACCAAATCCAAATTAGTCAAAAAGTACAGTGAAATTCTTGATCGCGAAAGTGCTTATGAGATGCTAACTAAAAAAATAGATGCTGCTCAGGAGCAAGTTGCCGTTGAACAAGAGAAAAAACAGGAAAACACCGAGCCAAGTAAAGCGAGTGTAGTTACAAAATCGGTTTTGAAAGTAGTAACTAGTGCCTCTTTTATCAGAGGAGCATTTGGAATATTGTCTAAAATGTTTAAAAAATAATTTTACTATTTAAGTGGAGTAATACCAATATTTAAACCAGTTATGAAAAACAGCGCTTGTATTCTAGTGTGTGTTTTGTTTCTAATAAATTGTACACCAAAATCCGAAACAAAAAATCTTACTTACATCAAACTGCAAATAGTTAAAACAGAAAAAGATTTTGAAAAACTAGTAGCCGAAAAGGGTCCAGCAGAAGGTTTTTATCAATTTGCGGACTCAAGTGCAGTTATCAAAAGAGAGCACGATACTTTAATTGTTGGCAAAGCCAATATCAAAAAATACTACTCAAACCCAAAGTACCAAAACGTATCTGTCACTTGGTCTCCCGACGCCGTAACTGTTTCAGACGGGGGAGATATGGCTTCTAGTTATGGTAAATATGTTTGGACATCAAAAGATATATCTGGGAAAGAACAAGTATCCAAAGGTGTTTTTCATACCGTTTGGAAAAAACAAAAAGACGGTTCCTGGAAATACATTTGGGATTGATATTAATTCTATTGAGGATAAAAAACCAGTTTTGTAGAAGATTCTATAATCTCCTTTTTATTCAATTTCATTTTTCGAAATTTTCCTGCATTGTACAAATCAGCTTGGTCATTGTAATGTTTACTAAATGGATTCCCAGATTGACCAGTTGGCAAAATGCCCCAGCTGTTTTCAATATCGGAAAAATCAATTACTCTTCGACTGGATGGACCTCCTTTTACTTTATACAGTCCATCATCAAGATTGTCAAAAAATTGATTGTTTATCACTTCATTTGAACCTGGAACGTCAAAAGGGCCAACATTAAAAAACGGTCTTAACACAGCCACTTTACCTAACGGATGTTGATACTCTACGGTATGCACTTTACCCCATAACCATTGAGACTGTGAGTTTCCTAATTGCTTTTCTAACATTATAACCGACTCTTTAAGAGATTGAGTTATAATTTGAGTTCTTGTTTCAATTTGGTTTTTAGTTTTTACATTATCCCACCACGGTGAATTATTATTCAAGATTTGTCTTGCAATAATTTGCTTCATAATGTGTGTTCCCAAAAATTGATTGAAAGTCTCGTCTCCTAATTCGTCTTGAAAAGTATTTCTCAAATACAAACTAATCCATTTATTATAAATTGTAGGCGCTACATCATTCAAATCATTAGAGCCTTTCCAAGTTTTCAATTTGTCTATTGCTTCTTTTTCAGTATTTGAAAGCTTTGCATAATTTACATTAGAAATTAAAATTTTAGCAACTTCTGGAGCAACCAAAGTTGTATTGTCAACTATCATTTCACTTGTCGTTTTCTTGTCCCAATTTGATTTTGATTCAAGTAGTTGCACAATTCTTCTTGCACGATCTTCGGGAACATAATAACCCGGATAGAAGAAACCATCAATTGCTTCTGGCTGATTGTTTGCAGAATATACATAATTCCAATCTGGATTAACTGCTGATGGGTTTTTGGAAAAATCCAAATAAGAAGTAATCTCCTCTTTACCACTAGTTCCATCAAGAATAAAATTAGTATTAACACCTGGATTGTGTTTGTAGAGTTTTCCCGAAGCCCACCAACCCACATTGCCTTTGGCATCACCATACATGACATTCAAACCAGGAGCCACAATAAGCGAGACTCCTTTTTGAAAATCATTCATAGATTTGGAATGCGAAATAGTATAAACCGCATCAAGAATATGATTGGGCTGTTTGGTGTAAATCCAAGACATCGCCACAGGCTTATCGCTTTTTAAGCCCTTTAACAGATCATTCATGATAGGTCCGTGCTGACTTACTTTTATATTCAAAACTACATCTGAGCTATCTTTTACTTTAATGGTTTTGTTGACAATTTCATAATTTTGATATCCTTTTGAGGTTTGGTATTGATTCTTATTGTTTGGATTATTTGCTTCTTGATAAAAATCAACATCATCATTTTCAAACATTGTTAATCCATAAGCATATTCTCGATTATGTCCTAATAATGGAAAAGGAGTTCCTGCTAAGTAGCACCCGTACAATTCCATTTGGGGAGTAACAATATGCGCTTCATACCAAGTACCCGGTTGCGAAAACCCAATGTGCGGATCGTTGGCAAAAATCACTTTATTGTTTTTTGTTTTGGGAGGTGCAATAACCCAACTGTTGCTCCCAACAAAAGAAGAAACCGGAGATTGATCCAGAAGCAAGGCTATCGATTTTGCAATTTCCTCATATTCTTGAATCTTTTGCCTTGAATTTTTAATACGAGTTTCATTGAAAGATCCGTCCAGACCAAAATCTTTGAGATAATTCATTCCATATTTATTGTGGATATCAGTTAACAATGGATCTGTTTTTTGCGCCATTGCAAAACTGAAAGACATGTATCCAAAAATATTGTAAACATCTTCAACAGTAAATTTTTGTTTTTTTACTCCTACCAATTGAAACTCTACAGGAGTCACACCATTCTCGATGTATTGGTTAATTCCATCCAAATACGCCATCGTTAATTGATATGCAGGGCTATTTTTATCTAACTTTTCAATAGCTTTACGAGAAGCTTCTTCAATACCTAAACCAACAAAAAACTGATCATTTTTTAAAGCAACTGAACCAAATATTTCAGACAAACGACCAGGAACAATGCGTCTTAGTAGCTCCATTTGCCACAACCTATCTTGCGCATGAACATATCCAAGAGCTACCATAGCGTCTTTTGAAGTAGAAGCATAAATATGAGGCACTCCAAATTCATCAAAATATACTGTTGTTTCTTTTTTAATAGTATGTAATTGTAGTTCCCCTTCGTATTTTGGTTTTTGATATAATGAATAAACGAAAAAAGTAACCACTAACAATATAATTGTAAAAAGTAAAGCCAGAAAAATTTTTTTTGCGTATCTCATTTATATACAATTAAGTCTTGTTTTTTTAAGTATAAAATAAATTAAGAAGAATAATTTCATTATGTATTTTATATTGTAGTAATTTTTCTCAAATATAAAAAAAATACATTTAAAATTGCTTTTAGCATTATTATTATTTTTTTTGTTTAAAATTGAGAATTTCAATAGTAAAAGTTAAAATATGTCAAATTTATTGAGTTTATTGAATTAAACTAAAACGAATAAACAACAGATCCTTATATTTGTTTAAACTTTAAAAGCCATGAAACATATTTCAAAAGAAACCATTTCACAAATGGATAAGATTGAAAAATTGAATTTAATTAATTCTTGTACTGGATTTAAATCGGCGAATTTAATAGCTACTAAATCTATTGAAGGCAATACAAACGTAGCCATTTTTAGTAGTGTAACGCATTTAGGAAGCAGCCCTTCTCTAGTAGGTTTTATTGTCCGTCCAACAACTGTACCAAGAGATACGTACAAAAACATTATGGAAACTGGTTTTTTTACTATCAATCACATCACAATAGATATGATTGCCGACGCGCATCATACCTCTGCAAATTACGATTCGGAAATTTCAGAATTTGACAAAACCAATCTAGAAGAAGAATACAAAGAAGGCATTACAATTCCTTTTGTAAAAGGAAGTCCTGTCCAGCTGTATTGCAAGTATGTAAACGAGTATTTAATTAAAGAAAATGACACTATTCATATTGTTGCTTCAATAGAACACGTTTATTATAATGAAGATTTAGAACACAAAGATGGTTGGTTGCAACTTGACAAAGGCAATATCGTGGCACTAAATGGTGTAGACGGTTATTTTTTACCCAAATTAATTGACCGTTTTCAATATGCGCAACAAAATGTACCCACAAAATCTTTCAAAAAAGATAAAGAATAAGGTTTAAAAACGGGAATAGCTTTTTATAACTATTCCCGTTTTTTTATTTTTCTAAAATTCCTGTTTTTAAAATTTGTCCAAAGTGAAACATATCTTCATACGAGGTGTATAAAGGAACTGGTGCCAGTCGAATTACATTGGGTTCTCTCCAATCTGTAATTACTCCATTTTTCATTAAATAATCAAAAAGACTGCGACCTTCACCATGAAGCAAGACCGATAATTGTGAAGCTCTTTGGGATGGGTTTGATGGTGTTATAATTTCAAAAGCACCTTGCACCTCTTTACTTATTTCGTTCAGAATAAACTCTAAATACGAAGTGATTTTATCTCTTTTTAAGATTAATTGATCCATCCCAATTTCGGCAAACATCTCAACTGAGGCCAAATAAGGGGCTAATGAAAGAATTGGTAAATTGCTTATTTGCCAACCTTCGGCTCCATTAACTGGATCAAAAACGGGTTCCATCTTGAAACGTCGTTCTTTGTTGTGTCCCCACCAACCAGCAAATCGAGGCAACTCTTTATTGTCATGGTGTTTTTCATGAACAAAACATCCCGAAGCATTTCCTGGCCCCGAATTCATGTATTTGTAACTGCACCAAGCCGCAAAATCAACATTCCAATCGTGCAGTTCTAGTTTAACATTCCCAGCAGCATGCGCCAAATCCCAACCTACAAAAGCACCTTGTTTGTGTCCTGCTTCGGTGATGGTTTTCATGTCAAAAACCTGACCTGTGTAATAATTTACACCGCCTATTAAAACCAATGCCAACTCCTCACCTACTTCTTCAATTTTCGCAAGAATATCTTCCAGTCTTATGTTGTGTTCTCCATCACGACGTTTGATTTCTACCAAAACATCCTCGGGTTTGTATCCATGAAAATGCACCTGACTCTGAAACATATATTGATCGGAAGGAAAAGCTTTTTCTTCGCAAATGATTTTAAAACGTTTTTTTGTTGGTTTATAAAAAGACACCATCAACAAATGAAGATTCACAGTCAAAGTATTCATTACCGTAACTTCACTTGGCAAAGCACCAACTAATTTACTCAACGGATTGGCAAAACGTTCGTGATAATCCCACCACGGCTTTTCGGCATAAAAATGACCTTCAACGGCGAGATTTGCCCAATCATTCATTACCTCATCAACATATTTTTTGGTTCTTTTGGGCTGTAATCCCAAAGAATTTCCGGTAAAATAAATTACCTTTTTGTCATTTACTTTTGGAAAAATAAATTCGTCTTGGTATTTGTGTAAATGATCTTGCGCGTCGAGTTGTTGTGCAAATTCTAAGGTGTTTTTGAAATCCATCTTTTCTTGGCTTTATAGCCGTAAAAGTAGAAAAAGAAAATAGAGAATAGATACTAGAATAGAGAAAAAAGACAACGTGCTAATAAACAGCGAACAACAGAACTTGAATCTTAATTTAGAAACAAAAACACACCCCTAGCCCCTCTCAAGAGGGGAATACGACTCTGCTAACATTTAAGTTTTAGTTATTTTTCAAGTAAATTAGTCTATTTGATACTATACTATATTTTACTCACTATATTTCTTTTGGAAAACGAATTGCGTTAGGGATAATAATGGAAAGTCTTTTTCTGAAACCATTTAGTAATACAGCAACGAGGAAGCGACCAACGGAAGCTCCCGCAGTGCTAGTATTACTTTGGTTTTGGGTAAAGACTTGTAATGGATAGCCCGTAATACGCCCAGAAGAAAGTTTTCAGTTTTCAGTTTTCAGTTTTTAGTTTTTAGTTTTTAGTTTTTAGTTTTTAGTTTTTAGTTTTTAGTTTTTAGTTTTTAGTTTTATAAACTTATGTTCGCTTCGCTCAGTTAGGGCAAAAAAAATCTCGCCATTGCTGACGAGACTTGTATTTGTAATTTTGAATGCGAATTATATAATCAACATTGCGTCTCCATAAGAATAGAATTTGTACTCTTCTTTGATTGCTTCTTCGTAGGCTTTTTTCATTAAATCATGTCCACAAAAAGCTGAAACCATCATTAATAAAGTAGATTTTGGCGTGTGAAAATTGGTAATCATACACGTTGGGATACTGAAATCATGAGGAGGGAAAACAAATTTATTTGTCCAACCATCATAAGGATTCAGAGTGTTGTGTGATGAAACTGAACTTTCTACAGCGCGCATAGAAGTTGTTCCAACGGTACAAATTCTTTTCTTGGCTGCTTTGGCAGTATTTACAATATCACACGCTTCTTGAGTGATTTTCAACTCTTCAGAATCCATTTTGTGTTTTGATAAATCCTCAACCTCAACTGGATTGAAAGTTCCTAAACCTACGTGAAGTGTTACCTCGGCAAATTTAATTCCTTTGATTTCCAATCTTTTCAGCAATTGTTTAGAGAAGTGCAATCCTGCAGTTGGTGCAGCAACAGCTCCTTCCTCCTTTGCATAAATTGTTTGGTAACGATCCGCATCTTCTGGTGTTACATCACGGCTAATGTATTTTGGAATAGGAGTTTCTCCTAGTTCAGTCAATTTATTTCTAAATTCTTCGTACGAACCATCGTAAAGGAAACGCAATGTTCTTCCACGAGAAGTTGTATTGTCAATTACCTCGGCTACTAATGAATCATCATCTCCGAAATATAATTTATTTCCGATTCTAATTTTACGAGCTGGATCTACTAATACGTCCCAAAGTCTTTGTTCTGCATTTAATTCTCTAAGTAAAAAAACTTCAATTCTAGCTCCAGTTTTTTCTTTGTTTCCATACAAACGAGCTGGAAAAACTTTAGTATTATTCAAAATTAAAACATCACCATCATCAAAATAATCGATAACGTCTTTAAACATTTTATGTTCTATCGTTTGTTTCTTACGATCAATCACCATCAAACGAGACTCATCTCTGTTTTCGGCTGGATATTCTGCAAGAAGTTCTTTTGGTAAATTGAATTGAAAGTGAGATAATTTCATTTGCTGTTTGTTTAAAAGTTTAAAATTTCAAGTTTCAAGTTGTTTAAACTGAACTTAAAAATCTTTCGTGTGCAAATATACGACTGTGAGATAGGCGTTGTCAAGTGTTTAGGGGTTTATTTTCAACTCACCTCTTCCTATAGCTATCGAAACGCAACAAAAGTCTATGTAAACGACCATTTTTGAACCATAAAAAAACCTATTTTTTTTAAATCATCCCAAAAATCCGGATATGATTTTGAAACTACATCGGCATTATTGATGATAATTGGCACTTTTAAACCTAAAGGTGCAAATGCCATTGCCATTCTGTGATCATTATACGTATCAATTCTTATCTCTTGATTGATATTTTGTGTTGCTATCAATGTCAAACTATCATTGGTAACCGATATATTGGCACCCAGCTTTGTCATTTCAATTCGAAGTGCTTCGAGTCTATCGGTTTCTTTAATTTTCAAAGTATGCAAACCCGTAAGATGACAACCAATTCCTAAACCCAAGCAAGTAACTACAATCGTTTGTGCTATATCTGGGGTATTGTTTAAATTTAAATTTAAGTCGGAATAAACAAAATCTTCTTGTTTGGTCAAAGTCAGTTTATTTCCTTCAAAATGTGAAACCACTCCCATTTGTTTGTAAATTGCAACCAAAGCTGAATCTCCTTGCAAACTGGTTTCTTTGTAACTTGTCAAAGAAATAGAAGCAGTCTTTGCCAAAGCGACTAAACTGAAAAAGTAGGACGCCGAACTCCAGTCGGATTCTACCGTCATTACTTTACTTTCCACTTCTTTCTTTGGATGTACCGTAATTACGTTTCCAATAAAGCTGGTCAGAATACCTAAATCATTCAGCAAAGCTAAAGTCATTTTGATGTATGGAACAGAGGTAATCTCTCCAACTAAAGTCAGTTCGATTCCATTCTCTAATTTTGGTGCTACCAAAAGCAGTGCCGAAATGTATTGACTGCTTACATTAGCAGGAATGCTAACTTTGTGAGCGGTAATTTTCTGCCCTTTGATTCGAATAGGCGGATACCCTTCTTCTTTTTCATAAGTGATCTGTGCTCCTAATTGTTGCAAAGCCTCCACCAAAACTTTAATTGGGCGTTCGGTCATTCTTTGAGAACCTGTCAACACTACTTCTCGACCTTCATTTACTGCAAAATAGGCCGTTAAGAAACGCATTGCTGTTCCTGCATGATGAATATCTACTATTTCCTCGTTCCCTTTCAAAGCTTTTTGCATTACCTCGCTATCATCAGAATTGGAAGTATTGGCTAAAGTAATATTTGGATATAATGCTTGAAGTAATAACAATCGATTGGTTTCGCTTTTGGAACCCGTAATTGCAATTTGTTCTTGTAAATCGAGTTTCGAAGTTTGTAACAGTAAATTCATTTTGGAGTAATTGATAGGTGTGTTTTGGCAAATTTATTTTAAAAAAAGGATGTACCAAAACTTTGCCCTGACTTATAACATTATTTTAGTTTATCGTTGTTTTTGTGACGGTCTTTGTCGCGAACCGATTTCAAATCCATTTTTTTGTCAAAAGCGGCTTGCAAATCGATTCCGGTTTGATTGGCCAAGCACAATACCACAAAAACCACATCGGCCAATTCTTCGCCAAGATCTTTGTTTTTGTCGCTTTCTTTTTCGGATTGTTCACCGTAACGACGGGCAATAATTCGGGCTACTTCGCCTACTTCTTCAGTAAGTTGCGCCATATTGGTCAATTCATTGAAGTATCGAACTCCGTGTTCTTTGATCCAATTGTCTACTTCTAGTTGGGAATTTTTTAGGTTCATGGTTGTATTTTTTTTAGAACTATTTTTTCGTTTTGTTTGTCAATCATTTTTTGATAAAACTCTTTAATTGAATCATAAAAATCAGCATGTACTTTAGCTAAATTAACTTCTTTAGTAACAATAACCCGAACCAAGTTGCCTTCTTTAACCACATTAATTAAAAAAGACAACTCTTTCCCGTCTGTCGAAATCCTCATTGGCAAGGGTATTGACTCTACAGTAAACCCATCCGGTATTTCAATACTTATGATAAACTTTTCCAATTTCGGATAGCCAAAATAAATAGGCATTCCTCTTTTTTCCTGAACAAAAGGGTTTTTTGATTGCGTAAAAAACAACAACGGATTTACATATATTTTATCGCCAATTATTTCACAATGATTGTTTGCTGTAAAATTATAAGTTTCCACAATAGGATTGGCAAAATCAGTCCTTTTATTGTCAATGGAATAATCTTGAATATTAATACTCCCTATTTCATTCTCTTTCTTTTCCAAATAAGCATCTGTATTCATTTCAGCATATTTCTCTCTAAAACTATAAGCCTCATAGTCTGTCATTTGAAGCCTGTACTTTCCTTCCATTTTACCGGTCTTATCCATCTTGAACATCAAAGTATGATGTTTGGCAGATGCTTTTGTAGGCACTAAATCAACTTCTTGAGAAACTCCTTCTTGTCTAACAAGACGTCCTTTCCAGTTTAAAACATTTAATGGCAAAATGTTTGGTGTAGTGAATTTATGTGTTGCGTCCAATAATATTTGTTTGCCATCAATAACAACAGCTGCTATAACATAATTAAATACGGTTCTATTAGGAAAAACAGGTATTCCATGTTCTTTTGTACTAACCAAAACTGGACTCGCATCCAACCCTGCTAATTTCAACATCGATATGAGAATAAAATTTATTTCGGCAACATTACCGACTCTGTCAGAGTAGGCTTGTTTTACACCTTTATCTGTGTAATATCCGTAATCATTATTCCAATTCATTTTGCTTTGAACAAATCTAAAAACAACATCAAGTCTTTTCTCTTGCGAATCAATCCCATTTAAAATAGTTTTTAAGTCATCCAGAAGAAAAGGACGTTCTTCTAATTCTTTTCCAAATTCTTTCTCCTCATAAATAGCTTTAGCTACACCATCCCAATCTTTTGAATAATTCTTTTCTTTTTCATCGGGAAAATTGGTTTTTTCGAGTTCATGAAGCAGCGACGACTGGTAGTTCTGAATATTATCAACATAATTTTCCTCCTTTAAAGCTGAAATATGTTCGGCAGTATATTTTGTCTTTAGTTGTTTGAAACTCAACATAACGGTTTGCTGGCTTTTATCATCAAAAGAAAAACCTCCATCCACCACTTTTGAATCCATTTTAATATCAACATAACCAACCTGAATAGGCTTATAGGTGAAAAAATAAGGAATGTTTGTGGTATATTCAGCATAGTTTACTGGAATCTTATCCTGAAAAAAGAAAACAGGAAACTTAACAATGTTTTCTGTTTTTAAAACATATTTAAACTCTATGACCGACCCTACTTTAACATTTGGAAGTGTAATAGAAGCTTCATTCCAATATTCATTTACTTTTTTTTTAAAGCTTCCTTCACTATTCTGCTTTGACTTTTCAATTGCTCCATTTACAAGATTATAAGTAACCGCATTCGAAAATTTAACAACATCATCATTGTAATTTTCATATCCCACATAATAAGGCATGGTAAAATTAGCCCAATCATAGCCTTCTTTTTTATAGATTTTAATACGCATTGTCACTTCTGTAACTACAACAAATCCATTTTTTAAAGAATAATCAAAACTAGTTTTCCCTTTTTTAAAAAGAACTGCAGCAACTGCACTCGTGTCTTTAAGATGTTGCCTTTCTTTTAATTCTGCAATAGACACCTTCCCTAATTCGAAGTTTTGAGCATTTAAATTGACAAAAGAAAACAAAATAAGCAATGCTAAAAAGGTTTTAAAATCTCTCATTACTTACACTTTCTTTAAAACAATCTTCTCTGTTTCTTTAGCAATCATAGCTTGATAATACTCTTTTAGCATCGAATAATATTCTGAGGAAACAATAGGAGTATTTATTTGATGTGAAACCGATAATTGAATTTTATTTTCAGATGCATTCGAAATAAATTTGAAGTTTCCTATATTATCTTCCATATTAAGTACTGCTGATTTTGGAAGTATTTCTATCACATATCCTTCCGGAATATCAATATTTATTGTGTATTTATCCATAAATGGGAAACCATAATCAACAGGAAACTCTCTAGATTCTTGCTTAAAAGGACTATTTTCAATAGCGAAAAACAACATTGGATTCACATAAATTTTACCCCCAATTAGTTCACATAAATTAGAACTTGTAAATGAAAAATTTTCAATGACTGGCAACGGTATATCTTTCACATTTACCATAGAAAAATCATTTATTTCAATATTTTGATTATCATTTTCAAGTTTTTCTATATAAACATCCTCATTCTTATTTAAAAAATTGTTTCTAAAAATCAAAGCATTATGGTCTGTTCTTTGTCTTCTCAATTTTCCTTCTATTTTACCACTAGAATCAATGCTATAATTCATCATAACATAATCCGTTGATATGTTTTTTGGCATTAAATCTACCTCAACTGAAGTTCCGTCTTTTCTAATCAATCTTCCAAACCAGTTCAAATCACGTAATGGGAGTACATTAGGAGTTGAAAAGATTTCACTAGCATCCATTAAAATTAATCCTTCAGCAGTTTCTATAGCTGAAATGACATAATTAAAAGCATTTAAACTCGGGAATAATGCGATTCCGTTGGCACGTGTACTTATGATTACTGGATTGGCATCGAATCCTGCATAACGTAACATTGATGTAAGCATCAGATTAATTTCGGCAACGTTTCCTGTTTTGTTTTTATAGGCTGCTTTCACACCATCATTACAGTAATAATTATTACTCCCATTCCATTTAATATTCGTTTTTACATAATCTAAAATCCCTCCAATAATTTCATTACTAGTCATTTTACTACTTATAAGTGTTTTTAAATCCTCTTCAAAATAACCAGTTTTATTGAGTTCATGTCCAAAATCTTCAAACTCATAAATCTTTTTAGTTACCGATTCCCAATCTGTTGAATATTTTTTTGTAGGAATATTGTTTATTTTTATCATAGAAAGTTCGTGTGAAATACTAGAGGTGTAATTTTCTATATTATTTACATAAGCCTCTTCTTTCATTGCTGGTAAATTTTCTGCCAAATATTTGGTTTGGTTTTCTTGATAGGCAAATTCACTTTGATTTATATCAACTCCCACAAAGCCTGACCCATTACCTCTATTTTCTTTACTGGTTAAAGTAATTGATTTTGAATAACTTTTAGTGGTTGTATTAGGAAAAATAAATCCTTTTTTATTTGTTTTATAAACAAAAAATTCAGGGATATAAGTAGTAAATTCAGAGTGATTTACTGGTATACTAGATTGAAAACTCCATTCTCTGAATGATCCTAAAGTTTTTGTCTTAATTGTATAATGGAATTCAATAATAGAGCCTTCCTTCACATTGGGTAATGTTATCTTTTTTTGCCCCCAATATTTATTAATATTTTCGTCAAATTCTCCTTCGCTTTTTAGCTTGGTTTTTTCAATTTTTCCATTGACTAAATTAAAAGTTACTGCATCAGAAACCGAAATAAATTCTTTTGAATCACCTACTAAACAATACCTTATATTTTGATTTGCCCAATCATAACCCTCTTTTTTATAAATTTTGATACGGGTGTCAACTTCTGTATACATTACAAATCCTTCGCTTTGTGAAAATTCAAATCTGGTTTCCCCTTTCTTAAATAATATTGCGGCAACAGCAGCTGTATCTTTTGGATGTGCTTTTTGTTCCAGTTCGGCAATGGAGACTTTTCCTAATTTAAATTCTTGGGCATTTGCATTAAAACAAAATAGTAGTACTCCTAAAAAAGTGGTTAATTGTTTGGTTATCATTTTGTAATTAAGATTTGGTTAAAATTATTTTGGCGTTGTCATTTCTGGAAATTTGCTCCATAAAAAGGCGGAATTCATCGTATTCTTTGTTGGTGTACAACCCTTTTTTCAAAAAGAATTTTCGTTTGTAAACGATAGTAGCATTGTCTTTTTTTACAATTTCCGTTTTATACTCACCGAACTTTCCATTAATTTCAACATTTCCTGGAAGAAATTCAATTGAAAAATTAGCAGGTAAGGCTATTTCGATTTCATCAATATCAACCGAACCGCGTTGAATTTCAAAAGGACTTTTTCGATTTCGGATTCGTTTTATACTTTGAGTAAATTGATTGTACGCATTTACGGCAAACATCATTTTATTGGCTGAAAAGTTGCCGTAATTTGAAGCGGTTATTTCTACATTTTCTGTGAAACTTATTTTATCACTATCGTTTTTGAAAGTGACTTTTTTAATTTTCAAATTGTTTATGGTGCTCCAATAGTCTTTGTAAAAAGTTTCCATTTCAGTTGGAGAAAGTTTATCATTATGAAATTTTTGATTGTATTGGGAACCTTCGGAAACAATACCAATTTTTCCTGAAAAATCTCCGTTTTCAGAAATGGAATAGGTACCTTTACTCATCTGAGCATTTCCCATATCTTCATATATTTTAGTATGGACAATTTCACCTCCTTCGGGTTTAATTACTAAAACGTTTCTGTCATCCGTAAAAGTTCCTTGATAACCAAAAGGATCGACTTGACTAGTACATTCTAAGAAAATGTAATTATCTTTATGAGGGACTGCCAAAATCATATGATTTCCTTGCATTGAAACAAAATCAATTTCTACATCACGCTTTTGTGGGCTACCATATAAAACCACATTGTAAGAAGGTACATCTACTGAACTTAAAAGTGCTTTGGTATAATTACTCAATGCCTTACAATCTCCATATCCCAAGCGATCTACATCACTTGCCAACATTGGTTTCCATCCTCCTATTCCTACTTGAACACTAACATATCTTGATTTTTCCTGAACATATTTATAAATAATTTGTGCTTTCTTGATTGGGTCGGTTTCAGTACCAACAAGAGTTTTAATTTTCATTATAGTTTCTTCTGGCAAATCTGTAGTGCTCGATAGGATTTTTTCATTATACCATTTTCCAAATTCCAACCAAGTTTTAGCTGTTCCATCTACACCTTCTAATTGAAATAACTCTAATCCCAATAGTACTTTTGGGAAAAGCCTACTAATAGAAGGGCTTGCTGTTTCTTCTTTTTGGGCTAACATTTTTGTTACTACATAAGTAAGTTGCTTTGAAGTATCTCCTGTTTTTACAATCTTAAAATTTGAAAAATTGTATTCTTTGTATTTAAATCCAAGGTTTGATGGATAAATTACATTAAGCGTGCTTTTTTCTATACTTACACCATAATCAGTCAAAGGCATCCATTGCGGAATGAAAGCTGTATTTGAAGATTCAATTTCACTTTCAAAAACAACTGTAAATGGATATTGAATTGGAGTATAATCCAAATAAATATAGCGGCTTTCAGCGAATAACGTACTCCCACTAACGGCACTTACATCCCTGAAATCCCCTCTTTTTATTCTTTTAATTTCTTTTCCAAAAGCATCATAAACTATTGCCAATATACTCTTTACTGGACTTGATTTGTTATAATTTTCATAAGCTTCAACAGCGTCAAAACCTTTTTCATTCAAAACAGTTACCACTCTCTTGGTCTTGATATTCATACTGCGCTGAGACGCAATAACGATATCAATTTGGTTCAAACGAACAACAGCATTGGCGTTTTCTTTGAGACTGTCCGAAATAGTCAGGGCACTGTAATCGTTTTTTTGAGCAAAAAGAAATGATGTGATAAATAAAAAAACAACCGAAATAATGGAAGTAAATTTGTAGGACATAAAAAAGTTTTAGTCCCGAAATATAAGAAAATTTAGTTTAAATAAAAGCTAAAGTTATTCTTTATTTTTACTATCCATCTGTATTGTAACAGGCCCGTCATTGAGTAACATCACTTTCATATCGGCTCCAAAAATGCCTGTTTGCACTTTTTTTCCAAGTCCCTTTTCCAACTTTTTTATGAAATTCTCGTATAGCGGAATGGCAACTTCTGGTTTTGAAGCCTTTATATACGAAGGGCGATTTCCTTTTTTGGTAGAAGCATGCAGTGTAAATTGGCTTACCACAATAATATCACCATCAATATCTTGAACGGATAAATTCATGACGTGATTTTCATCATCAAAAATACGGATCTTGGTAATTTTTCCCACCAACCAGTCGATATCTTCTTGTGTATCTGCATCTTCAATTCCTATCAAAACAAGTAGACCTTTTTGAATATCGGCTACTATGTTATTGTCGATAGTCACGGAAGCGGAGGAAACTCTTTGTAGAACAACTTTCATTTTCTAATTTTAAAATAGATGTGATAATTTAGACGCGATAAATCACGTCTCTACTATTCTCTAGATTTATCGCTAATGATTCTATCCTCGTTGTAATCATCAGTGCGATAATGCTCGTCATCACCTTCTAGTATTTTGAGGTAACTATTGTAACGAGACCAAGCGATTTCATCTTTTTCTAAAGCCGTTTTTATAGCACAATTTGGCTCTTCTTTGTGCAAACAATTATTGAACTTACATTGGTCTTTCAATTTAAAAAATTCTGGAAAATAGCCACTTATTTCTGCTGGATCCATATCGACCATTCCAAAACCTTTGATTCCTGGAGTATCAATAATTTTGGCACCAAAAGACAAATCATACATTTCGGCAAAAGTAGTGGTGTGCTGTCCTTGCTTACTGGCTACCGAAATTGTTTTGGTTTTAAGATGCAAAGAAGGTTCCATAGCATTTACCAGAGTAGATTTTCCCACACCAGAGTGACCAGAAAACATACTTACTTTGTCTAACATCATTTCTTGCAAAGCTTCAACACCTTTCTTTTCGGTTGAAGAAACTCTCAAACACTTGTATCCAATTTCTTGGTACACGTGCTGCATGTACAACTGCTCATCCAGTGTAGCATCATCCAAAGTGTCTATTTTGTTAAAAACCAAAATAGCTTCGATGCCATAGGCTTCTGCTGTGACCAAAAAACGGTCAATAAAGTTGAATGTAGTAGGAGGATTATTAATCGTAACCAATAAAAAAACACGATCAATATTAGATGCAATAATGTGCATTTGATGTGATAAATTCACCGATTTACGTACAATGTAATTCTTTCTATCGTGAATATTATGTATCGTTCCAGTAATCGTATCCGATGATTCTTCAAGTTCATAATCGACAATGTCCCCCACAGCAATTGGATTGGTGCTTTTAATTCCTTTGATGCGGAATTTCCCTTTCATACGGCATTCTATAAAATCACCTTTTTCCGATTTTACGGTGTACCAACTTCCTGTAGATTTGTATACGAGTCCTGTCATTATTAATTTAAAATTTAGATTTTAGATTTTTAGATTAAACCTAAGACGTTGCAAAGATAAAGGATTTATGATTGTAGATTAACGATTTTAGATTTATGATTTTGGAATGCATCAAAACAAACAAAAAATCCGAAAACTAGAAGGATTTAAGATTGAAGATTAGCGATTTTAGATTTGTAAGACTTCCTAAATAAACAAAAAAATCCCAAAACCTGAGCCTTGGGATTTATTAAAATCTAAATTTTTCGACTCCTGAAATCAAAAATCGTTAATCTTCAATCTAAAACCTAAAATCTTCTTACGAATTCAAGACTTTTTCTTGATGTCCAATACTTTCTTGGTGAATGTTTTTGAATAATTTAACTATAAATTCTTCTGTCAATCCTTTTTTAGCTCCTTCGGCAACCATTTTTTCTTGGATTTCATTCCAACGGTTGTTTTGTAGAATAGCCACGTTATTGTCTTTTTTTACCTGTCCAATTTCATCAGCTACTTTCATTCTTTTTCCTAATAATTCTAATAAATTCGCATCAAGTACGTCAATATTAGCTCTTAGCTTAGTCATTTTATTAGTAAATTCGTCAGTATCACCACTCACTTTTCTGACTTTCAAATCTTTGAAAATTTGTTTCAAAGCGTCTGGAGTCACTTGTTGAGCTGCATCAGACCAAGCATTTTCTGGGTCGTGGTGCGTTTCGATAATCATACCGTCGTAATTTAAATCCAATGCTTCTTGAGTCACTTCAAGAATCATATCGCGGTTTCCGGTAATGTGTGATGGATCTATAATTAATGGTAAATCAGGGAATTTATTTTGCAATTCGATAGCAATTTGCCATTCTGGAATGTTTCTGTATTTTGTTTTCTCGTAAGTAGAAAACCCTCTGTGGATAACTCCCAATTTTTTGATTCCAGCAGCATACAAACGCTCTACACCTCCCAACCATAAAGCCATATCTGGGTTTACTGGATTTTTAATCAAAACTATTTTATCTGTTCCTGCCAATGTATCAGCAATTTCTTGAACAGCAAACGGATTTGCCGTTGTACGAGCACCAACCCATAAAACATCAATATCATTTTCTAAAGCCAATTTACAGTGTGCTGCTGTAGCCACCTCCGTACCCATAAGCAAACCTGTTTCTGCTTTGGCTTTTTTCAACCATTTCAATCCAATTTCACCAACACCTTCAAATCCTCCTGGACGCGTTCTTGGTTTCCAAATACCCGCCCTAAATACGCTAACGTCCGAGTCTTTCAATTCATGAGCAATTCTTAAAACTTGCTCTTCTGTTTCAGCACTACAAGGTCCTGCAATTACAAGTGGGTGAGACAATTTGAATTCGTTCAACCAATCTCTCATTTCTTTCTTGTTTTCCATCTTTTCTTAGTTTTCCCCATTCCAACACTTCTGTTATCGTGAATGGATGATTGTTTTTAATTACTTACTACTTTTATTATTTAATTCTTCTTATTCTATTTTAAATCTAAAGTATTACTGCAAACATATTGCTTATTACTTTTTGACATTCATTCCGTTTAATATTTCTTTTATTCTGTTTACGCTTTGCATTTCGTTAAAAATCGCTTCGTAATCATCATTAACCAAAAGATCTTTGAATTTGGATAAATTAGAAATATATTCTTCCAATGTTTTTACAACTTGTTTTTTGTTTTGTTTAAAAATCGGCGTCCACATTGCCGGTGAACTTTTGGCCAAACGAACGGTACTTTCAAAACCAGAACCTGCCATGTCAAAAATATCTTGTTCGTCTTTCTCTTTATTAATTACCGTTTTTCCCAGCATAAACGAACTGATATGAGATAAATGCGACACATAAGCAATATGTTTGTCATGTGATTTTGGATCCATGTATCGGATTCTCATTCCTATTGCAGTAAATAGCAACAATGCCTTTTCCTGTAATTTGAAAGTCGTTTTCTCGACCTCACAAATGATGTTCGTTTTCCCTTGAAACAAGCCTTTTATCGCCGCCGTTGGGCCAGAAAATTCCGTTCCCGCAATAGGATGCGTTGCAATAAAGTTCCTTCTCTTTGGATGATTGGCAACCGCTTCGCAAATTGGAATTTTGGTCGAACCCACATCAAAAACAATAGCCGAATCTGGAATTAAATTCAACACAGTTGGCAAAACCACAATCGCCGTATCTACTGGAACCGAAACAATCACTAAATCTGCTTTTCCCAAATCATCAAAAGTGGCCGCTTCGTCAATAACTCCAAGCGCTATTGCTTCCTGCAAATGCTTTTCGTTGCTGTCAATTCCGAAAATTTTGTTGTTAGGATTCAAATCTTTAGCATCCAATGCTATTGACCCTCCTATTAACCCAACACCTATTACGTATATGTTCATTTTGTTTAAATATCAATGTCAATTGCAAAAATCAATAACAATTATAGTCTAAAATCTATCAATTGCTTCTTGTACCTTTTCTTCTTTTACACAAAGTGCAAATCGGATGTACCCTTCTCCATTGTTTCCAAAAATAGTTCCTGGAGTAATAAAAATAGATTTCTCGTATAATATTTTATCTATAAAATCCTCGGCAGATTCAATTCCTTCGGGCAATTTTGCCCAAACAAATAGTCCAACACCTTCTTTGTATACTTCACAACCTAGTTTCTCTGCTAATTGTTCCGTAAGTACACGGCGTTTTTTGTAAACGGCATTCATAGCGTCAAACCAAGACTGATCACTTTTTAAAGCTTCAATAGCTCCTTTTTGAATTCCGTAGAACATACCGCTGTCCATGTTGCTTTTTACTTTAAGAACGGCGTCAATCAGCGTTGCATTACCCAAAACCATTCCAACTCTCCAGCCTGCCATGTTGAAGGTTTTACTCAAAGAGTTCAATTCTAATGCCACTTCTTTGGCTCCCTCCACTTGCAATAAGCTCATTGGTTTATCATTCAAAACAAAACTATACGGATTGTCATTGACCAATAATATGCTGTGCTTTTTGGCGAAAGCCACTAATTTCGCAAACAATTCCAAACTTCCTCTCGCTCCTGTAGGCATGTGCGGATACCCAATCCACATGATTTTTACTTTTGATAAATCCAGTTTTTCCAAAGCTTCAAAATCAGGTTCCCAGTTATTCGCTTCTTTCAAATCGTAATAAACAGGAACTGCACCAACTAAATTTGTCACTGAACTGTATGTCGGGTACCCTGGATTTGGAATCAAAACGTGATCTCCTTCATTCAAGAAAGCCATAGATATGTGCATAATTCCTTCTTTGGAACCAATTAAAGGCAAAATCTCCACAGCTGGATCTAAGGCAACTCCATAATTATTTTGATAAAAATCGGCCATTCCTTTTCTAAGTTCTGGCAATCCTTGATAACTTTGATATTGGTGTGCATTTTCATCCTGCATAGCAGAAACTACTGCATCTATAACCGCTTGTGATGGTTTTAAATCCGGGCTTCCAATTCCCATATTGATAATTGGTTTTCCTTCTGAGGCTAGTTGTCTCACTTCTCTCAACTTTGAGGAGAAGTAGTATTCTTCAATGATATCGAGACGTTTTGCTGTTGTAATCATGGTATTGTGTATTTTCCTCCCCCCAACCCCCTCCGAAGGAGGGGGAGCCGAAACCGGATAAGGAGATTTTTTATTTATTATTTACTAACTCTATTCCCTTCTGAATTTGCACTTTGCTTTTTGCTCTTTTTAAGGCTTTGTATTTTTATACTCTCCCAATACTTTAAAATATTCGGCCATAATGGTTAACAATGCTTTTGACTTGGCGTAATCTTCATATTTATCAAAAGTAACATCAACGAAAAAAGAATATTTCCAAGGTGTTTCTATTTTTGGTAACGATTGAATTTTGGTTAAATTCAATTTGCAGTCGCTCATTACATTTAGCACCGCAGCCAAGCTTCCTCGTTTGTGATCCAATTCGAATTTGATAGATGCTCTGTTGATTTCGTTTTCGTTCGCAAATTCTTTTTCCTTTTTAATGATAACAAAACGAGTCATATTATTGTTTATCGTTTGGATTTCTGGAGCTATAATTTCCAAATCATACATTTCCGAGGCTGTTTTGCTGGCAATTGCAGCAATTCCTGTTAGTTGTTTTTCGTGAATTCTTCTGGCGGTTTCGGCAGTATCTTTGTCTTCAACCAGTTTTATGTTTGGGTATTTTTTTAAGAATTCCATACATTGTAACAAAGCCATCGGATGGGAATGCACTTCTAGAATATCTTCTATTTTTTGACCTCTCAACGCCATTAAATTTTGGTGAATATCCAAATAATGTTCTCCTATAATGTGCAAATTGTTTTTGTCTATTAGTGCGTAATTTGGAATAATAGGTCCAGCGATAGAATTTTCAATGGCCATTACTGCCTGATCTGATTTTCCAGAAAGTAAACTCGCTACCAATTCCTCAAAAGACAGACATTCGTCCACTTCTACATTTTGATAAAAATAGTCTTGAGCCACTTGATGGTGGAAAGATCCTTTAATTCCTTGTATTGCAATTTTCGTTCTCATTGGGTCAAAAAAAAATCCTGATTTTCATCAGGATTGTATATTAGTTTTATTTGTTTTTTAATCTTTCAAATAACCATAGCACAATCCCTTACTTCCTAAAGAAGAAATAAAAAGAGTTGCTAAAATAAAAACGGTTAGTTGACATTGTGTGCTTTGTTTCAATTATTTATTGCAAATGTATAACATATTTTGAGTCAGCCAAAATAATAATACTGTTTTATGTAACAAAAAAAGATTTGTTTGTGAAACGTTGTTTCGACTGTTAATTCCATAAAAATAAGACTTTTTAAACAGCTATATTTATTGAATTCAAAACAAAAAATGAAACAACAAATGGCTATTTGGATAAAAAATAGTACTTTTTGAATTCCTTCCTTTATAAAGTTGATGAAAAACGGCACACTTCTGTTTTTAATCTAAAGGTGTTGTGTTTGCGTGAGGGATAGAGCAAGGCGCCAAAGCGCTCGTGATAGCCCGACCGTGTTGAGGAAAGGGGCTGAATGGGCGGTTCTACAAATAAGCCCCTTTTCTCGACAGGGTCACGCCCTGATTCTGAATTAAGTGATTTTTTTTGAAATCCAGTTTTTGCCTTCTGAAATTCTGGTGACGACCATTGCACAAACCAAATCGCCATTGGCATTTAATAAAGTGGCCATTGGGTCGACTAAAGTCCCTATAATCATGGCGGCCGGTAAGGCTTGTTCCATTGGGAATCCGTAAACGGTTATGGCGAGAATTTCTCCTATATACCCACCGTTTGGGATGCCACCTTCGACTACCGATACTATTATGGTGATTCCGATGGCGGTTAATATGGTGTAAGGGTCGGTTAAATCCTTGCCGAATAAAGCGAAAATAACCGCAATTTTAACAATCGACGACATACTGGAACCGTCTTTGTGTAAGGGTGCTCCGAGCGGAATTACAAGGTTGCGAATGTGACTTGGAATGTTCATTTGCTCGGCCGCTTCGAGATTGGCAGGAATGGTTGCGATGCTGCTGCAGGTTCCTACGGCGGTTAAAGCCGGTGTGATGTTCTTTTTCCAAAATAGTTTGAGTCCTTGATTTCCGCCTGAGAAGAAGGCGTACAAACTGAAAAATACAATGAAATAAAAGGCACAAACGGCATAATAAAGCGCCAATGGTTTGGCATAAGCTCCAAACAATTGCGGTCCAAAAATTCCAACCTGATACGCAAAATAAGCTCCAAGACCGATAGGCGCCGTTTTCATTATGAGGTGCAGTAATTGTTTCATTACTTCGTTACCTGAATTTAGGAATCGAGCAAAATCTTTTCCAGTTTCGCCTGCGCGCAAGGTTGAAAAACCGATTAGGAAAGAAAATAATATAAGTGCGAGCATATTTTTTCTTGACAATATTTCGTAGAAATCATTAACCGTAAGAAGCTGTGTGATTTGAGAACCCGTACTGCTTTCCTGAATGGTTTCTAAAGAGGTTTTTGAAAGTATTATGTCTTGATGAATTGGAAAAATCAATACCCCAATTAGCATTACAATGGCCGAAATAATTACCGTGGTCAAGAACACTCCGATTACTATTCCGAAGAGTTTACCGAGTTTCTCTGTTTTTTGCAAATTGGCAATGGAGGAAGCAATGGTGAAAAACACTAGCGGAATGATAGCCGTGAAAAGTAAATTCAGGAAGATGTCGCCTAATGGTTTTATGACTTCTACGCCATTTCCGAAAACTAAACCTAAGATGCTACCAACGGCTATTCCGCCAAGGAGTAATAGAATGCTGCTGTAATTTTTCAAAAAACTGCCTGAATTTGATTTTTTCATATTGGATCTGTTTGATTGTAAATATATAAATCTTAATGAGAAAATTCTAAAAATAAAAAGCATCCATGAATTCACGAATGCTTTTTTTATATTATAGAGAATAGGTATTAAAAGTTTTTGGAAATTCCTGCAGAAAAAGCTTGCCCAATTGTTATAGAAGTAGACTCCATATACGTTCCATCATCATAGTTCATCCTACTATAATCTATACCTCCAATATTAAAATTTAAAGCATAACCATTACTTATATTTAAAGAAATAGCTGGAAGAATTCCTACATGAAAACCATCACCAGTATTATTAGTGTTTGGTGGGTTATTCCCTCCATAATAACTGTTTGTCATTTTAGAATTATTGTACCCAGAACTTAAATCTGTATAAAAAACAAAAAGATTGCCTAATGGCTTAGAATATCTCAAAAACCCACCAATTGAATAAGCATTTGTCTTATTTTCATAAGAAGCACCTCCGTTTTTTGCAGTGGAAATTGAAGCAACTACACCTGCTGTCCAATTATCTTTGAACTGATAACCAATTTTAGGAGAAAATCCCCAAAAATTATACAACGTTTCATTATCACTTTTTAAAGAATAATAAGTAAAATTCCCAGATACCAGGTACGTTCCTTTTTGGGCATTTGCATAGCTTATAATAGTCAATGCAAGAATTACTAATGTTTTTTTCATAGTTTATTTGATTTGTTAAAAATTAATAAATCATTAACAATAATCGCGCCACAACTCGTGATTCTTAATTTATTTTTCATATAATTTTTATTTTATCTAAATTTCCTTAACCCTTTTGATTGTTGTCAATTAAAATATAATTTTTTAGCGTTTAATGAAGAACTATATATTTTCTATTTACTTTTGCAACAAACAAAGTTTTATGTCAATAGAAGTAAAAAACATTTCGAAAAATTACGGCACTCAAAAAGCATTGGACAACATTTCATTTGCTGTCAAAAAAGGAGAAATTGTTGGTTTTTTGGGGCCTAATGGTGCTGGGAAATCGACTTTGATGAAAATATTGACCACTTACATCAACGCCGATTCTGGTATTGCACTGGTGAATGGATTTGATGTAAACTCTCAGGAAAAATCGGTACAGCTTTCTATTGGTTATTTGCCGGAACACAATCCATTGTATTTGGATTTGTATGTGAGAGAATATTTGGCTTTTAACGCTGATGTTTATAAAGTAGAAAAATCCAAAATTGAAGAGGTGATTCAGCTGACGGGTTTACAAACCGAAAGCCATAAAAAAATAGGACAATTGTCTAAAGGATATCGTCAACGAGTGGGATTGGCCAATGCCTTACTGCACAATCCTGATGTTTTAATTTTAGATGAACCTACAACAGGATTGGACCCTAATCAATTGGTCGAAATCAGGAATGTGATCAAAAACGTTGGGAAAGACAAAACAGTTTTCCTCTCTACACACATTATGCAGGAAGTGGAAGCGATTTGCGATCGCGTGATCATAATAGATAAGGGGCAAATCGTTGCCGACAAAAAACTAGACAATTTAATCTCAGCCAATAAAGAACAAGTAATAGAAGTCGAATTTGATTTTAAAATAGAAGAAGAGTTTATTGCTCAAATTAAGCATCTTAAATCATTTAAAAACATACACGATTGCTTATGGGAGTTGACTTTTCTTTCAGATAAAGATATGCGACCAACCGTTTTTGATTTTGCTTATGACAATGGATTGAAGACTTTGCAACTGAATCAGAAAAACAAGAATTTGGAAGCTGTATTTAGGGAGATTACTAAATAAGTTGGCAGCGGTCCGTTTTTTAGTGGTAAGTCCGTTTGCAGATAAAAAAGAAAGCTCGTTTAAAATGGATTTAAACGAGCATTCTTTTTTATGTATATGGGTTAACCAAAATAATTGTTGATATTAAAAAAACTATAATTTATTAAATCCCCAACTTCAAAACACTCGCTTTCATTTCCTCTATAACCAACTGAACATCCAATTCATTCGTTCGCCAGTTTACAAACGAAGCTCGAATACCTTTTCGGTTTTGATACACCGTCGGAGTCATAAACACTTTGCCTTTATCATTGAGATGTGTCAAAAATAAATTTACTCTTTCTTGATTGTGGTCTCCCGCCAAAGTAAAACAGACGTTGTTGAGACGGGTTGGTGCTAATAATTCGAAGTTTTTATTTTGAGTAAGGAAGGTGTCAAATTGCAATGCCATGGCAACACTATTTTCTACAATGTCTTGAAATCCTTGTTTCCCATACGCCAATAATGAAAACCAAACAGGCAACGCTTTTAGACGTCGAGAATTTTCTGGCAAGAAATTTAAGTAACTAAAATTCTCTAGCGGGTCTCCCAAATACGGTGCATTCGAGTTTTGAAACGTTTCAATTTGAAGGTTTATATGTTGCTCTTTTACCAAATAAAAAGCACTTTCGTATGGAACATTCAGCCATTTATGACAATCAATAGTAATACTGTCAGCATTTTCCCAGCCGTGTACCAAATGTTTGTGTTTTGGGGAACACGCGGCGAAACCTCCAAAAGCAGCATCAATATGCCACCAAAAATTGTATTTCTCTTTGAGTTTTGTAATAGCACTGAAATCATCAAAATCGGCGGTATTGACAGTACCAGCACTTGAAATCAAAATAAAAGGCTGACCGCTTAAACTCTTAATATTTTGTTCTAAATCATCTATATCAATTGCCTCCCTATTTCCTTCGACTGTTTTTATTTTAGTGAAATTTTGACTTCCAATTCCTAACATCGACAAGGATTTTACCGAAGAGGAATGTGGTGTAGCCGTAAGAATATTTAGAGGAGTTGAAATCCCATTTTTAGCAATATCTTGATCCAGTTGCTTTCCGAACCATTGTCGAGCCACCGCCAAACAGGTAAAATTGGACATGGTAGCGCCTGTTACAAATCCTCCCAAGAATGATTTTGGCAAATCCAATAATTGCAACAATAAATTAATGGTTTCTATTTCAATCAAAGCCGAAACACCGCCTTGTGCTTTTGTGGCTTGCGCATTTGGGTCGTAAATAGTCGTTAACCAATCGCCAACAATTGAAGCGGGTGTTGCTCCTCCTGTTACAAAACCCCAATATCTTGGACCAGCCTGAGAAACCATCAAAGGCGCTAACCGCTGATTGAATTCTTCCAAAGCAGACAAGGCTCCCAAACCTGAATTATTAAGATTTCTATCCGTTGTTATAGAATTAGTAGTTGAAGTGGGAAGGGTATCAATAACATTAAGGAAATCAAGCCCTTGCTGTTTTACTTTTTCGAGAATGTTTTCAATATCTTTTAAATCTTGTTGGAGGACTGTGTTCATAAACTTTTAGTTTTGTGTAAGTTGGAAAATCATAGAAAAAGTAAAAAACCGTTTTAATAATTTATTGCTTTTGAAATTTAAAAATCTCAAAAATCAGATTAAGTTTTATAATCCTAATTTCTTTTTCAAATTTTCATAGCCATCATTATATTCCCAAAAAATTAAGCGATTATTTGCATAAGTTGTACAAATATATTTCTCACTAATAGACTGAATTCGATCTACAGAAATCATTTTTTTCTTTGGTGCTTGATCTTTTATATATTCCTCAATTTCTTTGTTGTTTGCATCAAAACCATGTAGAATTATATAATTTGAGACTGTAACTTCAACAAAACGTGGTTCATTTAATTTTTCTATACTCTTAAAACTTGAAAATAAAATTAACCCTATTGAAATTAGCAGAAAAAGTGTAATTCTTTTTAAATCTTTCATTTGTTAAATATTTTTCACAAACTTAATCATAATAATTAATACCAATATTGTTATTTTTGCACTTATTAATACCTAAAAAGTATAAGTATGGATTTAAGAAACTTAAATTACTTTCAAGTTCTTGCCGAAGAGCTCCATTTCGGTCGAGCAGCCGAAAGGTTAAACATATCGCAACCGCCACTGAGCAGAATGATAAAACAATTAGAGGACGAATTTGGTGTTTTATTATTTGAAAGAACAAAACGAAAAGTTCTTTTGACTTCAGCGGGAGAAGAATTGTTGATACAAACAAAACAAATGATTTCCCAAATGGCATTGATTAAAAAAAGATTAAAAATTGTCGGGAAAGGTGAAAGTGGAAATTTACTAATAGGATATGTTGGAGCAACAATGCACACTAATTTACCTAATCTATTGAGTTCATTTTACGATAATTTCCCCGAAATTAATATGAGTTTCGAAGAACAACCTAATATAAACTTAATACAATCTTTGAACAACGGAACAATGGATGTTGCCTTTGTCAGAACTTGGTTGAATCCTAAAAATTTAGAGGAAAAAATTATTTCAACTGAATCACTAATTGCAGTTTTGCCTGTAAAACATAATTTATCAAACCAAAAAGTCATTAAAATTAAGGATTTAGATAACGAAAATTTTATAAGCTTTGCTAGAGATTGCGGACCAACGATTTTTGATAATTTTTTAGAATTATGCTCAACATCAGGTTTTGCTCCAAAGATATCTCATCAAGCTACTCAATTAAATTCAATTTTACGTTTGGTCGAATGCGGTTTTGGAATTTCATTACTTCCAATGTCCATTTCCGAAAACAATAACTCAAAATTAAAATTTATTCAATTGGATAAACAAATCGAAAATATTCCTTTAATAATGTTGTACAGAAAAGAAAATTCAAATCCGAGTTTGGTACACTTGCTTCATAGTCTGTCAAACCAAATTTAAATTCAATACCAGAATAAAAATTAGACCTAACCCCCACAAAAAAACTCGATTGGTTAAAAATAACCAATCGAGTTTTTCAAATTGAAATTAATATTAACTATCTATTTAAAAAACCTGACTCGCTATCTGTCTGATATTTTCTGATTTTCCCATAGAATAATAATGCAGTACAGGAACTCCCGCCGCTTTCAATTCTATAGATTGCTGGATTGCCCATTCGATTCCGACTTGTCTGATTTCAGCATTGTTTTTGCATTTGTCAACAGCACTTATCAAATCTTCGGGCAAATCAATACGGAAAATTTGAGGCAATACTTGTAAATGTCTTTGTACCGCAATGGGTTTAATTCCCGGAATAATCGGAACATTGATTCCCATTTCTCTGGCTTTGGACACAAATTCAAAATATTTGGCATTATCAAAAAACATTTGAGTCACCACATAATCGGCTCCAGCATCTACTTTTTCTTTCAGCCTTTTTAAATCTGAAATTAAAGATGGAGATTCCAAATGTTTTTCCGGATAACCCGCAACACCAATACAAAAATCGGCTTTGTTGTCAATGTCCATTACGTCGTGCAAATATTTCCCATTGTTAAGTTCAGCAATTTGTGAAACCAAATCAACAGCATAATTATTCCCACCCACTTTGGGTACAAAAGATTGCTCGTCTTTCATAGCATCTCCACGCAATGCCATAACATT
Source organism: Flavobacterium rarum (SeqCode) (assembly GCF_965234445.1). Lineage (GTDB taxonomy): Bacteria > Bacteroidota > Bacteroidia > Flavobacteriales > Flavobacteriaceae > Flavobacterium > Flavobacterium rarum. The sequence goes on along the minus strand of NZ_OZ248488.1, from coordinate 15,396 downwards.
ATTAATCCCCAAATAGTGACAATCCACCATCAAATACTCGGTTTCTTCCTTGGTAAATCCTCCACACAAAACATGGGGAACGGTATCAACATTGTATTTATGTTTGATCGATGCACAAATCCCTAGGGTTCCTGGACGCATTCTGGTCAGCTTTTTTTCTAATAAACCATTGCCTTTATCCACATAAATATACTCCTCACGGGAAGTGGTTACATCAATAAATGGAGGGTTAAACTCCATCAATGGGTCGATGTTATCGTATAATTCCTGAATGTTTTTTCCTTTTTGTGGCGGAATAATTTCGAAAGAGAATAACGTATCTCCTTTGGCGTTTTCTATATGTTGTGTTACTTTCATAGTCAGCCCCCTAACCCCGCCACGGCGGGGGAATTCCTGAAAGGGGTCATCAGGATTGTGTTAATATATTTTGCCTATCTATTCCCCTTTAGGGACTAGGGAGCTAATCTGCAATATTCGGATTCAACCATTTCGAAGCAACTTCGGTTGAACAGCTTCTTCGTTTGGCGTAATCAATCACTTGGTCTTCTTTTATTTTTCCGAGTCCGAAGTATTTACTTTCTGGATTTCCAAAATAATATCCCGAAACCGATGAAGCTGGCCACATCGCCATACTCTCTGTCAAGGTCACTCCTATTTCTTGTTCTACGTTTAGTAATTTCCAAATCGTAGGTTTTTCCAAATGATCCGGGCAAGCTGGATATCCTGGGGCGGGACGAATTCCTTTATAATCTTCTTCAATAAGTGCTTGTTTGCTCAAAACCTCATCGGAGGCATAACCCCAAATTTCTTTACGGATTATTTCGTGTAAATATTCGGCGAATGCTTCTGCGAAACGGTCTGCCAAAGCTTTGACCATAATCGAATTGTAATCGTCCAAATCCTTTTCAAATTCAGCTGCCCATTCGTCAACGCCAAAACCGGTGGTTACGCAAAACGCTCCCATATAATCTACTTTACCACTTTCTTTTGGCGCAATAAAATCGGCTAATGCAATATTTGGAGCTCCTTTCGTTTTTTGTGACTGCTGACGCAAAGTTAAAAATATCTGTAATGGTTTTCCGTTTTCATCCGTCAACTCAATATCATCATCATTGATTTGATTTGCAGGGAAAATGCCGTAGATTCCTTTGGCTTGTAATTTTTTCTCTTCCAAAATCACTTTCAACATTGCTTGTGCATCGGCAAAAACAGAGGTGGCTTGTTCACCAACAACTTCATCCGTCAAAATCGCAGGGTATTTCCCGAATAATTCCCAGGTTCTGAAAAATGGAGTCCAGTCAATATACGGAACCAACACGTCCAAATCCACTTCAACAATTTGCTCACCAATAACTTTTGGTTTGGTTGGTTCAAAATGCCTCCAATCCAATTGCAATTTATTCTTACGGGCTTGCTCAATCGTCAAGAAATTCTTGTCACGCGAACGGTTTAAGAATGTTTCTCTAAACGCATCATAATCGGCACGAATATCGCTGGCATAAATTTTTCTATTGTGATCCAATAAATTTCCAGCAACTGTAACTGCTCTTGACGCATCGTTTACGTGAATAACGGTTTCTCTGTATTGAGGTGCAATTTTTACAGCAGTATGCGCGCGTGAGGTGGTTGCGCCACCAATCATCACTGGAATTTTCATTCCTCTTTTATCCAATTCCTTAGCGAGAAACACCATTTCGTCCAAAGACGGCGTTATTAATCCACTCAAACCAATAATATCTACCTCATGTTCGATAGCTGCCGCAATAATTTTTTCGGGAGGCACCATAACGCCCAAATCCACAATTTCATAATTATTACAAGCCAATACTACCGAAACAATATTTTTACCAATATCGTGTACATCCCCTTTTACGGTTGCCATCAATATTTTTCCGTTTCCTGATTTGTCGCCTACCTGCTTAGCCGCCTCAATAAACGGTAATAAATACGCCACCGCTTTTTTCATTACACGAGCCGATTTTACTACCTGTGGTAAAAACATTTTACCCGAACCAAACAAATCTCCGACAACATTCATTCCTGTCATCAAGTTGATTTCGATAACTTCAATCGGTTTTGCAGCTGCTAATCGGGCTTCTTCGACATCAATTTCTATAAAAGCATCAATTCCTTTGACCAAAGAGTGCGTGATTCTTTCCTGAACTGTTCCTGACCTCCACTCCTGTACCACTGCTTCGTTGGTTTTGGAACCATCTCCTTTTACATTTTCGGCAAAATCCAAAAGGCGTTCAGTTGCATCGTCGCGTCTATCCAAGATTACATCCTCAACATGCTCCAATAAATCCTTTGGAATCTCATCATAAATCGACAACATTTCTGGATTTACGATTCCCATTGTCATTCCGTTTTGAATGGCGTGGTACAAGAAAACCGAGTGCATCGCTTCTCTCACCGTATCATTCCCTCTAAACGAAAACGAAACGTTACTCACCCCACCGCTTATGTGTGCATGCGGTAAATTTTCCCGAACCCATTTGGTTCCTCTAAAGAAATCCAAAGCATTCAGGCGGTGTTCCTCCATACCAGTTGCTACGGGGAATATATTCAAATCGAAAATAATATCTTGCGGTGGAAAGCCTACTTTATTAACCAAAATATCATAAGAACGCTGGCAAATTTCAACTCTTCTGTCAAAATTATCCGCTTGTCCCACCTCATCAAAAGCCATGATAATTGCCGCAGCACCATAACGTTTGATTAATTTGGCGTGATGAATAAATGCTTCTTCTCCTTCTTTTAACGAAATCGAGTTTACTACACATTTTCCCTGCACGACTTTCAAACCAGCCTCAATGATTTCCCATTTCGAGCTGTCAATCATAATGGGCACACGAGAAATATCCGGCTCGGCTGCAATCAAATTCAAGAATTTAGTCATTGCATAAACGCCATCCAGCATTCCCTCATCCATATTGATATCGACGATTTGCGCGCCACCTTCTACCTGCTGTCTCGCAATATCCAGTGCTTCCTCATATTTTTCTTCCTTGATCAACCGAAGGAACTTTCTGGAACCTGTTACATTGGTTCGTTCCCCAACATTCACAAATACGCTGTTCGGCGTAATGATTAAAGGTTCCAATCCCGACAATACCAGGTTTCTTCTATGTTTATTGTGTCCCATTTTTTAATTTTGAGTTACTAAGTCCCTAAGCGACTTTCCCGATAGCTATCGGGACTGAGTTTTTATTATTTTGCCTACGGTTTAAAAAACTGCAGTTATATTTTATTTTAATTTCAACTTTATTTGGGCGTGTCCCAAAGGGCCGGGCTATTCGTTGCAAGTCCTCGATCAATTCCGTTATCACTCCATTGATCTCCGGGCTTTCCACTGCTATCCCTCACGCGAGCATTGTGCAATCAACACAATTTTCATTCAACGGTAAATTTCGTTGAAACAAAATGGTTCGCGTTCCTACGAAACTCATCCACTTTTCCACCCAGCTTGTCATTCCGAGGAACGAGGAATCTCATCAAGTGATTCACGTAATGTGATTCCTCGTTCCTCGGAATGACAAACTAGAATTATTCTCTTTGCGGACACGGATTGCAAATCCGCGTTATCAATAATAAGAATTATAAAAACTCTTTAAATTTTGGCCATTGATTATAACCCATCATCGGATTATTTGATTGATATTTAAGAATTAACTCAACTTCTTTCTTATTTATCTCTTGATCTGTCAAATTTTCTGATTCAAATAATACTTCTTTTATTATCCTAAACTCTTTTCTTTGCTCTCTTGTAAAATCTTTTTCTATAAATTTACTGTTAGCACTTCCAAAATAATTTAAAGTATCTGTCAGATCTTTCCCGATATAAATTTTACCGTTCGGATATGTTATTTTATAAACCACTTTAAACATTTCTAACCATTTTTATAAATTTACATCACCGCCGTCGAAACCCTAGGCTTATAATCCTTAGCAATATCAGCAATTAACTTAATGTGATTTGGAGTTGTTCCGCAACAACCGCCTATGATGTTTATTAAATTATCGTCTAAATATTCTTTGATGAAAGCTTGCATTTGCTCCGGTGTTTCATCATATTCTCCAAAGGCGTTTGGCAACCCTGCATTGGGATGCGCTGAAATATTGAACGAAGTATTATGAGACAAAGTCTGTAAATACGGTTTTAACAAATCGGCTCCAAGGGCACAATTGAATCCTACGCTCAACAAAGGAATATGCGATACCGAAACCAAAAAGGCTTCTACCGTTTGTCCAGAAAGTGTTCTTCCCGAAGCATCGGTAATCGTTCCTGAAACCATTATCGGAATATCGATGTGGCGTTCGTCTTTTACTTCTTCGATGGCAAAAAGTGCTGCTTTGGCATTTAGAGTATCAAAAATGGTTTCCACCAAAAGCAAATCACAGCCACCGTCTAGTAAGGCTTCTACTTGCTGTTTGTAGGCAATTCGCAAATCATCAAAAGTTACCGCTCTGTATCCCGGATCGTTCACGTCTGGCGACATACTGGCGGTACGGTTTGTTGGACCCATAGAACCCGCGACAAAACGAGGCTGATTTGGGTTTTTGGCTGTAAATTCGTCGGCTACTTCACGGGCTATTTTGGCCGATTCGTAGTTCAATTCATAAACATATTCTTCTAGGTAATAATCCGCCATTCCGATTGTGGTTCCGGAGAAGGTATTGGTTTCAACTATATCAGCTCCTGCTTCAAAATAAGCGGCGTGTACCGCTTTGATAGCTTGGGGTTGTGTCAAGGACAACAAATCGTTGTTCCCTTTCAGTGAATGTGGAAAATCTTTGAATCGCTCGCCACGAAAATCTTCTTCAGAGAAATTATATCGTTGCAGCATGGTTCCCATTGCTCCATCGAGCACGAGTATTCTCTTTTTTATTTCTTCTTGTATAGTTGACATATTTTTTATTTCTCGCAAAGACGCAAAGGCGCTAAGCTTATTATTATTTCCAAAAATTCACTATTTTAACTTTTTAGCCCCCATAGGAGCAAGTATCCTTTTGTGCCGGTGTTCGGTACAAAAGATACTTGTGTATAGCGGGAACGATAATGGCAAAAATGCGCCAATCATTCGCTCTAAAAAAATATTGATATGTTGTCAGGAAAAGGTTTGAGGAATACGAAGATGTATTCTTGTGTTATCTATCCGCGCTGTGCGTGGTAGAATGTAGCACCTTCTTTAAAAAAGTAAAGGGTTGCTAAGGTTTCATCGGGTCTTTTCCCTCCGCCTTTCGTGATAACTTTCAATAAAAATAGGAACAGTGCAAAGAAACGACATAGCGCCAACAATTGCAAGTTTTTTTTAAAAGTTTAAGATTGCAAAAAAGTTTAAATTGTTTAAAAGTTTGAAAAACATTTAAGTGTTTGGCCAGTATGGCAACAATCTCAAACTTTTTTAAACAACATTAAACAATTTAAACTCTTAAACTTTTTAAACTTTTTAAACCCTAAACTATACAATAGCTTTCACTACTGCTTTTGGCGCTTCTTTACGAGTACCGTCGAATCCGTCAACTCCAGAAACGGTGGTATATTTCATTACATATTTTTTACCCGGATTGATGATTTGGTAGGCCGCTTGACACATTAAAGTGGCTTCGTGGAATCCGCAAAGAATCAATTTTAGTTTTCCTGGATAGGTGTTAACGTCACCAATGGCGAAAATTCCAGGAATGTTCGTTTGGTAATCTAAAGCATTGTTTACTTTGATAGCATTTTTTTCGATTTCTAATCCCCAATCTCCGATTGGACCTAATTTTGGTGTTAGACCAAAAAGCGGGATGAAATAATCGGTTGGTATATTTCTATGTGCACCATCGATATCTACATCAACTGATTCTAAATGTTCTGCACCATTTAATCCAACAACTTCGCCTGGAGTAATCATTTTGATTTTTCCAGAATTTTTCAATTCCTGTACTTTCTCTACAGAATCAAGTGCACCACGGAATTCGTTTCTGCGGTGAATCAAAGTTACCTCGGAAGCTACATTCGACAAAAAAATACTCCAGTCTAATGCAGAATCTCCACCCCCAGAAATCACGACTCTCTTGTCTCTGAATTTTTCAGGATTTTTGATAAAATATTTGATTCCCTTATCTTCATAAAATGCAATATCTTCAATTAAGGGTTTTCTTGGTTCGAAACTCCCCAATCCACCAGCAATGGCAACAACCGAAGCGTGGAATTTTTTCCCCTTATTAGACGTCACAATAAAACTTCCGTCTTCTTGCTTATCGATAGTTTCTGCACGTTCCCCAAGTGTAAATCCAGGTTCGAACTGCTTGATTTGCTCCATTAAATTATCAACCAAATCACCTGCTAATACTTCTGGAAATCCAGGAATGTCGTAGATAGGTTTCTTAGGATATAATTCTGATAATTGTCCTCCTGGTTGTGGCAACGCATCCAGAATATGACATTTTAATTTTAATAATCCTGCTTCGAAAACGGCGAATAGACCTGTTGGTCCAGCTCCTATTATAAGTATGTCTGTTTTAACCATTATATTTAAATTTTACTCTTTTATTAATTATCTTCCTATTTTATATACAAATAAACGAATGATTTCAATTTCTGAATGTGATTATTATCACCTAATTTCAATCTTCATTTCTGTATTCTGTTTTCTGAAATCTGCTTACTCTTTTTTCAGCGATTCTGTAATTTCATTCATCTTTTGGACTTTTTCTTCGAAATTACCTTTTAAGGTTTTTCGGTATTCATTCAGGTTTTCAACCATTTTATTGACATCCTCCGGAATCATCAGGTTAAAACCCGACGCTATTGAATACTCATTCTTTGTTCTTTAATGCCTCCGTGATTTCGTTCATCCTTTGCACTTTTTCTTCGAAATTTCCTTTCAGCGTTTTCCTATATTCGTTTAGGTTTTCGACCATTTTATTGACATCCTCTGGAATTACCTCTTCAAAAAACTCACGCAATCTTTTGGCTGTTGTTGGTGATTTCCCGTTAGTCGAAATCGCTATTTTTACGTTTCCTTTGGTTACAATACCACCCAAATAATAATCACATAAATCCGGAGTGTCTGCTATATTGCAAATGAGATATCTTTTTCGGGACAAATCATACACTCGTTTATTGACTTTCAAATCATCGGTGCACGCAATAACCATATTGCGTTTGCGAAGCATCCAGCGATTGAATTTTTTGTAAGTCAATTTTACCGAAGAATGCTTTTCGGCTAATGCTTCCAATTCGGGTAAGAACTTTGGTGCCACAACCTCAACATTGGCATTGGGACTGGATTTTAACATAAAAGACAACTTTTCTAACCCTACATTTCCCCCGCCCACAATGAGAACATTGAGGTTGTGCAGTTTTAAAAAAATGGGATATAATTCGTTTCTTTCCATTATAATTTTATTTCGGAGACTACAAATTCTTCGTAAAAACCTTTTAATTTATTACTTTCTTTGACCACTTCTCCAATTACAATAATTGCTGGGGAACTTAAATTCTTTTCGGCAACCACTTTTTGAATCGTGTCTATTGTTCCCACACCCATTTTTTCGTTTGGAGTTGTTCCGTTTTGAATAATTGCAACAGGAATTTCTCCTTTGGATTCTTTTTGAAATAAACTAACAATTTGTGCTAGCTTACTCATTCCCATCAAAATTACAACCGTTGCTGATGATTGTGCTGCGAGAGCAATATCACTAGACAAATTTCTGTCGGAAGTAGTTCCTGTGATTACCCAAAAACTCTCGGAAGTTCCTCTTTTCGTCAATGAAATCCCCTGATAAGCGGGAACTGCAATTGCTGAAGAAATTCCAGGCACAACAAATGTAGGGATTCCAAAACTTTCTACGAATTCTATTTCTTCACTTCCTCTTCCAAAAATAAAAGGATCTCCTCCTTTTAACCGAACCACGTGACCGTAAGTCAGCGCATTATCAACTATCAATTGATTGATTTGGTCTTGCGTATACTCGTGACAGCCTTTTCTTTTCCCCACAAATATTTTTATAGCATTTACAGGTGCATGATTCATTATTTCTTCATTGGCCAATGCATCATACAAAACCACATTCGCTTCAGCAAGCGCTTTCACGCCTTTAAGCGTAAGCAAGTCTGGATCGCCAGGACCTGCTCCTACTAAAGTTACTTTGGGTTCTATCATTTTAAGCATCTGCTAAATCCTTTGCTCTGTATTTTTCAATTTTATCAAAAAAGGCAACTCCATCTTGAATGTATTTTTGTGCAAATGCTTCTGATGGTTCGTTTGCTCTAATCTGGTATACTAAATCTTTGAATAATGAATCCAACTCGATTTTATTACTTTCGATAAAAACCGTGTCAAACAAATCGATAATCCCAGCGTGGTGATTTGTTTTCTGGTTTTCGGCCAATAACAAGGCTTTGGCTCCATTTACAAAACCTGCATACGCCAAGTAAATTGCATCCGACCATTTTTTGTCAGCGAAAGCTTCTTGAGCGAAAGTCATTTTGTCTTTGGCTTCAAAAATCAAGGTTGCTACTAAATCAATTACAACACCCGCACATTCTCCTACTCCAACTGCTTTTACGTAATTGTCTGCATTTCCCCAATCTACAAAATCAGCTTCTGTTAGGTTGGTTAAATCGGCTAATGGTTTCAGGAACTCGTAAAAATATTTCTCTCCTTTAGCATCGTAATAGTTCAAGAATGAAGTTCCATTTCCATTGGCATCAAAATCATTTAAGATTAATCGCAATGCTTCTGGTCCTCTACGGCTTGGTATTTTGATAACTTTATCCGAAAAACGTCCTTCACCATTTCCTAAATTTCCACCGCCCAATAACACTTGAAGTGCTGGAGCTACCAATTTTCCGGAGTTAATCGACATTCCTTGAAAACCGATTTCGGCCATATTGTGTTGTCCGCAAGCATTCATACAACCACTGATTTTAATTGTGATTCCCTGATTGTTGCTGTATTGTGGGTATTCTGCTGCCAAAACTCTTTCCAATTCAACTGCAATTCCAGTACTGCTCGCAATTCCAAGATTACAAGTGTCTGTACCTGGACAAGCTGTGATATCACCAATGGTATCATATCCTAAAGTTACAAAATCCAACTTATTCAATTCTTGATAGAAAAACGGCAAATCTTCTTCTTTGATATGGCGCAGTACAATGTTTTGTCTCAATGAAAAACGCAATTCATTTGCTGCATAATTTTTTACTAGATCGGCTAATAATCTTGCTTTATCGGTATAAAAATCACCTAGTGCAACTTTGATTCCAATGGCTACATACCCTGCTTGTTTTTGAGCAATTACATTCGATTTTTTCCAAGCTTCGAAAGCAGCTGTATCTTCAATTACTACTTTTGGTGCTACAAATAAAGGTTCTGGAATGGCACCTTCAAATAAAGTAGTGTCAATTTCTACAATTTGATAAGACAACGCTTTTTTCTCTTCTTCTACCAATCGTAAAAACTCGTCTTTTCCAATTTCTTTGATTAGGAATTTCATACGTGCTTTCAAACGTTTGGCTCTTTCTCCATAACGGTCAAATATTCTCAAAACTCCTTCGGTAGTTGGAATAATTTGGTTCACCGGAATAAAATCAGATAATAGTTCGGCGTGATGTGGTTGAGAACCCAATCCTCCACCTAGCATTACTTTGAAACCTCTTTCTCCGTTTACCACTTTTGGAATAAAACCCATATCGTGCAAATAACTCAACGCCGTATCTTTATCTGAAGAAGAGAATGACATTTTGAATTTACGTCCCATTTCTTGACAAACTGGATTTCTCAAGAAAAACTGAAACAAAGCGTGTGCATAAGGCGATACATCAAATGGTTCGTCCACATCAATACCAGCAGTTTCACTAGCTGTAATATTTCGCACGGTGTTTCCGCAAGCTTCTCTTAAAGTAACATCGTCTTTCTCTAATTCTGCCCAAAGTTGAGGCGTTTTGTCTAAACTTACGTAGTGAATTTGAATATCTTGACGTGTTGTAATATGTAAACGTCCCGTTGAATATTCATCTGAAACTTTACAAATACGATGCAATTGTTCGCTGGTCACTTTACCATAAGGCAATTTGATACGAATCATTTGCACCCCTTCTTGACGTTGTCCGTAAACTCCACGTGCCAAACGAAGAGAACGAAAACGTTCGTCATCGATTTTTCCATCGCGGAATAGAGCAATTTTTCTTTCTAAATCGATAATGTCTTTTTGAACAATCGGGTCTTCTATTTCGGTTCTAAAACTTTGCATAATAATTATATTTTATTCAGAAAAAACAATTTAAAGCTACTTATAAAAACCTCACCCCTCCCGATAATTATCGGGACTTTCCAAAGAAGAGGGAGTCGAAACTGAAAAATTATTAACCTGTCTTTTCTATTATCTATTCGTCTATTATCTATTTTCTCTTTATTTTATAAATCCAACTCCTGCTGTTGTGTTGGTTGCTGCATCAATTAAAATGAAAGCTCCATTTGATTTGTTGTCATTGTAAGCATCAAAATAAATGGCTTTGCTCAATTTAATGGTTACTTCTCCAATTTCATTTATGGCCAATTGAGTTGCTGGTGTAACTCCAGAATAATCGGTTGCGATTACGTTTTTCACACTATCTATTTTGGCCAAAACTCTATTCGTGTTGTGTTGCACAAAATATTTTGCTCCTGCTACTAATTTTTTGCTGTCCATCCAACAAACCGTTGTTGTGATGTCTTTTTCAATTCTAGGAAGCTCGTTTGATTTTACAATCATGTCACCTCTAGTTACATTGATGTCATTTTCCAATTCAATAGTAATGGAAGAACCAACGCTCGCCTCATCAAATTGTTGGTCGAAAAAGTGAATATTTGTCACTTTCGATTCTGTCAAAGAAGGAAGAACCGTTACCGCATCTCCAACTTTTATATTGTTTCCGTATAACTTTCCGGCGTATCCTCTAAAATCGTGGTATTCTTCCGTTTTGGGACGAATAACTGTTTGAACAGGGAAACGTGCTTGTCCGTTATCGTAAACATCTTTTGCTTCTAGATTTTCCAAATGTTGCAAAATAGTTTGCCCAGAATACCAAGGCATTTTTCCTAATGTTTCTACCACATTATCTCCTGTTAAGGCACTTAATGGAATGTAACTTACGTTTTGTTCCTTGTAGGCACTTTTCGCGTTTAAGGCTTGAAAATCGGCTTTGATTTTGTTGTAAACTTCTTCCGAATAATCAACCAAATCCATTTTGTTTACCGCAACAATCACATCTTTTACTCTTAACAAATTATTGATAAAAAAGTGACGATACGTTTGCTCTATTACTCCTTTACGGGCATCGATCAAAATAATAGACACTTGCGAAGTTGAAGCTCCTGTAACCATGTTACGGGTATATTCTACGTGACCTGGCGTGTCAGCAATGATGTAACTTTTTTTGGCTGTAGAGAAATAAATATGCGCTACATCAATTGTAATTCCTTGTTCTCTCTCAGCAACCAAACCGTCAGTAGCCAAAGAAAAATCAAGGTAATCGTATCCTTTTTGCTTGCTGCTTTTTTCTATTGCTTCTAATTTATCGGTAGTTAACGATTGAGTATCGTATAATAATCTCCCGATTAAAGTACTTTTTCCGTCATCTACACTTCCTGCTGTTGCTATTTTTAAAACTTCCATCCTTATTTTTTGTTAAAAGTTTAAAAGTTTACCGTTTCACGTTTGAAAACTTCACTTATAAACTTCTTATTTTTTTATACTTACTTTATAAATTTCTAAAAATTAAATTCTAAAAATATCCTTGTTGTTTTCTTTTTTCCATTGCAGCTTCAGAACGTTTATCATCGATTCTGGCTCCTCTTTCAGAAATAGTCGAAGTACGAATCTCTCCCACTACTTCTTGAATGGTTGCGGCAAACGATTCAACTGCGGCAGTACAACTCATATCTCCAACGGTTCTGAAGCGAACAATTCGTTCTTCGATTTGTTCGTCTTCTTCTTGGTACACAAAAGGAGAGTGTGACCAAATTAAACCGTCTCTCAAAAAAACTTTACGTTTGTGTGAAAAATAAATCGATGGAATTTCGATTTGCTCTTGCTCGATATAACTCCAAACATCCAATTCTGTCCAGTTTGAAATTGGAAAAACACGTACGTTTTGACCATTTTCAATTTTTCCGTTTAATAAATCAAACAATTCAGGACGTTGGTTTTTTTCATCCCACTGACCAAAATCATCACGAACTGAAAAAATACGTTCTTTGGCTCTTGCTTTTTCTTCGTCACGTCGCGCTCCACCAATACAAGCGTCAAATTTGAATTCTTCGATAGCATCTAAAAGTGTAGTCGTTTGCAAGCTGTTTCGGCTGGAATATTTACCAGATTCTTCAACCACTTTTCCTTCGTCAATGGCATCTTGTACATTACGAACGATTAGTTCCAATCCCAATTCGGCTACCAATCGGTCTCTAAATTCAATAGTTTCTGGGAAATTGTGTCCCGTATCTACGTGCAACAATGGAAAAGGAATTTTTGCTGGAAAAAATGCTTTTTGCGCCAAACGAACCAAAGTAATAGAATCTTTACCGCCTGAAAAAAGCAAAACGGGTTTATCAAATTGAGAAATTACTTCTCTGAATATGTAAATTGCTTCGCTTTCTAAAGCATTTGTTTTTAATATTGAACTCATTTTTATTAGTTTAAAAGTTTAAAGTTTATAAGTTTAAGGTTGACACCTCTTTTAAATCTCCAAACTATTATTATTTTTTTCTATATTCTAACTTCTATTTTCAAACCTCTTACCTTACTTCTGATGTAATCCGCATTCTTTATGACTGGATTCCCAGGACCATCTTCCTGCTCTGATGTCTTCTCCTTCGGCTATCGCTCTTGTACAAGGCGCACAACCGATGCTAACGAAGCCTTTTTTGTGTAATGTGTTTTGAGGCACATTATTTTCATCAATGTATTTTTGAACGTCTTCTAAACTCCACTTCAACAAGGGGTTGAATTTTATGATATTGAAATGAGCATCGTATTCAAAGGCTGTCAAATCATTTCTGTTTTCCGATTGTTCGGCACGTAAACCCGTAATCCAAATTTCATTTCCTTTTAAAGCTTTTGTCAACGGAGCTACTTTTCGAATAAAACAACATTCTTTTCTATTCTCTACTGATTCATAAAAGCTATTAGGTCCTTTTGTATTCAACAAATTTTCAACATCAGCGGTTTCAGGGAAATAGGTTTTAATACCCACTTTATACTTTTTTTCTGTTTTATGAAAAACATCATAGGTTTCCTGAAACAAACGACCTGTATCCAATGTAAATATGTTGATTGGCAATTCGTTTTTAGCAATTAAAGCCGTAATTACTTGATCTTCCTGTCCAAAAGAGGTTGAAAAAACAATTTTATCTTTGTATTCATTAGTCAAAAAAACCAAAGTCTCTTCGATGGAGAAGTTTGCTGTTTTATCTAATAAACTATTTACTATTGCTATACTCATTTTGTTATACTCTTTAAATTTTAACAAATCTATTATCCTATCGGTTTACTAGATTAAAGTGCAAAAATAATACTTTTTTACAAACTACAAAATTTTATTTAAGAAATTAACAGATTAAAAAGCGATATCGGCTAGGGAATTATTCTCGAGAATCATCAAAGTATTGTCTCGAACTTCCATCATCAATTTGCGTACCGCACAAGTTGCTTCGTCAGTACAATCGTCGCAACGTTCGTAAAAGTTATGGCTGGCACAAGGTAATAAAGCAATTGGGCCTTCAAGAATTCGGTAAACGTGAGCCATATTAATGTCTTTGGGCTCTTTGATTAAATAATAACCTCCACCTTTTCCTTTTTTGGCACCCAAAAAACCTGAATGGCGCAAGAGTAGTAAAATGCTTTCTAAAAACTTCAAAGAAATATGTTCAGCTTTTGCTATTTCGGCAATTTGAACAGGAGAATTATCTTCACGGCGTGCCAGAAAAGTTAAAGCTTTGATTCCGTATTTTGTTTTTTTGGAGAGCATTGTGATTTTTGATTAACGATTTTTGATTAACGATTTTTGATTTTTTTGGAATCGAAACAAATTGCTTTTAAAATTTGAGTTCTACCTTGAATAGTCTGGCTAAGAAAAAAATAAAGAAAAGTTTTTCACCATTAAGAAATTAAGAAAATTAAGTTCTCTAGAACTTAACGAACCTTTATGACTTAATTGAGCAAAGAACAATTAAATTTATAATTATAAAAACCCTCGCAATTGAGTTTAGAACCAAAATGTGTTTACGAAACTACAAACTTTATCCTTTTATCAGCAAATTGTATGAAACTATTTTGAAATTTCAGTACAAATTGAAGTTGCAAATTCTTTTTCCGAATAAAAACTGTGTTCCTTATTTTTGATAATGTCGAATTCTATCGAAAGCTTTTTAAACCAATCATCGCTTGGTTTATTGCTGTCATTTTCTCCATAATAGAGTTTTAATTTGCAATTAGGAATCTCATTTTCAAAACGCAATCTTGTTGATGAAACAGCAAACAGACTTCCAACATTCAATCCCTTCAAAGCGGCTTTCCAAGCTATTGTTCCACCAATACTAAAGGCTAGAATATCAATTTTTCTCTTTTCAAATTTCAAAAGACTGTCAACTGCCTTTTCGATTCCGCCGTTTATAAATTGATTGTGTAGCTTTTCTTGGGTATAATGAGTTTTGTCAATTCCGCCCAACTCGCAACAATCATAATATTGAATTTCGTAATTATCTTTCAATAGTTCAACATAAGCTGAGACCCAATCGGATTTTTCTTTTCCCCATAAATCTGATAAAATGAGTAGTCTTGGTTTCACTTCGTTCTACTTTTAAAAATCCAAATTTACAATTTTAATAAATCAAAACACATTTATAGAATTACCTGAATTTTGATTATTACTGTTTCTCTTTTGGGATATTGGCAAAAATGCAAAATATTACCTTTTAGCCCCGATGGAAGGGAAAATCCTTTTTTGAGTCGATTTTTCTTCGACTCAAAAAAGATTGGAATGACAGCGGGAACTTTGCCTTCTAAAATGCCAAATCTTTCTGCTCCAAATTAATTGCTTTATAATAACATCTCCATTAGAAACACAAAACCCACGGTTAAAACCGTGGGCTATAGCTCAATGTCATTAAGATTACTATGACCTAAACAAGTGAAATTTCATTTTTTTTTTCAAAAAATGCTTTTAGGTTTTTTTAGGCATTGAAAGCCTCTGAATAAATAATAAAAGGAAGATTTTAACGTCTTCCTTTTACAGACTTATTCGTCGGCACCAAAGGTTTATTCCTGATAGGTTACTCCTCAGCAGAGCCTATTTCCGCTTCGCCTTGGCAAGACAAAGCTATAAAAAAAGAACATTTTATGCTACTTCTATCATTTCTTTAACTT
>NZ_OZ248487.1:0-68544 GCF_965234445.1 Flavobacterium rarum (SeqCode) | reverse complement strand
ATACCGATAGTCGCCAAACATCGAAATACAACGAAAAACTATCCGACAAAAGAGCCAAAGCTACAGTAGCTTGGTTAGTGAAAAACGGAATAAATTCGACGCGATTAATCGGGAAAGGATATGGAGAAACAATGTTAGTGAATCAATGTGCTGATGGCGTAAAATGTACTGAGGAAGAACATCAAGCCAACAGACGAAGTGAATTCATAATTGTTTCGTTGAAATAAAGGGTATTTATATAAGCCTCGAAATAAATGTTTTCGAGGCTTTCTTTTTTTTAAAGGGATTATTTCAAGGTAGATTCCCTTGCAATAATATTAGTTTCAAGCTCAATGATTCTGGGTGTAAATGGAAGATCATCTCGATGGGCAATCATTTCTTCCAATAACAAATCAAAAGAAGCAACTCCCATTTCGTGACTTGGCTGATCAACAGAACTCAATTTTGGAGAAATAACTTGAGACATGAACCAATTACTAAAACCAATTACGGCTATTTTTTCGGGGATTTTGATCAGGTTCTCATTGCAATATGATACTACACCAGCTGCAGCCAAATCAGTAATTACAAAAATACCGTCTACATCCGGATGGTCTTTTGTGATTTGAGCGGTAAAATCATATCCTT
The DNA here is from genome assembly GCF_965234445.1 of Flavobacterium rarum (SeqCode). Classification (GTDB taxonomy): domain Bacteria; phylum Bacteroidota; class Bacteroidia; order Flavobacteriales; family Flavobacteriaceae; genus Flavobacterium; species Flavobacterium rarum. Next base: position 67,917 of record NZ_OZ248487.1, on the reverse strand, counting down.
CTTGGAAAGTTACTTTTTCACATGTATAAACCAAGTTGGAATCAAATGGAATTTTGTTTTTTTCTAATGCTTTTTTGTAACCAATAAAACGATCAATTGAATTTTGAGGATTTAATGGGCCACGAATGTGTACTATTTTTTTGCATCCCATATCAATTAAATGTTGAACGGCATTCATAGCTGCTTTTTGGTCGTTAATGATTACTTTGGAACAGGGGGTCAATTTTGATATTTTATCAAACATTACCAATGGTATTTTTCGATTGATAATTTGTTGGATATGCTCGTCGTAATTAGTTTCATTTGATAAGGATATCAAAATACCATCCACCCTTTTGTTGATTAATAAATCGACTTGTTTTTTTTCTAATGCAAGAGATTCATTGGATTGTAGAATAATCACTAGATAACCATTTTTTTCTGCTTCGTCAATAATGGCATTAATTACATTCGAGAAAAAATGATGCATTACTTCTGGTATAATGAGTCCAATGGTTTTGGATTCTTTTGTGCGCAAATTTACAGCAAAACTATTGGGTGTGTAATGAAGGTTTTGAGCTAGGTCAATAACAGCTTGTTTCGTCTTCGCACTTACATCGGGATAGTTTTTTAATGCTTTTGAAACTGTAGTAATTGAAATTCCTAATGTAGTAGCTATTTCTTTAAGAGTAATATCTTTCATATTTAGATAATATTGTTTTTTGGAATAAGGTATCCTAATCTACATTGATGTTTTTTCATCATTTACTATTTTGTATTTGTAATCGATGATTTCAATTGAGATAACTACTGTCATTGTAATTTTATATTTAAAATTTATGCTTAACTAAGTCTAAAAATAAATTTTTGTATTAAATATGTCACTGCAATATATTAAATATTATCGAATAACCAATCAAGTAGACTCTCTTTCCAGAATTGATGTTCTCAATTCTATGGATTGAAATTCAACGGGGTTGTTTTGCTTTTTTGCATTAATTTCTTCAAACAAGATAGATGCAGCAACCCTTCCAATTTCAAAACCGGGTTGGTCAACTGTAGATAGTTTAGGAGTGGTTACCTCAGTTACAAATGAATTGCAAAAACCTACTATAGCTATTTGTTTGGGCATTGCAATGCCTTTTTCGTTGAAATATTTAAGAACTCCAACTGCAACCATATCGGTCACGGTAAAAATTCCATCCAAATCAGGATGTTCTGTAATTGCTTTTATCGCGTTATTGTAGCCATCTTCCAAGTCAGTATTGTTGTCACAAACATAGACCAAGGACGAATCATAAGGAATGTTGTGGTCTTCTAATGCTTTTTTATACCCTAAAAAACGATCAATCGAGTTTTGTGGCATATACGATCCTCGAAAATGAGCAATTTTTTTACGTCCTTTGTTAATTAAAAAAGTAGTTGCATCATAAGCCGCTTTTCGATCGTTTATGGTGACTTTCGAACAGTTGACTAATTTTGCTATTTTGTCAAAAAGCACTAATGGGATATTTTGGTTCAGTACTTTTTTGATATGATCAAAGTCTCCTGTTTCGTTAGATAAAGAGATAATTATTCCATCCACTCTTTTGCTGAGTAAAAGGTCCAACTGTTTTTTTTCTAATTCTAACTTTTCATTAGAACGCAAAATAATAACCAGATAATTTCTTTTTTCGGCCTCTTCTAAGACACCTTGAAACACTTTAGAAAAAAAATGATAATCTACTGTTGGAATGATAACTCCAATGGTTTTAGACTCTTTCGTTCTTAGATTTACTGCAAAACTGTTAGGAGTATAATTTAGTGAAGTAGCCAAATCTACAACTAATTTTTTAGTAGCTGGACTTACATCTGGATAGTTTTTAATTGCTTTTGAAACAGTAGTGATTGAAATCCCCAATTGTTCGGCAATTTGCTTGAGTGTTGCATTTTTCATTGAAACTCTTAGGTTTAAAGTTTTGTTGAAAAACTTTTTCTTCCTAACAAACATAAAGATTTAATTGTAAATATGCTTTTAAAAATAATCTAAATTTTTATTTTTCAATAATTTTTAATGAAAGTGCGTTGTTTGCAACAATTTAATAATATGTAGTTGTATTTTATGAAAAAGTTACCAGTCCCAGTTTTTTAAACATAGTAACCAAACTATTAACTAACTAAGAAATGAATTTAAAAGTGTTCAACCTTTTATGAATCATTAGTTTTTTAGTTGCCTAGGACTGGGTAACTCTATAATTGTTTTTTATTGTATTTTATAATTATTCTGCACCATCTGCTTTTGCTCTTGCGATTGCAAAGTTACCAACTGTTTCGCCAAGAATCAAACCTTTTTCGCAATCACTTCTGTAATGTATGGCACCAAATAATCTAGAATCTGAAGCTTCTTTGGCCATGGCCTTAAAACTTGCCGCTTTTGAAGGTAAAATATGCGATAAAACAGCGCTTGCTGCTCCACTAAAAGTAGAGTGACCAGAGACATAAGCTGGGAAATTTGGGACACCAGTTGTCGTTTTAATTGACGGATCCATTTGAGATGGTCTTGGATTGAAGTAAAAATACTTGGCGTCCCAACAACTAATGGCGGCATCCATCATAGAGATGTTTAATAATGCCATGTTTCTAGCCCAACGTACTTCGCTATAGTTTTGTTCAACAAATGCTTCGGCTGCAATGGCGTTCCAATGTCCAGGTGGAGTGTAAGTCCCAACGCCATCTGCCCAAAATGTAACAATTTCTTGGTGTTTTTTAGAATTGTTTTTACTGAATGCTTTTATCTCGGCCAATTCTTTTGCAAATTGTTCCGATTTTGTTGAAGGAGGCGGCACAGGACGATTTTTTACTATGTCAGTTGGGGTCAGAAAGAATGATTTAACTTTTCCAAACAGAGGCAACATTGGAGGTCTTGCAGGAGTTTCTTGTGATTTCCAAGGGGTTTCTCCTTTGGCTATAGTTTGTGTTTCCAACAAAGTCCATAAATCTTGATTGCCAACTGCTGCTCCAGCCCCATCTGTTGATGCTTTGGCAATAAATTTGGCGGCAATTTTTCGTCCTAAACTTATTCCAGCATCGATATCGCTTCTAACATTGGCACCGCTGATAATACGATATAGTTTTTCTTCTTCTGCTTTTTCTTGAATAAAGGCAATTTCTGTAGGGAATAATAACTTTAATAATTCAACTGTTACTCCGGCTAAAACTGCATCTTCGGATGGATAAGAGGGTAAAGTGCTTTTTGGAATTAAAACGGGTAATGTTGCATCTACCACAAATGGAGCAGGTCTATTGTATAGTTTTTTAAAATGCCAAGTCGCAATCAGCGCATCATATTGAGCGGCACTTACATAGGCATAAGCTCTTGCAGAATAAGGTGGCGTTGAAAATGGAAATTCTGGATTGGCAAACGGATTGGTACCAGATGGAATAGGGTAGGTGCCATCAGGATTTTGGTACGGTGGGCGATTGTGTTTGGCAACCAATGTTCTCATAATTTCGTTCCAACGCAAAACACCTCCAACACTCCAGTATTTAATAATGGCTTTTTGCTCGTCGGTTATGTTGGCTTGGTAGCTTTTTATTTCATTGATTTCTCGAGTGTAAGCGGGCAATGTAGTTGCAATTGGTACATCTATAGCGAATTCATCAGGCGCGGTTAATAAAATTGGTTTCCAAGTTCCTGCAAGTTCGTCTGTGTTTGTTGGACTTAACTGAGGGAATAAGTTGTTACGTTCTGTGATTTCGTCATTACAAGCAAAATTAAATCCAATTAATACTATCAACAGACTTTTTAAAATTGTTTTTTGAGTGTTATTTTTCATCTTGTTTTACTTTTTTATTAAAATTAATCACATAAAATGCTCCTCCATAAAATGAGGTCGATTGGCCTACGTTTCGACCGTCAAGTACATAATTTGAACCTCCTATAAAAGCGAGTTCTGGAATTCTTTTCAAGGTGTATTTTATGTTGGTTCCCAATCGCAAAGCATTCATGGTATTGCTAGGGAAAGGCATATTGTTTTGAGTAATGTCAAAACCGCCAGATTGTGTAACCCAATTGTCAACTATAGCCTCAGCAATTAATCTATCCGAGCGGTAACCAGCTCTTGCATTGATATTGATTGCATTGGGCATGTCCACTTCATTGGTGTAATGCATTTCGGTAGTGAAATAGGAGTTTCTTTCAATGGTGACATTGCTTCTAAGTAAGTAAGCTCCAGATACTGTAGTAAAAAGTCTCCCTCTTTGAAAATCTCCCATCAATCGAAAAGTGGCTACTTGGCTTCCTAATCCTAAGCTTAAAGGCAAATAATCAACAGCATAATTAGAAACAGGTGTAGAATAACTTCCAATAGTGTATAATGAATACGTATTATTTTTAATTTTCTTTTCGAAAGGCATATACTTTAGGGTCAATGATAAATCTTGAAATCCTTCTTGACCTTTCATCGTTCCTGCAGAAGCGTTGGTTTTTACATAAGGTATATTGAATAAAACATTCAGTTTGTCGGTAAATCCATAGTTGCCCATTACTCCAAGGGATTGTGTTGAAACAGTACCCATATTCAGATTTTCTCTTTTATTGGTACCTTCCCAATAGTTGTCCCAACTGCTGTATTGGTAAATCGCACCAGTACAAAATCGATTTTTACTCATCATGATAGCATCAATTTCAGTTTGGGCGTTTGAATAAATAGCCCCTAGTAAAAAGCAACTTAAAATAACTTTCTTCATGTTTTATGATTTTCTTTAATTTTATAATTTAACGCTAATGTTCTTTTTCTTTCCAAGTCCAAATCGATAATTATATCCAATATTGATAGAATAGTCTGCAAATGCGGCATCTCCTTGAACGTGTACATATTTACTTGGGTCTGTAATTTTTGAGTTTTGTAAATCTTGAGAAGCTATGTCTGCAGCACTTTGAATACGGTTTTTCACGATGTTATATGGAATGAATAAGCTAAAGCCATGGCGGCCCAAAGTATAAGCAAATCCATATTCTACAGCTATTACATATCCTGGTCGACGGTAGGCAACCTGACCGCCAAAGGCATCATAGGCTGGAATACCTTCTATTCTTCCCGCTAAAGAAACATTGAAATTTTGGTTTTTATCTACTGCAACCATTAAGCCAGCACGTCCAAAATATTGATCCGGGCATGCATAAAGTTCATATCCTTCCAATCCAGGTTTTGGATCTGATTTGAAAGTACCGTTTGACTCTCTCGGGTTGAATAAGTAATAACCATTGGCAAATCCATAAAGACGCTCAGTTAGTTTTCTAAAAAGTTGAAGTTCAGTTGTAATTCCTACTCCGCCATCGCCTGGTTGGATGGCTTGATCCATCACCACATTTTTAATGGTTCCGTCTGTTTGTGGTGCATCGTCCATTTCGTCATGACTGCCATTGTTTAGTTTTACTCCTAAAGCTACCATAATGTTTCCTTTTGGCATTTTTGTTGGATCAAATAGCCAATAATTAGCACTCAAACGGATATCAGCAATTCCATCGGCATAAACGCTGTAGCGGTAATTTTTGGTTGTTGGGTTTTGTCTTAAAACTTGAGAACGTTCATTGTTTACATAAGGCAATGTGGCGTTCAATTGAATTCTGTCTGTTAGTCCGTAAGAAATGTTTAAATCAACAGCATGCGAATAGATGTTTACCGCATTCCCACGTTCTTTTCCGTTTTCATCCAATCCTCCACCAGTGGTTTGTCTTTGGGGTTGTTCTTCTTTTCCAACAAAATGTCTCCAAGAATGGAAATACCTGTAATTGGTTCCAATTTGTAAATCGCCTTTGTTTAAATTATAAGAATTGGTCATTGTCATATTTAATCCTCCCATTTGTCTTACAGCGACACAGCCTTGAGCATTGGTTTTTTGAGATTGAAGTGTGGTAAAAATGATTAATAGTACAGTAAATGCAATATAAATTGCGTTGTTTTTTTTCAAAATAATAGTTTTGCTTGTTTAGAATTTATCCTATAAAATCATGAAAAAGGTCTTTTGTGAAAAGGCGTTTTTGTTTATGGCTAAAAATAATTTTAGCGAATTTCAATAGAATTTTTTGATTTTTGTTTTAGAAAGAAAAAAAGAGTAAATATTTGAATTTTAACGTAGTAACAACTGAATCTAAATGCAAGATTGCAGATTATTGAATTAGATTAATCCAATATTTTTTCATAAAGACATTCAAAATAGTTCAATAACCACAATTGGCGATTGATTTTGAAAGTGTTTACAGTAAATACGAAAAAGGATGACGTCAAAAGAAGTAGTCTTTTTTTTCTAAGTAATAAAAACTAAACGAAGTCTGGTGGGGAGTAAAAAGAAGGTATGAATCCAGCATGTAATTTCTCTTTTGAAAAAGAAATTAAAGGGATTGATTTGAAATTTTCTGTATTCGAAATTACAATAGATTCTGGATATTCTATAAAATAATCTAAAGTAAATGTTTTGACAATTTTTTTTGAGTCTCCTTTATTGTCATTTAGTCCATTGAAAAGTTGAGCGTTAACAATGTTCTCAATTTCGTGTGTTGATAAAGAAGAATTGATACTAGGAAGGTAGTACAAATTAAGAATATTATCCTTTATTTGTTTTTTGAAAATATGGTAACTCTTGTTGTTTAGCGTAATGTTTTCATTTACATATTCCAATTCGGTGTCGTCTGCAAAAGCATATAGAGATGCATTTAAACGGATTACCTTAAATTCAGGATCTGGGATTTTTTTCATAGCCGTTACCCACTCTTGCTCTTGGTCAAAAGCAAAAAGCATACGATATCCTAACGCATTGTAAAACAAGGTTACAAGCAATGTGGAGAATAGTAATATGGACGCTATTTTTTTCATTCGTTCCAAAAATAACAATTATTATTGATTGTTGGTAATTAAAATAATAAATTAAGAAATAAATTTTAATTTAATAAAAATTACGTTAATTTATGTTGTAATTAATATGTATGTTCCTTTTCTGTGTTTTTTTGTTGCCGTTTTCGCAAATGGATTTTTTCAAAATGAGCTTAAAAATCATAATTAGCGTTCATTTAGGTTTAAAACAAGTGCTTCAAATGGTCTTAATTCACAGTTGATATTCTTGCTGGAATAATTGCTAAGCAAAACTGTCGATTTTTCTAGGTTGAAATCACAATTATACACTGCTTTTTCTGCTGAAAAATTAAGCAGAACAATTATTTTTCTGCCTTCAAATGATCTTAAATAAGCATATACTTTTGGATTTTCTTCGTCCAATAAAGTATAAGATCCATACACTAATGTTAGTTCTTGTTTGCGTAATTGAACTAATTTCCTGAAATAGTTTAAAGTTGAATCTGGATCTTTTTCTTGGGCTTCAGCATTTATATCTGTATAATTTGGATTCACTTTTAGCCACGGTTTTCCTTCTGAAAAACCGGCATTTTTCGTTGTGTTCCATTGCATTGGCGTTCTTGAATTTTCTCTTGAAGCTTGTTTTTGTTCTTCTAAGAAAGCCTTTAAATCTCCATTTTCGTTTTGTATAGCGATGTATTTGTTTTTGGTATCAATATCATTATAATCGTCAATGTTGTCAAAACGAATATTGACCATTCCCAATTCGTCTCCTTGAAAGTAATAAGGCGTTCCTCTCATGGTAATTACAAATGTAGAAAGCATTTTGGAACACCTTTCTCGAAATTCAGGAGCGTCATTGCCAAATTTGCTAACCATTCTGGGTTGGTCGTGATTGGCTAAGAAAATGGAAAGCCAGCCTTTGTCCTTAAAACCTTCGTCCCATCTGGAATGGAGTTTTTTGTAATTTACAAAGCCGTATTCGTTGAGGTGTTTTCCTATTTCAACCCCTTCCAGATGATAAGCCATACTCAATTCATTTCGGTCTGGATCGACAAAAAGCATCGCTTCTTCGGGTGAAGCACCCGCACCTTCAGATACGGTCATGACTTCGTATTTGCTCAAAACTTCCCGATTCATTTCTTGAATGTATTCGTGTAGATGTGGACCTCTTCCATAAAATTTCATAATTTCGGGTATGTTACCTAAAATTTCAGCTGGCAATTCGGGAAAAGAATCATCCTTAGAAATAAATTGAAAAGCATCCATTCGAAATCCATCAATCCCTTTATCTAGCCAAAAACGCATGACTTGATACAGTTCCTGGCGCACTTTTGGATTGTTCCAGTTGAGGTCGGGTTGCTTTTGTGAAAAATAATGCAAGTAATACGCATCGGTAGTTTCGTCATATTTCCAAGCGTTGCTGTTTACGTCAAACCAACTCCAGCGGTAGGGCGGAATTCCTTTTTCGGCAGGCCACCAAAAATAGTAATCACGATATTTATTATCTCTAGATTTTCGACTTTCCTGAAACCAAAAATGTTCATCGCTACTGTGATTGAATACCAAATCCATGATGAGTTTGATTCCGCGTTCTTGCAATCCTTTCATCAATAGATCAAAATCTTCCATAGTGCCAAAATCGGCTAGGATGGAACAATAATCACTTACGTCATACCCATTGTCATCATTGGGTGATTCGTAAATCGGGTTAATCCATATTGCATCAATTCCTAAGCTTTGTAGATAATCCAATTTGGAGATAATACCTTTTAAATCACCAATTCCATCGTCATTACTGTCTTTGAAACTTCGTGGATATATTTGATAAATGACGGCTTCTTTCCACCATTTTTTGTCAATTTTAGAAATTATGTTGCTTGAAGGGGTATTCAAAATAAAATGATTTTAATAATTAATTTATAACTGATAAATAACGGCTTCGTAAGGTCGCAATTCTTCCGTTTTTGATGGAGTTGCATAATTGTTCATTACAACTTTTGCTCCTTTGATGTTGATGCCTGTTTTTATAGAAGTATTCTTGGATGTAAAATTCAAAACGATTAATAATTTTTTACCATTCAGTTCTCTAATATAGGCAAACACAGCAGGGTTGTTTTCGTCAACCAATTCAAATTTGCCATAAACCAATACTGGGTTTTTCTTTCTAAACTGAGCCAATTTTCTAGCGTAGTTTAAAATAGAATTAGGTTCTTTTTCGCTTTTAGCAACATTTACAGTGCTGAAATTTTTATTTATGGTAAGCCATGGTTTTCCGGTGGTGAATCCTGCATTGGCAGTTGTGTCCCATTGCATAGGTGTACGGCTGTTGTCTCTGCTTAATTCTTGTTGATTGAGTAGATAATCAGTTGCTTTTGAAGCGCTTTCTTTTATAATTTGATTATAACGGTTTCGAGTTTGCAGATCATTATATTCTTCTATATTTTGGAATCGAATATTTGTCATTCCAATTTCATCACCATTATAAATGTATGGAGTGGCTCTTTGCGTGAGCAAAAAAGTGTACAACATTTTGGCGCTTAATTCTCTAAATTCGAGACTGTCATTGCCATAACGGCTAACAGCTCTACTTTGATCGTGATTGGTAAAATAGACGGTGTTCCAGCCTTTGTTTTCAAATTTTTCATTCCATTTTTCTACTATTTCTTTCATGCCAATTACGTTATTTCGGCCAACCTTGTAGTCTCCAATATTATAACTTTCACGACCCCAAACATTGGCTATTTCATCGTGGTATAACGTGTTAAGTTCATTTCTGTCTTCATTGACATAATCCATAACTTTGCTAAACGGGATAACACCTCCTTCGCCCACCGTATATACTTCTTTGTATTTGCTTAAAACTTGTTGGTTCATTTCTCTAAGATATTCGTGAACTTTGGGATCGGCTCCATAATATCTTACGAATTGTTCATTTGTAAAATCAGTTGGCATTGTAGGCCACGAGGTGTCTTTTGCCATAAATGGAAAGGCATCAAGGCGAAATCCACTTACGCCTTTATCTAGCCAAAATTTCATAATGGTATACATTTCTTTACGCAATGCCGGGTTTTCCCAATTCAAATCAGGTTGTTTACGGCTGAAATAATGGAGGTAATAACTGTTGGTGTTTTTGTCAAATCGCCATGCATCCGAGTTTTCGTCAAACAAGCTGTATCTTTTAGGAGGTGTTCCTTTCTCCGCTGGCCACCAATGGTAGTAATTTCTGTATTTGTTATCCCGTGAAGACAGCGCTCCTTTGAACCATTCATGCTCATCACTACTGTGATTGATTACTAAGTCCATTATGAGTTTGATGTTTCTTTTTTTCATCCCAGCCAACATTTCATCAAAATCTTTCATGGTTCCCATTTCTTTCATGATAGCTTGATAATCACTGATGTCGTAGCCATTGTCATCATTTGGTGAAGCACATATTGGATTCATCCAAATGGCATCAATACCTAAACTTTGTAAATAATCTAATCTTTGGGTTATTCCCTTTAAATCTCCTACACCATCACCATTACTGTCTTGAAAACTTCTTGGATAGAGTTGATAAATTATAGCTTCCTTCCACCATTTTGCCTCTGATTTTTCTGCAAATGCAGTTTTAATAGTTTGTGCATTACTGTTTGATGAAAACAATAAAAATAAAGCGATTGGATATACAATTGAATGGTATGTTTTTTTCATGACTGCTTTTATTTTAAAGCTGATAAATAATGGCTTCGTAAGGTCGTAATTCACCCGTTTTTGAAGGCGTTGCATAATTGTTTATTAGAACTTTGGCTTTCGAGAGGTTTATTCCAGTATTTGCAGAAACGTTTTTGGCGCTAAAGTTTAACAATACCAATACTTTCTTGCCGTCAAGTTCTCTAGTGTAAGCATAAACATTTGGATTGTCTTTGTCCATAAGCGTATATTTTCCATAAACCAGCACAAGATTTTCTTTGCGTAATTTGACCATTTTTCTAAAATAATTCAACACCGAGTTAGGATCTTTATCTTGCGCTTCAGCATTCAAAGTAGTGTGATTGTCATTTACTTTAAGCCAAGGAGTTCCTGTGGTAAATCCGCCGTTGGTTGAGCTGTCCCATTGGAAAGGTGTTCTCCCGTTATCTCTGGCACCACCTGTTTTTTGATCTTCAATGAATTGTTTTAAATCACCACCCGCATTTTTTACCTTTTCATATTCAGCAAAAACTTCAATATCTCTATAATCTTCGATTTTGTCAAACTTAGCATTCACCATTCCAATTTCGTCTCCGTTGTAATAATACGGAGTTCCTCTCATCGACAGTAAAAAAGTAGTCAGCAGTTTGGAGGAATAATCATGAAATTCTGGCGAATCATTTCCCCATCGTGTCGCCATTCTAGGTTGATCGTGATTGCCTAAATAAATTGTTCCCCAACCTTTGGTTTGGTAAACGGCATCCCAATCGGAATAAATTTTTTTGAAATCGACTAAGGAATACGGCCCCGATTTTTTGAAATAACCAGGAACGTATCCCAAATTAGTGCCTTCAAAATGGTAACCCATATTTAGTTCTTTTCTGTCGGCATCCACAAAATTCAATGCTGTCGCCGTTAGCATTCCTGCGCCTTCGGCCAATGACATACAATCGTATTTGCTCAAAACTTCGAGATTCATTTCTTTAAGGTATTCATGTAAATGTGGGCCACTTCCCATATAAACATCCCAACGGCCATGATAGTTTTTGTCTAATTCTGCTTGAGTGATTATGGGAAAATTTGGGTCTTTGGATATAAACGGAATTACATCCATTCGAAATCCATCAATACCTTTGTCCAGCCACCAACGCATCATACTGTAGATTTCTTGTCTAACTTTTGGGTTTTCCCAATTCAAATCGGGTTGTTTGTTGTTGAAATAATGTAGGTAATAAGAATCGGTAGTTTTGTCATATCTCCAACCACTTCCATCAGCCTCGAATGCTCCTGGGCGAAAAGCTGGTTTTCCTTTTTCGGCTGGCCACCAATGATAATAATCTCGGTATGGATTGTCACGTGATTTACGGCTTTCTTGAAACCATTTGTGCTCGTCACTGCTGTGATTTACAACCAAATCCATCACGAGTTTGATTCCTCTTTGATGCATTTCTTTTAACAAAGCATCAAAATCCTGCAGGGTCCCAAATTCTTTCATTATATTTTGATAATCAGAAATATCATACCCGTTATCTGCATTGGGTGAACTGTAAATTGGATTTAGCCAAATGATATCAACACCCAAACTTTTTAAGTAGTCCAGTTTGGAAATAATTCCTTTCAAATCGCCTACACCGTCTCCATCAGAGTCTTTGAAACTTCGTGGATAAATTTGGTAAACGACCGCTTCTTTCCACCATTTTCTATCGATTGGTGCTTTTTTTTCTTGAGCTGTCATAGTATTGCAAATGATAGTAATAAGTGTAATTAATACGAGCGAAAGTGTGGTGTTCTTTTTCATTTCTGTTAGTGTTAATTTTTTATCGGATTCATAAAAGAATCAATAGTTGATTGGTTGATTTTGGGATTGGCTCCTTCTTTTTGCGCTACTAATGCCCCAATAGCACAGGCAAAATCTATAGCTTTTTGCGGGTCTTCTTTGGCTAATAGTTTGCTTAAAAGTCCTGCCAAAAAGGAATCGCCTGCTCCAACAGTATCAGCTACTTTTATTTTGTAACCACTGTTATAGTAGAATTGATTGTTGTAGTATAAAACCGCTCCATGACTGCCTTTGGTAACACAAATATGTTTGGTGTTGGTTTGTTCGGCTATAAAAAGAATGTTTTGTTCCAAGGAATGAAAAGGCGATTTTAGATATTTGCTTATTTCATAAATTTCATCAACATTAAATTTTATAAAATCGGCTTCATGCATTAAATGATTTATTAGTTCTTTAGTGTAAAACGGAGCTCTTAAATTGACATCAAAAACAGTATATCTTGCATAATTGATTAATTCAAACAAAGTGTTTTGCGAAACGCTGTCTCTACAAACTAAACTTCCAAAAACGAATACATCGGCTTTTTTTACAATAATCTCATCTTCTGGTGTTTCGATAATTTTGTCCCAAGCTACAGGATAATTAATGGTGTATGAGGCAGAACCTTTATCGTTTAATTGCACAATGACTTCTCCTGTTTTTAAATCATTATCTATTTGTATGGAATCCGAATTTACTTTCTGTTCTTTTATATATTCTATTAATTCTTTTCCTATTTCGTCGGTTCCGATTCGGCTTATTATTTGAGATTGTATTCCCAAAGACGCCAATCGAATGGCTACGTTTAATGGAGCTCCTCCCATTTTTTTATGAGTTGGAAAAACGTCAAATAAGACTTCTCCAAAACAGACAACGGAAACTTTTTTGCGGTTATTGATCATTCCGTTTATTGGATTATTTAATTAAAAATCAGCTTTCAATTGTACTTCATGTTTCAATTGCATTCTTTATAACAAAAAATAAGGATTTATAAAATTAGTTTTCAATTCTTAGTTATTTCTAATTCTAAAAATCGAAAACGTTTTCGGAACGTCGAAAACGTTTTCGATTTAATTTTCAAGAAGTTAATGATTAAATGTTTTAAGTTTATGAAAAAATCACATTATGAAGACAAATGTAAAATGGCTGTTTTTGGTTTTGTTTATTAGTCCTTTAGTTTTTGGACAATCCAAATCGGATGAATGGAATTTGTATGCCAATTCAAGAGAAAATTATTTTGGAGTAGCAATGGCAAATGGACAAATCGGTATTGTTACAGATGATACTCCTTTAAAAACCAAAGAAATAATTTTGAACGGTGTGTATGACGGAAGCCCCGAAAACGGAATAAGCAGAATTGTGCGTGGAATTGAATTTTTAAATCTTCATTTAAGTATTGATGGTCAAGAAATCAAATCCGACAATATTTCAGATTGGAGTCAGGTTGTGAACATTAAAGAAGGGATGAGTACAACCGCTTTTTCGTTCAAAGATCTGGCAACCATAAATTATACAATTTTAGCCAATAGAGCAGTGCCGTATTCGGCGATGGCAATTGTCGAAATTACTCCCAATAAAGATATTGAAATGATTGCCAACAATTATATGGTTGTTCCAGAGGAGCTAAAAGAAGCCAAAAGTCAGTTTCGGGTTTTAAAAGACAATCAATATCTAATGCCTGTTTTTGGTACAACCGCTAAAACATTAACTGGAAAATATAGAGTATCGGCATCAACTACTTTTCTTTTTGACGGACAAAATGAACCTTTAAAACAAACAGGTAATGAAGTTGGGTTTACAAAGAAATTAGAAAAAGGGAAAAAATATAGATTTGCTATTGCTGGAGGTATTTGTACTTCTAAAGATTTTAATGATCCACTAAACGAATCCGAAAGACAGCCTATTTATGCCTTACAGCAAGGAATAGATAATCTACTGGATCGTCACAAACAAGCTTGGGCCGAATTGTGGAGCACGGGTGATATAGAAATAGAAGGCGATTTGGATGCGCAACAACGTGTTCGTTTTGCATTGTATAATTTGTATTCGTACAATCGACCTGAAACCAGGCAAAGTATAGCGCCAATGGGATTGTCTTCGCAAGGGTATAATGGACATATTTTTTGGGATAGTGAACTTTGGATGTATCCAACTCTTTTGGCATTACAGCCTGATATGGCCAAATCGTGTTTGGATTATCGTTTCGACCGTTTGGCAAAAGCAAAGCAAAAAGCCACTATTTATGGGTATAAAGGAGCTATGTATCCTTGGGAATCCGATGATACGGGCGAAGAAGCTACTCCGACTTGGGCTTTGACAGGAATTTTCGAACAACATATCACAGCCGATGTATCCATTGCTTTTTGGAATTATTACTCTTATACACAAGACAAAAAGTGGCTAAAAGAAAACTATAAAGTACTTAAGGAAACAGCTGATTTTTGGGTAAGCCGTGTAGTCAAAAATGATGACGGCAGTTATTCCATTCTGAATGTCGTAGGAGCCGATGAATATGCACAGCATGTAGATGACAATGCATTTACCAATGCATCGGCAATAGAAGCCTTGAAAAACACGATTAAGGCGGCAATCATTTTAAATGAACCCATAAATCAAATGTGGTTAGAAGTTTCGAATAAATTAATGATTCATTCCGAAAACGGAATTACTCAAAACTATAAAGGGTATAAAGGACAAATGATTAAGCAAGCTGATGTTAATTTATTGGCTTACCCTTTGCATGTGATTACAGAGAGAAAGCAAATCGAAAAAGACTTAGATTATTACACGGAGAAGATTGACAAAAAAGATGGGCCTGCGATGGCTTCGGGAGTTTTATCGGTATTATATGCCAGATTGGGTGACAGAGACAAAGCGTATGCTTATTTTGTAAAATCATATTTACCCAATAGCAGACCGCCGTTCGGAGTGTTTTCGGAATCGGCCAATAGCAATAATCCATATTTTGCAACTGGTGCAGGTGCTATGCTTCAAGCGGTAATTTATGGTTTTGGCGGTGTGGAGCAAACAGATAAAGGATTGCAGTACAATAAAGGACTTTTGCCTAAGCAATGGAAGTCTCTAACCATTATAGGGGTTGGGATTGAAAACAAAACAATTACAATAAAACAATAAGAACCTTTTAAAAAAACCACATACTTTGAAAGCAATTTTAATGTATGTGGTTTTTTTATGCTTTTTTTTAAACTATTTTATTCAATGTTGATGGCTTTAGTTTAATAAATGAATGTTTTTTTTAGCCTCAGCTTAATCAGATTAGTACATTTTTTATACAAATCACGGATAAAATCTTTTTTATCCATTAAATCTGTGGTGAAATAATTTGAGAATCAATATGTTTTTTAAATTATAGGCATTTTAATTAATAGACCAAAAAGAAACTGTTAATTTTTATTAAGAAAGTGGTTTAAGGTGTTTTTTATTTATTTATACAAATTAACGTATTATGTTAAAAAAGAGGTTGTTAGGCTTTTTTTTTTCATATTGATAAAATTATTTCAATGGACTTCAATATCTACAAAAGATTAACACAACTAAGGGCTTTGTTTTTGTTTAATTTATGGAATACTATCAAATATGCCTTTAAAATTATATAATATGTTATTTTGTTTGCTATTTATTTTAATATAAATATTTATATCTTAAAATTTTAACGGCTATTTTACAAAATCGAAAACGTTTTCGGTTAAACTACAACGTTATAGTTTGGGTTTTCTTAAATTTTTCTTAATTAAATAACTATGTTTGAATTAATATTTAAACAAATAACCAAATTATTAACTAACTTATTTATTACGTATGAAAAATAGTCTAAAAAAAGGCTTAATGGTTTTCATAACCATGCTGTGTACTAGTTTGATATATTCGCAAGATGTATCAGGACTGGTATCTGATGCAAATGGCCCTCTTCCAGGGGCTTCGGTATTAGTAAAAGGAACAACAAACGAGACTCAAACCGATTTTGACGGTAGGTTTACAATTAAGAATGCGGGTTCAAACGCCGTCTTGGTTTTTACTTACATTGGTCTAAAATCTCAAGAAATCAGTGTTTCAGGTAAGTCTGAAGTTAAAGTGACAATGTCTCAAGATCAAAGTCAATTGAGTGAAGTAATTGTTGTTGGGTATGGAACTTCAAAAAAGAAAGATTTAACAGGTGCAGTAGATATGTTAAGTTCCAAAGATTTTGATAATGTTGCAGCTCCCTCTCCAGCTCAATTGCTTAGAGGTAAAGTGGCAGGTGTTCAGGTTACTCAATCAAGTGGAGAACCAGGTGCTGGAGTTTCTATTAGAGTAAGAGGAAATACATCAATTCGTTCTGGAAATGGCCCATTAATTGTAGTGGATGGAGTTCCTTTAGATGGTGGTAATATTTCTGACAGTGGTGCTGATTTATTGGGTTCTTCAACAGCAAAGAATCCATTGAATTTTGTTAATCAAAACGATATTGCAAGTATTACAGTGTTAAAGGATGCTTCTTCTACAGCTATTTATGGTTCTCGTGGAGCAAACGGAGTTATTGTAATAACAACTAAAAAAGGAAAATCTAATGTTCCAGAATTAACCTATAGTACTTCAATGCAGTTTAGTAGTCTTTCAGGTGATTTTAAGTTGCTTAATGGAGATGAATTTGTTGCAGCTGGAGGTAAAGATAGTGGCTCTAGATCTTATGATTGGGAAGATGCTATTTTGAGATCTGGTTTTTCAACCAATCATGATCTTTCTTTTGCAAAAGCTAGCGAAAATTCGAACACAAGATTGTCATTTGGATTAAACTCAACAGAGGGGATTGTTCAAAATACAGGAATTGATAAGTATTCTGCTTCGTTATATAATTCAAATGATTTTTTTGGGGATGCATTGAAAATAGAAACTAGATTAAGTTATACTTCAATCAAAGATCAAGCAACATTAATTGCAAATAATTCAGGTTTTATTGGAAATGTAATTGGGTCAGCTTTATATTGGAGTCCAACATTACCAACTTATAACCCAGATGGTAGTTATAAAGTAGTGAGTGATTCCTATTTAAATCCAGTACAATTATTAGATTCTTACAAAGATTATACTAACACAAATAAACTATTAGGAAGTATTAATACTACTTGGAAAATTAATAATCATTTCAAATATGCTTTTTTGTTTGGTATAGAAAATTCTACATCTGAAAGAAAAAGCCAATTGTTACCAACCATTAAGATCCAAAATGTTGCAGTTGCAACAGATCCATCTACAAAAGAAGAAAAGAGAGGTCAAGCAAATATTTCTCATATCAATAAATTTAATAAAACATTCGAACATACTTTAAATTATACAAATAGTTTTAGTGACAATTTTAATTTGGATGCATTGGTTGGATATTCTTATTATTCTTATGATTATGATAGAAACTCATCTTCTGGAAAAGGATATGATAAAGGTCAAACTAATTTAATTGATAATATTGAAGGAGGACTTCAAAACGAATTTAGAGTTTTTTCTGATAGAAATAAAGTAGAGTTACAGTCTTATTTTGCAAGGGTAAACGCAACAATCTACAAAAGTTTAATTCTTACTGGAACAATACGTGCAGATGGTTCTAGTAAATTTGGAACTAATAATAAGTACGGTTATTTTCCATCTTTAGGTTTAGCTTATAATGTTTATTCGGATAATGAAGGAATTTTGAATAATCTGAAAGTAAGAGGAAATTATGGTATTACCGGAAATCAAGAATTTGCTCCCAATTCTGCAATATTGAAAACAGCTTATGGAAATAATGGAGCTTTAAGTGTTGTAAATAATCCAAATCCAGATTTAAAATGGGAAACTACTACTTCTTATGGCTTTGGAGTTGATTTTGGATTATTAAACGATAGACTTACGGGATCATTAGATTATTTTCAAAAAGATACTCAAGATTTAATCTATGCTTTTCCACCAGAAGCATCTGGTCCAGGCCCTTCAGATGTACGTTATGCAAATCTTGATGGAAATTTAGTTAATACTGGTTTTGAGGTTTCTTTGAATTATAAAATTATTGATAAAGGAGATTTAACTTGGGATATTTCTGGAAATGTATCTTTTTTAGATAATGAGGCTAAAAATTTTCCAGATGTATTCAAAGCTTATACGGGTGAATTAAACGGACCAGGTTTGTCAGGAGCCTATGCTCAAATTATTACTAATGGATATGCTGCTTATTCTTATGAGCTAGCCGAGTGGGAAGGGTTTGACGCAGTTACTGGAAAATCGATTTATGCAAATGGAGGAGCAAAAAAAATATTAGATAAACAACCAATTCCTAAAATTAATCTTGGTTTTTCTTCTAGTTTAGCTTACAAAGGATTTGATGCAAGTGTTTCTTTTTATGGTGCTTTTGGTCACTATATCTACAATAATACAGCAAACGCACTTTTCTTTAAAGGATCTTTATTAGGTGCTGATAAAAATGTTTCACCAGAAGTTGCTGCTTCAAATCAAGTAAGTAGTGATCCAAATTCAGCATCAACTCAATACTTAGAAAGTGGAGATTTTTTGAGAATGGGTAATTTGACTTTCGGATACACGGTTGAGAGCAAATTCTTAGAAAAAATAAAAATTAAAGCAGCTCGTTTTTATGTAAGTGGAAATAATTTATTTGTTATAACTCCTTACAGTGGCTTCGATCCAGAGGTGGATACTAGTAAACCAATTGGAGGTGTTCCTTCTGCAGGAATAGATTATTTGGCTTATCCTAGAGAGAAAAGCTTTGCTTTAGGTTTGAATGTAACATTTTAATTAGAAGAAAACATGAAAAGAAATAATATAATTAGAAGTGTCTTATTTGTCTCTACCATTATTTTAGGTGTAAGTTGTACAAATTTAGATGAAGAAATACTCGATGGGAAAGACTCTACAAATTCTATAGAAACAAAAGGAGTTTTGCAATCTGCTTATGAAGGGTTAAGGAACTTTCAAGGTCAAGGGCAAATGTTTACAATGGAGGAGATGTCTACAGACGCATTAGTTGGTCCTACAAGAGGAGGAGATTGGGATGACAATGGAAAATGGAGAGCTTTTCATACTCACGAGTGGGACGCAACCAATACAGAAATTAGAGATGCATGGAATTCTTTACTTGTGCCTATTTACAATTGTAATTTGGTGATAGAAAATGGAACGGCAGCTGAAATCTTGCAAGCTCGTTTTCTTAGGGCTTTCTATTACTTTAATGTGATAGACTTGTTTGGTCAAGCTCCTTACAGAGAAATAAATTCAAGTTTACAGGATTTTCCAAAAGTATATACTAGAACTGAAGCGACTGCATTTGTAATCAGCGAATTGGAAGCGATTTTACCTTCTTTAGCTGCAAGAACAGCTAATGATCCAAGTATTGCAAATAAAGATGCTGCTCATTTTTTATTGGCTAAGTTATATTTAAACAAAGGAGTTTATGAGGCTGCAACACCAGCTGGTCCCTACACATTTGCTGCAGCTGATATGACTAAAGTGGTTCAAAATGTTGATGCAATTAGTAGTTCACTTTCTCCAAATTATTGGTCAAATTTTGCTCCAGATAATAATACATCTCCAGAATTATTATTTACTTCAAAAAATGTTGTAGGTACAGGAGGAGGTATTCAATCGCGTTGGAGAATGGGTATGCATTATAATCAATCTCCAAGTGGTTGGAATGGGTTTACTACTTTAGCAGAGTATTATGCAAAGTTTGACCCTACTGATCCTCGTATTAAATATTCGACCACAGAAATTATAGAAAATTTTGGTAATCCAGTTGGTCTTCAACAAGGACAAATGAGAAATGGTAAAGACAGAGATGCCAAAGGAGCCGAAGCTAAAGGGACTTTAGCTAATACTTTAGATTTACAGGATAGAACAGGTAAGCCTTTATTTTATACAACTGCGATTACTTTATTTGTTGAAGGTGCAGTGCTGGAAACAGCAGGTGTACGTGGAATGAAATATATTCCAGATGTAAATAACATTGAAGCACCTAATAATGATTATGTATTCATGCGTTATTCAGATGCTTTGTTAATGAAAGCAGAAGCAGTTTTAAGAGGAGGCACTGGATCTGTTGGGGCCATAATGACAGATATTGCAGCCAGAACAGGAAAACCTGCATCTCCAGCAACTCTTGATGGTGTTTATCTTGAAAGAGGAAAAGAGTTATGGTGGGAAGGTTGGAGAAGAAATGATATGATTCGTTTTGGAAAATTCTTAGGGCCAAGAGAGTTAAAAACAAAAACTTCTGATCCTAAATATTTGTTATATCCTTTACCAGTTAATGTTTTATATAATCCAAATATCAAACAAAACCCTGGATATTAAAAGAATTTTTTACTTCATTTTGTTTTGAGTTAGTTGTAAAGAGGGTAATTTATTACCCTCTTTATTTATTTAATATTTTTATGGGATTTTGATTATACCTACTGGTTTAATGTATAAATTGGACTATTATAGCAAAATCAATTTCCTAACCAAATTCTACCTTATATTATGCTTAATCGTGTTGTTTTATTTTCACTGCTTACTATTGTTTGTTCTAGTTGTTTCAATAATAATACTTATGAGGACAGTTTATTTACCAAACTGGAATCTTCAAAAACCGGAATTAATTTTGTTAACGAAGTTAAGAACGGAAAAAACATGAATATCTTCAAATACCGAAATTTTTACAATGGTGGAGGTGTTGCAATTGGAGATATTAACAACGATGGTCTTTCGGATGTTTTTTTTACATCTAATCTTGGCGATAATAAATTGTACCTTAATAAAGGGAATTTTAAGTTCGAGGATATTTCTAAATCTTCAGGAATTGTAATGTCCAAATCTTGGTCTACAGGTGTCGAAATGGTCGACATTAATGGCGATGGATTGTTGGATATTTTTGTGTGTAATGCTGGAAATGGAATTGATGCCAAAAGAAAAAGCGAATTATTTATCAATAACGGAAACCTGACTTTTACCGAAAAAGCAGCTGAGTACAATCTTGCCGATACGGGCATTACGACTCATGTCGCTTTTTTTGATTACGATAAAGATGGTGACCTCGATGTTTATATTTTAAATAATAGTTTTATTCCAGTAAGCAGTCTCAATTATTCCAACAAAAGAGAATTGCGTGACAAAGACTGGGCAGTTAATGATATTCTAAAAGGCGGAGGCGATAAATTAATGCGCAATGATAACGGAAAATTTGTTGATGTAAGCGAAGCAGCAGGAATTTATGGTAGCCTTATCGGGTTTGGACTTGGGGTTACAGTAGGCGATGTTAACGGTGATTTATATCCAGACATTTACATTTCAAATGACTTTTATGAACGTGATTATTTGTATATTAATAATAAAAACGGAACTTTTAGTGAACAAATTCAAGGTTGGGCATCACATACCAGTCAGTCCTCAATGGGAGCTGACATGGCCGACATCAACAATGACGGAAAACCTGATATTTTTGTGACTGATATGTTGCCGGAAGGGGATGAACGATTAAAAACTACTACTAGTTTTGACAACTACGATTTATTTACACGAAAATTAAACTTGGATTTTTTCAATCAATACATGCAAAATACCTTGCAACTGAACAATGGAAACAATCAGTTTCTTGAAATTGCCAATTATGCGGGTGTTGCCAAAACCGATTGGAGTTGGGGAGCTTTGTTATTTGATATGGATAATGATGGGTACAAAGATATTTATGTGTGCAACGGTATTTATAACGAATTGACCAATCAAGATTTTATGGACTTTTTTGCCAATGATTTGGTTCAAAGAATGGCGATTACTGGTAAAAAAGAAGACATTGAAACCGTAATCAATAAAATGCCAAGTACGCCGATTCCAAATTATGCCTATAGAAACAATAAAGATTTAACCTTTACCAATGAAATAGAAAAGTGGGGGTTGGGTACTCCAAGTTTTTCAAATGGTGCGGCTTATGGCGATTTAGATAATGACGGGGATCTTGATTTGATTGTCAGTAATGTAAATCAAGAGGCTTTTGTTTACCAAAATAATTCAGAGAAAAAGAAAGACAACCATTTTGTGAAAGTAAAATTGAAAGGGGAGAACCAAAATAAATTTGCTATTGGTAGCGTTGTCGAATTGTTTTCTGGAAAAGAAATCATCAGACAGGAATTGATTCCTTCCCGAGGGTTTCAATCTTCGATAGACTACGTGATGACCTTTGGTATTGGAACCAAAAAAATTGACTCACTGCAAGTCATTTGGCCAAATGGAAAATACCAAACCATTAAAAAAGTGGCGAATAATTCGACTATTAATTTAAAGATAACGGATGCAGTTTTGAATTATACGGTTAAGAAATCAACTGTGAAACCGATGTTCGCTGAAAAGGCTAGTTCGTTTTTGGCGCACAAAGAAAATGATTATATCGATTTTGATTACGAAGGATTGATTTCCAAAATGCTTTCCCAAGAAGGACCTTCACTCGCCGTTGCCGATGTTAATGGGGACGGAAATGAAGACGTTTTTATTGGTGGAGCCAAGGGAACATCAGGCAATGTCTATTTGAATAAAGGGAATGATACTTTTTCAATAACCAAACAGATTGATTTAGGTGCAGATGCCAATTATGAAGATACTGCAGCATGCTTTTTCGATGCTGATAATGATGGAGATCAGGATTTAATGGTAGGTTCTGGTGGAAATGAAAAAGCAGATCAGGCCAATTATAAAAATCGTTTGTATTTGAATAATGGGAAAGGTGTTTTTGCTAAAAGTAAAGCAGCTATTCCTATGACCAATAATAACGTTTCTGTAATTGCTCCTTATGATTTTGACAATGATGGTGATATAGATGTTTTTGTGGGTAGCCGCAGCGTGCCTGGGATCTATGGTATCGATCCTAAACAATTGTTATTAGAAAATGATGGCAAAGGAAATTTTACCAATACTACTGATAAAAAAGCATTCAAACTCAATGAAGTTGGAATGATTACAGATGCTGTTTGGGAAGATATTGACAATGATGGTAAGAATGATTTAATCGTTGTTGGAGATTGGATGGCGCCTAGAATATTCAAAAACACTGGCCGCCGTTTGGTGGATTTCAAAGCCAACTTGAGCAGTTTTAGCGGTTTTTGGAACGCTGTAAGTTGTGTGGATTTAAACAATGACGGTAAGAAAGATCTTGTTCTTGGAAACAAAGGAACAAATACGGCTTACAAAGCTTCCGAAAAAAATCCGATGCGAATGTTTGTCAATGATTTTGATAATAATGGAACGATTGAACAAATCACCACTCGTGACATTGATGGAAAAGATATGCCTTTGCATCTAAAAAAAGAATTAGCAGGTCAAATCCCTACCATCAAAAAGAAAAATTTGAGCTATGCAGATTATGCCAAGAAATCATTTCAGGAAATATTCTCTCAAGACGTAGTGGATAATTCCATTCAGAAAAGCGCAACCATTCAAGAAAGTGTAATAGCTATCAATAAAGGAAATGGAAATTTTCAGGTTAAGCTACTTCCAAAAGAAGTTCAGTTCTCTTGTGTAAACACTATTTGTGTAACCGATGTAAATAAAGACGGAATTTCAGATCTTATTTTAGGAGGTAATCAATACGAATTCAAACCACAATTTGGAAGATTGGATGCTAATTATGGAAGTGTGCTTTTAGGCAATAAATCGGGTGTTTATTCTTGGTTGCCTTATAATCAATCCGGATTCTTTGTGAAAGGGGAAATCAAACATATTAAAACTATAAAAAATAAAAATAAAACAGTTTCAGTTCTAGCAGTTACCAATGATAATACCCCAAAAATATTTAAAAGCAATGAATAAGTTTTATAGTTTAGGTTTGGTTGCATTGCTTTTTTTGAGTTGCTCGGAAAAAGAAGATCGTTTATTTGAAAAATTAGACCCTTCAGAAAGCAACATCAATTTTAATAATGAATTACTGGATTCCAAAAACATTTCTATTTTGGATTATCTCTATTATTACAACGGTGGAGGAGTGGCTCTTGGCGATATCAATAATGATGGTTTGGCCGATATTTATTTTACGTCCAATCAAGGTAAAAATAAATTGTATCTCAATAAAGGCAATAATAAATATGAAGATATTTCACAAAAGGCAGGAGTAGAAGGAGAGAGCGATTGGAATACTGGTACCGTTATGGCCGATGTAAATGGTGATGGGTATCTCGATATTTATGTGTGTGCTGTAGTTGGGATCAATGGTTTTGAAGGGCATAATGAGTTGTTTATTAATAACAAAGACAATACGTTTACAGAGAGTTCGGTCGAGTATGGTTTGGATTTGGACAATTACAGTACTTCGGTTTCGTTTTTTGATTATGATTTGGATGGCGATTTGGATATGTATTTGCTAAACCATGCAGTACACTCTGAATTGTCTTTTGGAAATGCTAATATTCGAAATAACAGAGTTTATGAATGCGGTGATAAGTTATTTAGAAATGACAATGGTAAATTCGTTGACGTAAGCGCTCAGGCTGGAATTTTTGGCGGAGCTAATGGATACGGTTTGGGAATTGCAGTTTCGGATTTTAATTTAGACGGTTATCCTGATATTTATATTGGGAATGATTTTCACGAAGATGACTATTATTACCTCAATAATGGCGATGGAACTTTTACAGAATGTCTAAAAAACTATTTTGGTCATACCAGCCGATTTTCGATGGGAGTAGATGTAGCTGATATAAATCATGATGGTTTTCCAGATATAATGTCACTGGATATGCTTCCAGAAGACGAAAAAGTTTTAAAATCTTCTTTAGGAGATGATAACGTTCAAATGTTGAAATTGAGAACCGAAAGGTATGGATATCACTATCAATACACTCGAAATATGTTGCAAATCAATCAAGGCGGACAGCATTTTACTGAGATGGCTTTGTTGAGTGGCGTAGCGGCAACCGATTGGAGTTGGAGCGCTTTATTTGCCGATTACAATCAGGATGGAGAGCAAGATATATTCGTGTGCAACGGAATTCCAAAACGACCAAATGATTTGGATTATGTGAAATATTTCTCAAATGAGCAGGTTAAAAGAAAAATCAGCAGCACCAAGTTATTAGACAAAGAAGCATTGAAAAAAATGCCAAAAGGTGATGTGTCTAATTTTGTTTTTGAAGGAGCGCCCGATTTAAAATTTGTAAATAAATCCAATCAATGGATTGAGAACGATTCCATTATCTCCAACGGAAGTGGGTATGCTGATTTAGACAATGACGGAGATCTTGATGTAGTGACCAATAATATCAATAACGTAGCTTCGGTTTACATTAACCAAACGAATAAATCATCCCATTATTTAAAAGTAAAACTTCAATTTTCTGGTAAAAATACTTTCGGGATTGGGGCAAAAGTTATTACATATTCAAAAGGGAAAATGCAATTCAAAGAGTTGCAGACTACCAGAGGTTTTCAATCATCATCAGAACCGATGCTTCATTTTGGTTTCGGAAAGACGGCCAAAATTGATTCTTTGGTCGTGATCTGGCCTGACAAAACATATCAAACTTTGAAAGATGTGAAAACCAATCAAAGTTTGACTATAAAAGCAAATGCAAACCGAAAAGCATTTGATTATCAAAAATTGCATCCTAAAGCAGTTCCTGTTTTCAAAAAAGTTGAAACAGGTTTAGGTATTGATTTTACACATCAGGAGAATGATTTTATCGATTTTGTGTACCAAAAATTAATACCCTACCAACGTTCGGATCGCGGACCTGCAACTGCAATAGGAGATTTGAATGGTGATGGTAAAGAAGATATATTTTTTGGCGGTTCCAAAGGGAAAAAGGCAACGGTTTATATTCAAAATGCCAATGGTTTTTCTAAAAAAAGCTACAGTGAAATCGAAAAAGATTCTGTTTTCGAAGATGTCTCTGCTGTAATTGGAGATTTTAATAACGACAAAATCAATGATTTGTTTGTGGCTTCGGGTGGAGGAGAAAATGCTTCGAATTTGCAAGACCGTTTGTATCTTGCCAAAGGAAATCAATTGGTAAATTCAGTTTTACCTAAATTAACTCAGAATGCATCTGTAGTCAAAGCTTTTGATTATGATAAAGACGGAGATCTCGATTTGTTTGTAGCCAATAATTCCTTGAATAACAGATTCGGTAGTACATCCGACTGTTATTTATTGAAAAATAATAAAGGTGTTTTTGCTTTTGCGGATGCGAAAACATTTGAAGGCATTGGAATGGTTACCGATGCTGTTTTTAGTGATTTTAACAAAGATGGTAAAGTTGACCTGATCGTCATTGGCGAATGGATGAAACCTACTTTTTTTGTCAATAAAAATGGAAAATTTGTCAATGTAACCGAAACAGTTTTGCCAGAAAAAAGCAATGGATTGTACCAGTCGATAATACCGTTTGACATTGATGGAGATGGCGATCAAGATTATTTGTTAGGAAACTGGGGTATGA
The DNA here is from genome assembly GCF_965234445.1 of Flavobacterium rarum (SeqCode). Classification (GTDB taxonomy): domain Bacteria; phylum Bacteroidota; class Bacteroidia; order Flavobacteriales; family Flavobacteriaceae; genus Flavobacterium; species Flavobacterium rarum. The sequence continues at coordinate 41,179 of NZ_OZ248487.1, read as the reverse complement.
ATTCCAAATTCAAAGCATCACAAGAGTTTCCTATGAAAATGTATTATGATGATTTTGACAAAAATGGAACTTTTGAAACCATTGTTGTCAAAGAAAAAGACGGTAAATATTATACAACAATGGGTCTTGATGAACTCGTGGAAGAGTTTAGCGGTTTGTTGAAAAAGAAATTCAACAGTTATAAATCTTTTGCAGGAAAACCATTGGAGGAAGTTTTTGATATGAAAATGCTGGAGGCCGGTAAATTGTATGAAGTACATAACTTGAAATCTGGTTATTTAAGAAATGATGATGGAAAATTTACATTCGTTCCTTTTTCCAATAAAATGCAAGTAGCACCTATTACCAGTTTTGTGAAATCCAATTTTGATAGTGATGCCAAAGAAGAAGTTTTTGCCGCAGGAAATTATTTTGGAGTAACGCCTTACCAAAGCCGATTTGATGGCTTCTCGGGAGCATTAATCAAAAATGAAAAGACCATATTTTTAGGCAATCAAATAGGAATAGACTTGACACAAAAAGCAATTCGACACTTGGATATTATTCAATTAAACGGTAAAAAGTATTTGCTGGTTACGATCAATAATAAAAAAGCCGAAGTTTATGAATTGCCGATGAATTCGAATTTAAAAAAATAAAACCTACTCAAAATTTAAAATACATTACAGAATATGAAGTCTAATATTTATACCATAACAGCAGTTTGTTTGCTTTTTCTTTCCTGTGGGAAGCAAAAATCAATAGTGGTGACTACTGATGAATACCACTCGGCAATCGAAAATGTTACTCAAATTATGATTCACGATATTTTTTCACCTCCAGTTGCGAGTAGAATTTTTGTGTATCCTAATGTGGCAGCTTATGAAGTAATTGCCCAAAACAGTACAACCTATAATTCGCTTCAAGGGCAGTTAAAAGGTTTGGATTCTATTCCTGCATTAGACCCAAAAAGTGGAGTTAATAAAGATCTTGCTGCTTTGATTGCCCATATGGAAGTGAGCAAACAATTGGTTTTTTCCGAAGATATGATTGAAGTTTTTAGAGACAGTTTGTATAAAAAATGGGAAAACGAGAACGCCGATGAGTTTGAAGTTTCAAGGGAATATGGTTTAAAAGTAGCCGAGCGAATCAAAAAATGGATGGGGAAAGACAATTACAAACAAACCAGAACGTTGCCTAAGTTTTCGGTTTTTGCGAAACAGGCAGGAAGATGGCAGCCTACTCCGCCCGCTTACATGGATGCAGTAGAGCCTCATTGGAGAGAAATTAGAACATTGGTTTTAGATTCGGCTTCACAGTTTAAACCAGCACCGGCATTACCTTTTTCATTGGATAAAAATTCTCCTTTTTTCAAGCAAGTACAGGAAGTTTATGACATCAGTAAATCATTAGCCAAAAAAGGGGATGCCTCAGAAGAAATAAAAATTGCCCAGTTTTGGGATTGCAATCCTTATGTTTCGGTTAGTCAAGGACACATGATGTTTGCCAAAAAGAAAATTTCTCCAGGTGCGCATTGGATGGGAATCACGAAAATTGCCTGTAAAATTAACAAAGCCGATTTTAACAAAACTGTTTTTGCATATACCAAAACATCGATAGGTATGTTTGAAGCTTTTATCAGTTGTTGGGATGAGAAATACAGAAGCAATGTAGTGCGCCCAGAAACTGTTATTAATCAAAATATTGATGAAAATTGGAAGCCTTTACTGCAAACGCCTCCTTTTCCTGAATATACTAGCGGACATTCTGTTTTGTCAACTGTAGCCGCTACAGTGCTGACTTCTATTTTTGGAGATAATTTCTCGTTTACAGATGATACGGAGTTACAATTTGGATTGCCTAGCCGATCTTTTAAATCTTTCATAACGGCTTCAAAGGAAGCGGCCATGAGTCGTTTTTATGGCGGTATTCATTATAGAGCTGCTATTGAAAACGGCATGGTTGAAGGTGAAAATGTAGGTGATTTTGTGGTTTCTAAATTAAAGATGACGAAGTAATTATGAAGGCAAAAAATAAATTTATAATTGGTTTTTCCTTGTTAGTGTCAGGTCTTCTAATTTGGTATTTGTTTGTTAAAGAAAATGATTATACAATTTCATTTACGGTTAAGGCGGCAACCGGTACTGTTTTTCAAGGGATAAACGAATGGAGTGTTGTAAGGTTAGAAAAAGAAAAAGAAACCTATAAAACAATCTCTAAAAATAATTTTGATCTTATCAAACAGCGAATGACCAAAGGGAATTCTCAAATGGAGTATACTTGGGAGATGGTTCCCGTAAATGATTCGATGACACGAGTTAATGTAGGTATAAAGGAAATGGGGCATGAATTATACAATAAAGTTACTGCTCCATTTTGGAATACCTCTTTCAAAGTAAGTCAAATAAAAAAAATCACCTCTTTTAAAGACGGTTTAAATGATCATATTTCAAAATTTAAATATAAAATTGATGGAATTGGTTCATCAAAAGAAGAGTTTGTGGCATACATATCACTAAAAAGTGTTTTACAAACCAAAGCGCAAACTATGATTGGGAATGATGGATTAATTACGGGTTTTTTGCATACTCATAATATTAAAATTAAAGGAAGACCCTATGTTGAGGTTACAAAATGGGATTTGGATAAAGAAACGCTAGAGTTTAATTATTGTTTCCCAATTGACAAAAACACTAAAAAGATTGCCGACAATGATGTGAAGTTTAAAATTATTCCTTCAATGAAAGGGCTTCAGGCAACTTATTATGGTAACATGAGAACTTCAGACCGTTCTTGGTTTGCTTTAATGGATTATGCAAAAAAGAATGGTTATGAATTAATTAATAAGCCACTAGAGCATTTTATGGCTAATCCTTTTGATGGCGGTGATGAGCTTACTTGGCAAACTCAAGTTGTTATTCCTTTCCAGAAAAAATAAGGACTCTTTTTTTGCTTTACGAAAACGTTTTTGGTGTTTTCGAAAACGTTTTCGGTTTTATATTCTGTTTTTATTGTTTGTATAGAATTACTTTTAATTAAATATTAACTAAACCACGGTATGAATTTTAAAGCAAAAATGAGTTTTTGGCAAATTATCAATATGAATGTTGGATTTTTTGGCATTCAGTATAGTTTCGGATTGCAGCAAAGTGCGGTAAATCCAATTTATGATTTTCTAGGAGCAAGTCCAGATCAATTACCAATTCTTAACCTAGCTGGACCTTTAACCGGATTATTGATACAACCCATAATTGGTGCTTTGAGCGATAAAACTTGGTTGCCAAAATTTGGAGGAAGACGAAAACCTTATTTTTTTATAGGAGCATTGATTTGTAGTTTAGCTTTATTTCTTTATCCTTTTAGCAGTTCGTTATGGATGGCAGCTGGCTTACTTTGGATCTTAGATGTTGGAAATAATACAGCAATGGAACCCTATCGCGCTTTTATTGCTGATAAATTAGACGAATCACAACAGCCAACAGGGTTTCAAGCTCAAAGTTTTTTTACCGGTTTTGGACAAACCTTAGCCAATGTTTCGCTATTTATTTTCCCTCTTATTTTTATTGGATCAACGGGAAAATTACCTACTTGGGTTTTTGCATCTTTTTTTCTGGGTGCAGTTTGCTCTATTGGATCGGTTTGGTGGAGTTCGCATACAACTAAAGAAATTCCTCCTTCAGACGAAGAGTTGCAATTAATGAAATCAGAACCTTTAAATGTATTAACTCCATTTATTGATATTGCAAAAGCAGTAAAGTATATGCCCAAAGTAATGTGGCAACTTGCTTTAGTTTATTTGTTTCAATGGTATGCGCTTTTTTGTTATTGGCAAAATTCGTCAAAAAGTATCGCGCTTTCGGTTTGGCATACCACTCCTCAAAAAGACATGAATTTGTATGCCGAAGCGGTAAGTTGGACAGGTCTGGTAAATGGCTGGTATAATGTTGTTACTTTTTTAGTTGCTTTTAGTTTGGTCTATTTTGCCAAAAAATATTCTGCAAAAATGGTGCATTTTACCTGCTTGATTTTAGCGGCAATTGGATTTTTACTTTTTCCGCATATCGAGAATAAGTACCTTTTATTTCCAGCGATAACTGGTTTTGGAATAGGTTGGGCTAGTATGATGGGAATTCCATATCTAATGGTTGTTTCGCAAATTCCAAAAGAACGATACGGAGTTTACATGGGAATCATTAATATGATGATTGTAATTCCAATGTTTATTCAAACAATTAGTTTTGGATATATTCTCAAGCATTTTTTAAATAATGACCCACGTTTAGCAATAACATTTGCGGGTGTTTTATTAGTTTTAAGTGCTGTTTTTACTTTATTTATCACAACCAAAAAAGAAGGAATCAGTGAATAATTTAGCCTATAAAAAAGCAATCGAATTACTTCAGAAAGTTTCTTCTTCAGAAGGGTTTTTAGCAAGCGCACAAAACATTTCAAACTACAAAAGAGTTTGGGCTAGGGATGGCGTGATTTGCGGATTGGCGGCTTTAGCATCTGGTGATGCTGATTTGATATTGACTTTCCGAAAAACAATAGAAACATTGGCGAGCCACCAACATAACAACGGTACTATTCCATCTAATGTAATGATAGATGGTACAAAGATTGAAGTGAGTTATGGTGGTTTGGCTGGAAGAGTCGATGCAGTAACTTGGTTTGTAATTGGGATTTGTCAGTATGCTTTTCATATCAATGACCATTCTTTTATAAATAAATACAAACTCAATATAGAGAAATGTTTGGTTTTACTGGAAGCCTGGGAATTTAATAACAAAGGTCTTTTGTACGTGCCGCTGTCAGGTAATTGGGCCGATGAGTACATTACCGATGGTTATGTGTTATACGATCAACTACTAAGAGTTTGGGCTTTAAGAAGCTACAATCATTTTGTTGAAAGTGAAACAATTGCTCATAAAATTCAGGAAATAACAACTCAAATAGAATGTAATTTTACCCCCCATTCTGTTGGAGACAAATACCACGAAAGAGCGTATAAGGAATTGATTTTTCAAAATTACATGCCTTGCTCTTTTTCTCCTGCGGGTTACAAAACGCAATTTGATGCATTTGCCAATTCTTTGGCTTTGATGCTCAATATAGGATCAAGTGAATTTCAAAATTGCATAGTAGACTATTCTTTAGAGCTTAAAAATAATATGCCTTTGCATTTATTACCAGCTTTTTGGCCTCCTATTTATGAATCCGATTTGGATTGGAATCTTCTTAAAAACAATTGCAAGTACGAATTTAGGAATTACCCCAATGAGTTTCATAACGGGGGCAGTTGGTCTATGGTCAATGGGTTTTACGGATTGGCTTTGCTCTACAAATTAAAAATAGAAGAATCGATAGCAGTACTAAACGCTATAAATGAACTAAATGCTGTTGAAGATTTTAGCTTTTATGAAAATTTCAATAGTGAAACAAAAGGGCCAAATGGAGTTCCTCTTTGTGCTTGGAGTGCAGCAGCAACCGTTTTTTTGCACCAAAGTATTTATGCTAATTTTAAATTTTTAGTTTAAAATGGAAAAAACTATTGATATTATATGTGTTGGAGAGTTATTGATTGATTGTATCGGTCATCAGGTGAATGCCACGATAAAGGAAACCGAGGATTATCACAGGTATCTGGGTGGTTCGCCTACCAATGTTGCTACGAATTCGGCAAGATTGGGTATGAAAGCGGTTTTGGTGGCTACTATTGGTAAGGATGGTTTGGGAGATTTTAGTATTCAAAAACTTCAGGATAACAAAGTGATTACTACGCAAATTGCTCAATTATCGGATGCTTCTACTTCGATAATTTTGGTTTCAAAATCAACTGGGACTCCAGATTTTATTCCATATCGCGATGCCGATTTTCAAATTGCATCGAGTCAAATACCCGATGACTTATTAGAAAGTGCAAAAATATTTCATACTACTTGTTTTGCTTTAAGCAAAAAACCAGCACAGGAAACTATTGTAGGTTCTGCCAAAAAAGCCAAAGCTTTGGGCTTGAAAACGAGTATTGATATTAATTTTTCGGAGAGAATTTGGCCCAATCGGCAAGAAGCCAAACAGGTTCTCAGTGAGTATTTGTCGACCAATCCATTTGTAAAATTAAGTGAAGACGACTGCTACCGTCTTTTTGCGGAAGCGAAATCAGAAGATTTTATATTCGACTACTTTCATGGTTTGGGCGCTTCTACAGTTTGCTTGACCAAAGGCGGTGATGGAGTAGTGTTGTCTGACAGAGAAACGGGGATAATTCGTAAGGAAGCGTTGCCAGTTATAGAAATAAAAGATACTACAGGAGCTGGAGATGCTTTTTGGACTGGGTTTTTGTATGCTCAGTTGCAAAATAAAGATTTTAAACAAACTATTGATATTGCTCAAAAACTAGCTGTTTTGAAACTTCAAAATATAGGTGGCTTGCCAACTGGGATAGATATGTTAGATTATTTAAATGCCGATTTATAAACCGTTTTAAAATTATTTAAATGAAAAACACCACTTTAAAATTAGCTCTTTTTATTAATTATTTTGTTTTTGCAGCACTATTGAATAGTGTTGGATTGTTAATTCAGAAGTCGCAAAATATTTACGGAGTTTCAGAAGTACAAGCGAGTGTGTTAGAACCAGCAAAAGATTTAACTATTGCTTTTGTTGCTTTTCTGATAGGTTCTTTACTGCCAAAATTAGGGTATAAAAGAGGAATGCTTATTAGTTTGGCGATTGTTTTTTTGGGTTGTTTTATAATGTACTTTGGAGATTCTTTTTGGAGTGTAATATTGTTATTTGCCTGTACCGGTTTTTCTTTTGCCATTATAAAAGTATCCGTAATGGCCTTAATCGGTGTGGTCGTTGATACTGAAAAACAGCATAAAGCCTTTATGAGTTATATCGAGAGTGTTTTTATGTTAGGTATTGTTTTTGCATATGTCATTTTTCCAATGTTTTATAGTGAAACCAATCCCAAAGCTTGGCTGAATGTTTACTTGGTTTTGGCGGGATTGATAGCACTGGTGTTTGTTTTTATTTTAACGTCAAAATTCAATTTGCCCAAAGTAGAAAATCAAAAAACTTTTAAAGAAGATTTTAAAGGTATGCTGGGTTTATTAAAAAGACCATTGATTATTCTGTTTGCTATATTTGCATTTATGTATGTCATGACAGAGCAGGGAATCATGTCTTGGCTGCCTACTTTTAATCAGAAAGTATTGCATCTCAATGAACGATTAGCAGGTCAAATGGCTGTAATATTGATGCTTTCGATTGCTTTTGGTCGATTCGTTTCGGGTGTAATTGTCAAGAAAATGCATTGGTATTTTTTTTTAACGATTTGTTTATTTGCGGCAGCGGGCCTAATTGTTTTTGTTCTACCAATGGCTTCTGGAATAGAAATTGTTCAAATTGATACCCTGTCTCAAGTGCCACTTATTGGATTTGTCTTTCCCTTAATTGGTTTGTTTTTAGCTCCCATTTATCCTATTGTAAATTCAACCATTATTAGTGCTACCGAAAAAGAATTTCACGGAGCGGTTGCTGGATTGCTTACTTTTTTCTCAGCTATTGGCGGTACATGCGGATCGGTAATTATTGGTTATTTATTCCAAAAAATTGGAGGGAGTAAAGCGTTTTATTTTTCGCTAATTCCTTTGGTTATTCTAGTTGTTGTTCTCTTTTTTATTAACAAAATAAACAAAAAAAATGAAGTTCTTACTTAAAGTCGACCAAGTGTTTGAAGCGCTGTTGCTTCAAGAAGATACGGATTATGATAAAAAAATAACCAAAGATGATTTAGGGCCAAAAATATTTGTGTTGGTAGATGAAAAAACCAAACAAAAACAAATTATTGAAGGAACCTACCACTTGTCTAATTTGCTTCAGGAATTGGCTTTGCTCAAAGAAAATGGTGAAGTATTGGCAGAAGTTGATTTAAATTTTATATTAGAAAATCCGGTAGAAAGAATTTCTCGTAAAATAAAAGACGATTATTGGGATGAACTAACGCGTACCATAGACAAAAAAGGTTTGAAATTAATTCTTGAGGATGTAAAAACTTCAAATGAAATGGCTACGCTGTATGTTTCCGAAAAAGACCAACAAGGAGTTTTGTATTTTAAAGAATTAGAAAAAGAATTAAAAAACTTTGAAGTTGTAATTCTACCCAAAGACTTTTCGGTAGAATTTATTGAAACATTAAATGATAAACCTGGTATTTTGGCATTGGCATTACAGCAAAAAATATACAGTTTACAAGGAGTGCCATTTGTTGTACCTGGTGGAAGGTTTAATGAAATGTATGGCTGGGATAGTTATTTTATTGGTGTTGGTTTACTGATTGATGGAAAATTGGACAAAGCAATTGCTATTGCAGAAAACTTTAAATATCAAATTATTCACTACGGGAAAATTCTAAATGCGAATCGCAGTTATTATTTAACTAGAACGCAACCCCCATTATATTCGTCTTTACTTGTTGCAATTGCCAATGATAGAAATGTAACTAAAGATTGGTTGCGTAGTCATCTAGAAACAGTGATTTTGGAATACAATACAGTTTGGATGGTGCAAGGCAATAGATTGACGCCAACTGGATTGAACCGATACAAAGCAGATGGCGTTGGAATGCCTTTTGAAGTAGAACCTGGACATTTTGATGATGTTTTAGAGCCATATTCTGTTAAGTATAATTTGCCAATTCGTGAATTTGAAAAACAATACTTAGCTCGAACCATTTCTGATCCTGAATTGGATTTGTATTTTGAACACGATCGTTCTATGCGTGAAAGCGGCCATGACACTACTAATCGTTTTATTAATACGTGTGCCAATTTGAATGCTGTGGATGTCAATAGTTTTCTCTATAAATATGAAAAAGACATCGAAAATCTGATAAAGGAACATTTTGACAATTCGTTTATAGTTGGAAATCTTGAATATACTTCGGAGAAATGGGCAGAAAAAGCGATTTTCCGAAAAGAAAAAATAAATCAATTATGTTGGAACGAGGAAGCAGGTATGTATTTTGATTACGATTTTGTAAATAAAAAGCAATTTCCTTTTGAGGCAGCAACAACATTTTTTCCGCTTTGGGCAGGTTTATGTAACGATCATCAAGCAAAAAAATTAGTTCAAATTGCTTTACCTAAATTTTTAAAAATGGGTGGAATTACAGGTAGTACTAAAGATAGTTTAATAGGTTTTGACGAAAATGCACCATTGCGACAATGGGACTATCCATTTGGTTGGGCTCCACACCAAATGCTTTTGTGGGAAGGTTTGTTAAATTATGGATACAATGAAAAAGCCATGGAAATGGTCTACAGATGGCTATGGTTAATAACCAAAAATGCAGTAGAATTCAATGGCACAATTCCCGAAAAGTTTGATCTGGAAACCAGTTCTCATAAAGTTTTTGCTGAATACGGCAATGTAGGAACAGAGTTTGATTATATCGCGAAAGAAGGTTTTGGATGGGTAAATGCGTCCTATCAATATGGGTTACAAATTTTGGATGGTGCTTTAAAGTCAGAATTAAATTTATTGACACCACCAGATCAATTATTTAAGTGTTAATTTATTATTGAATTTTGAATTTTGTATGTGTTTTTTTTCTAAATTTAACGTTCTAAAAATTAACCGTTATGACTGTAAATCAAATATTAAGCACAAAAGGGAAAGACGTTTATTCCATTGTTTCTACAATTGCCGTTTTTGAAGCCTTAAGAGTTATGGGAGAAAAAAATATAGGTGCCATTCTTGTAATTGAAGATGGAGTTTTGAAAGGGATTTTATCAGAGAGAGATTATGCTAGAAAAATTGTTTTGAAAGATAAGTCTTCAAAAGAAACACCTGTTAGTGAAATTATGGAAAGTGATGTGGTAACTGTGAAACCTTCGGACAATTTGGATTATTGTATGGGATTAATGAGCCAAAAGAGAATTAGACATTTACCAGTGATAGAAAATGAAGTAATAATTGGACTTGTTTCTATTGGAGATGTAGTAAAAGCTATAATTGAAGTTCAAAAAGAAACCATTAAACATTTGGATTCATACATTTCACAATAACAAGTACTTAAAGTTTTTGTTCAATAGCTACTTCTACGGTAGCTATTTTTTTTTGGACTAAATTGGAGGAGATTTTAATAAAAAAATAAGTTAAAAGCCTTAGTTTAGTTGAAGTGAGTTATCTTTGTTCTCTAAAAAAAAACTAGAAAAAACCAAAAAATGGATAAGAATAGTAAAAGAAGAGAAGCGTTATTGTATCACGCTAAACCGACTCCAGGAAAAATTCAAGTAGTCCCAACCAAAAAATATGCAACCCAAAGAGATTTGTCATTGGCCTATTCCCCGGGTGTTGCAGAGCCTTGTTTAGAAATAGCAAAAGACATTAACAATGTTTATAAATATACTGCAAAAGGAAATTTAGTTGCAGTAATCACAAATGGAACAGCTGTTTTGGGTCTTGGAGATATTGGACCAGAAGCTTCAAAACCAGTAATGGAAGGAAAAGGCTTGTTGTTTAAAATTTTTGCTGATATTGATGTTTTTGACATCGAAATTGGGACAAAAGATATAGAAGAATTTATACAAACCGTTAAAAATATTGCGCCAACTTTTGGAGGGATTAATCTTGAAGATATTAAGGCGCCAGAATCTTTTGAAATTGAACGTAGATTAGTCGAAGAGCTTAATATTCCTGTGATGCACGATGATCAACACGGAACAGCAATCATTTCGTCGGCAGCATTAATTAATGCATTGGAATTGGCAAATAAGAAAGCTGAGGATGTGAAAATGGTTGTTTCTGGTGCTGGTTCTGCTGCAATAGCCTGTGCCGATTTGTATGTTTTATTAGGTGTACAAAGAGAAAATATATTGATGTTTAACAGCAAAGGACTTTTGACAAAAGACAATCCTTCTTTGTCTGAATTGCAATTAAAATATGCAAAAGACATTGCACCAATGAGTCTTGAAGATGCACTAAAAGGGGCAGATATTTTCTTAGGATTGTCTACGGGAGATATTATGACACCTCAAATGTTATTAGGTATGGCAAATGATCCAATTGTATTTGCAATGGCCAATCCTGATCCAGAAATTGCTTACAATCTTGCCATTTCTACTCGTAAAGATGTCATTATGGCTACAGGTCGTTCAGACCATCCTAATCAAGTAAATAATGTTCTTGGATTTCCTTATATTTTTAGAGGTGCGCTTGATGTACGTGCAACCAAAATAAATGAAGCTATGAAAATGGCTGCTGTAAAAGCGCTTGCCGCTTTGGCCAAAGAGTCTGTTCCTGAGCAAGTGAATATAGCATATGGTGCGACAAAATTGAATTTTGGAAGAGAATACATTATTCCAAAACCGTTTGATCATAGGCTAATTACTATAGTTGCTCCTGCGGTTGCAAAAGCCGCAATGGATTCTGGTGTGGCATTAAATCCAATTACTGATTGGGGAAAATACGAAGAAGAGCTGTTGAATCGTTTGGGGAATGATAATAAAATGATTCGTTTAATTACTAATAGAGCTAAAACAGATCCTAAAAGAATTGTATTTGCCGAAGCAGAACAATTGGACGTGTTAAAAGCAGCTCAAATTGTTTATGAAGAAGGTATTGGGTTTCCTATACTTTTAGGAAATAAAGAAATTATATTAGAGTTAAAAGCAGAACTTGGTTTTGATGCCGATGTTCAAATTATAGATCCAAAACTGGATGAAGAAGAAGAAAGAAGAGAGCGATTTGCAAATGCCTTGTGGGAGTCAAGAAAACGAAATGGAATTTCTTTGTATGACGCACAAAAGTTTATGAGAGAAAGAAATTATTTTGCCGCTATGATGGTCAATGCCGGTGAAGCGGATGCTCTAGTTTCTGGACATTCCAGAAGTTATCCTTCGGTAGTGAGACCCATGTTACAAATAATTGGAAAAGCACCAAACGTATCCTTAGTTGCGACTACAAATATAATGATGACCAATCGTGGTCCTATGTTTTTGTCGGATACGGCAATAAACGTAAATCCAACTGCAGATGATTTGGCAAAAATTGCTGTAATGACAGCCAATGCAGCAAAAATGTTTGGGATAGACCCTGTTATTGCAATGGTGTCTTATTCGAATTTTGGTTCATCAGTAAATGAAAGCGCATCAAAAGTAAAAGAAGCAGTTGCATATTTACATAAAAATCATCCTGATATTATAGTTGATGGTGAAGTACAAGCCGATTTTGCTTTAAATCCAGAAATGCTAACGGCTAAGTTTCCTTTTTCTAAATTAGCCGGAAAAAAAGTGAATACTTTGATTTTTCCTAATTTGGAAGCCGCCAATATCACTTATAAACTGATGAAAGAATTAAACAAAGTGAGTTCAATTGGTCCAATTATGATGGGGATGAAAAATCCAGTTCATATTTTTCAATTAGGGGCTAGTGTGGAAGAGATGGTCAACATGGCTGCTATTGCAGTAATTGACGCTCAAGAAAAAAGTAATAGACTGAAAGGATAAAAATCAGCAAAAGTTGTAATTGAATAATTTGAGATTATTAGGTTTTAAATGTTAGCAGTTGGGTTTTGCAAAATGCAGCCTTCATAAACTCAAACATTTTGCCTTTTAATCTCAAATTTTATTATATTTGAACATAAAATTTATTTATGATAGCACATTTACAAGGGAAACTGGTCGAAAAAACACCTACAGAGGTTGTAATTGACTGTGGAGGAGTGGGGTATCATGTTAATATTTCGTTGCACACTTATTCATTACTGCCAAAAACTGATTTTATAAAATTATTTACACACCTTCAAATAAAAGAAGATGCGCATACTTTATTTGGTTTTGTAGAAAAATCAGAGAGAGAGATTTTTAAAATGTTATTGTCTGTTTCTGGAATAGGCGCAAGCATTGCCCGTACAATGCTCTCGTCATTAGATCCAAAACAAATTATTAATGCAATTGCATCGGGAGATGTTGTTACAATACAAACCATTAAAGGGATTGGAAGCAAAACAGCACAAAGAGTTATTCTTGATTTAAAAGAAAAAGTGTTAAAATTGTATGATTTAGACGAAGTTTCAATGTCTCAAAGCAATACAAATAAGGATGAAGCGTTATCTGCTCTAGAAGTTCTTGGTTTTGTTCGAAAAACATCCGAAAAAATCATCGAAAAAATTGTCAAAGAAGATCCAGAGGCTACTGTGGAAACTATAATAAAGAAAGCTTTAAAAAATTTATAAAAGGGGACTAGAAGCCAAATCGATATGCATAAAATTTATTTTTTTTTGCTGGTATTTTTTTGTGGTATTTTATCACAGGCTCAAGCACAAGAAGTGGTTCAGGATACTGTAAAAAAAGGATATGATGTTGGTGAGATTCAAATGGCGAATCCTAAAAGTATTTTATCTGCCTATACCTATGATCCAGTTACGGATACTTATGTTTACACCAATTCTATAGAAGATTTTAATATCAATTATCCTATTGTTTTGACTCCTGCAGAGTATGAAAAATTGATGCTCAAAGAATCAATAAATACTTATTTTAGTAAAAAGTTAGATGCTGTTGATGGAAAAAAAGAAGGAAGCGAAGCAGCCAAAAAAGATTTATTACCTCGATATTATATAAAATCAGGACTTTTTGAATCCATTTTTGGAAGCAATACCATAGATGTGAAGCCCACAGGATCTATCGAAATTGATTTGGGAATGTTGTATACAAAACAAGATAATCCTTCATTTTCTCCTCGAAATAGAACCAATACTGCTTTTGATTTTAACCAAAGAATTAGCATGAGTTTACTTGGAAAAGTAGGGACTAGACTTCAGGTAAACGCCAATTTTGATACACAGTCTACTTTTGCTTTTCAAAATTTATTAAAACTGGAATATACACCAGCTGATGATGATATTGTTCGGAAAATTGAAGTAGGGAATGTAAGTATGCCCTTAAATAGTACTTTGATTCAAGGAGCTCAAAGTTTATTTGGTGTAAAAACCGAATTGCAGTTTGGTAAAACTACAGTAACAGGAGTGTTTTCTGAGCAAAAATCACAAGCAAAAAGCGTAATTGCGCAAGGTGGAGGAACAATACAGGAGTATGAAATGTACGGTTTGGATTATGACAACGACAGACACTTCTTCTTGTCACAATATTTTAGAGACAAATACGATGCTTCATTAAAAAACTATCCTTTTATTGATTCCAGAGTGCAAATAACAAGGCTTGAAATTTGGGTCACCAACAAACAAAACAGAGTAAATACCACTAGTAATAACTTAAGGAACATTATTGCGCTTCAAGATTTGGGGGAAGCACAAATAACGGGTTTGCCTGACAACAAAGTAGTAGTTTTGAATCCTTCAATTGGGATGTTTGTAAAACCTATAGATTCTCCAACAGACAACTCCAATAATCTTTATAATCCTGCTTTAATTAAGGATAATACTGGTTCAGGATATTTAAATCAAAACATTCGAGAAATTGTAACAGCAAGTTCTGGTTTTTCTGCTGCTATCTCGGTTAAAGAAGGTCAAGATTATTCAAAATTAGAGAATGCACGAAAGCTATTGCCAAACGAATATACTTTTAATACGCAATTGGGGTATATCTCTTTGCAACAACGATTAGCAAATGATGAGATTTTGGCTGTGGCATACGAGTATTCTATAGGTGATAAAGTGTATCAAGTAGGGGAGTTCGGGAATGATGGAGTTGAAGCTACTGTGGTAGGAGGAAACCAACCTTCAAATCAAACTGTTATTTCTCAGACTTTAGTTTTAAAAATGTTGAAAAGTAGTTTGACAAATGTGTCAAATCCGGTTTGGAATTTGATGATGAAAAATATTTATCAAATTCAAGGTGCGTATCAATTGATAAAAGAAGATTTTAGGTTGAATATTTTATACAAAAATCCTTCTGCCTTAAATTATATCACACCAGCTACAAATGCAGCAGGAAATCCTGTGCCTTTTCCCTCTAATCCAACAGCTGATAATACTATAGAAAACACCACTTTGTTGAAAGTACTAAATGTGGATAAGTTAAACTATAATAATGACCCTCAAGTAGGAGGTGATGGCTTTTTTGATTTTATTCCGGGATTAACTGTAGATACTCAAAATGGTAGAATTATTTTTACGAGTAAAGAACCTTTTGGTGAATTGCTGTTTAAAAAGTTAGATGATCCAAACTCTCCTCGAAGTTATGATGATGTAACTACCTATAATGAAAACCAAAAAAAATATGTAAACCCCTATATGTACCGCATAACTCAAGCTGGAGCCATTCAAAATCCAGAAGTAAACAAATTTCTTTTAAGAGGAAAGTTTAAATCTGTTGGTGGTGACGGAATATCTATTGGGGCTTTTAACGTTCCTTTGGGGTCTGTAAAAGTAACAGCTGCTGGAAGGATTTTGGTTGAAGGAATTGATTACAGTGTCAACTATCAATTGGGTAGGGTACAAATATTGGATCCATCGTTGCAAGCATCTAATACTCCAATCGAAATTTCATTAGAAAATAATTCGGTGTTTGGGCAGCAGACTAGAAGGTTTTTTGGGGTAAATGTGGATCATTTAATTTCAGAAAATTTCATGGTTGGAGCTACTTTCTTGAATATGAAAGAAAAACCATTTACTCAAAAATCCAGTTATGGACAGGAATCTGTGAATAATAGTATTTTTGGATTACACGGTAACTATTCTTCTCAAGTGCCCTTTTTTACTCGTTTGGTCAATAAATTACCTAATATTGATACAGATGTTCCTTCTACTATTGCGGTAACAGGTGAGTTTGCTTATTTAATGCCCAATGCATCCAAAGGTGATCAATTTCAAGGGGAATCCACCAGTTATGTTGATGATTTTGAAAGTTCGCAATCCTCAATTGATTTGCGTTCTCCATTTGCTTGGACCTTATCTTCTACACCAGAAAATAATCCCGCTAGTACTTATAATTTTAATGGTAATTTACAAGGTTTGGATTACGGTTTTAAAAGAGCAAAATTATCTTGGTATTCTATTGATCCTGTTTTTTATACTTCAAAACCTTCAGGAATTTCAAATGATGATTTGTCTTTGAATTCAACAAGGAGA
This sequence comes from Flavobacterium rarum (SeqCode), assembly GCF_965234445.1. Classification (GTDB taxonomy): domain Bacteria; phylum Bacteroidota; class Bacteroidia; order Flavobacteriales; family Flavobacteriaceae; genus Flavobacterium; species Flavobacterium rarum. The sequence goes on along the minus strand of NZ_OZ248487.1, from coordinate 25,101 downwards.
GTTTATAGTGAAGAATTATACCCTTTGACTGATATTGTTCAAGGGCAATCTCTCGTTGTTAATACTTTGGATATGAGTTTTTACCCCAAAGATCGTGGACCTTATAATAATTCGGCTACTGCCAGTGATGCTCCTCAGGATAATTTTGGAGGTATAGTAAGGTCATTAAGTTCTACCAATTTTGAACAAAGTAACGTAGAATATATACAGTTTTGGGTTATGGATCCATATGTGGGAGAAGGTAAAATTCCACAATCAAATACGGGTAAGGTTTATTTTAATCTTGGTGAAATATCTGAAGATGTTTTGAAAGATGGTCGAAAAGTTTACGAAAATGGTTTAGGGCCAGATCAGATTTTAGTAAAGCCACCAACAGTTTGGGGAAATGCACCAGCGTCTCAATCCTTAATTTATGCATTTGACAATAACGCAGGCAATCGTGTCAATCAGGATGTTGGTTTAGACGGGCTCCCTTCTAGTGGCGAAGGAACTTTTTATACCAATTATGCCTCAGAACCCGATCCTGCAGGAGATGATTATAAATATTATTTAAATACAACTGGTAATATATTAAATCGTTATAAAAATTACAACGGTGTCGATGGGAATTCAAATGTTAATATTGATTCTCCCAATAGAGGCTCTTCAACGGTTCCAGATGTAGAGGATGTTAATAGAGATAATACTATGAATACAATCAATGCGTATTACGAATACAGCATTGATATGAAACCCAATATGCAAGTTGGTCAAAACTACATTTCGGATGTTCGAAACACTGTGGTTACTTTGGCCAATGGTAGTTCAACCGATGCAAGATGGATTCAGTTTAAAATCCCTGTTTCTTTACCAGAAAATACCATTGGTGAAATTACAGACTTTAGATCTATCCGTTTTATGAGAATGTTTTTGACCAAATTTACAGATCAAGTTACCTTACGTTTTGGAGCTTTGGATTTAATTAGAGGAGAATGGAGACGTTATACACAGTCATTGGAAATTGGGGATGTTAATCCTAATGATGATGGTACTGTTTTTGAAACTACTTCTGTAAATATTGAAGAAAATTCCAAGAGATGCCCCGTAAATTATGTGAGTCCTCCAAGTGTTGTTCGAGAACAATTGTATAATAATAATACTGTTATCAATCAAGATGAACAATCCTTGTCAATGAGGGTTTCAGGAAATGGATTAGAATATTTGGATGGACGTGGTGCTTTCAAGAATTTTAATATTGACATGCGTCAATACAACAAACTTAAAATGTTTTTGCACGCGGAATCCTTGCCAGATGAAATAGCTTTAGAAGACAATCAAATGGTCGCTTTTTTACGTTTTGGTGCCGATTACTCTACAGATTTTTATCAAGTTGAAATTCCTTTAAAAGTAACTCTTCCCTCTTCTTCATCCGGAAAAGACTGCCCTCCTTTAAGTCCAGATTTGGTTTGGCCTTCTGAAAATGAAGTTGATTTGTCTTTGGAATTATTAACACAATTAAAGTTGAAATCTTTGAAAATTGATAAATCAACTTTGCCTGCAGATGGTATTTATTATTCAGATGATGATCCAACTCAAATCGGTGGTGATGGTAGTAGTAAATTGCGTTTAGGAATCAAGGGAAATCCCAATTTAGGTTTGATTCGAAATATAATGTTAGGTGTGAAAAGCAATGAACGGAAAGATATAAAAGGGGAAGTTTGGTTTAATGAACTCCGATTGGCCGATATGGACAATAAAGGAGGTATGGCTGCACTTTTGAATGTGGATACCAATTTTGCAGACTTAGCAACAGTATCCTTTTCAGGAAATATAAAGAATTTTGGATTTGGTACCATAGAACAAGGTCCAAATGAAAGAAGCCGAGAAGATATTCAACAATATAATGTGGTGACTAATATTAATTTGGGTAAGTTTTTGCCAAAAAAATGGGGAGTAAATGTGCCTTTTAATTACTCTATTGGTGAAGAAATTATAAAACCAGAATATGATCCTTTTTATGAAGATATAAAACTGAAACAAGTTTTGGACGATGCCGATACTGAAGCAGAAAGAAAAACCAAATTGAACCAAGCAATAGATTATACAAAACGTAAAAGTATTAATTTGATTGGGGTTCGAAAAGAAAGACTTGCAGAGAAAAAACCAATGCCTTATGATGTTGAAAATTTTACTTTTTCTCAATATTATAATGAAGTACAGCGTCACGATTTTGAAATTGTTGAAAATTTGGATCAGCAATCAAGAACAACAGTAGATTACGCTTTTGCTTTCAAGCCAAAGCCAATTGAACCTTTTCAAAAAACTAAGTTTATGAAAAAAAGCAGCTATTGGAAGTTTTTAAGCGATCTTAATTTCAATTATTTGCCTTCAAACATTACTTTTAATACCGATGTAATTAGACAAAATAATGAACAACAATTTAGACAAATAGAAGATATCGGGATCGGATTTGAACCATTATTCAGAAGGAATTATGGTTTTAATTATCAATATGGTTTTGTTTTTAATTTGACAAAATCATTAAGAATTAATTATACAGCTGCATCTAGAAACTTAGTAAAAAGTTATTTAGATGAGGATGACGTTCCGATTGATGATGTAACTATTTGGGATCGTTATTTTGATGTGGGTACTTCAAATTTCCACATGCAACAGTTTGTTTTGAACTATGAAATTCCATTGAACAAAATTCCTGCTCTGGGATTTATCAAAGCAAATTATTCCTATACAGGTGATTATAGTTGGCAGCAAGCTTCAGAAGCTTTTGGTAAAGTTGAAAAAAATGGTCAGTTTTATAATTTAGGGAATACGGTTCAAAATGCCAAATCTACAAATTTCAGTACTACTTTTAATATGGAAACCTTGTATAAATATATCGGTATTTCCAAAAGTTCCGCCAATGCAAAACCAAAAGCAACAGTTGCACCCAAGCCAGGGGAAAAAGTTGTAAAAACGGATGTCTTAAAAAAGATTAATCAAAACTTGTTTGTGGATGGTTTGAAAGGAGTGCTGACAAGTTTAAAGAGTGTCAATTTGAGTTTTATCGAAAATAGAGGGACTGTTTTGCCGGGATATATTCCAAGTGTTGGGTTTTTTGGTTCTTCCAAACCAACTTTAGGTTTTGTTTTTGGAAGTCAAAGTGATGTGAGATATGAAGCAGCCAAAAACGGATGGCTAACCACTTTTCAAGAATTTAGCCAAAATTTCACTACCGTAAAAAATCAAATTTTTAAAGGTTCTGCCAATTTGGAGTTAACACCTGATTTAAAAATTGATTTATTGGGCGACCGTTCTTATTCTGAAAACTTTTCAGAACAATATGATGTGAGTTCAGATGGTACTTACAATCCAAGATCTCCATATAGTTTTGGTATATTTTCTGTTTCAACTATTTTGATAGGGACTTCTTTTTCTACAAGTAATGAAGTTAGTTCTACCGCCTTTGATAAGTTTCGAGACAATAGATTGGTCATTGCAAACAGATTGGCTACCGAAAATGGAATTGATATTACTAATCCGATCAATCTTGATTCGAAAGGGTTTCCAAAAGGATATTCTAGTTCTAATCAGGCTGTTTTATTGCCTGCTTTTTTAGCTGCATATTCGGGGACAAGTGCCAAAAGCGTTTCTTTTGATATTTTTAAAAGTTTTCCTTTGCCCAATTGGGCCATTAAATACACAGGGTTAATGCGTTATGGTTTTTTTAAGAAGAACTTTAAACGTTTTTCTTTGCAACAAAATTACAGAGCTTCTTATACCGTAAATTCTTTTAGATCGAATTTTAAATACAATGAGAATCCAAAAGGTCTTGATGATAGTGGTAATTTTTACAATCCTACCATAATGTCAAATGTTACTTTGGTCGAACAATTTAACCCATTAGTAAAATTTGATTTTGAGTTAAAAAACTCCATAAAAGTTTTGACTCAAATTAACAAGGATAGAGCTTTGTCAATGAGTTTTGACAATAATTTATTGACAGAGGTTCACGGTATTGAATATGTTATAGGTTTAGGATATCGTATTAAAGATGTAACTTTTTCTTCTAGACTTGCTGATAATCCTACTGGAGTAATAAAAAGTGACATTAACATCAAAGCCGATTTGACATTAAGAGACAATCAAACCATTGTTCGTTATTTAGATTATAATAACAATCAATTGGGAGGAGGTCAAAATATTTGGACGTTAAATGTAACTTCGGATTATTCACTAAGTAAAAATTTAACTATAATCTTTTATTACAATCATTCTTTTTCTAAACCCGTAATTTCGACTTCTTTTCCATTAACTAACATTAGTTCAGGATTTACATTCCGTTATACTTTTGGAAATTAATTTTTGAAAATCTAAAGGGGAAATGTGTTTAAGATTGTTACATTTGCAAAAAAAATAATTAATAATTTCAAATATAATATTTATGAGCATACCAGCAAATTTAAAGTACACTAAAGATCACGAATGGGTAAGTCTTGAAGGCGATGTTGCTACAGTGGGAATTACTCATTTTGCGCAAAAAGAATTAGGAGATATTGTATATGTTGAAGTAGAAACATTGGATCAAACTTTGGATAAAGATGAAGTTTTTGGGACAGTTGAAGCTGTAAAAACAGTTTCCGATTTGTTTCTTCCTTTGTCGGGTGAAATTATCGCTTTCAATGATGCTTTAGAAAGTACTCCAGAAAGTGTAAACTCAGATCCTTATGGCGCTGGATGGATGATTAAAATTAAAATATCAAATCCTGCTGAAGTAGAAGAATTACTTTCAGATGAAGCATATAAAGAATTAATAGGTGCCTAAATTTTTATTGTTTTTTGTTGCTTTATTATGGACTGGAATTGTGAGTTATTTTTGTTTAGTTAATTCAAATGAAATTCCAACCATAAACATACCAAATCTGGACAAGTTCATACATACTTTTTTTCATTTTGTGTTTACTTTTGTTTGGTTTTTGTTTTTTCGAAAACAGTTTAGAAGGGATAATACAGTCAAACCATTGATGTATTCTTTTGTGTTTTCTTTTGTTTTTGGAATAGCAATAGAAATATTGCAACAACAAATTACGTCTACCAGACATGCTGATATTTTGGACATTGTAGCCAATACTACTGGAGCAACATTAGCTGTTTTTACAGTTTTAATTTGTATTAAATTCAATATATTAAATTCAGTTTTAAAAAAATAAGACCCACTTCGGTGGGTTTTTCTATTTTCATAGTAGCATACCTACGGTCATATCAATTGAATGATGTAATTTTGTTGCACTATAACTTCTTAAATTTTAAAGATGGACATTAAAAATTATTTGGATTCTACCTATTTAAAAACCAATATTCAAGCTGGTTTGAGTGAAAAAGAGAATGAAGAAGTCGCTAGTAAATTCATTCAAGAAGCAATTGATGAAGATTTTAAATTGATAATGATTCGTCCAGATAGAGTAGCTTTGGCAAAGAAAATGATTACAGCTACCAATTCAAAAGTTTTGATCGGAACAGTAATTGACTTTCCAGATGGTATTTCTACTGTAGAGAATAAATTGGAGGAAGCAACTCAATGTGTTCAAAATGGCGCAGATGAACTGGATTTTGTATGCAATTATAATGCTTTTAAATCTGGAGGTATTGCTTTAGTTAAAGAAGAAATACTAAAAGGTACACAACTGGGATTAGATAATAATAAAGTGGTGAAATGGATCATAGAAGTGGCAGCACTAAATGATTTACAGATTGCTCAATTAAGTGCATTGATAAAAAACGTAATTGTAACAAACTTTAAAGAAGAAAATTTTAATTCTGTTTTTGTAAAATCATCAACGGGTTTTTATATTACTGAAAACAACCGTCCCAATGGAGCTACAATTCCTTCAATTAAAATAATGCTAGAAAATGCATGTCCTCTTCCTGTTAAAGCTGCTGGAGGGGTCAGAACCTATAATGAAGCAGTAGAGATGGTAAATCTTGGAGTAAAACGAATTGGCACTTCAGGGGCCAAAGCGATAGCAAATGGAGAAGAATCTTCTTCTCAATATTGATTTCAAATCAAATTTAAATGATGAAATATTTCCTTACTTTTTTTACTTTTTTTTGTGGTTTGCTTGTCAATGCTCAAACTCCGATTCCCAAACAATTTAAATCTTCTGATGAACGTTTTCCTGTTTTTTCAAGTTGTGCAAATTTACAGGAACAAGATTTGGAAGTTTGTTTTTATAACGAAGTGCAACAATTAGTTTATCATAATTTTAAAGTTCCTGAAAAATTACAGCAAAACCAGTATACAGGAATTGTTAAGGTTCTTTTTGAAGTAGATGCCACTGGAAAATTTAAAATTATAATCGTCAATTCAAATAATGAAGATCTAATAGCTGAAACAAATAGAGTTTTTAATAGTTTACCAAAAATTTTTCCACCTACTTATAATGGAATGCCAACCTATTCCAAATTCAATTTAAGTTTTGCAATACCGCTTTTGTCTCCAGAGGAAATAGCGGCGACTGCAAAAGCAAAAAAAGAAAATATTAATGTTAATGAAGGATTAACAGAGTTAGATAGTATTGTGTACAAACGATTTGACACTCCTCAATTTACAAGCCATTTGAACATCCCTTTTTCGCATAGTTATTACGCTCAATTTGATGCTCAAATGAATCAAATTGGAAGTAATAATCATACAGCTTCAAAACCATATACATTTACTGAGGTAGAAAAATATTATAATTTTCAAAAAGTAAACGCCAGTTTGATGAAAAACAAATCAGGTTGGTGGGGAAGAAAAGTGTCAAATGAAAACCTAGCCGAAATTCAGGGAGAAGGGTATTGGTTTGCTTTGAATTTTTTGTTTAATGTACAAGGAGGTATGTCAAATCCTAGTAAAACGGATTATACTTATGTAAATACTAGAGCATTAAATTTTAAAGGTGGGCTTGGACCTCGTTTGAATTTTACCACTACTTTTTACGAAAGTCAAGGACGGTTTGCCGATTATTATAATGATTATTCAAGATCAATCAAGCCATCAGGAGGAAATCCTGCTATCGTTCCTGGTGTAGGTATTGCAAAAGAATATAATTCGGATTCTTTTGATTTTCCAATGGCAGATGCTGCTATTACTTTTAATGCTGCTAAATACTTGAATTTGCAATTGGGTTATGGCAAAAATTTTATCGGCGACGGTTACCGTTCGTTGTTTTTAAGTGATGGTGCAAGTCCTTATCCTTATTTTAAAATTGACGCCAATTTTTGGAAAATAAAGTATACTGTTGATTATATGTGGCTAAAAGATGTCCGTCCCGAAGTTACTTTAGAAAAAACGTATGCGTCTAAGTATATGGTCAATCATTACTTAAGTTGGAATGTGTCCAACAGATTGAATTTAGGCTTCTTTGAGTCTGTTGTTTGGACAAATACCAACGGAAGAGGATTTGATGCGAATTTTATAAATCCTATTGTTTTTTATCGTGCTGTCGAATTTTCTTCCTCTTCCAAAAGCGGAAATGCAGTTTTAGGATTGACTTATAAATACAAATGGAATAATCAAGTCAATCTATATGGTCAATTATTAATTGATGAGTTTTCTACAAGTGATATTTTTGGAGGAAATAAGAGTTGGAAAAATAAACTGGGTTATCAAATGGGTGTCAAATATTTTAATGCATTCAAGGTTGATAATCTATTGTTGCAATTGGAATTTAATCATGTTCGCCCTTATGTGTATTCGCATAGTGATCCAATAACCAATTACGCTCATAATAATCAAAGTTTAGGGCATCAATGGGGAGGAAATTTCCAGGAATTGGTGTTTTTAGGGTATTATCATAAAGATCGTTTTTATGCTAACACTAAGTTTACTATTGGAACTCGTGGTTTTGATTTTGCAAGTACGGGGGCTAAATCAAATTACGGAGGAAATATTTATAGAGATTATGATGTAGATAGATATGCTGATACTGGCGTAAATGTTGGGCAAGGAAATAAAACAAGTGTTTTTATTTCGGATATTCAAGTAGGTTATTTAGTTAATCCCGCTACCAATTTAAAGTTTTTTGGTAATTTTCTATATAGAAATTTTGATCCTACAACCAATACTGCAGTAGTATTTAAAGAGCAAACTACTTGGTTTACTCTTGGTTTTAGATCCGATGTATTTAATTTTTATTTGGATTATTAATTTTGTAAAATTTGGTAAGTTTTTTTATTATGCTGTAATAACTGATTAAATAAAAAACTAATATTTCATTCCCTAATTTCATTGAAAATTTTTGAATCTAATTTGTATCTTTGCACAATATTTTAAAAAAAACAAAACAATTTCTTCATTGAGTACAATACAAAATTCTTATTCTTTCAAGTCTATTTATATTGATTTTAAGGCAATTACTAAAGCAGGTTTAGCTATCAGTGTTGTTTTTTCATCAATTGCAGGCTATGTTCTTGGTTTCGATGATTCTCATCCTTTTAGCTGGATGGTTTTGTTAAAACTAGCTATTGGTGGATATTGTATGGTAGGAGCTTCCAATGCTTTTAATCAAGTAATCGAAAAAGATTTAGATCTATTAATGGATCGAACAAAAAATCGTCCTGTTCCATCCGGAAGAATGTCTCCTCGAATTGCATTGATTGTAGCAAGTGTTCTTACTATTATAGGTGTTACATTGCTGTATTCTATTAATCCAAAATCGGCAATGTTTGGTGCTATCTCAATATTTTTATATACAAGTATTTATACGCCTCTTAAAACAGTCACTTCTTTATCCGTATTTGTTGGCGCTTTTCCTGGTGCAATTCCTTTTATGCTGGGTTGGGTTGCTGCAACTGGAGAGTTTGGGATTGAGGCAGGGACTTTGTTTTTGATACAATTTTTTTGGCAATTTCCTCATTTTTGGGCCATTGGTTGGTTTTTGTATGAAGATTATGAAAAAGCAGGATTCTTTATGTTGCCAACAGGTAAGAAAGATAAAGGAACATCGCTACAAATTATATTATACACTGTTTGGTTGATGATTGCGTCTCTTTTGCCTGCATTAGGATTTACAGGACGTTTATTTTTGACTCCTTTAGCAGCAGTTTTGGTGTTTCTATTAGGACTTTGGATGTTGTTTTATGCCGTAAAGTTGTATAAAATACGTTCATCAAAATCAGCAAGAACATTAATGTTAGTAAGTGTATCTTATATTACACTTTTGCAATTAGTTTTTATATTGGATAAATTTTTAAGATAATTATGGAAATAACAATGACAACAGAAGAGTATAAATCAAGAACTGCAAGATCATATAAATTGATTTTGTTGTTTGCTATGGTAAGTATGACCATGATGTTTGGAGGGCTTACTAGTGCCTATGTAGTGAGTCAATCAAGAGCAGATTGGTTGAAAGATTTTGAACTGCCATCTGCTTTTTATTTTAGTACAATAGCTATTTTGGGATGTAGTGTTACATTTCATTTAGCGAAAAAAGCAATTCAAAAAGGAAATCAAAGTAGAACTACTTCATTTCTTTTGGCTACATTAGCACTTGGAATTTCCTTTGTGGTGTTTCAATTTGTAGGTTTTGGACAAATAGTAGCAAACGGGTATTATTTCACCGGGAGCGCTAGTTCGATTACTACAACATTTCTATATATAGTAGTACTAGTGCACCTTATTCACCTTGCGGGTGGTATGATTTCACTGATTATTATTATTTATAATCATTTTAAACAAAAATATAATTCAACACAAACTCTTGGAATAGAACTAGGTGCAATGTATTGGCACTTTCTCGATTTCTTGTGGGTTTATTTATTTTTATTTTTATATTTCTTTAAATAAGAAAAAAACGTAAATTTGGGAACTTTTTAACGAATAACTTTTATGGAAGCGACAGTTACTACTGCAAATAGTGAAAAAACTTGGGGAGGCGGCAATGAGCCAATGGGAGCAAGTTATGGTAAATTAATGATGTGGTTTTTTATCGTATCAGATGCCTTAACGTTCTCTGGATTTTTAGCAGCTTACGGTTTTTCAAGATTTAAATTTATTGAAACGTGGCCTTTGGCCGATGAAGTGTTTACACACTTTCCATTTTTACACGGTGTTTCTGCTCCGATGTATTATGTGGCATTAATGACTTTTATTTTAATTTTCTCGTCTGTTACGATGGTGTTAGCCGTTGACGCAGGACATCAAATGAAAAAGGATAAAGTAGCCCTTTATATGTTTTTAACAATCATTGGAGGTATTATTTTTGTTGGCTCTCAAGCTTGGGAGTGGAAAAATTTTATTAAAGGAGAATATGGTGCTGTTGAAACTACAGGAGGTAGCTTGCTACAGTTTGTCGACAAAGAAGGGCATCGTGTTGCTTTGGCTGATTTTGCTGCAGAATTACCTGTAGAAAGAGAGCATTTAACAAGAGACAAAGCTAAATGGTTCATGAGTGAACCTGCTATTCCAACTTATACAGTTGCAGAAGTACAAGCGGGATTCAAGAGTCATCCTGATGTTTTGATACGAATTGAATCTTTAAATAAAAAGAAAGAAAAAATTGTACTTTCAAGAGAAGAATCTCTAGTGAGATTAAATCAAGCTAGTTTGGTAATTGAAGGAGCAAACTTAACTCATAATGAATACGGAAGTAAGCTTTTTGCTGATTTCTTTTTCTTCATTACTGGTTTTCATGGATTCCACGTTGTGTCGGGTATTATTATCAACATCATTATATTCTTTAATGTTTTGTTGGGTACTTATGAAAAAAGAAGAAGTTATGAAATGGTCGAAAAAGTGGGTCTTTATTGGCACTTTGTTGATTTAGTTTGGGTATTTGTTTTTACATTCTTCTATTTAGTTTAATTTTAGATTTATCATTATGTCACACGCACACGTTTCTAATACAAAAAGAATTTGGACTGTTTTTGGTCTGTTGTCTTTAATTACAACAGTCGAAGTTGGTTTTGGTATCGTAAGACCAGATGCTTTGTTTCTTCATACTTTTGTTGGAGTGAGTTTATTAAACTGGTTGTTTATTATATTAACACTTGTAAAAGCATATTATATTGTATGGGCATTTATGCACATGGAAGGAGAAAAAAGTACATTGCGAAATGCCGTTGTTTATCCTTTAATATTTTTAGTTTGTTATTTGCTTTTTATTCTCTTAACAGAAGGAGACTATGTTTTTGAGGTTTTTAAAAATTCTACAATAAAATGGAATTTTTAACATCATATTAATTCAAAAAAGAGGTACGCATTGCGTACCTTTTTTTATTTTTGTACTTTAATTTATTCATATCCTAATGAAAAAAAATATTGTTCTTTTTGTCCTTTTTATTTTACCAATTGTTGCCTATCTTTTTTTTGCTTCAGGCGTTAACAGTTTTACTAAATTACCAATTTTAACTCCGAAAGTTTCCGATTTTGGAAAATGGAAATCTTTAAATGGTGAAAAAGTGAGTTTGAATAATAAGATAACTATTCTTGGTTTTTCGGGTACAGAGATTCTTAAAAACAGAGGTAATTATTTTAATCTAAATGAGAAGATTTACCAAAGATATCATAACTTCAAAGATTTACAGTTTGTTGTTGTTGCTCCTTTGGGTACCGAAAAAGATGTTAAAGCTGTAATTGATGCTTTAGGTGCTTTTACAGATGTAACGCAGTGGCATTTTGTTTTTACAACTCCTGAAGAAATAAAAATTTATTTTAATCAATTAAAATTAAAAGGGTCTTTGAATCCTGATTTTGGTACTGCTGATGTTTATATCGTTGATAAGCAAAGAAATTTGAGAGGAAGAAAAGAGAAGAAAGACTATAAAGAAGGATACAGTACTTTTCATCCAGCTGAATTGAGTAATGAAATGCTAGATGATTTTAAAGTAATTCTTTATGAATATCGTGCCGCTTTAAAAAAGAATCATAACGCTACTAAACAATTATAAATTATGTTTAAAAATAAATCGTATATCGGGATTTCTTTTGTAATTCTCGTTTTTGGAATTTATGCAATTCCCAAAATTGTAGAAAGATTTAATAATAACAGTGTTGTTCAAGGAGATCGATTGGATAAAGTTAGTGGTTCAACTAAAAAGGACGGTAAATTAGTTAAATTAGGAGCTGTTCCAAAATTTGAATTGACCAACCAAGACAATCAAATAATAACAAATGAAATTTACAAAGGAAAAGTTTATGTTTTGGAGTTTTTCTTTGCTACTTGCCCTTCTATATGTCCTAAAATGAATGCTAATATGCTGATACTTCAAAACACTTTTTTTGGAAATCCAAATTTCGGTATTGTCTCAATAACAATTGATCCTTTACACGACACTCCTAAAGTTTTAAAAGAACATGCTAATGTATTGGGAGTAAAATCTTCAAATTGGAATTTCTTAACTGGTGACAAAGAGTATATTTACAATTTGTCCAATAAAGGATTTAATATTTATGTAGGAGAGAACAGTAAAGTGCAAGGCGGTTTTGAACATTCTGGTCTTTTTGCTTTGATTGATAAAAACGGATATATCAGATGCAGAAAAGATGATTTTGGAAATCCAATTTTATATTATGATGGGCTTGAGAAAAAAGGGATCAGAGATATCCAACAAGATATTCAAACTTTGTTAAAAGAATAAAGAACAAAGAACAAAGAAAAAAGATAATACAAGTAGAATGTAAAATTAGATTAAAAAGATAGAATGGAAAATAATGCCTTAGAACAAAAATATAATAAGTGGATTGTGTTGTTGTCAATTGTAATCCCTGTTGCGGTTGCGGTTCTCTTTAAAGTGAAGTTAAAAGATTTTGGATTTGATGTAACACCGCTTTCCTTTTTACCGCCAATTTACGCTACTGTAAATGGAATTACGGCTTTACTTTTAATTGCAGCAGTAATGTCTATAAAAAAGGGGAATAAAAAGCGTCATGAATTGTTGATGAAATTGGCAATTGGTTGTTCTGTTGCTTTTCTTGTTATGTATGTAGCGTATCACATGACTGCAGATTCTACTAAATTTGGTGGAGAAGGAATTTTAAAATATGTGTATTTCTTTATACTTATAACTCACATAGTTTTATCAATAGCAGTAATTCCTCTTGTCTTGATAACTTATGTTAGAGCTTTGTCCAACAAATTTGACAAACATAAAAAAATCGCCAAAATTACTTTTCCAATTTGGCTTTATGTTGCTGTAACAGGAGTAATTGTATATTTAATGATAGCTCCATATTATGTTTATTAAAGAAAATAGAAAAGAGAGAATAGAAAAAAGAAGAATTGGGTTGAGAACATATTTCTATGTTTTATGTTTTATGTTCATTTCTCTGTCTTCAAGTGCACAATGTGCTATGTGTAGAGCAGCCTTAAATGGTGAAGATAATAAAGAAAAAGCGGCTGCAATCAATGATGGAATTGTTTATTTAATGGTGATTCCTTATGTTTTGGTAGGAGCTCTAGGATATTATATTTATCGTATGAAAAAGAAGAAGTCTTAAGAAAATTCAATCGCGGTTTCAATTGTTAAAAAAAAATCAGTTTTGAAAAAAAATTATTTTTCAGAACTGATTTTTTTTTAACTTCAAACTGTTGACTCTATTTCAACCCATCAATAGAAACGTTTACCGTTCCATTTACCTTTATAAAAGCAATAATCGCTTGATTGGTTAATTCTATTTTTTGAAACTGAATGTCTTCCATCTTTCCATTGACGAAAACACCTGGCATAGGAGTGTAGTTTTTTAGATAAACCAGCATATTTTGTTTGGCTTCGTCCATATTTGTTTTAATTGAATACCGACAGCTTTCTTGCATTTTCTTTAAAATAATACCTTGAGCCAACCAATTGGCTGTTCGCATTAATCTGCTTTTGGTATCTAATACATAATCCAATTTGTCAAAATAGATTTCTTTGGTGGAGTCATTATATTGTGGGATTCCGTTTAAATAAATGGTTCCGTTTACCGAACCTAGAAGGTCTAGAGCAATTACCATTTTACCATCTTTGTGCCAAATAGCTACGTTTTGTACTTTTACTTTTTTGTTTCCAGACCCAAATTCTTGCCCTACAAAATTTGTTGTCATCAATCGAGAAGCTTCTTGATAAGTTGAAACTGCTGCTATGTTGGCCGTAATTTGTTCTGGGATTTTGTCAACGGCTTTCAATACAATCTTGCTGGATTCAAATTTTGTTTCTGGCTTTTTACCAATAAGGGTTTCCATATTGCATTTCATACCCATATTCAATAAAAACGAATCGTTTTTAAGTTTGGCATTGGTAGAATATACTTCGATTGGGACTATTCTGAGCCAAGTTTTATACACTTCACTCAATTCCATCGGAGTGCATATTTTGGATATCGCATCCATTACGTTGGGTTTGAAATCCATAGAATTTTCGATTGCAGTATCAATGCTTTTTTCGATTTTCGATTTAAAAAGGCTTACTGCTGGATTGATGAGATAGGTTACAGGCATGTTTTTGCCAAATACAGTCATTGTTGGGCTCTCAACCCAATCCAGTGATTGTAATGTTGTTTTGGAGCTTAGTCTCCAATTACTCAAACTTACACTGCTTAATAAAGTGATGGCTCCATTAAGATTGAATTCTTGAGTTTTGTATAAGTCAACACCCAATGTTTTGGTTCCAATTCTGTATTTTACCCAAATTTTTAAAGGTAAAACCGTTTTTATTTTTTCAGTCTCTTTTCCATGGTCATTTGTGATGGTAATCGGTGCTTGTTTCCAAACTTTGATTTCGATATTGTCATCTTCGATTTTAGTGTCTTCGTAGATTAAACCATTTAACAGTGTGTTGGTTTGGTTTTCAATGTCTTTTAATTTGATACTAACTGGCAAATTGATAAAGGATGGAATGCTAGTGTAAGTCAGAGGAACGGCATCATCTGGTTCGGGTTTTAAAGCTTCTATTTTTTGAAAAGTCGAAGAACAACTTGAAGTTAAAAGAAGTAAAGTAGAAATGAAAATAATTAGAAATGAAAATGACTTTAGCATTTGTTTTGTGTTTTTGGCTACAAATTTAACAAAACAAATATATTTTTTGATACAGTTGTAACAATTTTAATGAAATTAAGTCTTATGAATTAAATTAGTTCTAAGGATGCTTAGATTTATGAATACTGCTTTATTTTATAAAATAAATACCTTTTTTTAAAAACAGACGAAATCATGATTGAAATTAAAGACTTACATAAATCATACAAAATGGGACATTCCGAATTGCATGTGCTAAAAGGAATTAATTTCAATATAAAAGAAGGGGAATTGGTTGCCATTATGGGATCTTCGGGTTCTGGGAAATCTACTTTGCTTAATATATTAGGAATTCTTGATGAAGCTGATTCCGGTCTTTATACATTGGATAATGTTCCAATCAAAAAATTGAATGAAACAATAGCTTCCAAATACCGAAACCAATTTCTTGGTTTTGTTTTTCAATCTTTTAACTTAATAAATTACAAAAGTGCCTTGGATAATGTGGCTTTGCCTTTGTATTATCAAGGGGTGAAGAGAAAAGAAAGAAATGAGATTGCGATGCGATATTTAGAGAAAGTAGGTCTGGCCTCCCATTCTCATCATTTACCAAATGAACTTTCTGGAGGACAAAAACAGCGTGTAGCTATTGCAAGAGCTTTGGCTTCGAACCCAAAAGTATTATTGGCCGATGAACCAACGGGAGCTTTGGATACTTTGACTTCGTATGAAGTAATGGAATTGATACAAGGGATTAACGATGAAGGCAAAACGATTTTGATTGTAACTCACGAACCTGATATTGCTGCTATGTGCAAACGAAATGTGGTTTTGAAAGACGGAATCATCATTGATGATAAAATGGTAGAACAAGTAAGAGCATCTTCTTATGTTTAATATAGAACGTTGGCAGGAAATATTTGAGGCAATTGCCAAAAACAAATTGAGAACTTTTCTTACTGGGCTTTCTGTGGCTTCGGGTATTTTTATTTTAGTCATACTACTTGGAGTTGGTAAAGGTTTGCAGAATGGTATTGAAAAACAATTTGAACGGGATGCAGCTGGTATAATCGAGGTGTGGTCTGGAGCAACTACCAAAGCATATAAAGGTTTAAATCCTGGAAGACAAATACAGTTTAGAAATAGTGATTATGATATTTCTGTTCAAAAATATGGTGATCAGTTTGAAAAGAATGGATCAACTTTAAATGCTTGGGGTGCAAGTATTGTATATGGAAAGGAGTCAGGAAATTATCAATACCGAGGGGTAAATCCAGATTATTTAGCGATAGAAAATGCTACTGTTGTTAAGGGGCGTTTTATTAATGCAAACGATTTGATATATAATGAAAAAGTAGCCATAATTGGACAAAAAATAAACTTGGATCTATTTAAAGGAAAAAATCCAATAGGGGAAAAAATTTCGGTAAATAATATCAATTTTAAAGTTGTTGGAGTATTTACTGATCCAGGAGGCGAAAGAGAAGAAGGAAGAGTTTTTATACCATTATCAACTTCGCAACAGGTTTATGGTGCTGGTGAAAACATCAGTAATATGTTTTATACCCTAAAAAAGAAAGATACTTATGATGAAGCTGTAGCTCAGGCAAAAAAATTCACCAATGATTTAGGGACATTATTGAAAAGTAAAAACATGATTGCTCCCGATGATGAAAGTGCAATTGGTATAAACAATTCAATTGTAGAAGCAAAAAAATTTTATGACCTGAATCTTTATATTCGATTGTTTTTTTGGTGGGTAGGAATTTGTACTATAATTGCTGGAGTCGTTGGGGTAAGTAATATTATGATGATTATTGTAAAAGAAAGAACTAAAGAAATTGGAATTAGAAAAGCTCTTGGTGCTTCACCATTGTCAATAGTTATAATGATTTTGCATGAATCGATATTTATAACCACTATTTCTGGTTTTATTGGATTGTTAACCGGATTAGCACTTTTAGAATTGGTTGGTCCGCATGCAGAAAGTGAATATTTTAGAAATCCGCAAGTAGATTTTACTGTGGCAATATCAACCTTAATTGTTTTAGTAATTGCAGGGGCTTTGGCAGGATTTATTCCGGCATATAGAGCTGCAAAAATTAGACCTATTGTAGCACTTAGAGATGAATAATTATGTTTGATAGAGAAAAATGGAACGAAATTTTAGAGGCTTTAACAGCTAATACTTTCCGAACGCTTTTGACAGCTTTTGGAGTGTTTTGGGGTATATTTATTTTGGTTATTTTGTTAGCTGCCTCAAATGGTCTGGAAAATGGTGTCAAAAAAGGATTTGATGGAATTGCGACAAACACTATGTTTATGTGGACACAAGGTACTTCAAAAGCCTATAAAGGTTTGCCTAAAACAAGACAATTTAATTTTAAGAACAATGATGTCGATGCTTTAAAACAAAAATTCCCAGATCTTTTGTATGTTTCACCACGCAATCAACTTGGTGATTTTAATGGAGTCAGTAATGTTATAAGAGGAACAAAAACTGGTGCATATACCATTTATGGTGATTATCCTGAGCTAATCAAGCAAGAGCAGATGGAAATTATTAAAGGTCGTTTTGTGAATCAACAGGATATTCTTTCAAGACGCAAAGTGGCAATTATAGGTAGAGGTGTTATTGCAGAATTGTATATGAATGCTGAAGAGGTTATAGGAACTTATATTAAAATTAATGGTGTAAATTTTATGGTGGTTGGAGTATACAAATCCAAAGGTCAAAATAATGGAAATGCCGAATCTGCTCAAAAAAATATTTTCATTCCCTTTACTACTTTTCAACAAGCTTTTAATTTTGGAGATACTGTTGGTTGGATGGCACTTACTGCAAAAGACGATGCTTCTATTACCGCATTAAAACCTGGTATTTTAGCCTTTATGAAGGAAAGACATACTATTCATCCCGATGATGAAAGAGCGGTTGGTAATTTTGACTTGTTTGAAGAATTTCAAAAAGTACAAGATTTGTTTATGGTACTTAAATTCATTGCTTATTTTGTTGGAACATTAGTATTGTTATCTGGGATTATTGGTATTTCAAATATTATGTTGATCGTAGTAAAAGAGCGTACCAAAGAAATAGGAATCCGAAGAGCATTGGGTGCAAGCCCTGGCGCTATTCGATCTCAAATATTAATGGAAGCTATATTTTTAACAATAATAGCAGGAATGTTTGGAATTGCTGTTGCTACAGGTTTACTTGCCATACTGAATATGATATTAGCAACAATGCCTACAGAAGGAATGATGTTTATAAATCCAAGTGTGGACTTAGTAGTTGTTTTTATAGCCTTGCTTATATTGGTAGGATCTGGTTTGCTGGCGGGTTTTATTCCTGCGCAAACTGCTATCAATATAAAACCAGTAGATGCATTACGAACAGAATAACACCCCTTACCCCAAATGGGGATTAAGAGGTAAATAAAAATATTAATAATCGAATAAAATTTAAAAAATGAAAAAAGGAGTAACCATAACCGTATTGATTCTTATAGCTATAGTTTTTTTCGGGGCTTTATATTATTTGTACGCCAAAAATCAAGAATCACCTGTTGTTTTTGAAACGGATAAAGTTGAAGTCAAAACTATTCTAAAAAGTACTCTTGCAACGGGGAATATTGTGCCAGACGAAGAAGTATTAATTAAACCCAATATTTCGGGAATTATTGAAGCAGTATATATCAAAGCTGGCGAATCAGTAAAAGCAGGTGACATGATTGCCAAAATCAAAGTAGTTGCCAATGTTTCCAATTTAAGCAATTCGCAAAATCAAGTCAAAACGGCTAAAATAGATTTGGATAACCAAGAAAAATTATTTCAAAGACAAAAAACATTGTTTGATAAAGGGGTTATTTCTGCCAATGATTTTGATGCGGCTCAATTGGCTTATAGCCAAGCCAAACAAAATTATAGTGCGTCGATTCAAGGATTTGACATCGTTAAAACAGGAACTACTTCTGGGTTGGGCAGTTATGCGAATACTTTGATTCGTTCAACTGTAAACGGAATGGTACTTGATGTTCCTGTGAAGGTAGGTAATCAAGTAATTGAAAGTAATAATTTTAATGAGGGTACTACTATTGCAAGTGTTGCCGATATTGGAAGAATGATATTTGTTGGTAAAGTAGATGAATCTGAAGTGGGAAAGATCAAATTAAATATGCCAATCGAAATTACTGTTGGAGCTATTGAAAACAAGAAATTCGAAGCTGTATTAACTTATATAGCTCCGAAAGGGAAAACAGAAAACGGTGCTATACAATTCGAAATTAAGGCAACGCTTACCAACAGAGACAATACTTTTATTAGAGCTGGTTTGAGTGCAAATGCCTCTATCATATTAGAAAAAGCTGATAAAGTTCAAGCGTTGAAGGAGTCTTTAATTCAATTTGATAAAAAAACACAAAAACCTTACGTTGAGGTTGAAACAGGAAAACAAAAGTTTCAAAGAAAAGATGTTACCTTAGGAGTGAGTGATGGAATTTATGTTCAAGTTAAAAGTGGCATCAAAGCTACAGATAAAATAAAAGTCTGGAATCAAGGGTTAATTACAGAAGAAGCAAAGCCTAATTAAACATTGAAAAAGGATTTTTACATAGAAATTAAGTTAAATATGCGTAGTATATTTGTTACGCTTTTATTCCAATAAAAATGAAAAAAATAAATTATATTAGTATCGCTTTAGTCTTTCTGATGGGATTGTCGGCTCAAGCACAGACCAAAGTATGGACTTTAGAAGAGTGTGTAAAGTATGCTATAAAAAACAATATTTCGATAAAAAACACCGAATTGGATACGCTGTCTGCGAGTATAGACAAAAGAGGTGCTTTCGGAAATTTTTTGCCAAATGCCAACTTGAATGCCAATCATTCATGGAATATTGGTCTAAATCAAGATATAACAACAGGACTTTTGAGAAATCAAACGACACAATTTACAAGCCTTGGAGCCAATATTGGAGTAGATATCTACAAAGGAATGCAGAATCAAAATACAATGCGTAGAGCGAATCTTTCTATTGTATCTGCTAAATACAAATTGGTAAAAATGCAGGAAGACATTGCTTTGAATGTTGCCAATGCTTTTTTGCAGGTACTTTTTAATAAAGAAAATCTAAAAGTACAACAAGAACAGTTGTCCATAAATGAAAAACAATACAAACGTTCTGAGGAACTTGTAAAAGCGGGTTCTATACCACGTGGAGATTTACTAGATATCAACGCAACTGTGGCTTCAAACAAACAAAATGTTATTACAGCCGAAAACTCTTTGTTGATTTCTAAATTGAGTTTGGCACAATTACTGCAATTGAAGGAATTTTGGGATTTTGATGTAATTGATGATACTAATGCCAAAGATGAAAATAATATAATGTCGATAAAACCGATGGATATTTATACAAAGGCAAAAGAAAGCAGAACAGAGTTAAAAATAGCACAAACCAATTTAGAGATTGCTCAGAAAGATGTAGCAATTTCAAAAGGTGCTTTTCAGCCTACTTTAACAGCTTTTTATGGTTTTAATTCGAGAGTTTCTTATGCTGATGTTATTGCTTTTGATAGCACAGGAAAACCTGTAGGGACAAAACCAGCAGATTCTTTTGGAACGCAATTGAATGATAATAAAGGTCAAAATTTTGGAATGCAGTTGAATATTCCTGTGTTTAATGGGTTTTCTGTTAGAAACAACGTGGATCGTTCTAAAGTAGCTTTGGAAAAATCCAAAATTGCATTGGAAAAAGAAGATTTAGATTTGCAAAGAAATGTATATACTGCTTTTACAGATGCCAAAGGGGCTATGAATGCTCACGAATCATCTCTTGTAGCATTAGAATCTAGACAAGAAGCATACAATTATGCAAAAGAACGATATGCGGTAGGATTAATGAATTCTTTTGATTTTAATCAAGCACAAACGTTACTTACCAATGCACAATCAGAAGTTATTAGAACCAAATACGATTATATCTTTAAAATCAAAATATTAGAATTTTATTTCGGAATTCCAATTATCAAAAAATAATTTATTATGTCAAAAAAAACAATTTACATCTTATTAGGATCTTCAGTAGCAATTATTGCTGTATTAATTGGGCTTTCAAAATCGGGAGTCATAGGGAATAAAGATAAAGGAAAAGAGATTGAAATTGCCAATGTTGAAACAGGGACTATCGTAGAAACAGTATCGGCAACAGGAAAAATTCAACCCGAAATTGAGGTCAAAATATCCTCTGAAGTTTCTGGAGAAATTATTTCACTTAATGTAAAAGAAGGTCAAGTAGTAAAAAAAGGTGACTTATTGGTAAAAATAAATCCTGATTTATATACTTCAGGGTACAACCGTTCAGTTTCCAATTTGTCAGGAACCAAAGCGGGTTTGAGTCAGTCCGATGCTTCTTTTAATGAAGCAAAAGCCAACTATGATAGAAACAAATCCTTGTTTGAAAAAGGGATTATCTCCAAGTCAGATTGGGACAAATCAGTAGCTTCTTTTGAAGTAGCAAAAGCCAACAAACAATCGGCTTATTACAATGTGCAAAGTGCTTCTGCAACTGTTAATGAAGCCAAAGACAACTTGGGTAGAACGACTATTTATGCTCCAGCAGATGGAACTATTTCTATGCTGAATGTAGAACTTGGCGAAAGAGTATTGGGGACGCAACAAATGGCGGGAACAGAGATTTTAAGAGTAGCCAACTTGAATAATATGGAAGTGGAAGTAGATGTGAATGAAAATGATATCGTAAAAATAAAAGTTGGGGACTTGGCTAATGTAGAGGTTGATGCCTATTTGAAAAAACAATTCAAAGGGGTTGTAACTAGCATCTCTAATTCTGCTAGTACAGCTTTAACAGCAGATCAAGTAACCAATTTTAAAGTGAAAGTTAGAATCTTAAAAGAATCCTATCAAGATTTAGTGGTAGGTAAACCACTTTCTTATTCGCCATTTCGACCTGGAATGACGGCTACAGTTGATATTATAACTACTACCAAAACCAATGTAGTTCATGTGCCAATAAGTGCTGTAGTTGTAAAATCCGACACAACAGCTGTAAAAGAAATTAAAATGGACGGACCGGAATCTGAAAATAAAAAACCAGCTCCGAAAAGTGATAAAAAATTAGAGTGTGTTTTTGTAAAAGTGGGAGATAAAGCCAAAATTCGAATTATAAAAACAGGTATTCAAGACGATGCTAATATTGAGGTAGTTTCCGGTCTTAAGAAAGGTGATGTTGTAATTACAGGCCCTTATACAACGGTTTCTAAGGATTTGAATTCTGGAGATAAGGTTTTTATTCAGAAAGAAGAAGTTAAAAAGAAATAGTTATTGCCTTTTTTAGTCTTTACAATAAATCTTTTTAAATACAGTTAATTTGAAACACGTCTAAAATTTTTTAGGCGTGTTTCTTTTTTTTTATAAGAAATTTTCAAAATTCGATGTAAATTTGCAATCGTATCCATTATTTGAAGGTTTTAGGTTTGTTATAAACAGTCTAAAGTCTAAAATCTAAAATCTAAAATTAAAGTGTCTTACATTCTCAACATTGAAACCGCTACCAAAAAATGTTCTGTTGCTTTGGCAAAAGAAGGAAAAACGATACTATGCAAAGAAATTGCCGAAGAAGGCTATTCACATGCAGAGCGTTTACATGTTTTTATAGAAGAAATACTCGATGAAACGGGAATAAGATTTGGTGATCTCTCTGCTGTTGCAGTAAGTCAAGGGCCGGGGTCTTATACGGGATTGCGAATAGGCATTTCGGCAGCAAAAGGGTTGTGTTATGCAATGAGTATTCCGCTTATTGCTGTTGATACTTTAAAGGTTTTAGCATCTCAGGTAAACGTAACAGATGGTTTGATTGTGCCAATGATTGATGCTCGTAGAATGGAAGTGTATAGTGCTGTTTTTTCTGCCTCTTTAGAAAAAAACAGAAAGGTATTGGCCGAAATTATCACGGAAGATTCATTTATAGATATTGAAGAAACCGTTTATTTTGTAGGTGATTGTAACGAAAAATGTAAAACAGTATTGACAAAGAATAATTTTGTGTTTCTCGATGCCATTAAATTTCCTTCGGCCAATGAAATGAGTTCTTTGAGTTTTGATAAATACAAAAAAAGCGACTTTGTTGATGTCGCTTATTTTGAGCCTTATTATTTAAAAGATTTTTTAATTACTACTTCCAAAAAACAGCAATAAGTATTTATATTTTAGTTAATTGTTTTTCGAAAACTCTGTTACAAAGGGTTGGAAAGTAATTCCAGCTGTATCAAAAGCCAATTTACAGTTTTCTAAAGTTTCTGAGATAACAATTCCCAAATCTTCGTTTTTTGCCCAAGGTCTTACCGAAATTTGAATAGAATTATCGGTTAAGTTTTTAACTGCTACTTCTGCTGCTGGTGATACTAATACTTTTGGGTTGTTATTAAGCACAGTGGTTATAAGATCTTTTACCTTTTTAATATCAGTGTCATAAGATATAGCAATAGTCAAATCGGCTCTTCTAGTTCCTTGCATAGAATAGTTTGTTATCGTTCCGTTTGATAATGATCCATTGGGTACAAAAACAGTTTGGTTGTTCGCTGTTATTAATTTGGTTACAAAAATTTGAATTTCTTGTACAGTTGCCAAAACGCCTTGGGCTTCAATAGTATCTCCAACTTTAAATGGTTTGAAAAGGATGATAAGCATTCCTCCTGCAAAGTTAGATAAGGAACCTTGCAAAGACAAACCAACTGCAAGTCCCATAGCTCCCAAAATTGCAACAAAAGAAGAGGTCTCAATTCCAAGTTTTGAAATAAAGGTCACAAAAAGCAATACTCTTAATGCCCATAAAAGTATATCTGCTAGAAACTTGGTTAATGTTGGATCTAATTCTCTTTTGACCATTATTTTTCGAATAATTCTATTTATAATTCGAATAGCGTATAGTCCAATAAAAAGAATTAGAAAAGCGGAAATTACTTTTGGAGAATAATCGACAAGTGCCGTAATAAAGGTATCGGCATAACCAGCAATGTAGTTGGGGTCTAAAGTCATATTTGAATTCATAAAAAACCTTCTCGATGGAGAAGGTTGTGTTTTGAATTGCAAAAATACGAATTTAATTTATTGTGTCTATTCAGTAGTTTCTAAGATTCTAAGTTTCTAATATTTTAGTAGTAAATATAAAAATATAAACACCTAAAATTCATGTAATTATTAAAATTATTTTAGAAAAAGACTACGATTATTTTTTTGGCTCTTCGCCTAAATTAGTGGGTATACAAAATATTCACTAATTTTCGGCATGGAAGATTTATCAGGCTTAGGCCCCTTGTTAGGAATAAAAGCACCTTGGTTGTTAGTTGATGCAAAAGTTCAAAAAGCAAATCTAGTTATTGATGTTTATATAGATTTTGAACGTGGCACGAAATTTCCTTGTCCTTGTTGTGGGCAAGAGCGTTCCGTTTATGATAGTAGTTTTAAGCGAATTCGTCATTTGGATATATTTGAATACCGTTGTTATTTAAATGTTCGCATTCCTCGTATAGATTGTCCAAAAGATGGCGTGAAAGTTATTCAAGGTAATCCCTGGAGTAGAAACGGTACGCATTACAGCTTTAAATTTGAGTCGTTTGTAATTCGACTGAGTAAAGAAATGTCTATCTCATCCGTAGGGAGAGAATTGGGCGAACCAGACAAGAATCTATGGAGAGTTTTCCATTATTTTGTAAAAAACAAAGTGATTACTAAATTTAACTTCGCAGATGTTAGGCGTGTTGCTGTTGATGAGACAGCAATAAAAAGAGGGCATAATTATGTTTCTGTTTTTACCGACTTAGATACTGGGAACGTGCTGTATGTAACGGAAGGAAGAAAAAAAGAAGTCTTCTCTGAGTTCTACGGATGGCTCTGGGACAATGGAGGTTTTCCAAGTAATATAGAACTTTTCAGTATGGATATGTCGGTATCCTATCAAGCAGGACAACGAGAGTATTTCGCTGGTACGGAAGTTGTATTTGATAGATTTCATATTAAAAAATGCCTTAATAAAGCCGTGAATTCGGTTAGGAATGAGGAAGTGAAAACTGTTGAATCCCTTAAAAAGACCAAATACATATTTTTGAAGAACGAAAAAAATCTAACTGAAAAT
>NZ_OZ248486.1:0-75242 GCF_965234445.1 Flavobacterium rarum (SeqCode) | reverse complement strand
ATGAGCTTGACCCTTGCTAAATTGAATTCTCCCTTGAAATGACCTTGTAAAACCGAAATAAGCTCTGTATCTTTGCCCTCAAGACTGGTATTTTTCATTATAAAAATTATGTGGTAATAATTCTATAATGTACGAAATATCGGTCTTTTTTACAAATTAATTATTGTTTATTTTGCTTAATTTCAGTGAAATATATTTTTGTCATGTACTAAATAAAATATGTTAAAAATTTTATGTCATAAATGGACAGTAATTAGTCGAGCAAGAAGAATTAAAAAACTTAAAAAGAAAATTCCACCCTATCTTTTAAAAGATTTTGAAGTAGAACTTAATTATAAACTTTGGTCAACAAAAGGAATTAGATTCGCTGCAAGTCATAGAAACCAAACACTAAATGGATTATCATCAAAATCGATAGGATTTCTTTCCGCGTATTTAATAATAGTCAACATCGTTAATATTTATGGTTTAAGTTTTTGGAAAATAACATTGACTGATTCTGCAGTAGGCTTTATTTCAACAGCAATTTCAGTTTTAATATTATTATTTAGCCAGCTTGAGAGTTCAGAAAATTTTATTATAAAGTCAGAGAGATTTCATAATTGTTCTCTTGATATCTCAGAATTATACAATAAACTTCGATTTATGAAGACATATGAAACTGATCCTGACAAAAAGAAATCAACGTTAGAAAACATCAGTCGTGATTATGATATTATTTTAAAGAAGTATGAGAATCATTTACCAATCGATTATTCAAAATTTCAATTAACAAAGCCTGATTATTTTGATTTAAATCTATTTGATCGCTTAAGTATCTCATTATTATATTATTTCACTGTTAAGTTAAAGTATCATGTATTGATATATGGACCAATTTTACTTTTCATAGTTATGAATTTAATAAAATAAGTAATTGCGGCAACCTATAAATTGGTGTGATTGGGGATTGGGTTAATTTGAATAGGATTTGTCCCTGCCAAATTTAATGGATATTTGAAAAAACAAAACTCTTTTTCCCTACAAACAAAAAACTAATGCAAAAACCAACGAGAGTAAATTTTACTTTTAAAAACAAAACGAGAGTAAATTTTTAATATATTTACACTTGAATATAAAACGAAGGTAAATAGCACCCTCGTTCAAAAGCGACATTATGAGCGAGAAAATAACATACAATCCAGAAATACCCTATAACAATTTACCTCTATTACCGCCACAAGCGGAAATAGAAAACATAACAATCCTCAAAAAAACAATTGCAGCAAGTAGAGCATTGTCAGAATTAAAGGGAGCCATAACCAATTTGCCAAACCCAACGCTTTTTATTGATACGATCAATTTACAGGAAGCACAGGCGAGTTCGGCTATTGAGAACATCATTACCACGCAGGATGAATTATTTAAAGCATCTATAGCAGAAAAAAAAAACGACAACCCAGCTACTAAAGAAGTAATGCATTACAAAGATGCACTATGGCATGGAGTAGAGCAAATAGAAAAACGGCCAATCCTGACCACAAACCTTTTTGTGGTTCTAATGCAAATTATAAAAGAAAACCTATCTGGAATTCGAAATGCATCAGGAACACAACTGAAGAATCCAGTTACAGGTAAAATAGTTTATACACCGCCTGAAGGTGAGTATGTTATTCGTGAAAAGCTCAAAAATTTGGAAGACTTCATTCATGCGGAAGACACTATTGATCCATTGGTAAAAATGGCAATCATACATTACCAATTTGAAGCTATACATCCTTTTTTCGATGGAAATGGTCGTACAGGTAGAATTATTTTGTTGTTATACTTAAAAATGACTGGATTATTAGATTTACCAGCATTATATTTGAGTAACTATATAATCGAACATAAAGATAAATATTATACCAATCTAAGAAAAGTAACCGAGAACGGAAATTGGGAGGACTGGATTCTATACATGTTAGACATGGTTGAGCAAACTGCTTTAAAAGGTAGAGTTCAAATTGCAGCCATAGAAAACCTAATGACGACAATGGGTAAAGAAATACAACTGAAGTTGCCAAAAGTATATTCCAAAGACTTGATGGAGGAACTTTTCATATTGCCATATACCAAGAGAAACCAACTTGAAAAAGCGGGTTTAGGTAGTCTAAAAACTGTAGGAAACTATTTGATAGAACTCGAAAAAGAAGGTTTCCTAAAAAGTGAACAAGTAGGTAAAGAAAAATTATATTTAAATTTCAAACTATTAGAAATTTTGAAAGAGAAAATCTAACAAATAAAATTAAAATGATAAATTATCACGATCCAATAAAACATATAAAATTTTTAAGACAGACTTTATCACAAGATAAAAAACCAATTGGCTTTTTTATTTCTGCTGGTTGTCCATTATCCGTAAGTATGCCAGAAGATCAGTGGCCATTAATTGCTGATGTTGCTGGACTTACAAAATTTATAAGAGAAGAATTATCATCGAAAACTGGTGAACAAAACACATTTGATAAATTGCTTAAAGAAGTAGCTTTATCAAAAAAAAGTATCGAAAATATAGAAGACATTTTAAGTTTTATTAGAGGATTGAAAGAGGTATCTATTGGAAATACCGTTAGAGGTTTTACTGAAGAAGAATTGATTACTTTAGAAAAAGAAATTTGTGGTAAAATTGTAAGTAAATTAGATGTTTTACTCCCTGATAAAGAATCGCCATATCATAAATTGGCAAAGTGGATCTCAATAGATAGACAAAAACCCATTGAGATTTTCACAACTAATTATGATTTATTGTTAGAGCAAGCCTTTGAAGATTTATTTGTACCCTATTTTGATGGTTTTGTTGGTTCTCGTCAATCTTTTTTTGACTTAAGAGCCGTTGAAGATAGTTTAATACCAAAACATTGGACTAGATTATGGAAAATTCACGGTTCTATAAATTGGTTTCAAAAAGAAAATAAAGAAGTTTTTCGTTCAAGCAGAACAAGCGAAATTGATGCTTCACATTTAATCTATCCATCTCATTTAAAATATGAACAAAGTAGAAAAATGCCATATTTGGCCTTAATTGACCAATTGAATCGTTTCTTGAGAAATCCAAATTCATTACTTATTCTCTCCGGATATTCATTTAATGATGAACATTTAAATGACACTATTGTAAGCGCAATGAAATCTAACCCAAATACAATGGTCATTGCTTTAATGTTTGGAACATTGACTTTTAAAGAAAAAGAAGTAGATAATATTATTGAGAGATATCCGAAAGCAATACAACTTGCATTAAATAGAAGTAATCTTGCTATCTGGGGATTTGACGAAGCAATAATAGGAACCGTTAGAGGAAAATGGAAAACATTAGGAATGATTGAACCTGATGATAACTTAGCTGATTGTGTTGTTAAAGTCACTGAAGTTGAAGGGGAGGTACCGAAAGATTATTTAAAATTGGGAGATTTTTCTAAATTAGGAGATTTTCTTCAGGCATTGATAGGTTATAATCAAACTAAATTAGATGATGAAAAATAACTCTACATATTTAGGATCAGTACAAGATGTCAGTGGGACTACTATAAGAGTAGCAATGGTTAATGATTCATTATCTGGATTGACATATGTTGATGGTGAAGGTTATAAAATAGGTCAAATTGGGAGCTTTGTCAAAATTCCAATTGGGTACAACTATTTGTTTGGAATCATTACACAAGTTGGTGCAAGTGCTGTTCCAGAAAATCAAGCATCTGCCCAGCCATATGGAAATAGATGGATGACTATTCAATTAATAGGAGAAGGACAGCGTTCCGGTGAATTTCATAGAGGGATTTCTCAATATCCTACTATTAGTGACGAAGTGCATTTAGTTTCTGAATTAGATCTTAAGCAAATTTATGGACAACCAGACAAACCATACTTTGTTAACGTCGGACATATTTCTGGTGCTGAGTCAATACCAGCATTAATTGATGTTAATAAATTAATAACTAGACATTCTGCTGTTGTTGGCACAACAGGATCTGGTAAATCAACTACAGTAGCAAGTCTGTTAAATGCTTTGTCAGATACAGAAAAATATCCTTCATCAAGAATTTTAGTTTTTGATCTTCATGGAGAATACGGAAAAGCATTAAAAGACAAAGCTAATATTTTCAAAATTAATGCAGACAAGAGTGCCTTAAGCACAGAAAAAGAGCTTTTCTTACCTTTTTGGGCATTAAATTTCGAAGAACTTATTGATATTAGTTTTGGGAAATTTAACAACGAAAAAGATCAAAATGTTGTTCTTGAAAGAATTCTTCAAGAAAAACTAAGAAGCATAATTAAATACCCTAAAACCGGTATTGAAACTGACACTCTCAATGTCGACTCACCAATACCATTTAGCCTAAATCATTTATGGTATGATTTATATACAGAAACATTAGGTAAGTTTTATCCAGATATAGATGGTTCACCTCTTGCTTATGAAACTAATGCAGAAGGAATAGAAATCAAGGGAAATCCAATAACAGCCACACCTCCAATTTTCAAAAAAATTAATACTAACAAAGCTAATGGAGATCGAGTACAGCACCCTAATGAATCTCCCCTAAATAATAGTCAACAATTGCATTCTCTCGGTTCTAAATTGAGAATACCAAGGTATGATTTCATATTTAAACCAGGAGAATGGACTCCTAAAGAAGACGGTCATATTGATAAAGATTTAGATTTATTAATAAAAGACTGGATTGGAAGTGACAAACCAATAACAATATTAGATTTATCGGGCGTGCCTATCGCAATATTAAATACGATTATTGGAGTGTTATTAAGAATTATTTATGATGGATTATTTTGGGCAAGAAATCTTTCGCAAGGAGGAAAAGAAAGGCCATTATTATTAGTAATGGAAGAAGCTCATAATTATTTAAATTCAGAAGGGAGTGCTTTGTCAATTGTGCAAAAAATAGTTAAAGAAGGTCGTAAATATGGCATTGGGACAATGATTGTTAGTCAAAGACCTTCTGAGATAAACTCAACAATTCTTTCGCAATGTGGAACATTTTTTGCCTTACGCCTTTCAAATTCAACAGATCGTTCACATATAACAAGTGCAGTAAGTGATAATTTAGAAGGATTAACAAGTATGTTGCCTATTTTAAAAACTGGTGAAGCAATAATTTTAGGTGAATCCGTAAAATTACCAATGAGAACTATTATTAAGGCACCTCCAAGAGATAAAAGACCTGACAGTCAAGACCCAATAGTTTTTGATGAAGTTGATACTAACGAATCATTACTTCCCGGAGGATGGGGAAATATGATGGAAAAGAATCCAAACTATGAAGAATTTATTGAAACTTGGAGAGCACAAAATCCAAAAATTAACAAGATAAAATAATATTATTATGAACAGAAAGCCAGTAACATCATCAAACATAGCATCAATTGGCTATGACGAAACTTCGGAAACATTAGAAATTGAATTCAAAAATGGAGGAATATATCAATATTTTGATGTCCCAGAAAGAATTTTCCATGGAATAATGTCTGCTAGTTCTCACGGAGAATATCTTGCTCATAATATCAAGGGACACTATAGATATTCTAAGGTTTAAATTCTATTTTATGAAAATTCTATTTATAGATGCAAATATTTACTTAAGGTTTTTTGATAGCAACCAAAAGGAGTTTAAAAAGTTATTAGAAGAATTATTAAAAATAAAAAGCAACTTATTTATTACAAATCAGATTGTCAATGAGATTGAACGAAATAAGTTGTCTGTTTTTGAAAAATCAATCAATAATTATAAAAATAAAATAAACATCGAGAATGTTTTTTTGCCCGAGCATTTTGCAACGGAATCTAACAGTGGATATTCCGCTGCAAAGGTCGCCACGATTCCGACACAAAGTACGCCAGCAATTCCGCTACAAAGGTCGCCACGATTCCGCTGGAAAGGTGGCCACTTATTCCGGAGCAAAGTACGCCACTTTACTCCTGATTTAATACTTTTAACGGACTGACATTCCGACACAAAGTACGCCACCTATCCCAGATGCATTATCTCACTAAGTAGAGATTTAACCGCCATTTACTATAAGTTTGGTTTATAATCAAAAAACCACTTGCAGTATGGCAAATAAACTACTTAGTATGATTAAGATAAGACAGATACTTTTATTCTTAGAACGTGGTTCTTCGCAACGTTCTATAGAAAAGGAAGTCAAAATTTCAAGAAAAACAATCGCACTGTATTTGCAAAAATTTGCGCAAACTGGAGTTGATTTTAAAGAATTATTAAAGCGTTCCGATCAGGATCTTGAGCGGATACTCGGGCTTATAAAGCCTGTTGTAGTGGACGATACCGACCCTCGGAAAGCTCATTTTAACAATCTGAGTGGCTATTTTAGCAAGGAGCTTAATCGAACTGGTGTAACCCGTCTACTTCTTTGGGAAGAATATATTAAAGAATATCCATCAGGCTTTCAGTATTCCAGATTCTGTGAACTTTTACAGGATCAGCAGAAGGTAAACAATGCCGTGATGCATTTCATTCATACTCCTGCAAAGCTTCTCGAAGTAGACTTTGCTGGTGATGTGCTTCACTATGTAGATACTTCAACAGGTGAACTAATTGCATGTCCAGTATATGTTGCTATTCTTCCCTTTAGTGGTTATGGCTATGTAGAGGCTTTACCTGATGCAAAACTACCTCAAGTGGTTAAGGTGTTAAACCATACCATTGAATACTTTGGTGGCGTTCCTTTGACTGTTAAATCAGACAACATGAGGCAATGGGTATCCAAAAGTTGTAAATATGAGCCTGTATTTACTGATATGCTCGAGCAATGGGCAAACCACAATAATATTGCTCTGCTTGCAGCTCGTCCCTATAAACCAAAAGATAAGCCTTCTGTTGAAAACAATGTAAAGATCACTTATAGGCGTATTTATGCCAGTCTACGTAACGATACTTTTCATAGCCTTTCTGAACTAAACAAGGCCATTAGAGAGAAACTTGATCATCACCATCAGTTGAACTTTCAGAAGAAAGTATTCAGTAGGCTGGAGTTGTTTGAAAGCCAAGAGAAAATACTATTACAACCCTTGCCAGAATCTCCATACAGTATCAGACATTACACCAAGGCAAAGGTGCAAAAGCATTACCATGTACTTGTGGGTGAAGATTGGCACTTTTACTCTGTTCCATACCGCTATATTGGAAAGGAGGTACGCATTTCTTATGATCAAGACATCGTTGAGATCTATTCTGATGGACAAAGGATTGCTGTACATACTAGGAACTATACCAGCCATGGCTATACCAGCATTAGGGAACATATGCCCGAAAAACACCAGGCTATTAGTAATCAACGTGGATGGAGCCCTGAATACTATCTCAAAAAAGCAGAAGAAAATGGACCGTATACTTTAGAATTCTTCAAAAAAGTAATGGACAGTAAACTGATAATCGACCAGTCCTATACCGCTTGTTTGGGGCTGTTGCGATTAATGAATACTTATGGCAGTATACGAATGGAAGCTGCCTGTAAACGGGGTTTAAAGGGTAACAAAATCAGCTATGGTGTCATTAAAAATATTCTAGAAAACAATATGGATTTACTCGAAGAAGAGGCTCCTGCTGAATTCCGTATCCCTGACCACAAAAACCTTAGAGGTCCTGAAGCCTATAATTAAACAACTTAAATAAATCCTAATAGAAATGAATACACAAAACACATTAGAACAGCTTAAAGGGCTTAAATTGACGGGCATGGCCAAAAGGTATGAAGCCGCACTATCACTTCCTATACATGAAATAGAGGATGTCCATTCTTTGATTGCTATGATTACTCAGGCAGAAGTAGAATACAGAGAGTATTCCAGAACACAAAAGTATCTAAAGGCTAGCAAACTGCGTTACCATGCATTACCGGAAGATATAATCTGTAATACAGAAAGAGGCATTACAAGAGAACAGGTATTAAGACTTTCTGATGGCATGTTTATAGAAAAAGGCGAAAATGTTTTGATAACCGGTGCCACTGGTTGTGGTAAATCTTTTATGGCCTGCGCCTTAGGGCGCAGTGCTTGTTTGCTTGGTTACCGTACCCAGTACTTTTGTATGAATAAGTTCGTGGATGCCGTGACCCAAGCAAGGCTTGACGGTTCATATCTGAAATGGATCAAGGGCATCTCTGCAAACAAACTACTGATCCTAGATGACTTTGGATTGAAAGCCTTGAATAATGATGCAAGGATTGCCTTGTTGGATATTCTCGAAGATAGATATGGTTTAGGGTCAACTATGATTACTTCACAGTTGCCCGTGGAGACTTGGTACAACTTCATTGAAGAGCCAACTCTAGCCGATGCGATAATGGACAGATTGTCAGCTTCAGCACACAGAATAGCATTAACAGGTAAATCTTTGAGAACTAAAAAAAATCATTAACTTTGAAAAACATCATCTTTACTTAGTGATGATAAAGGACGGTTTGACTGGCGACCTTTAGCGCGGAATGGTGGCGTACTTTCGTCGGAATATCTATCCAGAAAATATAGTTTTGGTTTTCTTGCCACCCTATAGTCCAGAACTAAATCCAGCTGAAAAAATGTGGGCAAAATATAAACGTGAGTTTTCTAATAAATTTTATAATTCATTAGAAGATGTAGAAAGTTTTATAACTAATGTCGTAAAAAAGACAACTAACAAAGAAGTAATGAGTATCTGTGCTTATGGTTATATTTTTTTAGATGACATTTGGTCTATATAACAAATGCGTTTAGTATAACCTATTAACTGTGTTTCTCGATTTACTTATTGCGGAAGTTATTTCATTTGTAATTGTTACCTATTTGAGTCTTGTTCAGGAGAAGTGATTTTTTATGAATTATATAGTTTTTGACAAAAGAAATATTTTTGTCAAAGCTAAACTCCGATCTGTTATGTAAGGTTTTTTAAACATTTATTTTTATAATGTTCGTTATTATTACAAATAAAATTGACTTATTTGTCTGTAATAACGAATATTTTGCTTTGTGTCTTTGAAGGCTTCTTTATATATTAGTTTCATTCAAGATATTAAATTTCTTAAAGTTACTCAACTTTTATTTTAATAAATCCATATCCTCACTTACTTTTTTATCCAAAATCTTAGCATAGTTAAGTGTGGTTCTCAAACTTTTATGCCCTAACATTTTGCTCACGCTTTCTATGGGAACACCATTTGTGAGTGTTACAGTGATTGCAAAAGTATGTCGGGCAATGTGGAAGGTTAATTCTTTTTCGATTTCACAAACGCCCGCTATTTCTTTAAAAGAGGCATTCATTTTTTGATTGCTTAAAACCGGCAATAGTTTGTCTTCATTTACACATTGTGGATGATAGGTATATTTGAGAATTAATTCTTCCGGAATTGGTAGAAGTGGCATTCGAGAAGCGTTATGCGTTTTTTGTTTGTTCTTGAAAATCCATTTCCCGCCAACAATGCCTATATTAATATTTGATACCGTTAAGTTTTTCACATCTATATGAAATGTCTAAAGGTTGGTTATAAAATTTCACGAACGGTGATTTGATTCTCGTTTTTCAACTTCCAGAATTCCCCTAAAACTTTTAGCTTTTCACCTATTTTTGTGGTTTTGTATTGAGTTGGATTTATAAGGTTAGCACGGCTTATAGTAACAAAATAGATTTCTTCAGTATTGTTTTTTAATTTTGCGGTATATCCGTCTTTGCCTTGATTTATTTCAAGGACTTCACCTTCAATAGTTCGATTTGTTTTTTTAATTTCACTTTGACTAAGTGGTGCATTGCTACTATGGGTATTTTTATTTTCGGCACACCCGAACATTAATAGTAAAACAGGTATAATTAGATTTTTTTTCATTTTGGGGTAATTAATTTTTGTAAACTTAGGAAATAGTAGGGTATAAAATTAGAAATTAAAAGGGAAACTCATTTTTGAGCTAAAAATAAATTCCATATTTTGTTACATTTAAGATCAACATAGATCTTTAGGAATATAAAATCCTTTACTTTATGAATGCTAAAGGTCATTCTTATCCGAAATCTATTATTTTGTTCCGGCTGTGTATTTCAAACTTCGATGTTGGGTATTTAAATTCGTAGCGTTTATTGAGTCACAAGTACGGGCAAGTAAACTATCGGTTTATCAAGTCAGAGTTTTAAATGGTCTGGGATTTAAACATTTTGAATCTACCAAAAGAACATTTGCTGGAATTGAGATTGAACACGTGATAAGAAAGGAACGGATGATAAATCTAAGGATATCTTTGTTTAAAGCATTCGTTTTGTTGCTAATAAAAATTTATAAATGTTTGGCTTTAGTCTAAATTATATATTTAAAAAAGTTATATCTTTAAATTCATACCAAGCGAAAAAAGAAGTTGCTATTAAGGCAACTGTTATCTTTACAGGACTTTGGCGCATTGATAATGGCTTTTAAAGTGTACCAGTTTAAATAATTTTGTAAATATTTTGTAGACACTCCATTTAATGTTTCTATCCAGTTTTTTAAGTCCTATGCTGTTTGATTGACGTGTTGTACATTATAAAATCCTTTTTTTACTTATTCTTTTGCTGATACTTTTGTGGTTTGCAATATTCGATGTTTTGATAAGAAAGATGGTTAATTATAATGTATTTCCAATAATATAAATATCTAAAAAGTACGATTAAATCGCCTATATCTATAATGAAATTTCTTTCTTTCACCAATATTTTTCTTTTTCATAAATCATTAAACCTTCTCCCAGGGTTAGCAAATATAATCGTTACTCATTTCGACCAATTTTTTCTTTACAAGACAAAGCAAAATATTTAATATCGCTAAGTTAGTGTCGTTAATTTCTAAATATCGCTAATATAATAAGGCAATTAAAATACATAAGTATCTTATGATCAGTATTTTAAACGTAGTGGTTCGAAATTTGATTAGAAAATAAGGAAACAAATTCCTTGTATTATGAAAATTTGGCATATTATATTGATTACTCAATTTTTAATACAGGCACCTGTGAGGGCTCAGGACCTTAACGCAGAAAGTCATCTAACATTAAAAGAAGCTTTTGCTCTTGCTATTAAAAACAGTGTGCAATTGAAAATTTCAATGTTTAGTGTCGAAATTGCCAAAGAGCAGACAGAGATTGTAAAATTAAACCACTTACCAAATATAAACACGGGTGTCAATTATGGATATCTAAGTAACTCGGAAATATGGAATCCTTCGTTTTCAGAGCACAGAACTGTTGAGTTTCCTCATAATTTTGCACAGTTTACCTTACAGGCTACAGAAGTAGTTTTCAAAGGAGGACTTTTTAAAAACAGTATTCAAAAGTCAGTTTTCGAGGAGCAAATAGCAGATCTGCGTTTCCAAAAAAATACTGATGACATCAAATTTATGGTGACAGCTAAATATCTTGATATCTATCGCACAATCAATCAAAGAAAGGTCTTTATTAATAATACAAAATTGTCCAAGCAGCGCCTAGAGAACATATTGAGTATGCAAAAACAAGGAATGGTGACTCGGAATGATGTATTGCGTATGGAGCTTATCATTTCCAATTTGGAAATTTCCACTTTAAAAGCAAACAATAATATTGATGTTTTAAATCAACAACTTAATATTATACTTGGTTTGGAATCATCTACTAGACTTAATCCCGATCCCATGGAGCTCGACTTACCTGATCAACCTAAAACTGTTACGCAATTTCTTGAGGAGGCTAATAAGAAAAACTATGAATTGCAATTGGTCGCTCTTGATAAAAAAATTGCGCACACTAATCTAAAAATAATAGAGAGTGAACGCTTTCCTGAGATTAGTCTTTATGCTGGAAGTAATTTACAACGGCCATATTTGTTCACTATGCCAGCCGTTGACTTTTATTTTAATGTCTGGCAGGCGGGTATAGCATTACGCTATAATATTTCTGCTATTTACCAAGTACCAAAGAAATTTAAAAGAGGCAATACGATTCTTGACCAAACAGTTCAAAAAGAACTGCTAACACAACAAGAAGTAGATGTTTCGGTCAACAATAGTTTTATAAAATACAGAGAAGCAAGAGAAGAATTAGATATTTTGACGAAGAACCTTAAATCAGCTGAGGAAAATTACCGTGTTGTTGAAAAAAAATATCTTAACCAATTAGCCTTGCTAGTTGATATGACTGATGCTATAAATATCAAAATTGAAGCAGAGCTTCGTTTGACAGATGCCCACATAAATGTCATTTTTACTTACTATCAATTGCTAAAATCAACTGGACAGCTTTAATAATAAAAACAATTCTCATGAGCACAACAAATACAAAAAGGGTAAATAAAAAAAACAAGATTGTTATTGGTATGGTCAATATCCTGTTGTTGATAATGATTTTTTGGGGGCTTTTTTGGGGGCTATCGACTTACTACAACATTGGTGAGGATCTATACACAAATGATGCACAGGTAGAGGAATTCATCAACCCAATCAATACTAGAATTTCTGGTTATATTAAAGAAGTACGATTCTCGGAACACCAGCAAGTCAAAAAAGGTGATACGCTACTATTGATTGACAATAGTGAATACCTGATACAACTAGAGCAGGCTGAGGCAGCTTATCTATCTGCACAGGCGGCTAAAAATGTTACATCTTCAACAGTTACTACAGTTCAGAGTAGCTTGGGGGTTTCGGATGCCAATATAAAGGCTGCACAAGTAAGAGTTTGGAATGCTCAGCAGAACTACAGACGTTATGAAATGCTGCTAAAAGAAGGCGCTGCCACGCAGCAACAGTTTGATCAAGTCAAAACTGAATTTGATGCACTTGCCGCCCAAGCAAGAGCCGTTGAACAGCAAAGAAATACCACACAATTATCCACAGACGAAACATACAAAAGGATATTTGTAAATCAAGCAGAAATAAAACGCGCCCATGCTGCATTGGCATTTGCAAAATTGAATTTATCGTATACAGTCATAAAAGCACCCTATGAAGGTGTAACAGGACGTCGCACAATTCAAGAGGGACAACTCGTACAACCAGGTCAGACTCTGCTCTCTTTTGTACGTACCGGCAGTAAATGGGTTGTAGCTAACTATAAGGAAACACAGATTAGTCAGTTACATATTGGTCAGAAAATGTATATGGAGGTTGATGGACTGGAGGATTCAAGAATTGCAGGCATAGTTACTGCTATATCACAGGCTACTGGCTCCAAATATTCGGCAATACCAGTAGATAACTCTACAGGGAATTTTATTAAAGTGCAACAGAGAATTCCTGTAAAAATTGAATTCACAAATAGTGGAATCAGCTCATCAGAACTGGAGCAATTACGTGCAGGTATGAATGTGGTAGTAAGAAAAGCTAAATAGTAATTATGGAACCAAAAGACTTATTTTACAGATGGGTGCCCTCATATGTAAGACTTCCATCCTTATTTATTCTGGTGTTTGTTATCTTGACAGCAAACGGAGTATTCTTGGGGAATACAATCGATATGTATAGTAGTCTAGGGGTCTATGCTGAACCCTATACTCAGGCAATCAATGCACTTTACATCGGGATGGGTTTAGGATTGATATTTGCTGGAAGAATGAAAGCACGTTTTTCTAACAAATCATTACTTATGGGGGGG
Source organism: Flavobacterium rarum (SeqCode) (assembly GCF_965234445.1). Taxonomy (GTDB): domain Bacteria; phylum Bacteroidota; class Bacteroidia; order Flavobacteriales; family Flavobacteriaceae; genus Flavobacterium; species Flavobacterium rarum. The sequence continues at coordinate 61,627 of NZ_OZ248486.1, read as the reverse complement.
CTTATTATGATGTTATTACTCAATATTATATGTGCAACCACAACGAGCCCTTGTCTAACAGTGGTTATATGTCTTTTATTAGGTTTTAGTAAGATAGCAGCCTTATTGGAAGTCTATATAGTTTGGAACTTCATTTGGAGTAAAACTGGTGATCGAAGTAGGTTATACCCTTTTGTTTACGGTATTGCACTTGCGGGGCTTTATTTCGTGACTTGGATTACAACCGAGTTGGCTTATGCTTATAACTGGCGTTTGTCCTACATATTCATCTTACTTCTAATATTGATTTGTTTACTTATAACGGTACTGCTTGTTGAAAATCACCCATTGAAAAAGAGTATACCTCTGTATCAGGTCGACTGGATGGGCTTGCTAAAGTTGGCAACAGCTCTTATGTTTTTTGACTATGCAGTGGTATATGCAAAAGTAGAAAATGGACTAGAATCAAACAAAATTAGGGCAGCATTGCTATTTTCTTTCATTTTTATTTTGCTTTTTATACGTCGTGAACTAACGGTACAGCGTCCTTTTTTTGATGTAACTATATTTAAAATAAAGAATTTTAGAAGAGGTCTTATTTACTTTATTGTTCTAGGGATTTTCATCCCTTCTACATTTCAATCATCCTTTACTACTGTAATACTTCAAGTTGAAGCTATTAGTAATGCTCAACTCAATTTATATATGATTCCTGGTGTTGTTATTGGATCTGTAACTTGTTTTTTATGGTACGCAAAAAAACTCGATGCCGAACCGTTATTATTTGTTGGCTTTTTAGCTTTTGTAATACACCACATTATTTTGTACAACAGTTTTGCAATTGATTTTAACATAAATGATTTTATACTTCCTGTAATACTGAAAGGATTCGCTATGACTGTTTTATATATAGCAATTGGACTTTATACTACCGACAATCTTCCTATAAGTATATCCATAAGTGCGGCGGGCATGATGATAATCATACGTTCCTTTCTTGGAAGTGGAATTTTTTCAGGTGTTTACAATTATTTGCTCTATTCAGAGAGAATTAAACACTTCAGTTATCTAGCAGGACAACTTGATGCTAGTGATCAATGGCAAAAGTTGCAAGGAGGAAATCATATATACAGGAATTTACAACTTCAGGCAATTCTAGCAGCATCAAAAGAGTTAACAGGTTGGATTATTTTATCGGGTATTGCACTATTGTTTTTTATAACTGGTAATTATTTCTACAAGTGGAAAAAAAGTTTCAAACTTTATTCTTCTTGAGATATTTTATTTAGAAGTATTATTTAAAACAAGTGGCTATCTCAACAGTTACTTTTAGTAGCTATTTATGTTGTAGTTGGTCGGCAAAAAGTAGATATTTTCTGTATTGAGAAAAGAAGAAATTCATTGTAACACACAAATATATTTAATAATGATTATAGCTATTTTGGGAGCAACAGGATTGACAGGAAATTTATGTTTGCATTATCTATTGAATGAGCCAACATTTACAAAGATCATTGCAATAGGCAGAAAGTCAACAGGAATTCAACATGAAAAGTTAGCTGAAGTTTTGTTAGTTAATAATCAACTTTACGAGCCCGTTGTTGCAGATGTTTTGATCAGCTGCATGGGTACTACGATAAAAAAAGCAGGTTCTGCAGACTTATTTGAGGCAATCGATTTTACTCTTCCTTTATATTTAGCAAAGGAGTTATGGAATCAGGGATGTAGTTCTGCCACTATTATATCGGCGGTTGGAGCCAATCCTTTCTCACGATTTTTGTACACTAAAACTAAAGGTAAAATGGAAATAGAAATGGGGAAAATTGGTTTTAAAAGTCTTTCTATTATTCGCCCATCGTTTATTGTCGGAGATCGAAAGGAAAAAAGAAATGGAGAGGTAGGAGCGATAGCTCTTTTAAAATTTTTAAAACCATTATTGAAGGGGGAGCTCTCAAAATATAAGGTCTTAAGTGCTGACGATATTGCAAAAGCTCTGGTATTCTGCTCAATTCATAACAAACCAGGCAAAAAGATTTATTATCACGATCATATAAAAAAAATATTAATGACTCAAGAACTGTCCTAATTGATGAGCCTTGAAATGTTGGAAAAAACAATTTCTGAATATCATTCTGACTTTTGGAGAAATTGCAATACTGATACCGTCTGGTTATTGGTAGAAGTAGAGTAATTTGATTCTTCACATTTAGATGGCAATGGTCGAATTCAGTTTTCTATATATCACAAGAAGAATGATAATTAGCGAAATACAGTTAATAAATAATTATTTGAAATATCTTTAATGTATTGATAATTAATTGTTTATGATTTTTGGCCTAATAGTTGTTTTATGTGTTTTAATATTTTGATTCATCAAGACAAGTCGAATAATTAGGTAAGTTTTTAATTTTCTTGATTTAATAATAAATAATTTGTGCAATTATTAATAACTCTTAGGAGTAAGAGTTTCTATGGTCGAGTATGTTGATAGTTTGATTTCAACTATGGTTAAAGAATTAGTAAAAGAGCTAAAAAAATATTTCTAAAAATTGTATCGAGACCCTTTTAGTCAAAAAACACAATTGGCAGTAAAAAATTGTAAAAATGCAACAATGTATTATCTGTATTAATCAGTTGTATATCGAAAAATTAAATCAGACTACTGTATAGCTGCAGTTGACAGAAATCCTTATACGAATGGATTGAGATTGAAAAAAACATGGATAGTTAGAATGATAACGTAAGGATAGTAACTAATGAAAAATTGCAAACCCAAGAAAATAATATTTACACCATTGGAGATGTAATTGTTGGTGCTATGTTGGTTCAAAAGGCAGAGGAAGATGGAGTTTTTGTTGCGGAAACAATTAATGGACAAAAAACACATATCAATTGTAAATTATTTCCTGGATTAGTATACCAGGAACGAGATTGCATCGGTTGGTTATACTGAGGAAGAACTCAAAAAGAAAATTATGGATTATCGTGTTGGTAAATTTTCTTTTTCTGCTAATGCTAAAGCGAGAGTCGGTATGCAAAAAGTTGGTTTTGTTATAGTGATTTCAGAACCTAATTAAAGTAAAATTATAGTGATTCAGAATATCAAACGCAGAGCTGCTTATATGATTACTCAAGGTGTAATTGGTATGGAATAAGAGATAACTGATCAAGTTATATTTCTTTTTTTTATGAACATCCAACTTATTTTGAAGCTTTGAAAAAATCTTATGTTATTGCATCTAGACAAGGAACATTAAATATTTAAATTATATAACTAAAATAAATTATTATGAAAACTTCAAACAATACTATTCTTATTACTGGAGGTGGATCTGGAATTGGATTTGAAATGGCTAAATTATTTTCCAAAGATAATAAAGTCATAATTACTGGTCGAAATGCAGAAAAGCTAAACCTAGCTGCCGCACAGATTGAAAACACAACTGCGTTGGTATCGGACATCAACTCCGAAAATGATGTTAATGATTTAGTACAAAAACTAAACATGGATTTTCCTGATTTGAATATAGTAATTAATAATGCAGGTTTGGCTAATTATTATAAGCTGACAGATGAAAAGATAAATGCTTTTGAAAAAGCAAGTGAAGAGATTTTGACCAATTACCTTTCAATTGTAAGATTGACACAAAAATTATTGCCGCTTTTGCAAAAACAAAAAGAAGCGGCTTTTGTAAATGTTTCCTCTATAACTGCTTTTTCGCCTGGCATTAGTGTTCCAGGTTACTCAGTAAGTAAAGCGGCATTACATTCTTACACACAGGTATTACGGATTACATTAGAAAAATCTACAGCGATCAAAGTCTTTGAAGTAATGCCTCCTTTAGTCAATACTGGTTTTTCAGATGAAATTGGAGGAAGTAATGGGATAAGTCCAGCAATAGTTGCACAAAATCTTCACGATGCATTGCAAAATGATCAATATGAAATACATGTTGGTCAAACCGCCGATTTTTATCAATTGTATTTGTCATCACCAGAAAAAGCGCTGGAAATAATGAATTCCAGTAATTAATTTAATTTTTCACAGAAACTAAAAGACTCTTTGTTATCCACAGTTAAAATAAATCACATATAAATAAATTATCATGAAAAAGTTTAATTTGATATTATTCAGTTCTTTAAGTGAGGGATCTTACGGTCAGAGAGCAAATGAATCCAAAACACAATTTGCGGAGGTGGGGGATCATAAAATAGCATATCGATCCATAGGCAAAGGGGAACCAATAATTCTTTGCTCACGTTTCAGGGCTAATCTCGATGATTGGGATCCTGCCTTTTTGGATGCATTGGCAAAAAACTATCAAGTAATAACCTTTAACTATAAAGGACTGGCATCGTCCACAGGTACAACACATGTTGATGTTTTAGGCTTTGCAAAAGATGCAGTGGATTTAGCCGATGCTTTGAAAATCAAAAAATTTATTGTTGGAGGTTGGTCATTGGGAGGCTGGGTAGCTCAAATTGTGACAACGGAATTTTCGGAAAGGATTTCACATTGTATTCTCATTGGAACTAAACCACCAGGAAAAGTCGATTATCCTATTGAGGAGGTATTTATGAATACGGCTTACATACCGGATTACACAATTGAGCACGAGACAATATTGTTTTTTGATCCAAAGTCAAAAATAAGTAGTGAAGCTGCAATAGAAAGTCATGATAGGATGGCTCAAAGAAAAGAGAAAGATCCCAAAGTGAAACCTGAATTATGGGAATGTTATGGGAAATGCCATGATGATTATGAAAATGATCCTTACAATGCTCGACAAAAAATAATGAGCACAACTATTCCTATATTGGTTATTTCCGCTCATCATGAGATTTGCTTTCCTCCAGAAAACTGGTTTGAACTGAATCAAAAACTACCGACCGCACAGCTTATAACTATTCCACAGACCGGTCATGGTCCTCATCATCAATACCCCGAATTGGTAGCCAATTATATTGACAATTTCATTCAAAATATTAAATACAATTAATAAATATAAATCAAATCATATGAAAACAAAAAAAACATTTAAAAAGACCATTGGATTTTTGATTGTGGCGATAGCTATAACTGTGACATCCTGCAATAGATCGTCAAATGCCACTAACATAATAAAAAATGATATTGTGGAAACAAAAGTTCAGGATTATGCTACAGACCCCAATATAGACATGGGAACAAAGAAGTTTCTTAAAATTCTAAATTCAGGAGGAACTCCACTCGAAAAACTATCAAAAGAAGAGGCACGTAATGTTTTAGTTAATGCACAAGCTTCAATAAAAGTGGATATTTCAGGAATTGAAGAAAGTGAAAAAACGATAAATGCAGATGGTCTCACCGTCAAATTAAACATTGTGCGACCAAAAGGCAAGAGTGAAAAACTGCCTGTATTTATTTTTGTACATGGAGGTGGTTGGATTTTAGGGGATTACCCGACGCACAAAAGACTGGTACGTGATTTAGTTGTTGCATCAGGATGCGTTGCCGTTTTTGTAAACTACACTCCATCACCGGAAGCTAAATTTCCGGTAGCAACCAATGAAATTTATACTGCAACGAAATGGGTCGCAGATCATGGAGAAGAGATTAATGTTGATGGAAAAAAACTAGGTATAGTAGGTAATAGCGTGGGTGGGAATATGGCGACAGTAACAGCCATAATGGCAAAAGAAAAAAATGGGCCTAAAATAAAATTTCAAGTATTGTTATGGCCTGTAACCAATGCTGAGTTTGAAACAGCATCTTATAAAAAATATGCTACCGATCGATTTTTAACTACTTCTGTTATGAAATGGATGTTTGATCAATATACGACCGATGCAGTAGCTCGTAAAGAAAGATTTGTATCTCCTTTACAAGGCACTAAAGAGCAATTACAGGGACTTCCACCAGCATTAATACAAGTAGCTGAAAATGATATTCTTCGTGATGAAGGAGAAGCTTATGGTAGAAAATTGGATGAAGCAGGAGTTACAGTATCTACAGTTAGATATAACGGGATGATTCACGATTTTGGATTGTTGAATGCCTTAGCCAATTTGCCAACAACTCGCTCTATGATTGAGCATGCAGGATCTGAATTAAAGAAAAATTTAAAATAAAGATTTAATTTAAAAGACATCTAATGAAAACACTAAGATTAACTTGGTATACAAAATCCTATTTGCAAGTTACCCTTGACAATCCTCCTTTGAATTTATTTGATCAAAACATGATTGACGATTTTCAACAACTAGCAAATGAACTCGATCAGAATGATGCAGTGAAAGTTGTTGTATTTGAAAGTGCAGATCCTGATTTTTTCATTTCTCATTATGATATTTTGGGCGCGACAGAACCAAATGCAGCTTCAACCAAGCAAGGCTACTGGCCTGATATTGCCCTACAATTTGAAAGAGCTCCCTACATAACTGTAGGTAAACTTAGAGGTAGAGCTCGTGCAGCAGGCAGTGAAGTGTTACTTGCAATGGATGTTCGTTTTGGTAGCAGAGAAAAAACACTTATATCACAAATTGAAGTAGGATGCGGATTGATCCCAGGCGCGGGAGGTTTAGAACGATTACCTAAGCTAATTGGCAGAGCAAGAGCTATTGAAGCAATTGTAGGAGCAAGAGATTTTGATGCTGATACAGCTGCAGCTTATGGATGGATAAATCGTTCTATTCCTGATGCTGAATTGGATCAGTTTGTAACTGATTTTGCTCTTCGTGTTCAAAGTTTTGACAAAAAGGCTATTGCTCTTGCTAAAAGTATCATTAATGAAAGAACACAAACTATTGCGCCTTCAGACCTTCAATCTACTCAAGAAAAGTTTTTTGAAGCGTTAAGCTGGCCACAAACTAAAGAAAGGTTAGGTGAATTAATAGCTCAAGGTTTTCAACAGAGAGACTTTGAACTCAATCTTGCTGACCATTTATCAACTTACTAAATAAAAAAACATGAAAACTATTAATTCTAAAACAATTGTGTTTGTAACCGGTGCTTTTGTAAGCCATAATGGCTGGGACAATTGGAAAACTTATTTTGAAAGCAATGGATACACAACTTTCGCACCATCTTGGCCATTTAAGGAAGGAAGTCCAGCGGAACTAAGGAAAAAACATCCAAATGATAAAAGTTTAGCAGAATTGAGATACATAGAAGTGGTAGATAATTATGCCAATTTTATAAAACAATTACCTGAAAAACCAATTTTAGTTGGTCATTCACTTGGAGGATTGACAGTACAGTTGTTGTTGCAGCGTGGTTTAGCTGAAGCAGCAGTAGCTATACATTCCGTACCGCCACAAGGTGTTTTTTCCCTTGAATTTTCTTTTTATAAATCATTATGGAAGCCACTTGGTATTTTTGAGTCAACCAAGAAAACCTATTTAATGAGTTTCCAAGATTGGCAGTATGCCTTTACGAATGGGATGAGTTATGCAGATCAGAAAGAAGCATATGAGCATAGTACCATTCCTGAATCCAGATTAGCCTTAAGAGATCCTTTAAGCTCAGTAGGAAAAATAGATTTTAATAAACCGCACAACCCGCTGTTGTTTATTTCGGGAAGTACAGATCATATTATGCCAGCCGCTCTTAATTACAGAAATTTTAAAAAGTATAAAAATAATGGATCTATAACTAAGTATAAAGAATTTAAGGGACATAATCATTATGTTTTAGGATTACCGAGCTGGAAAGAAGAAGCAGATTACATATTAGATTTTATCAATAACAACTAAATAAATAATTATGAAACGTAAAGCAACAGCCGTTTGGAACGGTACGGGTATGGATGGAAGTGGGCATATCACTACGCAAAGCAATGTTTTAAATGAGACACAGTATTCTTTTAAAAGTCGTTTTGCAGAAGGTATCGGAACCAATCCAGAAGAATTATTAGCAGCATCTCATGCAGGTTGTTTCACTATGAAACTTACATTTTGTCTCCAAGAATTGGGATTTACAGCTGAAAAATTGGAAACAACATCATTTGTATCTCTTGATGATGGAACCATAACAGGATCTCATTTGGTTTTAAAAGCAAAAATTGCTGGGATTACTCAAGAGGTATTTGATTCAGCCGTTAAAGACGCAGAAAAAAATTGCCCTATAAGCAAAGTCTTAAATGCTACTATAACGGTTGAGGCACTTTTGGAAAACTAAATTTATTCTTTAAAATTAATAAGTAAAATTAAAATAAAATGGATGCAAGTACATATTCAAAAACAGCTTTAATACTAGTTGACCCTTTTAATGATTTTCTTTCAGATGGAGGTAAATTTTATCCTTTGACTAAAGAAACAGTAGAAGGTATTCAATTGGTTCAAAACCTTAAAAAGTTAATTGCAGGAGCTAGAGAACGAAAAATTCAAATTATTTATGCTCCACATCGTCATACAGAAAAAGGGGACTATCTAAACTGGCGGTTTCTTAATCCAGCACATCAGGGAAGTAAGAATGTAGTCTTATTTGAAAAAGGAAGTTGGGGTGCCGAGTTTCATCCTGAGCTTCAGCCAGAAGAAGGGGATTTAATTGCTCAAAATCACTGGACTGGGAGTGGTTTTGCTAATACCGATCTTGACTTTCTACTAAAGATGCATGATATAGATCGTATAGTACTTGCAGGTATGAGAGCGAATACTTGTATTGATTCGACTGCAAGATATGGTGTGGAATTAGGGTACCATGTGACTCTAATTAAAGATGGTATCGGCGCATTTAACTGGGAAGAAATTAGGGTTACAGTAGAGACTACTTTTCCAAATTATGGACATGTTATGTTAACTACCCAAGATTTTTTGAATTCTCCTAAATTATAAATAGGTGAGAACTATTTCAATAGGAGGAATACTGAAGTACTCCTCCCGTTGAAATAATAAACCTGATAGATGCGCTTTCTACTTAAAAAACTAGATTATTTTAATGAATAAATATTATGGAAAAATTAGTAAAACATCAACTGAATTATTTTAACAGTAATGCTACTAAACCAATTAGCTTTCGTATTGCTCAGTTAAAAAAACTGGAAGGTCTTATCAAATCCAATGAAGAATTACTGAATGAGGCTCTTCGTAAGGATTATGGCAAGGGGAAATTTGAAACCTTTCTGACAGAATTCTATGTGGTGTATAATGAAATTAAAGTTGCTGTCATGAATTTGGAAGAGTGGAGCAGTATTAAGCCCATCGAGACTAATCTTTTGAATGCGCCAGCAAAATGCTATATCATGCCGGAACCATTAGGGGTAAGCCTAGTGATTGGCCCTTGGAATTATCCTTATCAGCTTACTCTTGGACCGGTTGTAGCTGCACTTGCTGCAGGATGTACAGTGATTCTTAAACCTAGTGAACTTACAATTAATAGTAGTCGTTTAGTCTCAAAGCTGATAAATGAGAATTTTGACAGTGAATATTTTACCGCAGTAGAAGGAGCTATACCTGAAACAACTGCTTTACTGGAGCAAAAGTTTGATGTCATATTTTTTACGGGAAGCGTATCGGTAGGAAAGATAGTCTATCAGGCTGCAGCTAAACATTTAACACCCGTAATACTAGAATTGGGAGGGAAAAGTCCGACCATTTTTATGCAAGACAGTAATTTGGATATCACTGTAAAAAGAATGCTTTGGGCCAAGTTTCTCAATGCAGGACAAACTTGTATCGCACCAGATTATGTTTATGTTCATAAAAGCATTGAAGAAAAATTTCTTAATAAAGTTTCCGAAGTGATGTTATCTATTGATTGTAAACTGGAAAACGACAATTATGTGAATATTGTCAATGAGCGAAATACGTCCCGCATAGCCGCATTGATAGATAAGCAAAAGGTATTTATAGGCGGAAATTATGATATTGAAGAACGCTTCATTGAACCCACTATTTTAACCAATGTTACTTGGGCAGATAAAGTAATGCAGGAAGAGATATTTGGGCCTGTTCTGCCTATTTTAACATTTGATAATTTGGATGAAGTCATTGTAGAAATAAAACAAAGGCCAAAACCGCTAGCTCTTTACTTGTTTACTCAAGACGAAAACATTAAGAATAAAGTAATTAATGAGGTGTCTTTTGGAGGTGGGTCTATAAACGAGGCGGTAATGCATATTACGAATGGCGAACTTCCTTTTGGAGGGGTTGGTGATAGCGGTATAGGCAATTATCACGGTGAAGCGGGTTTTAGAGCATTTTCTCACTACAAAAGCATACTTGATAAAGAAGTTACTCCAGACACAGATGTAAAATATTCTCCATATACTGATGAAAAATTACAAATGTTGAAACAAGTTGTTGCTTAAATTTTTAAAAGCTCTATAAGGTGAAAATTAAGGATGCAGTTTTAAATGGGCCACATCAATAATATGATGTACCAATATGTAAATGTAAGTGATAGAGTTCTTGATATATTTATCCAACGACTGATAGAATTGTAAGATAAGGATTGTTTCCTTTTGATGAGCTAATTAAATTCTATGAACTTGAAGATATTTATCATGCAATGCGTGATTCTGAAAATGGTATAAACTTGAAAGTAGTTTAAGAATACCACAAGATTAATAGTAGAAAGTAGAGAAAGAATCATGCATGAAATTGATACGTAGAACTTTGTGTTTATTGTATGTATAAATGATTATTAGTTTCCATTCGATAATTAACAGATTGGATACTATTAAAATAAAGAGCTCAGAATTTAATTTAAAAGTAAATAAAAAGAAAAAAATAATGAAAAATAATTTCAAAAAAACAATACAAATACTAGTTCTTTTTTTATTTGTAACTACTACTTTAAGGGGGCAATCATCGTCGATTTTCAAGAAAATAGATACGTATCAGACGCTAACACAGATATGGGAATTAGAACCTGACACTAAAATTGAGACCTTTTTGATAACGGCCTATAAGCCAACTTACATTTTGCCATTCCGGTTTTCAAGTCATAGGCGAGAAGTCAATTTTGAAGTGGTACCAGTTGACGATGTTGCAACCGAAGAAGAAATTCAATTGGACAATGTAGAAGCGACAATGCAGTTCAGTTTTAAAACCAAATTAGCCCAAAGAATTTTTGGGAATGGTGCCTTATGGCTCTGTTACACTCAAAAATCCTATTGGCAAGTTTACAACGCAGAATTTTCAAGACCTTTTAGGGAAACGAATTATGAACCGGAAATTATTTTTAACTATCCCGTACAGTTTAATTTTTTAAAGATGAAAATGCTAGGTTTTGGATTTAATCATCAGTCAAATGGAAGAGAAGGTAATAAATTTACCCGAAGTTGGAATCGATTTAATTTGGAGGCAGGTTTTGAGGATAAGCAATGGAGTTTAGTTGTTAGGACATGGTTTGCAGCTGAAATTACGGAAAATCCAGATATAGAAGATTATATGGGTAGAGGGGATATCACTTTTAATTATAGACTAAATAAATATTTATTGACATTAAAGGCACAACATTCTTTACGATTTGGTGACGATAATCATGGTAGCGTTGAAGTGGATTGTGCCTTCCCTATATATGGAAATCTAAAAGGGTATGCTCAATTTTTTCACGGATATGGTGATGCAATGATTGATTACGATCAAATCCATACAATTGCTGGAATTGGAATTGTATTTGCGGGAACATTATAAAAAAAGTATTGATGGACTGTTTTCGATACTTCAGATAAATATTGATTGTTTTTATGATTTAAAAAAAAGCGCTGTACGTATTTGTAAAAATACTTACAGCGCTTTTGCATTGATTAATAAAGTCTTTATTGTTTGATGAATTGCAATTCAAAGTTTAATTTAATTTCTTCACCAACCAGAACTCCTCCGGTTTCTAAAGCTGAGTTCCAATTTAATCCCCAATCTTTTCGGTCAATTTTTCCTGTGATAGAAAGTCCTGCCTTGGTGTTTCCCCATGGGTCTTTTGCTAAGCCTCCAAATTCAGTATTTAACTGAATAGGTTTAGTAATGCCGTGTAGTGTTAAATCTCCAGTTAATTCAAATTCACCATCAAGTATATTTGAAAAACCAGTTGAGGTAAAACTAATTTCAGGAAAAGTAGCAGCGTCAAAGAAATCTGGGCTTAATAAATGAGTGTCTCGATCTTTGTTGCCTGTTGTAATTGAATCTATTTTTGCTTTAAAACTGAATTTTGCATTATCAAAACTATCCGATTCTGTTTCTACTGCCGCATCAAATTGTGTAAAACTTCCAGATACATTTGTAAACATCATGTGTTTTACTTTAAACCCAATTTCTGAATGTGTTGGGTCCAAAGCCCAAGTTGTTTTTGTTGACATTTTATTTGTTTTATTATTGTTGTTAATTAAGATATTACATTGACATTGGCACTTCCATCAATAGGATTTCTGTATTGTCCTCATTGGAAGTGAAGTTTATTTTTTGGGTATCCCAAACCCCGAAACCATCACGAGAATTTAATTTTTGATCAGCTATCATGACCGACCCTTTTATGATGAATACATAAACTCCATTGTTCGGTTTTTTTATTATGTATTCAGTATTAATATTTTGATCAAATGTTCCTAGATGAAACCACGCATCCTGATGAATCCAAACACCTTCATCGTCTGGGCTTGGAGAAAGAATTTGTTGAAATTTGTTTTTTCTTTCTTCAGTTTTTAAGCTGATTTGGTCGTATCGGGGCGTAACATTTTTTTTATTCGGATACACCCAGATTTGTAAAAATTTCACCAGCTGATCATCATTCTTATTGAATTCACTATGAAAAATTCCCGTTCCGGCACTCATCGTTTGAATATCACCTTTTTTGATCACAGTGGTATTTCCCATACTGTCTTTGTGTTCCAAATCGCCTTCTAATGGAATACTGATAATTTCCATATTGTCATGAGGATGTGTGCCAAAACCCTTGCCGGCATCCACACGATCATCATTTAAAACCCGTAATACTCCAAAATGCATTCGCTCCGGATTATAGTAATTGGCAAAACTAAACGTCTGATGACTTTCTAACCAACCGTGATTTGCCAGTCCTCTTGTATCAGCTTTATGCAAAATGGTGTTTTCCATTAGCAGTGATCCTGAGTTTGGAAGATGATTGAAGCCTAATATTTCAAGAGGCTGAATCTCATCAATATCATTTTGTATAATATTTCCAAATGCCGCTGTTGCTGCAAACATTCCAGTTCCAAATATTCCTTTCTTAATAAAGTCTTTTCTATCCATGGCTGCTAGTATTTATTTTACGGTACAAATTTCAGTCGGTTTCAATTTCTATACATTGAACTAGGACAAGAAATGATTTTTTTATATTTTCTAAATAAAAAAATGCTTTACAATAATTCCGATACAAAATTAGATCGGTAGTTATTGTAAAGCATTGAACTAGGACAAGAAATGAAACTTACTGTTTGGCTAGTTTCGTTCGGACTTTGCTTAAAAATTCGGCAGAAATCCCAAGATAAGAAGCGATATAATGCTGGGCTACCCGTTGAGGTATTGTTGGGTAAAGTTTTATAAATTCTAAATATTTTTCCTGTGCCGATTTGGCAATAGTATCGATGAGCCTGTTTTGCATTGCAGAAAGGTTTCTTTGTACCAGTAACCTGAAAATGCGTTCAAATTTGGGGACTTTCTGCAAAAGTATTTCTTTAGTTTCGGGAGTTAGCATCAATAATTGGCAATCTTCGAGCGTTTCTATGAATAATTGGCTTGGTTTTTTTTCATGAAAACTTGCTATATCGCTTATCCACCAATCTTCTACTGCAAATTGCACAATTACTTCAAACCCATTTTCATTGATGTAATATTTACGGATACAGCCTTTTAGGATATAGGCTTCAAAGTTGCAAATCTCACCTTCTTGCAATAAGAATGTCTTTTTTGGAACTTCTTTATACTGCAAAATGGTATTGAAATACTCGATTTCGTCAGGTGTAAATTCATTTTTTTTGCAAATATTGTTATTAATCGATTCAAACATATTGGGGAAAATTAAAAGATTAAATTTAAGCTTTATTTTCAGATAATTTTCTTTTTCTTCGTTGTTCTAAAGCTTGTAAGATTTCGTTCTGCAATAATCCGCTTCCACCACCATAGTGTTGTATAATTTCAATTTCGGGCTGTTGCGCCATAAAAAACTCCTGTATTTTTTTTTCAGATTCTGTATCAATGCCTGAACTTAACAGCACAATATCCAGAAGGTTCTGTTTAAAATATTCTTTAGCAGTTTCTTCATCACCAAAACCTATAGCATGCCAATCTTCGTTTGCATTCACAAGACGCAACAGAATTTCTAGTATAGGCTCATTTTTACCGAGTATTAAAAATTCAAGTTTTTTCATAGCTTTATAATTTAAAATGCAAAATTAGCTCCAAATTCTTTAATGTTACTTAATCTACGACAAGTAAAGCTTTCTTAAATGAATGTTTTAACTGCTGTCACAATTGATTATGATTTTTTTTCTTTTTCTAAAATAATTTTTTCAAAGGATATTTTTAACAAAGTACCATTGTTGTTTTCGATGGAAAAAGTCCCTTCTAAATCATCAGTTAAACCTTTTATTAAACTCATGCCGAATGATTTTTTTTTGTCTTTATACTCAGTAGAGATTCCAATTCCATTGTCTTGAATGGTCAGTAAATATTGTTTTTCATTCGTTGAGACTAATGAAATTGCAATAATTCCGTTTTGATCATTCGGGCAAGCATGTTTGATGGAGTTGGTAACAGCTTCGTTTATAATTAATCCTAATGGAACGGCCTGTACTACATCTAATTCCAATTGTTCTATTTTTATTTTAAAACTAATACGTTGTCTTACATTAAAAGAATCTTTCAAATATTCAACCAATTCTTTCACATATACGGTCATATTTATGGTCGAAACATTTTCGGACATATATAATTTTTGATGAATTAAAGACATAGAATGAATTCTATGCTGGCTGCTTTTTATGGAAGATAAAGCCATATCGTTATCAATATAAGCAGATTGAGAATTAAGTAAACTAATTACCGTTTGAAGGTTGTTTTTTACCCTGTGGTGAATCTCTTTCATCAACCATTCTTTTTCATCAAGTAAATGTTGAAGATGGCTGTTTTTTAGGCTAATTTCTTTTTCTTTAATTTCAAGTTTATCATTATTTTTTTGTTTTACTCTATAGAGATTGTACAGTAGCCCAATAATTATTGTCAATAATAGTAGAGATCCAGCCGACAAATTGATCAAGAGTTTTGATTTTTCTAATTGGTTCTTTTGTAAATTAGTCTGAGTTTGTAAAGTTTTAATGTTTATTTCTTTCTGTACAGTTTCATATTTAAATCGTAATTCTTCAATTTCTTTGCGCTTAGAATAGTTTTCTATTGAGTCATTACTTTTTTTAAATTTTCGATAATGTCCAATCGCGGATAAGTAATTTCCAGAAAGAGAATCAATCTTGAATAGGGAAAGGTCTAAATTTGGGTAGTTAAATTTGATTTTATATTTACGATCAATATTCAATGCTATGTCGGCATAAAATTTTGCTTTATTTCCATTATTCAAATTGGCATAAAACAAAGAAATCTCTGAATAGATTACGGCAAAATTATAAGCTGTTTTTGCATCAATTAACTGTTGCATATACTTAACTGTGATTATGTAATTTTTTTCAGCAAGTTGTTTGTTCCCCAACTTATTATAACATTTTGCTGAAATCTGTGAAATAAGCATTTTTTCAAATAAAGTATTTGGGGGATATTGTAGGGTTTCCGTTTTCAAATAGTCAATTGCTTCTTGGTGTTTTCCAATTTCAACCATGGCATCTAGGCAGGTTACAAAACTTACATACCAACTTTGAGTATTTTTATTTTTTTGGCCAATTTTAATGCTTTTTTTAAATAAGGGTATAGCATCTTCAATATTCCCCATGTAATAGTAGACATTTCCTAAGCGCATATAGAGGTTATCTGCAACGGCCATATCTTGCGTAGTTTCCATAGTTTTTACTGCATCTATTGCATATAACAAGGCTTCTTTTTGATTTTTCAAAACTAAATTTATATACGAAATGGTTGCAGCATTGTAATGGGTATGTTTAAACCCTATTTTTTTTAGAAAATTATACGCCTGAATCGATTCTTTTTTGGCAAGAGCCAAATTTCCATTCCAAAAATGTACCGTAAGGAGTTTCGTTAACGTTTCAACTTCTTTAATTTTATCACCTGTTTCTTTATACAAATGCATTGCCTCATTCAATATTTTTTCTTTATCAGGATTGTTGTCCAATAGAAAAGTTCCTTGGTTTTCTAGTGCATCTGCTAAATTTTTTTTATCATTTAGTTTACGACAGTTTTTTGTAACCATTGAAAAAGTAGTTTGACTTTTGTCAATATTACCAGCTTGAAAATAATATTTGCCCAACAATATATTACTTTGTTGTTTCCATTTTGGTATTCCTAGTATGTTACTTAGTTGAACGGCTTGATTAATGTAGACAAAAGCATTTTGAAGATCTTCTTTCTTGTTACCTGGTTTAAAAAGGTAATGGCTGCCTATATGTAGTAATAAATATACTTTTTCAGTGTTTTTTAATTTGACAAGTGTTTTTACTGCTACATTTATATTATCGCCAATAATCATTTTAACTTTTGGAAAATCGCTACCGTCATTATATCCTTCGTCATAAGACAATGATAACGGAACTTTATTGGCGTTACATGCCAATACCATTGCGCTATCTATATCTATAGTGCCCTGACTAACAGAGTGTAAATAAACACCTGTGATTTTAACTAATAATCGACTTTCTTTAATGTCGTAATTATATTTGGAATGTTTGATTTGTCCATAGCTCTGTAAAGTAAGAACTAAAACAATACAAAAAAGATATAATGCTTTCATTTCTTGATCTATTTTATTTTAGGTTTTAGAATTTACAAAGATAGAAATAAATTAAGTTAAGGTTTTAATAAGTCATCTAAATCCTCTTGATTTGTTATCAATTTCTTTTCTTTTAAAAAAAGATTCTTTGCTTTTTAAGACACAAATTATTAATTAACTTTGTGTTGTAAATGTTCAATTATTTTTTTTGATTGAAGTTCTATATGTTAAGTAATCATAAACTTTTTATAGTTTGATTCTTCAGATGAGCAATAAAAATACAGTTTTATGAAAAAAGAATTTGTTGATGAAAAAATTTCATCAAAGAAGAAAATATTGATTGTTGAAGATCAATTTATTGAAGCACATGACTTACAGTTAATCCTGGAAAAAGCAGGTTATGAGGTTATGGGATTAATGCGTTCTGTAGCTCAAGCATTAGAATTTATAGAAAAACAAACACCTGACCTTGTTTTTGTAGATATTTTTCTCAAAGGAAAAGAGACAGGTATTGATTTAGCCAAAATATTGAAAGAAAAGCATATTGGATTTATCTATCTCTCCGCTAATTCCAGTAAAAGCATATTAGAAGAAGCCAAAAAAACTCAGCCTTATGGATTCATTGTTAAGCCATTTCGAGATCAGGATGTGTTAATAATGCTGGATATAGCCTGTTACAGTCATAAGAATAGTATACAAACGCAAATGTTACAAGAAAAAATTCTTGAGAAAAGCATCAATGAAATTACTTTTTCTTCCTTAAAATGGGAACAGGCATTATTGCAGCTGGGAACAACATTGCAAACTTTTGTTCCATTCGATTATATGGAAGCTAGATTTATCGATGATTTTCCTAATACTATTGGATTGCTTAGAAGGAATTTTGATAATTATGAAATGATAAACATTGATAGATTTTCGAAAATAACAAATTTAAAAAAAGAAGAATTAAATGAGTTAAATTCCAAATCCCTAAAATTGGAAATTGAGCAAATTTATCATGGAGATTCTTTGGTTAAAGTAAGTCAGGATTCAGCTATTACGAGATTGGTGCTGCATACTTTTGGAATCAAATCTTTTATAGTAATTCCGTTGATTATTGATGAGAGTAATTTTAGTTTTTCATTCTATAGCAGGAATTATGATATTTATTTGGAAGAACATTTGTTGTTATTAAAAAAGCTACAAAACATATTGACCAAGTTTGTTAGCGATATGTACATTACCGATAAAAAACTAAATGGCAAGAATAAAGTAGTTTTGAATTTTACTAAAAATATTCCACAAGGATTTGAGTCCATGATAGGGAACAGTAAAAAAATGATAACAGTTTTTGACTCAATAAAAAAAGTCGCACCTTTTGAAACTTCAGTATTAATATTAGGAGAAAGTGGAACGGGTAAAGAAAAAGTAGCACAAAGTATTCATAATCTGTCCAGTCGAAAAGAAAAATCACTTGTAATTATTAACTGCGGAACCATTCCAGAAAATTTAGCAGAATCCCTGCTTTTTGGTCATGAAAAAGGAGCTTTCACAGGAGCGACCGACAAACGTATTGGCAAATTTGAAATGGCTAATGGGGGTACTATTTTTCTAGATGAAATTGGGGAAATGCCGATAGATATCCAGGTGAAGTTATTGCGAGTGTTACAAGAAAAGGAAATCGAGAGGGTAGGAGGACGTTCTACTATTAAAATCGACGTTCGTATTATTGCTGCAACAAATCGAAACCTTGAAGAAGAAGTGGCCGCAGGAAGATTTCGTTTGGATTTGTATTATAGACTTTATGTTTTTCCAATTCTGGTTCCTACATTAAGGGAAAGAGCAGAAGATATTCCCATTTTGGCAACTCATTTTATTAATTTATTTAGCAAAAAAACTGGATTGAAAGCACCAATTCTTCACGATTCAGCACTTCATCAGTTATTATTGTATGAGTGGCCAGGCAACATAAGAGAGTTAGAGCATGTTATAGAACGCAGTATTTTGATGAGCGATGGTAATACAATTAAAGAAATACAACTTCTTTTTTCTAAAAAGAGTGAACAGATTGAAAAACCGCAGGAATTTTCTATAAAAACAATTCAGGACAATGAGCGGGATTATATTATTTACATCCTAAAAAGATGCAAAGGAAAGGTTTCTGGAATGGGTGGAGCTGCTGAAATTTTGAATATTCCAGCATCTACATTAAATTCTAAAATGAAAAAATTAGGAATTAAAAATCATTATTTATAAAATAAACTGAATTTATCTCGTAATCTTATGTATCCTGTTATTCTAAAATAACAAATATAGATGATCGAAGTGCTTTTTTTAAGTTTCGGGTTTTATGCCCTTTTCCAGTAGTATCTTCTACCAATAAGATGTCACCTTGTTCGAATATCCTCTTTTCTCCCAAGGATGTCTCGATCTCGATTGTTCCGTCTTGAAGTATAATGTACTGCCGATTTGGAGCTTTGTGAAAGTCGTAGTCATATTCGGGACTTACTTTCCGGAAGACTATCCCAACAGTTTCTTCTAACTCTGATAAAAAACCAATATCCCCTTTGTCCTTTAACTTGATTTTTATTTCCTCAAAGTGACTTTCTCCTTTTTCATCAGCATAAATTCTTGTTACTTTAAAATATTTCATTTTTTAAATTTTAGCGTTAAAAAAAAGAGATGCTCATGGATGCGATAACTTTATCCACAAGCATCTCAAACCAACCTAAAAACCAATTATACAATCAAATTTTTATTTTTTTGAACCATTCTACTGCCAAATCTAAATCCTGTTGAATAAGATTGTGGCTTGTATAAAGTATAAATTCAGTAACATCAAATCCATTATTTTTTAAGAGTATCGTGTATAGCTTAATTACTTCTGAATTTACTGTTGGATCCTCTTTCCCGGAGCTTAAAAAGACAGGTGTATTTCGATTGTTTACTTCTGTTTTTTTATTTTTAAAAGGCATCATTGGTCGAAATAAAATAGCTCCAGCAAGAAAGTCGGGATATAATAATAATGTTGCTCCAGCAATATTGGCACCATTGGAATAGCCTAAAGCAATAATTTTAGTTATATCAAATTTTTCTTTAAGGGCTAAATCCTTTAAAAAAAACACCATCTCATTGGTTCTGAATTCTAAATCTTTTTCATCGAATATCCCCATCCCTAATCGCTTGAAGAATCGAGGCATTCCGTTTTCATCAGTATTGCCTCTTAAGCTTAGTATGTTTATATCTTTACCAAAACGATCGGCTAATTGAAGTAAATCGGTTTCATTACCACCAGTGCCATGAAGGAGTAGCAGTGTTCTTGCTTCAGGATTTACTGATGGTTTATAAATATAATGCATTGGTTTAAAGTCCATAATGTGTTAGTTTATTTTTACTAAATGTGCTTCAATTTCTTTGCGTTTCGATTCGTACTGAAGGGGTAATTTTAAATTTTTTCCTAAATCCTCCAATGCTTCGTCAACGGTAAAGCCGGGATTATCGGTTGCAATTTCAAATAGCACACCTCCTGGTTCTCTGAAATAAAGTGAATGGAAATACTGACGGTCAATTTGATCCGTAATTCCTAATCCCATTTTACTTATAATTTCATAAAAATACATCAGGCTTTTATCATTTTTCACACGAAATGCTACATGATGTACCGATCCGTTTGCGACATGACCATGTTTTTCTTCTGGTAATTCTACTAAATCAACAATTGAAGCATTTTCAACAGCAGTTGTAGCATAACGATAGCGGTTTACCGATTGGTCTACTAATTTATAGCCAAAAATATCAGTAAGAATACTTGCTGTAGCATCTATTTTGTTTAATGTCAATGTAATGTTGTGAAAGCCTTTGAGTGCAACCGAAGCATTTATTTCATCTGTTTCCCAAGGTTTTCTATTGTCAGCGGTTTTTGATTCTATTAATTCCAATTTCAGTCCGTCTGGGTCTAAAAAGGAAACGTATTTTTCTCCAAATTTTTCTGAGGGTTTGTTGTAAATTACATTGTAATGATCCAAACGTTTTACCCAAAAATCTAGACTTCCTTTTGGAACAGAATAACCAATTTCTGTAGCCATTCCAGATCCTTTTCTTCCTTGCTGAATTCCTTCTCCCCAAGGAAAAAAAGTTAAGATAGTTCCAGCACTTCCTATTTCATCTCCAAAATAAAAATGATACGTTCCAGGATCATCGAAATTTACTGTTTTTTTGATAAAACGTAACCCTAAAATTTTAGAATAAAAGTTGAAGTTTCGTTTTGCATCGCTAGCAATTGCTGTAATGTGATGAATGCCTAAAATTGTATTTTCCATGATATGTTTGTTTTTAAATTATATTACAAATTTATTATGTTGATGATCTGTAAGCATTGAACTAGTTTAAGAAATACATTCACTATTTATTGATTTTCAAAGGCATAACTGATTTCCTGATGCAAGAGACCTACCCCGCCACCATAAGGGTCTAATAGAATAATATTAGGATTTATTTTTTTAAAATAATTTGATAGTTCATGCTCAATATCTCTTTTTATATTACAACCAAAAATTACCATCAAGATATTGTGTTTTGAGAATTGTTGAATAGCTTCTATTTCAGAATTGGCTGCTATCCCATAGTAGCTTTCATTACTATTTATGATTTTTACTATTTCCTTTGTTTTTCTTTCATTAGTGCTTATGTACATTATGTTTTTTTTCATACTCCTTTTGATGGGTAAATTGAATTAAATTTTAAATTGTGTTGTTATACCTCCCAAAAGAATGTCTTTGCCTGAGCCAGAATCCTTAATGAATTTTCCAGATTGAAACCAAGTTCCTTCGAGTTTAAAAGAAATCATGGCTGAGTACTGGTATATCATTTCAGTTCCCAATTGTGTTCCAATAAATTTTTCGGAAGAATTTTTACCAGTATAAATTAACTGTGAATTGGTGGCATAAAGGCCATCATTTTTACTGTATCTCCAAAAGGCATCATAATCGAATGCTACATTAAATTTGGGTGTTACTTCAAAATTAATGGATGGATGTATGTCTAGTAAATTTGTTGGGCCGATTAATGCTGCTAATCCGAAATAGGCACCTCGTGGGAATAATGGATTGAAGGTTTCAATAGTTACATCATCATAGGTTTTGTTTCCCGATATAATTTCTGTTTTGAACCCCAGCATAGGTTTGAATTTTATGTTTTGAAATTGATACGAACAGTAAGAAGAAAGGGTCCAAGCAGTGATGTTTTTATTTTCTAATTTTCCGAATTGATAGACTCCTTCAAAGTCAAAACGCCAGCTGCCTTCGTTTTTCCATATACGGGTTCCAAATGTGTGACGCAATTCTTTTCCAGAACCATCATTAAAGCTAGCTTTACTTTTCCATAGCCCTAAATAATAATCATCTATATTTTTAAAAAAAGGCACACTATTAATTACGGTATAAGTTCCCCAAAATTTGCTGTCTTTATCGAAGTGGTCATCAAAGATCCCTATTTTATTGGCTACTGGATGGGTGTAAAAAAGATCTGATTTTATTGATCTAGCTCCGCATATTAGTTTAATGCCATCAAATGCACTACGGTTATTTGGAATCTCTCTTACGGCAATTAAACGTTGGCTGCCATAGTATAACTCCTGACGACCTAAACGGAGTGTTACTTTCGAATACTTTTTGGATATAAAATTTACATCGAAGAACGCCTGATGAAAATCGAGTGGATTATTTTCTACCGGATTCGGATTAATTCGTCCGTTTGCATTGCTACTTTGTAATTGCAAAAATAGTCTGAAGTAGGAACTTGCATGAAAATCGGCGTGCACAAGATAGCGCGATAGAATATATCCGTCTTTATCATCAGGTGTATCGCCCCAATCTTCATTTTTGATATTGAAATATTGGAACCTTACATCTCCACCAAAAGAAACATACGTATTTCCGCTTTTATTCAGTGGTGTGAATTTTAATTTTTCGTACTCGCTTTTTACTGTGTCTTTTTTCAAATAGGTGAAATCATCCTCATACCGTAATGCTTTGAAAGACGGTTTTTGTTGTCCGGATGATATGCTGAAATTCAGCATTAATATTAGTAAAAGAAACAGTTTCATACCGCTTAATTTTTAGTTGTAAAATAGTGGTCTAAAGAATACTTACCAGCACCTGTGATAGCAATTAAAAGAAAGCTAACGCTATACATAAAAGGGATATCTTTTATCAGTAGCGGGTCGTTGAAATGCACTACGAAATACCCTGTTACAGTTACTGCTAAAATGGGTAGGGTAGCTATTCTTGTAAATAAACCCAAAACAATAAATAGGGGCATGATGATATTTGCACTAGTGGCAAACGCTTGATTAATTGCCTCTGGCAAACCAAGGGGATTTGGCACTATTTCAGCAATGACAACACCAATACCGATTTTTTTTAAACCATGGGCAATGATTAATTCAGAAGCTATAGCCACTCTGAAAAAGAGTAAAGCAGCATCGTTACCTTTTTTTCCTAAATTAGTTTGCATAGAAAGTAATATTGCGTTCTTCATCCTTTCAATTTTTTTGATACCCTCCATAAAAATTAACAGGACTCCATGCTGGTTGTGCTTTTGGGATAGCTGGTGCAAATTTTGAAAACTCACCATTTCCATAGACTACTTTTCCATCAAGTATTGTTAAATTTGCCGTTATGTCTTTGATGTTTTCTGTATCTGTTGTTAAATAATCGTTAGAAAGAATAGCAATATCAGCTAAATATCCTTCTTTAATAGTGCCTCTGTCTTTTTCCTGATGGATTAGAGAAGCGCTGCCTTGGGTATATATTTTTAATGCTTTTATTCTGTCTAACTGATTTTCCTTGGCAGCAAATTCGGTTCCTCCAATAGATTTTCCTGTAACTAACCAGTACAAACCTACCCATGGATTATAACTGGCTACACGAGTACCATCTGTTCCTCCGCCAATAGGCAATCCTGAATCTATCATTTTGCGAATAGGAGGTGTGTTTAGTGCTGCTTTTTTTCCGTAGCGCGAGATAAACGTTTCTGCCTGATAAGCCATTCGGTGTTGAATAGCAATTCCACCACCTAATTCTTTTATTCTCAGCAGATTTTCATCGGATACGGTTTCGGCATGATCAAAAAACCAAATCAGTCCGTTTAGTGGCGTTTCTTTGTTTACTTCTTCAATTACGTTTAAGAATCGGGTAATACTTTCGTTGTAAGTGGCGTGTAAGCGGAAAGGCCAATGGTTTTTTACCAACGTTCCTATAACTGTTTTTAATTGTGTTTCCATTAGAGGAGATAATTCTGGACGTGGTTTGGTGAAATTTTCAAAATCACCACCAGAAGCCACCAAATTTTCACCACCACCTTGTACATAGTATTCGGTTGGTTTATCATCGTGGTCGTGTGCATCAATATCTACCATGCCAATCCATTTTTGGTAGTCTTCTAATTCTTTACCTGGTTTTTGTGCAAATAGATAATACGGTAAGCGAATGGTAAGTTGTTTTGCTTTTGAAAGCGAATCGGTTATGGCATAATCATCGGGAAAGTTTTGAAAACCTCCGCCAGCATCCATTACACTTGTAACTCCAAGTGAGTTCAATTCCGTCATGAATAATTTTGATGAATTTATTTTTTCAGAAGTTGATAGTTCTGGAAGTTTGGCTAAAGTGGAGTACAAAATGAAAGCATTAGGTTCTGCTACTAATAAACCTGTTGGCTGACCAAAGCGGTCTTTTTGTATTAAACCACCGTTTGGATTAGGAGTATCTTCTGTAATGCCTAATTTTTTTATCCCCGCTTTGTTTAGATAGGCTTCGCCATATAGGTGTAAAATGAAAGCAGGAGTATTTCCTGTAGCTTCATTAATTTCTTCTAGTGTTGGATTTCTTTTTTCTGCAAATTGGTATTCAGTCCATCCGCCAACTACACGTACCCATTGTCCTTCTGGAGTTCTTTGTGCCTGTTCTTTGAGCATTTGCAAAGCACGAGTTAATGTTTTTACACCGTCCCAACGCAATTCAGTATTGTAGAAACGTCCGCCACGAATAACGTGAAGGTGTGAATCATATAAACCCGGAATTACGGTTTTTCCTCTAGCATCAATGACAGTTGATTTACTAGTTTTGTACTGTAATACTTGAGCAGTAGATCCAACGGCTATAATTTTATCTCCATTGATTGCTATTGCTTCTGCTTGTGGATTTGCATCATTTAAAGTGATTACTTTAGCATTGGTAATAATAAGCGTTGCTTTTTTTTGAGCTGTTGCCACTACACTTGATATAAAAAAAGAAAACAGAATAAAGTTTTTAGTAAATGTTTTCATTGTTTTTTAATTTAAAATCAGGGGCCGAAGCCCCTGATTATTATTTAATGAATTAGTGTTTGATTACTGCACGAGAGTATTGCACTCCAATACCATAAGCCCCTCCGTATTTAACCACAAGGTCAGTAACTGCTTTGTACGTTTCTCCTCTTGCCCAATCGCGTTGTAATTCTAATAAATATTGTAATGCAGTAATAGGACGAGCCCCAGCCTGAACCATTCTGGTTATTGCCATTTCATGTGCTTCTTTTGAAACGTCACCGCTAGCATCAGTAACAATGTAAACAGTATATCCATCATTGATTGCTGATAAAACTGGTCCAACGATACAAACACTTGTCCATAAACCACCAAATACTAATGTTTTTTTGCCTTTAGCTGTAATCGCTTTATAAGCATTTGCATCTTCCCATGTATTCATGGTAGTACGATCAATATAGTTTGAAGTAGCTTGAGGGTATGCATCTGAAATTTCAGGAAATACGGGTCCGCTGAATGATTTTTCAGCTACTGTGGTTACTACTGTTGGTATATTAAAGATTTTTGATGCACCAGCCAATAAAGCGGTATTGTTTCTCAATTGATCAACGCTGATACTTGTTACCGGGAACGCCATTTGGCTTTCATAATCAACCAATATTAAAGAATGGTTGGTTGGGTTTAATAAGCTTGGACTTGGTTTTTGAGCAAATGCTGCAATTGATCCTAATGCTAAAACTACTGTTAAAATTATTTTTTTCATGTTTTTAATTATTAAAATTTGCTGAATGAATTATTTATTGTTTGATAAACTGTAATTCGATATTCAATCGAACTTCTTCGCTTACCAATACACCACCTGTTTCGAGAGCTGAATTCCAGTTTAGGTTCCAATCTTTACGATTGATTTTACCTGTTAAAATGAATCCTGCTTTAGTATTACCCCAAGGGTCTTTCATTAAGCCGCTAAATTCAGTTTCTAATGTTACAGGCTTAGAAACACCGTGAAGTGTTAAATTCCCTTTTAATTCGAAATCTGCTTCATCAATTTTTTTGAAAGAGGTACTCTCAAAAAGAATTTTCGGAAATTGTTCCGCATCAAAGAAGTCGGAACTCAAAAGGTGAGTATCACGATCTGCATTGTTGGTTGTGATAGAATCAATATCACCACTGAATTCGATTTTTGCATTTTCGAATTCGTCACCTTCTGTTTCAATACTTGCAATGTATTTTTGGAAATTACCTGAAACATTTGTGAACATCATGTGTTTTACTTTAAATCCTATTTCTGAGTGTGTAGGATCGATTAACCATTTTTTTGTTGACATAATTTTTGTTTTTAATGTTATTATTCTTTTTAATGTTATTACTTTTTTATTTATGTACTATGCAAAGTTGCTAGACATTTAATTTGTTGGCATTGAACTAGAACAAGAAAATCTATCTTGGCATAAACTATATATTCAAAAAAGATACCTTTTATTTTAAATAGCTGAATATCAATATTTTATGTGTAAATAAAGCACTTTATTATTTGTTATATTTCGCTTATTTATTAAAACTGATTGCGGTATTTAGCTAAAATTTATTTTTAAGAATTAGTTATAAAAAAATAACCTTCTCAAATATATTGGAGAAGGTTATTTTAAATTTTGAAGTTTCAATTCCTAGTTTTTGATTATCTTTTTAGTTCATTATACTTTATTATTCTCTGCAATCCAATTGTAAATTTCTGTTTGAGAGCGTCTAGATCTATTGCTATTTGTATCAATTGGATCGTTTAAACCTTTATTATTTATCGTTCTTTTTTTTGTATTGTCCTCTAATTGAAACTGAATTATTGTATTTATTTCATCTATATGATTTTTATCTTTTATTGGGAAAGCGACTTCGATTCTTCGGTTTAAGTTTCTGCTTAACATATCGGCGGATGATAAGTAGATTTTTTCTTTACTATTGTTTGAAAATTTATAAATTCTTGCGTGCTCTAAAAACATATCTACAATACGATAAACTTTTATGTTTTCAGTTGTATTTTTAATATCTGCTAATAAAGTGCAAATTCCCCGAACCAAAAGTGTTACCTCTACACCTGATTGACTTGCTTCAATAAGTTTGCATATAATTTCTTTTTCGTCAACTCCGTTTACTTTTAATAAAATTCCCGCTTTTTTCCCTGCTTTCTTGTTTGCGATTTCATTGTTTATCAATTCAATTAATTTGTCTTTCATATTAAAACCTGCAACCAAAAGGGTTTTGATTGTTGCTTCCTTTTCCTTGGTTTTTAAAAATGCAAATACCTTTTTCAAATCGGTTGTATATTTTCTTTCGGAAGTAAAAAAGCCAAAATCAGAATAAATGCTGGCGGTACTTTCATTAAAATTTCCTGTAGATAAATAACTATAAAATTTATTTTTACCGTCTTCATTTTTCATAGTAACTAGAGCAACTTTAGCGTGCACTTTCAAATTAGGCATGCTGTAAATAATTTTGATGCCAGCTTTCTTCATTTCTTTTGACCAAAACAAATTGTTGTCTTCATCAAATCTAGCTTTGACTTCTACAAAGACGGTTACTTTTTTTCCGTTTTTTGCAGCACTTATCAAGGCATTAGCGATTAATGATTGGGATGAGATGCGATATAAAGTGATTTTTATTTCGGTAACATTTTTATGAATAGCTGCTTGATTAAAAAACTGCAAAACATAATGATAGGATTGGTATGGAAAATGAATTAATTGATTTTGATTATTAATAATTTCAAAAATAGAGTTGTTGTTTTCAAAGGGCAAATGCTTTAGTGCTGGATAATTTTGACTTTGAAGTTTTGGTTTTATTGGATTTGGAAACTTGAATAAATCAAAAAGATTGTGATGGCTTCCTCCTTCAATCATTTCGTTATCTTTTAATTTGAATGATTTTTTACATACTAAAACAGTTTCAGCATCCATATTATAATCATACAAAAAGCGTGTTGATGACCCGGATTTTCGTTCTTCAATTTTCGTTTCAATTTTCGCTATTAAATCTCCCGAAGTTTCATCGATAATTTTATAGTTTTCATCTCGATTTAATTTTATTGCATTACAAGAAATGACTTCTTCTGCTGGAAATATAAAGGATAAACATTTTTTGATTATGGTGTCAATAGAAATAATGTAGTTAGTATCTTCTTGACTTTGTAATTGTTTGTAGCGATCTAGTTTGTCTGATGGAATATTTAAATATGCATAATTATAGTTTCCATTTCTCTCTTTTAATTTAACTAATAAATATAATCCTCTGTTTTTTAAAAAATATCTTTTCTTAATTTTGTTAGTTATATAAACTACCTGAATATAAGAAAGTACAATACTCTTAAAATAGTATTCTATTTCGCCTAAATGTTCTTTTATAATATCTTGATGTTCATAATAAACAATCTTATTGTTCACTAATTCAGGTACAATTTTATCTTTCCAAGTTTTTCCTAATTTATTTTGTTGCAGGTTTACCTCAGCTAAAATTTGTTTTAATAAAACTGTATTTTTTTCTGAATTTCCTAGTAATAATTTATTGATTTTTACTCTAAAAAATTCATCTAAATTAGAGGAATGAATGGCTAAAAATTTAATACGCTCATATAGTGGATTGTTGTTATCATTAGCTTCATCTAGAATACAACTGTTGAAGGAAAGCCAAGATATTTCGGATGGAATTGTATAATTTGGTTTCATATTTTATATAAAATGAAAAGTGAATTTTATTTCTTTAAAGATTGCAGGTTTACTTGATATAAATCCCCACCTGTTTTTTTTACTCTTTCGTCCGCAATAAGTAATGTTTCATTGTTTTTGAAACAAACGGCTTCTTTTTGTGAGAAGTGATCCAAATTTAATTCGCTCATTTTTCCATTGGTAATATTATCTGGGGTGTAATTTTCGAAAAGCCAAATTTTAGAGTGTGACAATAACACAAATTTTGAACCATCGGCACTAATTGCAGCACTAGTTATTGCACAGTTATTATAATCGGAGCAAGTAATAATTGTTTTTATTAATTGGGCATGATGGTGTCCTTCTGAATTGGGAATTTTGTATATGTAACTAGTACCATCAAAATCTTTGCTTCTGTTTTTAGTAAACAAATAGAAATAATTATTGTATTCGAAAAATGCTTCAACGTCAAACAGTAATTTTTTCTTTCTAGGCGGAAAATCGGTCTGCTCGGGATAATCAAAAGAAATTTTATAGCTAACATCGGTTGTTTTTTTCTGTAAATTAGATTTATCGATTTTATAAATGGCTAAATCTTTTCTCACATTGTCGTTGTTACCAAAATCTCCTATATACAAGTTTCCATTGATGTCGAAGGTTAAATCCTCCCAATCGATATTTTCCGTATCATTGAGTGTAATTGTTTTTATTATTGTTCCTAAAGTATCAAGAGTGGTCACTTGATTTTCGTTGTCACTATCTTCGATACAGTAAATCAAATTATTTGAGTAGGTTATACCAGATACTTCTTTTAGCTCGTTTGGTAATTCACAGACCTGTTTTATGATACTAGTTTGGTTTTTGCTGTTGCAAGAAAACAATAAAGCTATTGAAATTAGTATTGGTATTTTTTTCATTTTAATACTATTTAGAATTGAAATCCTAGTGAAAAAGCTACTCTTAAACCATCAATGGAATTGAATAGGCCAAGATTTGCAGTTACTAATTCAACACCGTTAATGAAAAAACCTCCACCATAAGAATTGTTCCATTTATTAGAATTGTCATCATTAATCCAAATTCGTCCATAATCAAAACCTCCGTAAATGCCTAATCTTACAGGAATAATACCTGTTTTTAAACTATTGAATGTATATCTTATATCGGTGTTTTGAAATAATGATTGTTGTCCTGTAAAACGTTGGTTTCTAAATCCTCTTAAACCATCATTTCCTCCAATAGAAGCCGCCTGATAAAACTCATAATTATTATTAAAAATGATACGGCTTTTTATTTGGGTGGCTAAAACTAATTTTCCAAAAGAATCTAGTTTGTGAGTTAAACTAATTTCAGGGGTTAGAAATGCGAAATTACGACTAGTGTCTTCTAGATTTGATATAAATCCTGCTTCTACAGCTGTTTGTATACCAACCGTAGGGTAAGCTTTGTTGTCATAGTTCTCGAATTTAAACTTTGAGTTTATTCCAATATATTGATTTTTTTCAAAAATTGTGGAGGGTAATTCAGGGTTATTAAAAATATACCTGCCCTCTGTATCTTGGACAATTATTGATTGATATGAGAGGCCAAATGCTAGGTTACTTCCTCCTTTTGCTTTATAAATAAACGATGGTGCAAAATCAAATTCTTTAACTTTTACTCTGTTGTAATTCATGCCATAAACAGCATCATTGTTTACAGTCTCATTTCCATATCCGAAAAAGTTTTGACTAAAATTGGCACTTTGAAAATTGGATTGTACTAACAGATTTAATTTTCCAATTAGGTTAGCAAATTCTCCTTTGTAATTCAGTTCATAACCATTGGTTGCAAAATAATAGGCTGCTTTTAATTGGTGTCTTGCTGTAAAGGGGTTTCTTTCAAAACCATACAAAGTATATATAGTATTTGCTCCAATTTTTAAACCATCATCTGGGTTTGCTCCAAGGATTGGAATAATTTGATTGGTATTGGCTTTTAATTTTTTGTAATCATAGGTATTTAGATTGTAATCATCGCTTAATTTTACGGATGTATTGTGTACGTTTTCGATAGTATTCTTTTTGCTTTTATAATCATAGATGTATATTTTTTTACCATTTTCAACTTTATATTCATCATTGTTTTGACCACCTATCAGACGTATTTTTATTTTTTTACTGATGCCTGAAACTTCAAAATTATCTTTGCCATCTAGCCCATAAAGCCAGATTTCTTTAGTAAGTTGTGGGTCGTATATTTTGTCCAAGAATAATTCATTGATATTGTTCTTTTTTCGAAATAATGATAATGTTACACTTCCGTTTTCTCTACATTCAATTTTAATTAATTCATCTTTGTTAGTTGCAGTTATAACAGCGTATTTATTGATTAATTTGAAATATCTATCTGAAATCTTTTGTAAATTATCTTTTCTTGCTTTAAGCGTTTCTTTGATAAATGCAACATTTTCATCATTCACTTCTTTTGGGATATTTTGAAACGCATTTTCGATTACTTCATTGGTCAAGTTGTTTTGTATCAAACGTACTTGTTCATCCCAGACCGCTTTGTTTGCAGTTCTTATTAATGCCATATCAATAGGGTAGGGTTCTATATTAAAACCTTTAACGTCTTTTAGGTCATCACTATATTTTCGTAATAATTTTGCAGGAGGTATTAATTTTACAGCAGCTCCTAAAATAAATCCATCAGACATTTTAGAAAAAGCCTGGTCTCTGTCTCTGGGTAATGGTTTGTAAATTGTTTCCCCATTTTCTTTAAATTCTAACCATCTCCATTGGTCTTGGTGTCTGTCCCAATCGTTAATTAGCATATCAAATAATCGTGCTTTGATGTATTCAGCTTCATCTACCGTTTTACTTTCGTCCGAATGTAATTCAAGTATAAGATCTGAGGTACTGAGTACTTTACCCGTAAAATTGGATTCCTTAAGTTCAAAATTACCGTCTGAAGCTTGCTCTTCAAAAAGGTATAATTCATCTCCAAACTCATCATTAAAATCAGCTAATGCCTTTTGTTTTGGGATATAATATAGTTTTGGGTTTAGATGATACACTCCAATTGCATCAGAAAGCATTGGGATAATAAATGGCGAGAAAGGATAGGAGCCAGTAAAAGCATCCATTACTAGAGTTTCTGTAGCAGTGTTTTTAAATTTACCCTCTACATATTGGTCTTTAAAAACAGTGGATTGTATGTATTGGCTAGCATTTTTTTTCATTGCTCTTATTACGTATTGTTTTCCGTTTTCCACTTTTAATCGCAAGGCTTTTGATTGATTTCCACCTCCTTTTCTTACTGGAGTTAAGCCACCAAATAGTGTGTCCAGATTTACTGTTTTTACAGTTACCGGAGTTCCATAAGTTTTTCTATACTTTTTACCCCATAAAAAATTATAATAACTGGATTTATGAGTTGCTTTTACGTCATAGATAGTACTCTTTATTTCGGAAGGGAAAATAGTATCGAAAGCAATATCCTGTTTTTTAGTATCTGCCGACAAGACATTGGATTGATAAACGATTTTGTTATCATTGCTATTGACAAAGCGTACAAATGACGAACCATCATTAAAAATATCTACAATTGCATAGCCATTTATCCCATAGGAAAACTGACCTCCTTTTGTGTTGCGAGTTTCTGATATTTTTGATCCTGAACCACTAATTATTTGGTGTAGGTTGTCTTCGACAATATATTGCAAACTGTGTTCGTGACCTGAAATAAAAATTACTTTATCGTTTTGCTGGGCCGCTGCAACTAAATTTTTCTTTAAATCGTTGTATTTTTCATTTTGCATATCGGCATTGGAAATGCCGCTGGTTTCACGAATTAAGTTTTTAAAACTTCCTAAAATGGGTAATGGCTTTAGATAACTTTTGAAAGAATATTGTCCGCCGTGTGGACCATTGCTAAACATAGGGTGATGAATTGCAACAAGGGTAGTTTTGCCTCTGGCTTTTTTTATTTCACTTCTAAATTCATCTAAAAATTGGTTTCTTGTTTTTATGTCGCAATCATTGTTTATGTTCGGTTCTTTGTCCCAATTAGTTATGTACCATTGAGAGTCGACTATGATAAGAACAATATCTTCGTTAATATTTACCGTCTCTATTGCACAACCATTTTTAGGCAAAAAGGACTTTTTACCTAATTGTTTTTCTACAAATTCTTGCTCTCTTTTTAATCCTTCAACACCGTTGCTATACCAATCGTGATTTCCTGGAATAAAAATAGTTTTTCCTTTGAAGGAATTCGCAATATCTATTTGGTTTTTCAGTTTATTTTCGGCGTCACTCCTCTTGTTATCCTTTTCTTTTGGCATTCCAAGAGGGTAAATATTATCTCCCAAAAAAAGCAGCGTACTATTTTTAGTTGCAATATTTAAGGTGTTTACCAATGAATTTGAATTTTTTATCGTATCCTTAAATACTCCGTTACCTGCATCGCCAATAAGAAAGAAAGTATGTGCTACCTTTTTATCATTTGGATAGGTTTCCTGTTTAGTAATTGAACTATATTGTGGTTTGTAAGTGGCACAAGATTGTATTATGAATGCTACTAAAAAGAGATATTGGAGTGTTTGTGTTTTCATAATTATTCCTTTTTATCGAAATTTAAAAGCAAGTAGAAAAGACAAAACAGAAATAATTATTCCGAACATAAAAATGTTGTAGGTGGTTCGTAATAATCTGTATTTTTTCTCTAAAACTAATCCCAGCTGATACAAATCTTTGATCATAGAGTTATACAGATAGTCTTTGTCTTTCATTAATTCATTCATTGCCCAATTGTAATCCTCATAAGGCATTTTATAAAAATTGCCAAAGAACAAAAGATTTACTTTTTTTTCGTCTACTTCATTTCTAGTGAAACTACCTTTTGTAACGCTGGGTCTAGTAGCCAGAATAGCAAAGGTTATCGAAGTTACACTAGATAAAATTAAAATTAATGTTGGTAAAATTAAATGTGCATTAGTAGGACTATCTAACTTAGGGATAATAGTAGTAAGCGAAACGGAAATGATTATAGCATTCACAGATAATAGAATGTTAGCTTTACTATCAATTAATCCACTTAAATTATTGTGATTATTGAGCGTAGTTCTAAACATTGTATCAATACCTTTATCCGGTTTTTCCGATTTTGATTTTTTCTTTTTCGTATTTTTTTTATCGTCTTCTGTCAGAAATGATTTTTCCAATTTTTCGTCTTGTGGTACATTATCTTCCATAATATTATTGATTTAGTAATTTTATTTCAATTAATTTCAGGTTTTCTTCTTTTAAATTTTGCCACTCTTTTTGCGCAAATTTTGTGTAATATTGATGCTTTTTAAGAAACTCAAGATTAAGACTCAACCAATTGGTGTCACAATATTTTATATCGGTTTCGTTTTCCCATTCAGCTCTTAATTGATCTAATGCATCAGGATAATTTTTATTAGCTAAATGAGCATGATCAGCATCTTTTATGATTTTTTCTAATAGATTTTTAGGTTTGTAATTAAATGTAGTTGCCAAAATTAAGTCACTAATTTTTTGCTGAATGTCATCCGAAATAGTTTTACTCTGCAGAAAATCTAAAGCAATTTTAATACTTCTTTTTTCGTGATTTTCAGTACCTTCTATATAACCTGCATCGTGAAACCAAGCGGCCAAAAGAAGTATGTTTGTTTTTTCT
This sequence comes from Flavobacterium rarum (SeqCode), assembly GCF_965234445.1. Lineage (GTDB taxonomy): Bacteria > Bacteroidota > Bacteroidia > Flavobacteriales > Flavobacteriaceae > Flavobacterium > Flavobacterium rarum. Next base: position 27,159 of record NZ_OZ248486.1, on the reverse strand, counting down.
TCATCAATATTTTCGGCAGCGCATATTGTTTCAACACCATAAACAACACTTTTTGTATGCTCTAGATTATGAAAAGAATATTTTGAATTTAATCTTTCTTTAAAAAGTGTTGTGATAAATGCTACAGCTTCTATTAATATGTTATTGTCACTGTGTTTCACTTTTACTCGAAGAGCTTTCAAACCTGATATACCTTGCAAATCTTCTACTTCTAACTTTTCTATTTCGGCTTCTAATACCTCTTTGTGTTGTAGGTATTTGATGTATTTGATGTATTCTTTTTCTTCGACTGAATTGGAATACACAATTGTTATTTTTTCTTTTTGAGTAATGCGTTCCTCAGAATTTTTCACAAATGCTTTATCAATTCTTTTTTTAACGACTTCGTAACGTGCATTATAAGAGCCGTCAACATCAAATCGCTTTTCATCCATTCTAAAACGAATAGAAATAGGAGAAGAAAAAGCTAATATTAGCGAAGTCACATCGAGTGTATAGGGCAAAGTTGTTTTGAGTTTGTGGTGTTCTAATTCCATTTCACAAAGTGTTTCCAACTGCCATAATCGCAGGTTGTGTAAATACATTGCGTTATACACCTTGTTAGGTTCTATTGAAGCTCCAATGTATAAATTGTGTTCTACACCATCTGTTTTAAAACGTTCATAATAATGTGGAAAAATTTCTTGGGCTTGCTTTTGTTTTTGATCTAAAATGATTGAGAGTTTTTTATTGATACTCATTATAGTATCGTCAAAATCTTTTCGGGTTTGATAAAACATTCCAGTTTTTGAGTCTAGTTTGTTAAAATACTCATTTATTAAATTTTCAGTTTTGTTATTAGAAGTTGCATTTTTTAAATTTAAATGAATTTCAGTTTCTATGTAGTGGTGAATGATTTGTTCTAAATTATTTTTAAATGGTTGTTCTAATTCTAGCAGAAAGCTTTGCAATTCATATTTTTTTTGCTCAATTATCCCCATTTTTTTGTCTAAATTTAAGATTTCAATTATGACAATAATTTGATTAATTTGTTCTTTTAGATCATTTATAATGGCTTTATTTCTATTTTCTGAGGATCCCTTAATATCTATTTGTCCGTATAAAGGATAGATATCCTTGAATACAATTTCTTTGAAAGTATAGTCTTTTATCGAGATGTTTGAATGAAAATAATTTTTGGCTTCCTTCTTGAATTTCCAATACACGCTTGGATGAATTGCAGTATATTCATTTTGGATAATTGCCTCCAATTGATTTATCATATCATTATTAGTCTTTTCAATTGTATCTGCTATATATGGTAAAATCAACTCTAACTTATTAGCATTGATCGAGTTTAAAACTCTAACTTTTGATGAAGCAAACTCGACAAGTCCAATTAATTTATCACTTTTTATAACTGGTGCCAACAAAAAACTTTGAATGTCTTGACTCAATAAATGTTCACCCAATGTGAAATTTTCTTTAGTTTTAGCAAAGGCTAAAACATCTGGAATAATGAATGGTTTTTTGTTATTGATTAAACTCTCAAACGAGCAACCACAAAGTGCATTTTTACAATCCGCTCCTGATGTACCTAAGGGTATAAAACTTTTTAATTTACCTTCATTAAAAGGCGGTAAAACAAATAATTCTTCTTCTTCGTCATAAAATGTTAAACCTATTTTTAAATCAGGAATCCTAAATATCGATCTAAATATCGATTCAAAACTATCATTAAGTTTCGATTTCTCTATATCTGGTTTTAATAAGTTTGATTTCAGATTTGAAATGGAACTCTCTACAGTAACGTCTACTAATGATAGTATTGCAAATCCTTTTAAAAACCAAGAATTATAGGGGAATGCTTTTTTCCACAATTCTATATTGTCATAATTATCAATTAATTCTTCGATGGATGTCTGGCTCAAAAAGCGGGTATTTTCTGCGGGGTATATTTCTATAAAGTCTGCATTATATAGTATTCTATAATGTTTAAGTACACCATTTTTATCCGGAATTTCATAGAATAATGGTTTTCCAAAATCAAGATTTTGTTTGTAATATGTATTTAATATTAGCGTACAGTTCATAATGTAAAACTGATGTTCGTCCATATCTGTAATGCTGATATCAAATGCTAATCCGGCATCCTTTAAAATTGTTTTAAATCGTTCAGAATAATTAAATGTAAAATCGTGAAAAGGTATTGATATTGCTTTTATTTCATTATGAGTTAATGCCATTGGGAATAAATCAGATACTAAATTCTTGATTAATTCTTGATTACTCTCAATTATATTAATATTATCAATTCCATCAATAAATTCAGGTTTATCTTTAATTTGATTTAATAAATCTCTGGAGTATTCTGCTTTATAGCCATTATCAGAAGCTGCCACTTCTTCCAATCCTTTTATTAATTTATGAAAAGAAATCAAGGTTTTGAAAGGACTTAAATATTTATACTTCTTTACCATATTATCTTTCTTTAAATTTTTGTTATTTGGCATCATTTATTAAAATTTCGATCTTAATTTTTCTATCTACTAAGTTAGTATATCCATTTTCAAAAAACAGACTGACAATTTATAATGATGACCCAATAGGTGTTATTTTTTAAAATTACACCTATGGGTTACCATTTCTAAAATACGCTACTATTTTAATAGTACTCTCTAAAGTCAATTACGGTTACTATAATGTTCATTTTCTTCAAATTTGAATAAAATCCCTTAAAAGTAATATGAATTTAATAAATTATTTAGAGCTTCCTTTTGCTGCGGTTTCAATTACATCAGCAACTTCTTTCGGATGTGACAGATATATTACGTGACTCGATTTTATTTCAATTAGTTTTGCATTGGCTCTTTTTGCCATAAATCTTGCCCCAACTGCAGGAATTGTTTGGTCATCAGTTCCTAGAATATACCAAGTAGGTCTTGTTTTCCATGCTGCTTTGCTAACTGAAGCTCCAAAAACTGAAGCAGATACAGGAACTTGTGAGTCATACATAAAATCAGCCTTTTCTTTGCTAACATCGGCACAAAAGCCCGAACGGAATTTGGCTTTATTATACCAAACAAATCCGTCAGCAGATGGAGCTTCAATTCCAGAGTTTTGAGCAGGAGGCCCAGCTTGTAGTAACTGCAATAATGTTTCGCCTTGGTCTGGAACAAATGCTGCAATGTAAACCAGTCCTACAACTTTTTCTGAGTTTCCAGCTTCAGTAATGATTGCGCCACCATACGAATGTCCAACAAGCAATATTGGTCCATCTATGCGATCAATTGTGCGTTTAGTTGCTGCAACATCCTCAGCAAATGAAGTGTTTGGATTAGCTACAATACTAACATTAAATCCTTTCTTTTTTAGAAGGTTATAAGTAGCTTCCCAACCAGAGCCATCAGCAAAAGCACCATGAACCAACACGATATTTTTAACTTGTTTTTGAGCAAATACAGTAGTTGTTAACATAAACAGTAGTAAGATTGCCATAAGTACTTTTGTAATTGTACTTTTCTCATTTTTTAAATGTGCTACATTTTTCATTTTTTTTCTTTTTAAATGATTATTTTAATTTATTTAAGTTGCCTCTACTTTAGATGCTAACTTTGGATGATATAACAATTATTGTGCCTTTGTATTATGTGGTTAAAAATCAGTGTTTTGTTTACTTTTAATTTGTTGTAGGTTAGCGAAATGTCGAAGGTTATACAATGTTTTCAACGAAATAAAGTAAATAGTATTTTTAAAGTATAGTAAACTGGATTAATGCAATCTAAAATCAACTCTTAACAAAATAATGCTTAACCACATATTGAAGTAAAAGAGCTTCACTCAATTCGAAATAATGTTTGTCTTTTTTTGAATAGTGTATTATGTTGTTTAAAGTAGACTAATTTTTATGGTTTTTTAAAATTCTGGATTCATATCTATATTTTTGATTGAATTATCTGATCTAAAATCGCATCGGCAATTGTTTCTCATTAATTAAATCATAACAGTTTTCACAGGAGGTTACTCTAATATCTGATTTCAATATGATATTGATTTTACTATTTCATCATCCTCAATAATAAATGATTTAATGTCTTTTTAAATTTTAATTTTTTCGTTGTTGTGATAGTTTTTTATTGCCATAACTAGTTTTAATACAAAATTTCTAAATATATTTTAAAATTTAGTATGAAAATGTGTAAAATATTTCAATGTTTCCATATAATTCATTATATTATAAAACTGTATACTATGACTTAAAAAAAAGAAAAAACCCAATAATAGAAACAATACAAATTATGATAGGTCTTTGCTGACTTTCTTTATATGCTGTTCACTCTTTCATTTATTAATAGGTTCTCTTTTGTATTGTTAATCCATCGTTTTTGATATTCGTTTTTGTACTTATGTTTCCAGCGTTTATGACTCCAGAGATAATTTTGAGGATCTACAATGATTGCATTCTCTAGTTTTTTGGTAAAAATATTCGTAATTAAACCTATTTCATAGGTTTTAGAGAAGTCAAAAAAAGGTGTTACTTCTAATTTATAATGTCCTCTTTTTACTCGAATTATGTTGGCAAAAAGACTTGGCGTTTTGTGATGTGCCGTATTTAGTTCAGTTCCACTCAAAAAAGCAGTTCTTTGATTTAGAAATGAAGTCCAAAAGCTTTTTTGAGGAATATTTGGGTTTTGGTCTGCCACCAAAATTAAAACATGTTTTTGGTCTGTGAAAGATAACATCTCTTTTTTCATATTTTTAGAAGAAACCATTTTCGTACCAAAACGACTTCTTATTTTTAAAATTAAATCATTTGCTGATTTATTTCTTAAAGGTTTGTAAACTGAAACAATGTTTGTATTTTGAAGTACAGATGCAATGTGTGCATTTGCCCATTCCCAATTGAATTGATGCCCTAAATAGATATGACAATTTTGATTTTTGGAGAGTATTTTTTCAAGTTCGGAATAGTCAGCAGTAATATGAGATTGTAATTTTTTTTCTGAAATGGAAAGTAATTTTATTGTTTCAATAAAACTATCACTGAAGTTTTTGTAGAATTTTTTTTCGATACAAATTCTTTCAAAATCTGTTAAATTTGGAAATGAATTTTTAATGTTTTCTGAAACTACAATTCTTCGATATTTGAAAACATGATAAAGTAAATAAGCACTAAAATCAGAAAAAAGATATAAAATTGGTAACGGAATTAGTGAAATAAGGTAAAGTAAGAAGGAAATCATTTAGCGTATATTTTATTTAAAATTATTAAGTCCGTTTTTTAGCCAAGCTTCATATTCTGAAATGCTGGTATAACTTATTGTAGGTGTTTGTGAATTCAAGGAGTTCCCCCTTTAAATCTTAAAAGACATATTAAGGTTGCGTATTGGTTTTATATTTGGGAATCATAAAATTTGTCCATTTATCCCCAATTGTTTCTATATAGGAACCTGTAGTTTTTGAAATTAAATTTTGGTTTTTTGGTAAATCTCATTTGTCATCTACATATCATGAGATTAATACAACATCTTGCTTTAAAATTTTTAAAATTATTCCATCTGACCAAACATTATTTTCCATTTCGCGACAATTTACACAAGCGTTTCCTGTAAAATCGAGCATAATTGGTTTATTTACTTTTTTGGGATAAGCCAAACCTTTTTTATAATTATTAAAAGCGGTAATGACATGTACTCCAATATTTGCACCAGAAGGAAGGCTAATTGATGCTATATTTGTTTTGGGAGTTCCTATTACGAATGGAGATTCTAAATATTTTAAAGGTGGAGGAAATGCCTCAATTAATTTTAGTGGAACTCCCCAAAATCCAGGTATCATAGAAATTGTAAATGACACTATTGTCAATCCAAATAATAGTCTTCCAATAGAAATAAAAGGTAATGGGCTATCGTGTGGCAAAGTTATTTTTCCTATTAAATACAATGATAATACACCGAAAAGGGCTATCCATATTGCTATAAAGACTTCTCTATTTAGTAAATTGAGTTGTAAAACGTCTCCTTGTTCCATGCATAAAACATACTTATTCGCTTGATAATTATATAAGTAGATAATATAATCAGACATCCACCAGTTTTCAGTTGCAAATTGTTCGATGTGCTCTTTTCCGTTTTCATCCAAATAAAAAACTCTGAAAATACCGCTCATAATGATGTATTCGTATTTAGCTTCATCTCCTTGCTGAATTAAATATTGATTCTTTAATACCTTTCTAATAGTGAAAAAATGTTTAATAGATTCAAATTCTTGATCGCTAATTAGGTATAATTTCTTCAATATGTTTTCTTAGTTTTTCCATAATTTGTTTTTCCCTGAAAAAGGTATGTAAGATTTACATTATTTATTAACAGTTTATTGATCAGTATATGAACTTATTGTATTTTAATTAAAATTATTTCGAATTGTGAATATTGATAGCTTTGTAAAAACTCTTTAAATTATTTTACAACTGTTGCTTCCAACTCTATATTTAGTGTTTCGTATAATGCAACAACTTGTAAAAGAGTAACTGTTTGTTTCATTCCGTGCTTTGCAACAAAATCTTGGAATAAGTCAAAACAGTTTTTAATAAACTCGTCAGACGAAGTTGAGTAAACAGTAAGTCTAACAATATTTTTAGGTTCATAGCCAGCTTCAGTAATCACTTTTTCTAAGTTTTGTATTGCTAATGCAAGTTGGGTACGCATATCAGCATTACTTGATGTACCATCGCTGTGCACAGCAGCCTGACCAGAAACATACAATGTACTCTGTACATTTTTTACTTCAACAGCTTGGACATAACTTAGATTATCCTGCCATTTCCACGGACTGAATTCTCTCTTTTCCATTTGTTTTTCTTTTTTAATTTGCGCAGCAACAGGCGCAACAGTTAATAATGTAAGTACAAAAATTTTAGCAACTCTTTTCATAAGGTTATGTTTTTAAATATTTGAAACAAATTTCGAAAAAAGAAGAACTTATTTTTCGTGACAAACCTCACAATTATTTTTAATGTATTTTACTTTTCAGAAAGTCTACTTAATGTCTCTCTAGTTACCCCCAAGTAAGAGGCAATGAGAGTATGAGAAGCACGCTGAAGAAGTATTGGATAACGTTTTAGTAGCTTATCATAACGTTCTTTGGCATTGGTGCTAATTAGTTCCAATATCCTTTGCTGAGAGCTAATATGTCCCTTATTTGCTTTCTCCAGAAAGAAGTAAGTCATTTTGTGAAAGTCCTTACGTAAAGTATTGTAATTATCAAGAGTCAAACATAACACTTGAGTGTCTTCAAGAGCTTGTAAAGACATTGTTGCTTTACTTTGGTTAAAAAATGCGAAAAAGTCTGCTTCCCACCAATCTTCCATTGCAAAAGCAATAACGTGCTGTTTACCCAAATCATCTTCATAGTCAAGTTTTAAAAGCCCAGATACAACCCAAAAGACGTTTTTTACTTCTTTACCTTCGGTAATTAAAAAATCACGCTTTTTAAAATTCATCAATGAAAAATGTGACATTACATATTCAAACTCATCATCAGTTAATGTTACTATTTTTTCTAAATGCGATCTAAATAATTGCTTCATATTTTACAAGTTGTCAAAATGAATACTGTACTGGATCTAATTTGTAAATTTTTACTTATTCTTCTAATTAAGTTTTAGTCTATTTCTATTCCAATTTTACCATAAAAATCTTTATTACCAGCTTTAGTTTCCAGTAAACTGTGCGCTTGACCTATTTCTGATAATGGAAATACTTTATTTAAAATTGGCTTTAATTTGTTATTTTCCACTAATAGAGTTAATTCATCTAGTTTATTTCTATTCTGGCGAGTAAATACAAAATGATAAGTGGCATTTTTCCCCCAAGCTTCAATAAGATTTTGAGGTTTTTCGATGTCAACTAATGTAACTACTTGTCCCGTTTGACTGAGAATTTTACCGCTATCAGACAGCGTATTTCCGCCAATAGTATCAATTATTACATCAACTCCTTTATTGTCTGTCAATTGCTGAATTACACTTATGTAATTTTCATTTTCGTAATCTATCACATAATCAGCTCCTAGTTCAATAAGAAATTGATGATGTACTTTTCGTGCAGTTGTATACACAATCGCCCCCATAGCCTTTGCAATTTGAATAGTTGGTATTCCCACACCACCAGCACCACCGTGAATCAAAATAGACTGGTTTATTTTAAGTTGTGCTCTTGTAACTAGCATTTCCCACGCAGTACCTGCTGCTAAAGGAAGCGTTGCTGCTTCTAAGTGACTAATGTTTTTGGGCTTTAGACCAATGATAGACTCGTGAGCACAATGATACTGTGCATAACTTCCTTGCCCTTTAAAAATCTCTGGCGTATAATATACTTCATCTCCGATTTTGAAATTTTCTACTCCAGAACCAAGCTCTACTATTTGTCCGGATACATCGTGACCTGTAATCACAGGCAATTCCAATTCGTTTTTATAATCTCCGCGACGTACTTGGAAATCCAGAGGGTTTATGGAAGTTGCAAATACCTTAACTAAAACTTCCCTAAAACCAGGTTTAGGTGTTGGTATTTCTACAATTTCGAACTTGTCTACAGACCCAAACTCTTTTAATATTGCTGCTTTCATAATTTAATTTTTTTATTTTTTTATACTTAAAGCTCCTGAAGGGCATTTCGAAACAGCATTTGTTATTTCTTCGCTATTTGCGTTAGTGATTTTTATCCAAGGTTGAGATTGAGGCTGGAATACTAAAGCTAAATTTCTTACGCAATTGGCTGAATGAGTGCATTTACTCGATTGCCAAACTACAGTTATTTCACCATTAGTGTATTCTTTTTTTATGTTTTTTAAGTCCATTTTTTATTGAATTTGATTTTTTATTTCCTCAATTTTTTGTTGCAATTGTTGTAATAAGAATTTACTAATTATACCTTTAGTTTCTACAAAATTTTCATTAAAACTTGGTAAATGAAACGTCTCAGCAATAATACCGCCACTATATTGAAATCTGTTTTTAGCGATTTCCAATACAGTCAATCCTCCACGAGGACCTGGTGAGGTTGCCATTAATAACATGTGTTTTTCTCCAAAAGCTTTTCTGTTCGGAATTCTTGAAATCCAATCAAAAATATTTTTAAAAGCAGCAGAATAGGCTCCATTATGCTCTGCTAATGAAATGATTAAAAAATCTGAAGAATCAATATGAGCTGCAAATATTTTTGCTTCACTTGGAATTCCCATAGATTTTTCCAATTCAACACTATAAATAGGCATTTCAAAATCGTTTAAGTCTAAAATGTTTATTGCAGCCGTTTTAAAAAAAGTTGTAGCATAAGTGACTAACTTCTTATTTATTGACGTAGTGCTGTTACTGCCAGCAAATCCTAATATTTTCATTTATTGCTATATTAATTGTTTATAAAACATCTTTAAACTCTTGAACTTTATCAAAAACTGATTTTGCAAACGGACATAATGGAATAATTTTAATATTTTTTGACCTTGCAAATTCAACCGCTTTTGATACCATTTGTTTACCAGCACCTTTACCTGCCAATGCTGGACTTACCAATGTGTGGTCAATAATTATTCTATCTGTACCTGCCCACACATAAGTCATTTCTGCTAATAACCTTTTATCTTGCTCGATATAAAACATTCCTTTTTTGCTATCGTCTTTTTGTAGTATTTCCATAATTATATTGTTGTATTTATGATTATATTATTTTCTAATATTTTAGAAACAGGACACTTTTTTGCAATAAATAATAATCTTTCTCTTTGAAAATCACTGATATCATCACTAAAATAAATTTCCCTTTCAATTAACGTTTCATTATTTTCTCCGGTACATAAATCTATATTTATTCGAATTTCTTTAAAAGTCCAATTTTTTCTTTTTGAGTATAGTTTTATTGTTGCCAAAGTGCAACCTGCCAATGCAGCAAGTAAAGTAGAATAAGGATCCGGGGCTGAATCATTACCGCCTATATTTATAGGTTCGTCCATTAGAAACTCACCATTTCTCCAAATAATTTTTGATTGAAAATTAGTATTATTGATTTCGCCACTAACACTTGAAATTACTTTTTTTGATTCCACTTTTCTTTAATTTTTAATTATAAATAATTTGTGGTTTTCGATAAAAATTATTGTTTTTTTCCTATCCATCCTAAATGTGTGTTTTTAAAATCATCATTGAATTTTAAACCAAAACCAAAAAATCTATCAAAGGCTGAATGTCCAAATAATATGATTCCTGCAAGCACAAGCAATGAGATATTCAAATAAATTCCAATGAAATAAATAAAAACAGCTATTAGTTTATGGTGAAATATGTTGTAAAACAAAGCACCTATTTTAGAATTTATTAAATACCCAACCATTGATAAATCAGGTAATAAAAAACAAGCCATATATATCCACAACGAATATTCTAAATTATTAAATAATAATATTGATAGTAGAAGTTGACCTAATTCTTCTAATTTTAATATGTTTTTCATTATTTTATTTTTTTAATATTATACAGTTTTCATAAATGTTCTGATCTTACTTATGATTTCAAAACCGTCTTCTTCCAAAGCGAAATGACCGGTATCATAAATATTATAGTCTACATTTTTAACGTCTTTTTTGAAAGCTTTGGCGCCACTTTCAGGAAAATACTCATCGTTTTTACCCCAAACAACTAACAGTTTTGGCTGATTTTCACGCAAATATTGTTGCCATTTTGGATATTGCTTTAAATTGTTTTTATAATCGTACCATAAATCTAAATTAACCTTGTGGGCATTAGGTCTATTCATTCTAAGGAAATCTAAATGCCAAGTATCAGGATTTACCATTTCAGGATTTCGAGTTCCGTGTGTATATTGCCACTTCAATCCTTCCAATGTAAAAGCTGGCAGTAACGTGTTTTCAGTTTTCTCATTACGATTAGCCCAAAAATCTTTTATACTTGCCCAAGCATCTCCGATGCCTTCTTCATAGGCATTTCCGTTTTGAGTAATTATCGCAGTTATTCTTTTAGGATTTGCTACAGCAATTCTAAATCCGATAGGAGCTCCATAATCTTGCATCATTATCGCATAAGAATTAATGTTCTTAAGTTCTAAAAATGCGTTTATTGTTTTCGCAATGTTATCAAAAGTGTATTCATAGTCTTCTTCTGGAGAGGGAAATTCACTATTTCCAAATCCAGGGTAATCAGGCGCAATTAAATAAAACTCATCAGAAAGTTGATCTAATACCTTTCTGTATTGATGAGAAGATGATGGGTAACCGTGTAACAATACTAATGCTTGGTTTTTACTATTTCCTGCTTCGCGATATGCAATATTTACACCATTAACTTCTAATGATTTGTACTTTACTTGTTCCATTTTTTGACTTTATGTTTATAAAAATTAGTTGATTTAAGTATTTTTTAATTAACTATGATCAACCATTTTAATTATTGCTTAATTAATTGAATTTCAATATGCAATTTGATTTCTTCACCAAGTAAAACACCACCGGTTTCTAATGCAGCATTCCAAGTTAAACCAAAATCTTTTCTGTTTATTTTTCCAATTATTGATAAACCCGCTTTAGTGTTACCCCATGGGTCAGTCATTAACCCGCTATATTCTGATTCAAGTTGAATATTTCGCGTAACTCCTTTTATTGTTACATCACCAAAAATCACAAATATATTCTCATTTATTTTTTTTATTGAAGTAGAAACAAAAGCAAGTTTTGGGAAATTATCAGCATCAAAAAACTCATCACTTTTTAAATGATTGTCTCGATCCGTATTATTTGTATCGATTGAAGAAGTTTCTGCTGTAAAATTAATTATTGACGTTTCGAAGTTGTCATCTTCATTTTCAATAGTAGCTTTAAAAGCATTAAACTTGCCAGATACATTTGTAAACATCATGTGCTTAACTTTAAAGCCTATTTCTGAATGAGTTGGGTCTATTGACCAATTAGATTTTGCCATTTTTTTAAATATTTTGTTGTTTTTTTTGATTATAAATTCACATACGTTTAAAAGTGAATAACCAGGGAAACTAAAAGTGAGGAAACGCTGTAACCAACAAAGATTTGCGATTCCTCGTTTAAAGATCAATATTTTTGAAGCATCTATATTTATTAATTTCTCCTTTTAATAAAGCTTAGTAATTCATTATTAAATTTTTCTAGTTCTTCAATAAATAAACCATGACCACTTTTTTCAAATTTCACGATGTAAGAATTCTTTATTCCACTATGCATCTGTTCAGCTAAAGCAAATTCACAAATAACATCTTTTGTACCATGAAAAATCGCTGTCGGTATATTAATTTTAGAAAGTTCACCTCTTAAATCTGTATCCCTCAATGCAATTAAACTTTGGGTAGTTGCATAAGGTGATGCTTCTAAATTTATACCTCCTAACCAGTTAGCAATACCTGTAGGCACAGCAGTTTCAGAAGCTCCAAATATTTTTCCGAAATTTTCTAAAAGTTGTGGTCTGTTGTTTTTGCTTAATTCTATAAGACCATTAACATCTTCTTTAGCAAAACCGTAATTGTAGTCATTGCGCTTGGTCCATACAGGAGCTGCAGCACCAAACAAAGCAAGTTTACTAACTCTTGAAGCATTATATTTTGCCACATATTGTATTGCTATTGCTCCACCCATTGAAAAACCTCCTAATATTGCACCTTTTACATCTAACTTATCTAAAACCGCTTTAATATCTTGTGCATATACATCATAATTATATGCCCCATAAGGTTTGTCAGATTTTCCAAAACCACGCAAAGTAATACCTATTACTCTGAATCCTTTGTCGACTAAAAATTGATATTGATACTCGTACATAGCATCACTTAAAGGCCATCCGTGTATCAAAACAACTGGTACACTTTGAGTTTGACCTAAATCTGTAACATGTAATTTTACATTTTTTTCAACTGTAATGTATTCTTCTCTTGCTAAAGAGGTTACACTATTTTGTGCTGTCATATTGGCTGTAATTAAAGATATTACTAGAGCTACAATTAGGGTTTTTAAAGTTTTCATTTTATTATTTATTTTAAATTAAAGATGCATTTAAGGTAATTTCTAATTTGTAAGCATTGCTTACTGGACATGTTTCTTCTGCCAATTTTGCAATTCTTTGGAATTCTTCTTCTGTAATTCCAGTGATTTTTGCATTCAAAACTAAGTCAGATTTTGTGATAACACCATTGTCTAATGTGATTGTTGCTGTAGTCGTCAGTTCATCAGGGTTGAATCCTGCGGCTGTAAGCTCGGCAGTCAATTTCATAGTAAAACAACCAGCATGAGCTGCTGCCATAAGTTCTTCAGGATTAGTATCTGTTCCATTTTCAAAACGAGATACAAAAGTGTAAGGTGTTTGTCTTAAAACTCCGCTTTGTGAGGTTAAATGACCTTTACCTTCTTTAATTGTGCCGTTCCATACGGCTGTTGCGTTTCTTTTCATGTTATAGTTATTTAAATTAGTTTTAAATCTTTTGTTAGTATTCTAAAACATAAATTTTTTTATGTTCGTAATCCCATACTGTTTTATATTTTGCCAAAAATCGATAAGCCAAGATTAAAATGTTATCTTCAATTACTCCTGTAGCTTTTTTAAACTGAATGCTTTTACTTTTGTCAATTGTATGAATACCCGTGAAATCTGTGGTTAATTGATTATTTACAGCTACATTATTCAAAACAAATAAATCTTCATCGTAACCATCTTTCCCATAGTCTTTAAGATATTTTTTCTTCAAGAGCTTTTCAGCCTCTTTATCTGAAAAATCGAGAAGCCCGTAAGAACCGCCTGTATCAAAGAGTCCTAATATTTCAACATCGTCAACTTTTGCTTTTATCATTGGAATATTGGGGCGATTTCTAGTTTCGAAGTCTATAATTGCTACTATTTTTTCGTTTTTTAAAAAGTCTTTTGAAGATTCTCTTTCCGGAGTACTTTTATAAAAACTAAGTTTTCTTTTAGTGTAATCTAATTTGAAAATATATCCCTTGAAAAAATTATATCCTATATATCCTATACAGTCAGGAGTTATGTTATTTTGTAAAAAATCATAATTAGCGCTAGGAATTTGTTTGAGGTTTTGAAAATGCAAGCCATTAGCTAAACGTACTTCTTCAATACTTTCATTAGTATAATTTTTAAATTTTTGTCCACTCGCCACAAAACCATTACCTTTCTCTTTTTGTGAGAGAAGTGGAACGACATTATTGTTGACATCTAATGCTCCTTGGTGCCCAGTATCAAACAGAAATTTCCCTTTAACGCCGTTGATTTCTCCAGAAATAAACGGAAAAGCATTAACAATCGTCAAGGGAAAAGTAATGCTATCACCCGCCAATTGAAATTGATTGCTAACAATAGATTTTTCGATGTTTTGAGCCAGCGAAATGTTAGAAACTATCAAAAATGTTAGTATAAAATTTAAATTAATCATAGTAATATTTTTTTGTTGACTTATAGATTTAAAATTGCCACTTACTTTTTATTTTTAGCATATGGATAAATTAGAGAGCCAGAAGTGTATTCAGCAGGCGAGACCACGACATGCACTCGGCTATCCTTGAATGTATCAATTTCATTATTGAGGACATTTTGAAATTGTATTTGTACAACACGAGGTTCAACCCACTCACCACCTTTACCAAAGCGTACCGTACCAATTACTGTTTCAAAAGTGTTAGAACGGCAATATTCTGAAAGAATTTCATCATCTAAGCTAGCGGTTTCATTAACAGCTTGTTCCAATACCTGCATTTGGGAATATGCCAAAGGAGCCACGTAAAAACCAAGAGCATCTACATTTTCAGCCAAAGCCTTTTCCTGATACTTGGCTAACATTTCCGAAACACCTGGAAAATTCATTTTTGGAACAGGCATCCAATACTCATAGTTAATGAAACCGTTTAAAAGCGGACCTAGTTCGGTTTTTACTGATGCACTCTGTGGACCAATCATAGCACCGCCCACCATTTTAGGGCTATAATAACTATTGTGAATAGCACGAACAAGTCCAATTGAATCTTTCAAATAAGAGCAAATGAAAAATATATCTGCATTAATAGTTTTTATTCTGTTAATTATTGGCGTGAAATCTTCTGTAGATAGTGGGTAGGTTTCCTCATGAATGATTTGCATCCCATATTTAGCTGCATTCTCCCTTGCTCCAATAACTGGGTTACGAGAAAACTCGGCATCAGCAGAAAGTACGGTTACCGTTAACGGTTTTGGATTTTGCGAAGCTGCAAGCTCAAAAAAACCTTCTGTTAATGCTGAATTAGGTTTAGGCCCCGTAGGTATCATTGCAAAATAATTAGGGTATTTTAGTTGCCCATTTACCCCTAAGCCCATAAGACCAATAAGGAATCGCTTCCGTTTTATAATCACAGGTAAGGAAGCAGCAATAGTATTTGTACCATAACCGCCAATAACCAATTCTACATTAAGATTTTCTATAAGGTCAGTATAAATAGTAGGGACTTTTGCGGCATCGCCAAAATCATCAATACATATAAGTTCTACTCTTCTTCCAAGTAATCCACCTCTGCTATTTACATCTGCTTCCCAAATTTGGTGCGCTAGCCTTGCTGCTTTTGTGTTCTCAGCTACAGGTCCAGTAAGAGAAAGACTGTAACCAATGCGGATGGTGTCATTTGTTTCTTTTAAATTTGTATTCATGATAATGTAAATTAAATTTTGATTTACGTTTTGGTGATATTCTATTAAAGGAACATGTTTACGGTTAATTTCGGGTTGGAGCTATTGTCCCTTTCATTGTATAGAAACTACCATCGGGCAATGTTGCATTACTATAAATAATCCCATTTTCATGGTCTTCTACATGCGTTACCGTAGCATCAGAAATTTCTTTCCATGCAACCATATATACATTAGGACGAATTTCAACGGTAGTAGTTTCCACTCTTTCTGAATACCCCTTTTTAGTTAAAGAACCTCCATCTATAACTGTAAAAACCATCGATTCTTCTGATTCGAAGAAAAGTTCAGTTTTTAGTACACCCACATCCATTATATATCTATTGCCAATTAACTTATTTTTCATTTTTTGATAGATTAAAAGATGTCATTGAATTACCATTTGCAGATTTTGATTCTGGAGTTTCTTCTTGTACTACATCCCAGTGTTCTGCTATTTTTCCGTCTTCAAGCCTGAAAATATCGACTACTATAACTGGTACTGGTCCCCAGCCATGAACAAGACTATGAGTAATCACAATATTATTCTCTTCCACAATTATACCTGGTTCCCAATTAAAATTAGCATCTAAAAAAGGTAAAAGTTTTCTCAGCCCTTCATGACCATTTATCATAGATGGGTTATGTTGTTGATATGATTCATGCCAATAACGTTCGATAGCTGTACTGTCTTTCTGACGAAACAATTCATTCATTGCTTTCAATACGATTTCTTTATTTTTCATCTTATTTTACTTTTTATTTTAATTTATACTTTTCCTTTTTGGTCATTTATTTTACCATATTTACCAGCATAAAAATCGCGGTAAGCATCTGCTATTTCAGCTGTACTATTCATTACAAATGGACCTTCAGCCACTATTGGTTCTGTGTATTGCTCTCCTCCAAATAGAATAATATCAATTACTTCATAAGAATTGTTTACCATCACTATTTCGCCTGCGTTTCTGTCAAATTCAATAAAGTCTCCTGCTTGAAATTCGGAATCATTAAGTTTTGCACCCTTAGTAGGTAAGAAAGCAGCAACCTCTATTTTTTCATCAATGGAAATGGTGAATTTTTTTCCTGCATTAACTTGAAAGTGATATAAAAATTGAACTGAATAATTTGGTATTATAGATTTTAAATCCTCATAACTGCCAGCAATTACTTTTATCCAACCACTATCATTTGGTAATTTTTTTTGCGGAACTTCATCACCTTGAATTGCTAAATACTCTGGCTTTTCTGCTTTATTTTTTGCAGGTAGATTAATCCAAAATTGAAAAGCATGTGTACGATTACTATCTTTTTGAGAATCTATATTTAATGTCTCATCATGGATAATTCCATTTCCAGCTTTCATCCATTGAACTCCTCCGGAATACACTTTTGCATAATTTCCTGCACTATCAAAGTGCTCATCTTCTCCTTCTATAATATAGCTTAATGTCGCTATTCCTCGATGGGGATGCGCTCCAGTTCCGCTATTCATAGAAGTCGAATGAACTTTTGGAGTTATATGGTCTAAAAAAACAAACGGACCAACTGCATCAGCATATCTATTTGCTAAGATTCGGTAAATTGTTAAGTCACCAATATCTGCTCTTTGACCTTGTGTTGAAAAACTAGTTTTCTTTTTCATATATGTAAAAGTTATTTATTAGAGGTCATATATAGAATCGCTTTTATTTATTGGTGTTTGCTTGCGCAAACGGCTTGTTAATGGCGATTTCATATTTAAAATTTTAATTTATTCAAGAAATACATACAAGGATTTAATTTTACCATTTTCAAAAACGGCAATGTCCATACCCGTTGAAACAATTGACTCACTATTTTCGCCCATTCCCCAAATTAGCCTCCCAATATTGTTATTGATGGTAACTGGCTTAAGTTTGAAAAAATTAAAAGATTTTGGTATATTGATTTGAATATTACTTACACTTTCATTAATAGCATTTTGACCGCTTATTTGATGTCCTACATGATATAAATTACTGTCAGCTGTATAGATGTTTTGAATTGCTTTTATTCTTTGATTAGCATCTCTTTCGTTCCATACACTAACTAAATTTTCTTCCATAAGACGAGTTAAATCCTTTTCCATAATTTATTTAATTAAGTTAAATGAAAGCAACATTTTAATGAATATCAAAATGTTGCTTACATTAAAAATTCAATTTCAGACAATAGACTAATGTGATGGAGGAGGTGTAGCTAAAAGTTGTAATTCCCACGCTAAAGCAATACCACTTGCACCACCATGTTCTAAAATAACTTCAGATAATTTAGTTGCTGTTTCCATACGAGCCCAATCGCGTTGCCATTCTGCAGAAACTGCCATCCAATTGATTGGAACTATACCAACCTGTATCATACGTCGCATCGCCATATCATGCGCTTCTTTACTTACACTTCCGCATGCATCTGATACAACAAATACTTCGTAACCTTCGCCTAGTGCTTGTATTGCAGGCATAGCTACGCATACCTCTGTCCATAAGCCAGCTAAAATTAATTGCTTACGACCACTTTCTTTAACGATGTCTGTTACTTTTGGATCTTCCCACGTATTAATAAAAGTTCTATTAATAGGTTTTTGCTCAGGAAATACATCTTGAATGCTTTTAAAAAGATATCCTCCACGTTCTTCCATTACTGTAGTAAGAATAGTTGGAACATTAAAGGCTTTTGCTGCTTTTGCAAGACCTACAGTATTATTAAGAATCATTGTAGGTTCATGACTATTCAAGTTAGCCATTTGATAAGGTTGGTGGTCGATAAGTACCACAATACTGTCTGCTGGACGAAGTAATCCTTCTAGTCCAATTTTAGGAGATTTTTCCATTGCTTTTTGATTTAAAATTATAAGTCAAAATTATGTGCTATGGACTGGTTAAAACGTAGCTAAATGGCAAAAAAAAACATAGACATTTGTCTATGTTTTCTATGATTTAACTTACTTACTAAGGTGTTGTTTGCGTATTCGACTAAGAGTATCTTTGGTTATTCCAAGATAGGAAGCAATAAGATGCTGTGGAAAACGCTGTAAAAATTGTGGATGATTAGTTATAAAATCTAAATATCGTTTTTCTGCACAAAAGCTGATTGTTGAAGTTATTCTCTTTTGATTTGCTATATTATTCCTTTCATCCATTTTTAACATCATTTCATTAAAGGCAGGTGATTCAGAATTAAGTTGTAACATACTTTCTTTCGTTATTAGTAGTACTTCACAATCTTCCCAAGCATCTATATAATATTTACTTGTTGTAAGCATTATAAAACTTTCTCGATCTCCAGCCCACCAATTTTCAATATATAGATTTACAATATTTTCCTTACCGTTTTCATCTACATAATATTTTCGCATTGCACCTTTTATTATAAAAGCAAAATATTTACAGACATCACCTTCGGCTAAAAAATATTGTTTTTTTCGTATTTTTTTATAAACCAAATGACTACTTATATTCTTAAAATCGCTTTCAGATATAGGAGTAGTGATGTATCTATTTATATAATTGAATAGTGATTCCACAGATTTAAATTAAATATTTACAAATTTATTAATTTAATTTAAATAGTTTTGTATCATTTTGATATATTTTGTGTTTGGAATTTAATGTTTTTTTATATAATTAATACCTTTTTGGTTCTATTTTTCTTAACGTAAATACTGTTACTATTGAAAATCCATATGTTAGCACTATGTACAAAATTTATAAAACAAATATTTAAATAACTTTTAAAAAGACTTAATTTTAATTTTTCACTTCCGATTTTACGTTTAAATCAAAATAATACAATCTTGTATAGTTAATTGGATATGCAAAACATTTCATATCGCTAATTTTATTATTTATTTGAGCACATTATCTTCTTTAATAAAAGATAGTTTAAGAGTTAATATATGGAATTACCTTATTCCCAATTAACTCGATAGATAGATGCTAATAATTGATGGTGTGTTAAACCTGCATTGTCCATTTGAAAAGTAAAACGGTCAATTCCACCTAATGCTTCGCTATGTCTTACTAATTTTTCAGCTACTTGTTCGGGACTACCCACAATGAGTGAACCTTTTGGTGCCACTAATGCATCAAAACCAGCTTTTGTTACTGGAGGCCATCCTCGTTCTTTTCCAGCTTTTGTCCAAAGTTCAGCATAACCTGGATAATAGTTGGCGATAGCTTCTTCATTACTCATTGCTACGTAGCCAGGTGAATGCAAACCCACTTTTAGTTGTTCTGGTGCAAAACCTGCACGACTTCCTGCTTCTCTGTATAGGTCAATTAATGGGCGAAATCGGGCTGTTTGTCCACCAATAATCGCCACCATTAAAGGCAGTCCTAAAGTACCTGCTCTTATAAACGATTCGGGAGTGCCACCTACACCAAGCCATATAGGAATTTTTTCCTGAACCGCTCGTGGATATACAGGTTGGTTTTCCATAGATGGTCTAAATTTACCCGTCCACGTTACAAATTCATTATCTCTGATTTGAAGCAGTAAATCTAATTTTTCTTTAAATAAGGCATCATAATCCTTCAGGTCAAACCCAAACAATGGATAAGCTTCTATCGCAGAACCACGACCCACAACCAATTCTGCCCGACCTTTAGAAATAAGGTCAAGTGTTGCAAAACTTTGATATACGCGAACAGGGTCATCAGTACTTAAAACTTTAACAGCACTACCAAGAGTAATTCGTTTTGTTCTTGCAGCAGCAGCCGCAAGTATTACAGCTGGAGCAGAATCTAAAAATTCTTTTTTGTGGTGTTCACCGATGCCATAAACATCTAATCCTGCCTTATCAGCCATAACAATTCTGTCTAGTAACTGCTCCATAGCATCAATTCCAGTTAGGGTAGTACTGCCGTACATAGCAGATGCAAAACTATCTATACCAATTTCCATATTAATTTTATTAAAAAATTATATTCTACAACCACCATTGGCAATGATTTGTTGTCCATTAATCCAAGCACCATCTGAACTAACAAGGAATGCTACTACTGATGCAATATCCTTTGGGTTGACCATTCTGCTTAGATTATTTTTTACTTAAAGATTTTAAAATTGTATTGGCTATTTTTTCTGCAACAGCAATCACAGTTATATTTGTAGCTACCGAAATGATGTCAGGAAAAATAGAAGCATCGACAACACGAAGAGATTCTATATTGTGCACATTCCCTTCAAAATCGACCACTGCTTCTTTAGAATCAATAGCACCCATTGGAGCACTAGTAGTAGGATGGGAGTAAGTAGCTACATTTTTTTTAATGGCTTCGATTAAATCTTCATCGGTTACGACATTTTCACCAGGAGCAATTTCGGAATGTACAAAATTTGAGAATGGTGCTGTTGTAGCAATCTTTCGGGCTAATTTAGCCCCTTCTAACATTCTAGAAATGTCAAAATCATCTTCTAGATAATTTGAATCTACCTTCGGGTTTACATTAGGATCAGTTGTTTCAATCCAAACTTTTCCTTTTGATTTAGGCGTTGTAACGGCTACTGCTAATACAAAACCCATTTGTGTTGGACTCCATTCGTCTGGAAAAAGGTGAGTTGCAGTAATATGAATATCTAATTCTTTTTCTTTCGATATGGAAGATGACGTCCATAATTTTGCCGCTATAGGAGGCGATTTTGTTTCAACCATTTCTTTATGCATCGCATAAGCAGCATAATGAAAAGGATGATCTTTTAAATTTTTACCAACAGGAAGATTTGCTATTACCGGGATTGCTAATTTATTTAAATCATTTTCATTACCAATACCAGAGCGAAGCAAAATCGCCGCACTACCATAGGTACCGCCAGAAAGAATTATTTCTTCTGCAAAAAATTCTTCGCCAGTTGCTAATGCTACACCAATAGCTTTTTTATTTTTAAAAACTACTTTATCAACAACAGCATTAGACACAATGGTAAGATTTTTTCTTTCTCTAACAGCATTGGTTAAATATGCCATTCCTGTATTTACACGTACACCATTAACAACATTCATTCTATAAGGGCCTACACCATTAGCATTGGCACTATCAAAATCCTCGATTAAGTTGTATCCAATAGTAACTGTTGCGTCAACAAATGCTCTTTGAACAAAAGTTAAATCAGTTCTTAATAGTTGTCGGACTGGTAGAGGTCCATCAAATCCGTGTAATTCTTTATCTCCAGAATCACTAGATTCTAGTTTTTTATAATAAGGAAGCATTTCTTCAAACGACCAACCTGGAATATTCCAATTTTTAAAATCTTCTGGACGTGCTCGTAGTGCAACTGCGCCATTAATAGCTGAACTTCCACCTAAAACTTTTCCTCGTGGCAAATCAATTTTATTTCCGTAAGTTGTTGGTTCAGATTGAAATCCCCAGTTATGTTCTGCGTCCCCTCCTGGATTACTCGCACTTGAAATTGCAGACGGATAGCCCCATGCAGGATATGCGTTTCCGCCCTCAATGAGTAAAACATTATTGTCGCTTTTTTCAGTTAGACGTGCAGCCAGTACAGCTCCTGCAGAACCACCACCTACAATTATAAAGTCATATTTTTCGTTTAATTTCTTATTACTTTTCATATTTTTTTACTTTAAATAATTATTTTAAATTTTGTAGCAATAGCATTTTAAATTTCAATTTTTCCATACTTTCCTGCATGAAAATCTCTATTAGCAATTTCAATTTCTTCAACCGAATTCATTACAAAAGGACCTACAGCAACTATTGTTTCTGTATATTTTTCACCACCAAACAATATGATATCAATACTTTTTTCAGAATTATTTTTGAATTCAATTTCACCAGCATTATTATCAAATTCAACAAAATCTCCATTGTTAAATTCAGTGTTATTGAGCACTACATCTTGAGTAGGTAAAAATGCAGCAACCTGTGTTTTATCTTCAAATTTAATTGAAAAGGATTGCTTTGCGTACAAATGAATATGATACAAAAACTGTTCAGAATAATTTGGAATTATCGAATTTAATTCTTCATAACTTCCAACCACAACTTTTATCCAACCAACATTATCAAATAAGAATTTTCGGGGGACATCATTTGTTTGAATTGCAATGTACTGCGGTTTTTCCGCTTTGTTTTTTGCTGGTAGATTTATCCAAAACTGAAATCCATAAATGTATTTACTATCAGTTTGGCTGTCATAATTAATAATTTCATCGTGAATTATTCCATTACCAGCTTTCATCCATTGGACTCCTCCCGAATATATTTTACCAGTGTTTCCTGCACTATCAAAATGTTCTACCTCACCTTGTACTATATATGTTAATGTTGCAATCCCTCTATGAGGATGCGCACCCATTCCATTAATATCAATAGTTTTTTTTATGATAGGAGCTACGTAATCCAAAAAAACAAAAGGACCAACTGCATCAACATATTTATTGGGGAATATCCGTTGAATATTTAAAGGACTTATACCCACTCTTTTTCCTTGGGTTGCAACACTTATTTGTTTTCTCATAGTTTAAAATTTTATAATGGAACTATCTATTTACCACAAATACAAGATGAGTTGTTCAAAACTAATTAGATCAAAAGGTCTTCCATGCCATAAGCCATCAGAATTTTTGAATATTCTGCACCTAAGGCTTCATTGGCAGTCTTGGTTATATCACCAATTGCAGCTGGGTCAACAACTGTTCTTAACGGTCTTTCACCTTTTGGCAAACTAATTAAATTTACCACAGCATTTGCAACTTCTTGTGGATTCGGCTTTACAGTTTCGAATATTAGATTCATTGAATTAAACATTTTTTCAGAATATTTATCCATAAATTTATAATCGTCCATGATTGATAAATCAGAACCAGATTGAATTTTTTGTGTCATTTCAGTAGGGAAACCTCCAGGCTGAATGATTGCAATATCAACACCCAATGGTCTTAATTCGTAATGTGAAGCTTCGCTCAAACCTTCTATAGCAAACTTTGAAGCACTGTAAATTGAGAAAAATGGACATGAAAATCTTCCAAACCCACTTGATATATTGACAATTAAACCTTCAGATTTTTTTCTCATATAAGGTAATACCAATTTCATTAATCTCCATGGTGCGATAACATTTACTTCAAAAACATTCTGTAAGTCTTCAGCTGTAGCACTCTCAGCAACTCCGAACATAGTAATTCCAGCATTGTTGACCAATACATCTATAGTTCCTTCATTTTCTATTATGGTTTGAACTGCATTTTTTATACTTGTTTCATCTGTCAAAACCACCTCTAAAACGGTTATGTTTTCTATTAATGAAAGAGCCTTAGCTTTATCTGAGTTTTTGCCATTTACATCCCTCATAGTTGCATAAACTTTATGACCAAGTGCGGCTAAACTGTTTGCGGTAAGCCATCCAAACCCACTATTTGTTCCTGTAATCAAAACAACCTTGTTACTCATTACTTTTTGTTATTAGCATTATTTTTATAGTTATTTTTAATTTCAAATTATTATTTACAAACAAATTAAGAATAGAAATTTATTAAGATGTTTTATTATGACTCAAAACTTCCTCCACTCATTGCTTTTTGGAAAGCCTGCGGATTCCAATACTCTTTATAATTTACAATTAAGTCGTTTTCAAAAGTTACAAAAGTAGCATAGCTCATTTCGTAAGGATTTCCGTTTCCGATTACTACACCTGATACACTCCATTCTGCAATTACCATATTAGGATCATTAGTACTATATACTTTTAAGGTTGGCAAAGATTTTACATCAATAAAGCTTGGGTAATCTTTTAGGTAGTTGTAAAATGCTTCTTTACCTTCAAATCTATTCTGCATACCTTCTGGAGAAAAGGGAAATTCGGCAACTACATTTTCAGCCCAAAATTCTGACAATCCTTTCATGTCTTTGGCTAGAAATTTATCTAAGCTGTTACGAAATAATTCTGCTGTTGTGATTTTTTGTGAATTTTCCATTTTTTTTTGATGTTTAATTAGTTAATAATTTATTACAAAATTAGATAAGCCATAAAGACCAAAACGATGATAAATGACAAAAAAAACCGTTGATATATATCAACGGTTTTCTTGTTTATGGAATTGCTTCGGGAGGTCAAGTATCATCAAGTTAAAGAATTTTTATCCTTTGATTTTTAATTCTAAAAACGGTAGGGGTCAGATTGAGATTTCTTCATTAGAAATTATTTCTGTTGGCGAATGATAATATATTTTATTTAATTAAGCGGAATAGCAATTCTTAATGTCGGTCGGTAGCCCTCAACCCGATTTTTAGATGCTGTTTCAAAAAAGGCTTTTAATTCTATTAAGGCACCTCCTTTGGTAAAATATGCCAAACCAGCCCCATAGCCTAAAACCCTTTCTTTTGTGTCGTTAATACCCATTTCTTGTTGGTAATAGTCACTATCGCCATCATAGCTATCCTCATTGAGCTGTGCCAAAAAATAACTTGCAGCCTCGACGCGAAAATTGGGAAAAATGGCGTAATCTATAGAGTAATTACCATTATAAAAAGCCCCAGCTTTAGCTTTTTGTCCGACTATACGGGTATTATAATTGAATTGATTTCTCGCACTTATGCTGACACGATCATTCAAAATTAAGGTAAAGGCGTGGTTCGTGCTAAACGTATAAGCCTGAGCAGAGGGATTAATGTTGTATTTTTCGTTATAGGAACCAATTGGAAGAGTAAAATTTACATCTAAACGATGTGAAAATGGCTTGCCAAATAATTTCTTTTCTGACCATTGAATCGCTGTACCTTGTGTTATATCACCTAGTACATTTGGGTTCACCGTAGGTGAAGGCCCACCCGAATTAGAGGCATTGATTTGGACTACTGGAATAATTACTGTAAAGCCCAAAATACCTCCAAAAACTTTGATCGGTGTCTGATAGATAATCTGATTTATCTGCACTATGGAGTTTACTTTCAAATCCGAGTGTATATCTTGACCCTGACCATTGACGACTTTATTGGTCTGGAATATCTGTACAAATCCCTGATAGACAAATCCTGGTTTACCTCCCATACCGTCAAATACATTTACCGCTCCTAGGTTCGTTGGAGGCAAGGTTGGATCTTGAGCTGAAGCCCTATTAGAGTAAATCATTTGCAAGAATAGAATAGACCAAAGGTGTATTTTATTATAAAAGATATTCTGTAAAGACACTAATAAAAAGCGTATCGTTTCAAAATAATTATAGACTTTTTTATTCATAGATTTTATAGAATTTACATTTGTTTTTATGTTTAAAATTATTGAACTTGTCATTCCTAGAAATGAGGTATAAATCATAATAATCCATTGTTTTTGTTAATGTGATTTTTGGGTTTTAAATAAGCCCTATTTATTAACGGTTATTTACATTGGATTGAACATTACCTACTAATAGTCACAGTAAGGTTTGATCATAATTTCGTGAAGTTCGATGATGATTTACTTAATAACCAATAGTAAATGGCTTCCCTACAAATTGCTGATTTTTGATTTCATCAACCAATGCAACCGCATAATCTTCGAATGAAATGTTGCTTGCTCCGTTTTCATCAACAACCAGAGCGGTAGTTCCTAACCTGAATTTTCCAGTGCGTTCACCTGCTTGAAGCATTGCAGCTGGGTTAAAGTAAGTCCAGTTTTCAAGCCCCGAATTTTCATAAAGTCCTTGTACTTCATTATGTGCAAAAATAGAAGGTTTAATTTCTTCAGGAATATGTTTCATAAACTCGGCATCATCTAACATTTTAATGTCCACTGAATTCTCATTATTAGTAGCTCCTCCGACAGCAATAATTCTTGTTTGCGGTTGTTTTTTCAAGACATCTATAAGGTTTTGATGCGCTTGTTTAAACTGTTCTGCTGTTAGACCAGCATAAAGAGATGTTGCTGAAACAACTACATCTATACCTGCAAATAATGATGGTAATTCTATTTCATTTAGTACGTCACCTTTGACTGTTGTCAAATTAGGATGTTTTAGTTCTAGAGCTTCTGGTTTTCGCTGTACAGCTGTTACTTCGTGACCCTTATCTAGTGCTTCTTTTAAAATTCGTTGACCAATGTTACCAGTACCACCAATTAATAAAATTTTCATGATTTACGTTTTTAAAGTTATTTAAGAATTCAAAATTGCATCATAAGTAAGCTTTAAAATGTAGATAAATGACAAAAAAAACTGTTGATATTTATCAACAGTTTTCTATTATTGGAAAACATTAAATTTATTTACTCATCTTACGCAAAAAAGTCCTCGAATTTTCACGTTTTAACATTTGCATTGTTAACAACTTACAATCCATAAAACCCCATCTCTTAAAATATAATTACGCAGCCTTTCTTGGTTTTTTCAATATTTCCAATTCTGCATGTGCGGCTTTTTGAGCAGCTAAATATATTTGAGCTTTCATCGCAAAATGATTTGTTTGTGTTCTTTGTTTAAGCCATTCTAGTTT
>NZ_OZ248485.1:0-94965 GCF_965234445.1 Flavobacterium rarum (SeqCode) | reverse complement strand
CTGTATTTCCTAAACGAATTGCTGTTACTGTTTTGGTAGCTCCTGTATCAACATCGGTATCATTACCCAAAACACCATTAGCAACTACGGTTAAAGTAGCATCTTCGTTTACACTGCCTGCATCGTTTACAGCTATTGGGGCATCGTTTGTCCCTGTAATTGTAATATCGATTATGGCAATATCGGTAGCAATAGTACCATCAGACATCGTATAATTGAAGTAATCGTGAGCAGTAGCTCCTGCTGCCAATGCTTGCGCATTATCCGCTACATACGTATAACTTCCATCAGCATTTAAAGTAAGTGAACCATATGTTCCTACTAGTACTGAACCAAGGGTTCCTGCTGTACCTGAACCTTCTGTATTTCCTAAACGAACTGCTGTTACTGTTTTGGTAGCTCCTGTATCAACATCGGTATCATTACCCAAAACACCATTAGCAACAACAGTTAAAGTAGCATCTTCGTTTACACTGCCTGCATCGTTTACAGCTATTGGAGCGTCGTTCACTGGAGTTACAACAAAAGTAATAAGTGCCGTATCACATAATGGCACTGGAGATGTTGGATCACATAAATTATAAGTTAATGTTGCCGTACCATTATAATTATTTGATGGATCAAAAGTAACAATTCCTGTAGCTGGGTCTAAAGTCCAAACTCCTGTAGCATTTGTTACCGTTGGTTGAATTCCTCCAGTTGTTGTATCCAAATCAACCGTAAATCTACCAACAGCATTGAATGGGGCAGTAGGATTACCATCACCATCTGTATCATTAGAAATTATATTTACCGTACCATTAGCCCCATCTTCGGCCAGTGGAGATGCACTTCTATCATCATCATTAGCAGCTGGTGTATCATTTACCGAAGTTACAACAAAAGTAATAGTTGCTGAAGTAGTAGTACAAACACCTGTTGGATCGCATAAATTGTATGGTAGTGTAGCTGTTCCATTATAATTATTCGCTGGATTAAATGTTACAATTCCTGTTGCAATATCCAAAGTCCAATCTCCTGTTGAATTATTAACTATTGTTTGAATTCCAGCCACACTTGTATTTAAATCTACAGTGAACTGACCTAATACATTCACTGGTGCTGTTGGATTACCGTCGAGATCGGTGTCATTTGCAAGAATTGAAACCGTTCCATTCGCTCCATCTTCTGTTAAAGGAAAAGCACTTCTATCATCATGGTTGGCAATTGGAGGTGAATTTAAAATAGTTAAATTAGCTGCACTACTTGCTAAACCACAAACATAATTACTTTGAGAAACCAAAACTCTATAATCATAATTTTTCATAGCTAAAGAAACCCCTGTCAATGTTAAACTATTAGTTTGAGAGCCAGAATAAATTCCACCTTCAACAACTGAAGACCAAGTAGCACCGTTATCTGTGCTTTGTTGCCATTGAAATAGTGTAGTAGCCGATCCGCCTGAAGCTGTAACAGAAAACATTACTGATCCGCCAACAATTGTAGATTGATTAGTTGGATTTGAAACCGTACTCAAAACCCCCAATGAGACAGCACCTGCATAGGTCCCAGAATAGCCTGCTGTAACTACTATACCTGATGCATCAACCGTAGGAATACCCGAGCCGTATTGACCATTATCGGTACCTGATTGATTTCCATCGGCATTAATTAATCCATAATATTCATTCGCGTCAGAGCAACCATCATTATCTGAATCTAAGTCTAAATTATTTGGAATTCCATCACCATCAGTATCGGTAGAAATACACATATTGAAATTATCAAAATGACCATAATTGTCTACATAAGCTCTAACTTTGTATGAACCTGGTGCAATTGAAAAATTAGTGATCTCTGTTTTAAACCAAGTTTCTTTTGAGGTAGCAATTGTAAAATTAACAACATTTCCACTAGCAATTATAACATTTGAAGCATTTACAATTTCAATTTTTCCCGACCAACCTGCATAACCACCATCTATGCGATTGCCTAAATACAAGGAAGTATTCAATACTCCTTGTTGAGTTACTACAAAAGGTTTTTCAGTAAATGATGAAGCCGATGCAATATCAATATATTGTACACCGTCAGAAGCAGCTATTGCTCCTTGAGCATAAGCAGCTCCATTAACTCTTATTATATTAAAAGATGCAGTAGGCACATTTGTCCAACCATTCAAAGTAGAACCAGATTGTATGTTATTTCCATTAACAGTTGAAACAATTGGTGTTTCAAAACTTTCAGATTCAGTATAAAAGCATAAACCTTCAACTGTATCCAAAATTCCATCATTGTCATCATCTAAATCAACTGTATCGAGAACACGATCGACATCATTGTCACCTGGTATTTTAGGAAAAACAATTACTGTTTGTGTATTATTAGCTGTAATAGGATCTCCTAAATCATTTGAAGTAATTGTTGCAGTATTCGAATATAGACCTGTAGCCAAAACAGTAGCGGTAATAGTCATACTAACTGTAGTTCCATTTGTTAAAGCTCCAATAGTCCATTCCCCAGTTCCTGAGTTAAATGTTCCTACTGAAGGTGTTGCTACCCCAAAAGTATAACCCGTTGGCAATACATCGGTAGCTATTACACCAGTTGTATCAAAACTACCTTTATTTTTAACGGTTACCGTGAAAGTGATCACATCACCAACATTAGGACTCAATGAGCTAACTGTTTTAGTAACTTCCAAATCGGTTTGACAAATAGAAGCATTTAAATTTACAGCAATTCCAACTATTGAACCTACATTACCACTGGTTGCACCATTGGCTAAAAATTCTGTCATTGAACTAGAACTTGTTCTTCCGTTTGTTCCTCCAAGAATTGTTTTGGTAGATGTGTCTGTAATTGCATTAACAGAAATGACTCCTCCTCCACCTCCACCACCGGGACCTTCCGATTCGGTATTAGTAATTAATTGATTCCCACCTTTTCCACCATTAGAATTTATAACTATAGTATTGGCGATTGTATTGGCTTGAACCAAAACGGTTCCACCACCACCACCTCCTCCTGGGGCATCATTATGACTAGGTACTGTATTAAACCCATTTTGACCATTGGATTGGATTGTTCCCGTTCCAGATATAGCATTGGCAACCACTAGAAAAACAACACCACCTCCATCACCACCATCAGCATTGGCCGTATTATTTCCATCACCAGCTCCACCTCCTCCTCCAAAGAAAATTTGGCTCTGCATTCCAGTAGAAACAATAGGTCTACCACCTAATCCACCAACTGCATCTCTTCTATCACCACCCCAACCTATCACTTGGTCAGTAACAGGAACACCTGCCGAAATAAAACCAGCAGGATAAGATGGACCCGTAGTACAAGCATTTTGATCACTATTAGCAAAAGAATATCCTCCACTACCTCCTCCTGAAGAATTGGTCAATGCATTTCCGTTTGCTATATAATTAGGATCTAACACCCAAGCACCTGGAGTACCACAAGTACCGCCAAAATCATTCATTACACCTGCTCCTCTATACCAGTTGGCAAGAATACCACCGTTGGCACCACCACCACCACCTGAATTATGAGAGTTTCCACCACCACCACCATTAGCAGCTGCACCTCTACCATATCTACCATTTATAATATCATAATCGGTACGATAACCTGCTATACTTTCTCCTTTTTCGGCGGAAAAATTTGAATTATTAGTTACAAAGTCCGTATAAAAAGCAGTCCCTGCTCCAGCTGTATTATTCTCTATAGTACCTCCTCTGAAACCTGCATCATTGGCATTGATTGATCCATTGTTCATCACATTATTAGCTAATACACCAATAAATCCTCCTCTTCTTCTTTCTAAAGACGACTCATCAACTCCACCAAAACTTAATGCTCCCCATGGAACCGCAACTACTGTAGCCCCTGAATTTACTGTCAAAGTTGAATATTGTGGAATCCTGATAACTTGTACATAGCGAGCAGCAAAATACGATAATTTTACAGCACAGTTTAAAGTAATGGTATTTCCAGAAACACTTTCTACATAGGCCAACTCATAACTACCCGCACCATTATAATTGTCAACTGAACCATAATTCATCGTATTAGTTACATTAATAATAGCTCCCTGCGCCTGATAAATCATTATCAAGTCACCTTTTGACAAAGCATTTGAAGTAAATCCAGTTGCACTTGTAGAATAACCAAGTGGTAAATATCCTATTCCATCTCTATTAAGATCATTAATATCTGTAACTGTTACAGAAGTAGCGCCAACTGCAACATCTACCAATACTCTAGAATAACGATTCAATACCGTATTCGAAGTTGTAACGGTTAAAGATCCATCTTTACCAGACTGAGAAAAAGAAAAAGAAGTAAGCAGCAAAAATAAGAGTACAGAAAAAATTGCTTTTTTCTTAAAAAAAGTAGTTTTATGCATAGGTTGTGGTATTTAAACTTAAGGGCCAAAAAAAAATTAAATCAAACTTTTATTTAATTTTAAACTCATTTTTATATTAGAACAATCAATTAAAAAAAAAATTTTTACGAGTGCGAAAATACTAAAAAATAACTAGTTACGAATATCGCACCGTTAAAAAGCTTCTTTTTTCCGTAAAAAACCAAATGTCGTTTTTTATGTAAGTTTTTTTTTAAATAATTACATAAAAATTGAAAGAGTTTTATATTTTTATGAAAATAAAATTATTACTAAAATCTAAATAATTTTCTATTAACTATTGATTTTAAATTAAAAAAACTGAATTTAAGAAGTTTAAAAATATAGTAATTGTAATTGCAAAAGATTAAAAGAACACCTAAATTTTGGCGTTTAAAAGAAAATCAATCTAAGATATGTTTTTATAAAAAACTACAAATTGTTTGTAATACTGTACAAACATTATACTGTCAAAATTTGTATCAAGAACATCGGCTTCTTTAAGAATGCCAACAATTTCATTATTACAAATTGTATTTGAAGTTTTGCTAATAATTAAAACATCATTTTCTTTTGTAACTTCGGAATTTATCAAATCCGTAAAAAAAAATGGAGATTTTAAAAAACCATAAGTCTTTTTTTCATCATTAACCTTCTTATCAACAGACTGAGCATTTGAGGTAGTAAAGAAAAGTAAAAACAACACAAAAGTAATAGGATTTGCAACCCTTAGTAAAGTAGTTTTGAACATGTTCTTTATCAGTTAAGTTAAATTTGTTTTTAGAATAACAAACATAACATAAAATTTATATAAAAATAGTTATAACTACAATAATATCGATGAAATACACGACCAAGTAATTTTAAAGGCTATTTATATTACAAATAAATATGAAAAAGGATATTAAATAAAAAAACAAACACAAAAAAAAAACCGTAAAACCTTTATTTGTTTGGTTTTACGGTTATAGCTTGCAGAGAGGAAGGGATTCGAACCCTCGATACAGTTACCCATATACTAGCTTTCCAGGCTAGCTCCTTCAACCACTCGGACACCTCTCTATTTTATTTTGGTGTGCAAAGAACACTAAAAAAAATGAATTTTGAAAGTAAAAAAAACAATATTATTGCATTTCTCCTCTTAATGAAGTTTCGAAAATATTTTTAAAGTCAGCATGAGTGCAATTTTGACTTAATAAGTACATTAATTTCGTAATAGCAGCTTCTGTTGTGATGTCTTTTCCAGATATAATGCCTAGATTTTTCATAGTTGTACTGGTTTCATAATGGCCCATACTTACACTACCTATAGAACATTGTGTAACATTTACAATGTACAGTCCTCTAGCAATTGCTTTTTGTAGTAATAATAAAAACCATTCTTCTGTTGGCGCGTTACCCGCTCCGTAGGTTTCCAATACTATCCCTTTGAGGCTCTTTATATTCAAAATAGCCGAAAGAACATTTTCATTTATACCTGGAAACATTTTTATAATAGCAACATTATTGTCTAATTGAGTATGAACTTTTAAAGGAACTGAATTTTTTAAAGGCAAAAACAAGTCCGAATTCACTTTTAGATGTACACCAGACTCTACCAAAAAAGGGTAATTGGGAGAAACAAATGCTTTAAAATGTTCTGCATTAATCTTGGTAGTTCTATTCCCTCTATACAATTTGTATTCAAAATAAAGACAAACTTCACTTAGCAATGGTCTGCCATTTTCTTGTAAAGAAGCAATTTGAATCGCTGTAATTAAGTTTTCTTTTGCATCCGTCCTTAAATCTCCTATAGGCAATTGCGAACCCGTAAAAATAACGGGTTTAGAAAGATTTCCGAGCATAAAACTCAAAGCAGAAGCAGAATATGACATGGTATCCGAACCATGAAGCACTACAAAACCGTCAAAATCAGTATAATTTCGCTCAATAGTTCGAGCTATTTCAGCCCAATGTTCGGGATTCATATTCGAAGAATCGATAGGATTTTCGAAAGAGAAAGTTTCTATCTCACAATCCAATAATTTTAGCTCGGGAATATTATGAAGAAGTTTGCTGAAATTGAAAGCCTTGAGAGCACCAGTTTCAAAATCCTTTAGCATACCAATGGTTCCACCAGTATAAATCAAAAGAATTTTAGACAACATTTGTGTATTTTAATTTATTAACAACAGGGTTTGCATACATTGCCAAGAAACCTTGTTTGGCCACTGGATGTTCATGATCAATACGCATTTCTAAGCGACGTTCAAAAAGCAATTTTTCATTTTCTGTATACAAATGTGCAAATTTATTGGTTTCGTTCACTATATCAAAAGCAATATAATTAGTAGTCCACAATTTATAACTACTTAAAATAGAATCGTCAATTACTTGCGCCAAGGCTTGAACTTGTTTATTTGTGGTATCAACATTTAATTTAATATCATCTATTTCTGTATCCAATATATCGCCTATATGGATGTGTATTCGTTTCTTTTGGCCAATTATACCACTTAATAATGTTTTAAAATCTTCATTTTTTTCTTTAATATAGATTTCATTGTTTGCTTCAGCTAATAATTGAGGCATCTTCAATGCATCAGTAGGGTCATACTCATAAGAAATAGAAACAGGAACTATTTTAATCTTCTTAAAATAATCCATCAAATTAGCCTCATCAGATCCCATTCCAATCATTTTCAAAACTCCTGGATTGGTAGCATCATTACCGTCTTTGGTTCGACCTTCGCGTTGGGCTATCCAAACCGAACGATTTTGATGCAACATCAGCTCAGCCATATATTCTGAAAGCAATTTTGAACTCAAAAGTAATTCTCTTGGAGACAATCCACGCTGCACCAAAAAATTTCTATTGAGTTTGGCTAAAATTTTTAGAAATGATTTTTTTACCAAATTATCACCAATCGCCGATGAAGTCATATCCAATCCATGTTCAAACAAAGAAGAATTTAACAATGTAGTATCCAAAACGATATCACGGTGATTTGAAATATAAAGATATGCGGTGTTTTTTTCTAACTTTTCAAATCCCGATGTGGTTAAGCCTTCCGAACTTTTTTCCAACACTTGTTGCACTCCATGATAAATAAAGTTGCATTGAAAATCACGAATAGAATGTGTTTTTCGAAGCTGTTCTTTCCAAACTTCATCTTCTTGTCCAGGAAAACAAAAATTCATTAAAGCTTTCATCATCGGATGATCAATAACTTTTGTTATTCCTTCATTTATTTCAGAGTCATAAAAAGACCGAATCGAGTCAAATTTATTCATTATGTTTTTCAATTTAGTTGGACAAAAGAACAAAAAAAATATTAAAGTTAACAAAAATAGACTTTAAATACCGAATATTTCTACAGAATTTTCAGTTGTTATACTTGCAATCTCATGAGAAGAAAGGCAGTAAATTTGAGCTAATTTATCAACAACATTAATTAAGTAACTGCTTTCGTTGCGTTTGCCACGATACGGAATTGGAGCCAAATAAGGGGAGTCTGTTTCCAGAACTATGTGTTTTAAATCTATTTGTGCTAGAAATTGATCTATTTTACCGTTTTTAAAAGTAACTACTCCGCCTATTCCCAGCTTCATATTATACGATATTGCTTGTAATGCTTGTTCGTAAGTACCCGAAAAACAATGAAAAATTCCAAATAAATCAGGCGATTTCTCTTCTTCTAGAATTTCGAATATCTCATCGAATGCTTCACGACAATGAATCACAATGGGAAGTTTATACTGTTTGGCAAGTTGAATCTGTTTTCTAAAAGCAATTTGCTGTTGTGGTAAATGCGTTTTATCCCAATACAAATCAATCCCGATTTCACCAATAGCAACAAACTTTCTTTTGGCCAATTCAGTTTCAACATGGTGTAATTCTTCTAGATAATTATCTTTTACATAAGTAGGATGCAAACCCATCATTAAGAACACATTTTCGGGGTAATTTTGCTCCAATTCATACATGGATTGCGTACAAGAAGAATCAATAGCAGGCACAAAAAAGCGGGTCACACCATTGTTAATAGCACGTTGCATCATGTCATTTCTATCCAAATCAAATTCTTCTGAATATAAATGGGTGTGCGTATCGGTAAGTATCGTTTTTGTTTCCAAGTCTGTTTTTTTAAGGCCACAAAATTACTCGAAAATATGGGCTTTACCAAAAAAGGGATTACACAAAGAACGCCATTACATTATAACACAAAAAAACAGACACAGATTGCACAAATTTACACAAATGAATCTGTGCTAATTTGTGCAATCTGTGTCTAATTTTCTTTGCAAGAAGACTCAATCAAGTTAATCCAACTCTTCCAATAAAGCATCCACTTCGTCATTCCCCTCATAATCCTCAGGTATTGTCAACAACAATTCCTTACACGATTTAAAGTCCTTCTGTTTAAGTTTACTCAAAGCCAAACTCCAAATCGCTTTGTTTTTATAAATAGAATTTCCAGTTTCCAAAGCTGTAAATACCGTTTCGGCCTCTTGTAATTTATTTTCTTCCAACAACGAAACACCATAAAAATACTGAATCTCGGCACTTTGATCTGTTTTCAAAATAGTTTCAAAAAGCGGAATTGCCGTTTTATACTGTTTAGCATTAAAAGCGTCTTGAGCCAATTTTAAATTTTCATTCGCTTCTCCCCTTTCTGTAAAAAAAGCAGTTTCTGGCTGATTGTACTCCTCAAAAGTAGGATTGGATTTTTGGTCCAAAAATAGAATGCCAAACAAAACAGCCACCGACGCCGCCACTGCATATTGCCATGGCTTGAATGCAATCACTTTGGTTTTTGACTTTTTAAAATGTTTTTTTGATATCCCTTTCAAATTGTCTTTAAAAGATTCTAATTCATCGGCTTGACCAAATTTATACTCCAAATGAAGATTCAAATCCTTGAAAGTTTCAAAGGCAGATGCCATTTCGGGATCCGATTTCAGTTGTTCCTCAAAAATCAATTTATCTTCATCCGTCATTTCGCCTTGAAGATATTGATCAAATGCTAAAAAGTGTTCTTCGTTCATGGCTAGGTATTTTTTAAAGATTTAAAGCGATTGGTTTCTTGAATCCACTGTGTCAATTGACCAATGCAAAGTGATTTTTTCTTTCGAACATAACCATACGTTACCAGTAATTTTTCGGCTACTTCTTCCATCGATTTGAGCGTAAAACTCAGTTTCAAAAGCTCTTTGCATTTGTCGCCTAGTTTTTCAAACATCAAATCATACAGTTGTTGCTTTTCATCAAATAGTTCTGTTTGCAAAACCATTTCATCTGCGGATTCTTTTATAGATGCCATATCATCCTTTATTGTTACCCCTTTATTTGATGTTTTTTTCAACTCATTGAGCCACTTTCTTTTACACAACAAAAAAAAGTACGCATCAAAAGGACAAGTCAGTTGCAATTGCTTTGCTTTTGCTTGATTAAAAAGTAGAATCATCACTTCCTGAATCACGTCTTGCGCTTGATCTTCATCACCCGAATTGTTCCTTATATAATGGACCACTTTCGGCACAAACTTTTTATAAATCAAAGAAATAATCGCCGAATCATTATTCGCCAATCCTTCAATATACATTTGATCGGGGTGAACAGTAGTTGGAGCCATAAAAAACTTTTTACCGAAAATACTAAAAAAAGACCAAACACCATGACATATCCTTTTTTATGAATACCAATAATCATCTGGGCGTAACCCCATTATAAAAAGAGGCCAGCTTTACTTTGCGCATATTCGGCCTCTTCTCATAATGCGGTCGGGCTATCTGGGCTACTTCGGTAGCTTCCGTCTATCCCTTACGCGCATCACGTAAAGCCACATATTTAGTTTTAAAAAAAACTTTCACAACAACAAAAAGCAATTTGTATCAATTCCTGATTTCCTGCAAGGTCTTATTTGGACCTTGTAGGTATAAATCAAACCACTAATAAAACAAACAAGATAAAAATCAAAACATATCAAAATCAGGAAAACAATAAATAACGAAACACAAATACCTACAAGGTTCGAAAAAAAACCTTGCAGGATGCATAATCAAAAGAGTCAATCAAAAAAAAAAAAAATCAATCAGGGGTAACAAATCGAAACTAAAGTTGATATAACATTATAAATCAATAATTGAAACTTTTTAAAACTTTTAGATTATGGAAAATTTAAAAAAAATAGGAATCACTTTTATCAATAGAATTTGGACATTAATTACCCGATGAAAAAAAAATGAAAAAAAACAGGGTAACAAATCAAAACTAAAGTTGATATAAGAATGAATTTAGAATTAAAAAAGAATTTTCAAAAACAAGGGTAACAATATCAAACCCTAATTGATATAAACAAAAGAAACAAATATTTAACAACCAGAATCTGAAACAACCTCTTGAACTTTTTCAAGACAGATTCAAAAAAAACTAGAAATCATGAACACAAATTTAAGAACATTAGCAATTTTATTTTTAGGAGTACTTTCAATGACTAGCTGTACAAATGACGACACTCCAGAAAACGAAACAATTTTTAGACCAAGTACAGGAGAATGGTATGCTTTAAGAAACGAAGCCATAACCAAACAAACACAAAATTTTACCATAACAGAAGCTTCTGGAACAGTAACCCTAACCTCTGCAAAAGGTGTTAAAATAATGATTAACAGAGACAACCTTAGAAAAAACGGAATAGCAGTAACTGGCCCAATAAAAATTGAATATATAGAATTATTCGACAAAGGAACGATGTTAGCAACCAACAAACCAACCATGGGATTAATGGCAAATGGAGATAAAAGTTTACTAATATCTGGAGGAGAATTCTACATCAAAGCTACACAGGATGGTGTTGCATTAGAAACAATAGCCAACATGACCCTTCTTGTCCCAACAAACTTAACCGGCGGATTAGAAAATGACATGAAACTTTGGTTAGGAAATACCGAAGACAAAGACAACTTAGTTTGGAGAGAAGTAGGTGATGCAGCTGGTACAAACGGTGGAAAAGGCGGCGTACAAGGCGAAGGAAACAATTATTACGTATCTTTTGGAAACTTTGGATGGACCAACGTAGATAAATTTTACAGCGACCCAAGACCAAGAACCACCATTCTAGCCGATGCTCCTGATGGATATGACAACACAAACAGCGCCATTTACTTATCGTATGACGG
Source organism: Flavobacterium rarum (SeqCode) (assembly GCF_965234445.1). Lineage (GTDB taxonomy): Bacteria > Bacteroidota > Bacteroidia > Flavobacteriales > Flavobacteriaceae > Flavobacterium > Flavobacterium rarum. The sequence continues at coordinate 83,408 of NZ_OZ248485.1, read as the reverse complement.
TGAAGGGCAAAATGCGCTGGCCAAACTAGACACTTATACTGCCGCAGGATTATTTAGCGAACACTACGGTCAAATTCCAATTGGACTAGCTTGTCACGTGATTTTTGCTACCGAAGACAACGGACAATGGAGATGGGCTATCAAAGCCGTAACTGTAGCCGCAAATGATGTATACACATTCACTCTTGCCGAAACAACTGTAGGTACTGAAGCTCAATTAATAGCTGCAATCAATGCTATTCAATAAGTTACAATTAAATAAATAAGAAAAAGTGGTGATTTGCTCACCACTTTTTTTTACATTTAAAAATAATTTGAGATTAATATCCATTAGATGCCAAGATTCTAAGTTAAAGAAAATCAGCCTAAATCCCTTTTAATAAACTGTAGTTGCCAATTCATTGTTTATGGGATAATTATTTAGTTATTTTTTAATTGTTTACATAAAACTTAGCCACTTAGATTCTTAGCATCTATTGAATAGATTCTGATATTTACTATTTTGCCAAAACTGACCGACCTAAATAACCCATTATGAACAAATCACTAATAGTTTTTTTTATCGCCATTTCATTTCCATTTTACGCACAAGTAAAAGTGAAAGACACCATTACCCGAAGAGCAACTATAGGATACGATCAAAAAGGAAACGCAGTCATCTTTAAACCAGAAACCCCTCCTTTGATTCCGATTGCAGGAGCTCCAAAACCGAGTTACTCCTATTTATGGGAATTGGGTGATGGCCATTACAGCAAAGAAGCCGAACCCAAACATGTCTACAAAAACAAAGGAACTTACACCACCAGACTGACAGTAACCAACAATTATGACAATGGAAAACCTCCAGCTACTCGTCCCAAAAAAGTAGTAGTTAATGATATCGAAGACCCCAATTACAAAGACATTGCCTCAATTGCTGACAAAACGGGTTTGTCTATTTTTAAAAACTGCGACCCCATTCCAGAACAAGAAATGCAAGTAGTAGTGAGTTATGAAAACCTAGAAAACTATGTAACCAACGGAAAATTGTATCTTTTTTATAATGAAAAACAATTCAAAAGCAACAATTTCGATTTGCAGGAAGTACGTCCTTATGCAGGAGAAAGAGCTGTACAGGAAAATAATATTGTTTCAGTAGATGATATTGACAATTCCAATCGTTATCTAGCAACCAACGAACCTTTGGCTTTCACAAAAAAATACCGGGAAACCACCAATGAAACCGACTTGGATTCGACTTTATTAGTGGCAAAAAACAATTATAAAGACTTATCCATTTTAGAAATAGACAATCACAATCCCGGAGAAACAAGAAATGTATTTTATACTTTCAAAACCACTCCCGAAATGCTCAAAGATACCAGTGCAACTATTACCATGCGTAGTATTTATGTACCAAATCGTAGTTTTAAAAACCACAAAATAAAAAATCTGGAAATGGAAATTGTCACTTCCCATGATCCCAACAAAATGGGTTCCAACGGAAGTTTTATGAATTACCGATTCGTAAGATACAAAAGAGTCAAATTCAAAACCAGTTTCCAAAACAATGGCGAAGGACCCGCTAGAAAAATACAATTGGAAACAGACATTCCAGATATGTTTGACAAAACCAGTTTGAAGATTGAAGGCATGTACCCCGAATGCCCTATTTGCCCGAAAGGGGAAGTAGCCACTACCAGCTGTTTGGACGTAATTGAAAGAGAAACTCAGATATTCTTTGTATTTAGAAACATCTATTTACCAGGAACCAATCAAAAAAATGTAAAAGAAGCAGACAGCACCAAAGGTTTTGTAAAATACTCCATGAAGTTCAATGAAGACTTTCACAAAATAAAAACCAAAAGCAGAACGGCTATTATTTTTGACAAAAACGAACCCATTATTACCAATTATGCCACTACCCGCTTTACTCCAGGAATTTCTATTGGTGCAAAAGCAGGATATAATTTTTATTCCAAACTAGATAATTCAAAAAGTTATTTTGTGGGAGCGACCATTTCTCCTTTCAAATCGTATCGCTATTATGGACAAGCTGAGTTCCTAAATAGTGTTACTTCGTATGATGGAGCAACAACAGCAAAAGAGGAAATCATTCAAGGAAATGGGACAGTAAATTTAAATAAAATCTATACCTCGATTGAAAACAAAAATATCAATTGGGAAATTCCAGTATTATTTCGATACAACATTTCAACCTATTTTGGAGTAGGTGCAGGTCTTCAAGTCAATATGAACATCGCCGAAGAAGAAACACAAAACATCAAAACCGAAGTATATGAAGGAACTACAGATAAATTTTTAATACGAACAGAATACTCCTCCATAACGACTACAAATTCGTCTCCAGAATTAAAATCAGGTTTACTATTGGATTTTACAGCTGGATTTTCACGTATAGGTCCGAGCTTGGGAGCACGTTATGTATTTAACTTTGACAATGATTTTAATTATTTTCAGTTGTATGCTATTTGGAAGTTTTAGTGTTTAAAAAAAGTATTAATTATCTTTCCGATCAACAACTTATTTTGCTTTGCTTCGTTGTGACTTTGTTACACTATTATTTAATTTAAAAGTGACAAAATAAACTCGAGTAGTTTTGATAAAAGTTATGCTGAAAAAAATTGTATTCTTATTTCTCTTTATTTCTCTGACTTTGTTCGGACAAAAAAAACGCGCTCAAGAAGACATTACTTATGAGGCCATTGACCTATTTGTTGCCAATCCAACCATAGAAGGCATTCATAACCTCAACACTATTGAAACCCATTTTTGGAAAAACCAAAATCAAAAATCCAAAGATGCATTACTATCCATCGTTGTTTTAAATTGCAACAAAGCCTATTTCGAGAATAAATTTGGAAAAACAAGGCAAGCCATTAGCAGTTATGAAAAAGCATGGAAAATACACCAAACCTACCAACTCTCTGAATATGATATTGTAGAATATTGTCTTAAACCACTTGGAAATCTTTATACCATAATTGGAGATTATGACAATGCCGAAAACACCATCAAACATTATTATTTCATTGCCAATCAAGAAAAAAACGACAACAACACTATTGCCGCTATTCTTAACTTATCCATTGTGTATCAAAATTCAGGTAAGAATTCCTTAGCCATAAACTTATTAGAAAATACTTTAAAATTAACTAAACTTTCGTCCATCCAAAAAGGAAATTTATGGAATAATCTGGGCAATAATTATTTGCTTAGCGCTAAAGATTCAGACATTTCTTTCAATAACTATTTTAAAGCTGAAGAAAGTTATAAAAAGTCCATTTCACTTTTAGAAAACGAAAAAAACCAAACTGAAGCTTTATCAAATTGTTACAGAAACTTAGCTTCTCTTTATGGACAAAGAAGTGATTTTGAAAAGGCAAATATGTATTTCAAAAAAGCAAAAACACTTTTCTTTACTTCCAAACATCAAGAAGTTCGTTCCATTGCAAAATTATATAACGAAGAAGCATTGTTATTATACAAACAAGGCAAAATCCCTCAAGCACTGCAATCCATACAATTGGTATATAAAACTTTGATCCCTTTATACAACAAACAAAAACGAAACACCCCATTACAAAGTTCTTTGTACGCCGAAACGATTTTACTGGACGCCTTAGACTTACAAGCCGACATTTATAACCAACAAAACCAACCCAAAAAGGCATTAGAAATTTATGCATTATGCTTTCCTATCGAGGAGTTAATGAGTAGTTTATTGCTGTATGAAAACTCCAAAATTATCAATCAAATTAGGATGAGCAATCGCACCGAAAAGTGTATTGCGATATATGATAATCTATGTAAGAAAGAAAACAAAATCAGTTATATCGAAAAAGCATTTCAACTGGCAGAAAAAACCAAATCGGGTGTTTTAAAAAGTGAACTTTCCAGAAACCGAAGCGCTTCAAAAAAAGAAAAACAAAAAATTCAAGAACTGCAATTTTGGAACAATGAAATCCTGAAAGAACAACAAAAAGGGGAATTTGCAAACATTTACAAAATCAACAAAGCCATTAAAAAGCAAAATGAAACCATGCTTTTGCTAAAAGATTTTCAAACTAAAAACACTTCTATTGAAGAAAAACCAATCGATTTGGATGCTTTGTGTTCTAAACTAGAATCCGATGATGCCCGTATGATCTATTATTTTTCGGGCTATGAAAAAATGTACTGTTTTGTTTTGGAGGGCACACAAAATCAAAGAATAGTATTGAATTCTTTTAGCAACGACAACGATTACTCCGTTTATTTTTGGCAGTTCATTGCTTATTTTAATGATGCCGATGCTATTACAAATGATATAAAAGGATACAACCATTATGGAAAAATCGCTTACGATAGGTTACAATTATCTAAAAAAAGCACCATTAAAAATCTGATTATCATTCCTGATGGCGTACTCCATTTTATGCCTTTCGAAGCTTTAATAACGCAAGAATCAAAAACAACCAATTTTGCAAAAATGCACTATTTACTTAATGATTTTACTATTGCATACAACAATTCGGCAAGTTTCTATTTGAATGCAAAGCCCTTTTGTCCAAAAGAAAAAACAGTATTGGGAATCTTCCCCGTTTTTGAGAACACCAAATATACTTTGACCTATTCCAAAACGGAATTGCAATCCATTCAAAACAGTTTTAAAGGCAAATTTTTGGACAACACCAATGCAACTTTCCAAAACTTCAAAAAAAACGCAGCAAATTACTCCATACTCCATTTGTCAACTCATGCCAGTTCGGGAGATATTGAAACGCCAGCTAACATCAAATTTTACGACAGAGAAGTTTTGTATTCTGAACTTTACCATTTGAATATAATGCCGAATTTGGTTGTGCTAAGTGCCTGCGAAACCGGAATTGGCAAACTCTACAAATCGGAAGGAGCAATGAGTATTGCAAGAGGTTTTCAATTCGCTGGAGCTCAAAATTTACTGTTCTCCTTATGGAAAGTAAATGATTATACAACAGCAGTATTTATGGGTGATTTCTATAAAAATATAAAGAAAAAAGACGCCTATTTTGAAGCCAATGCAAAAGCCAAACGTGATTTTTTAAAAAACAAAAACATCTCCAATATCAAAAAAACACCCTATTATTGGGCCCCTTTTGTTTATTACGGAAGTTTGGAAAATAAAGAAAAAACCAATTATGTACTTATGGGAATTGTAATTGTTACAATGTTGATAGGCGTTTTTGTGTTGTTCAAACTGATTTCTATAAGAATCAAAACAAAAAATAGGAAAGTTGAATGAAAAACGGGGAAATAAGAACACTATTTTTACATTAAAAAAAAGCTTAATTCTAGAAATACAAACATTTTATGGCATGCTTTGTTAAAACATATAAGTCATGTAAGTTTTTAATTTGAATATAATCAAGTAAAACTAATAGTTCATAAAAGTAAAGTAACATTGCCTTGTGACGAACCTTTTTAACTTATATTTTCTTTTAATTAGTTTATTTTACAAAAACTTTTTTAAACTTAAATGACTTGTATGTTTAAAATTTACCATTATTAATTATACAATAGATCCCAAAAGAGAAATTTCCAACATGAAAAATTTACACGAAAAATTAAAGAAAGTAGATTATAAAAAAGTCCCCTTTAAAATCACCAAAACACAACACCTTTTGATCAAAGCTAAAATCAATGGTATAATGGGAAATTTCATATTAGACACAGGTGCTTCCAACAGTTGTGTGGGATTTGAAAGCATTGAACATTTTGCATTGGATGCTAAAAAATCCAAAACCAAAGCTTCGGGTGCAGGCGCAACAGGTATGCTGACACAAACATCGTCCAACAATAAATTACAATTAAACAACTGGAAAACTAAAGATTTTGACCTTGTGATTTTTGATTTATCCCATGTCAATGAAGCCTTAAGTCATTATAAAGTAAAACCAGTACACGGTATAATTGGTGCCGATATTTTGATGAAAGGAAAGGGAATTATTGATTACTTTAACCATTGTTTGTATTTGAAGTAGCGTACTTTTTTAACGAAGAATACGAAATAATACCGCTAATCATCATTAAAATTCCACCAAGAACAAATGGCATTCCTGCAAACTCAAATGGGGCTCCTTTGTGTGTAAAATAATAAAAAAGACCCGACATTACGGGTGGTCCAATAATGGTTGCAGCACTCATCAAACTTGCAATTGTTCCTTGAATTTCGCCTTGCTCTGTTGGCAAAACATGATTCGTTATTATAGCTCGCATTGATGGACCAGCGATTCCTGCAAGACAATACGGAATCAAAAAGAGAAACATCATCCAGCTTTCGGAAGCAAAAGCAAACAAAAACATTGCAATAGTATACAATGCCATTCCAATATAAATACTTTTTTCATTTCCTAATTTTCGACTCGTCCATCGTATTAGTCCTCCTTGAACTAGACTTACCAAAACACCAACAACACCTAGCGAGATTCCAACCATTTTTTCGTCCCAACTAAATTTATACATCGTAAAATAACTCCAGTTGCTTTCTACAGCATGTGATGCAACATAAATTAAAAACAAAGCGAACAACAAACCATACAATGAAGGGTATTTTTTTAAATTCAAAAACGCACCAATTGGATTGGCTCTTTTCAAATTTACTGGCCTTCTATTTTCTTTAGATAATGATTCGGGCAAAATAAAATAACCATACAAAAAATTCAGCATACATAAAATTGCAGCAGCATAAAACGGAATCCTAGATCCATAATGCCCCAAAATACCTCCAACAACGGGCCCAATTATAAAACCAAGCCCAAAAGCAACGCCAATCATTCCGAAGTTTTTGGCTCTGTTCTCAGGCGTACTCACATCGGCTATATACGCCGTAGCAGTTGAAATACTCGCGCCTGTTAATCCTGCAATTATCCTTCCTATAAACAACCATGTAATCGTTGGGGCAAAAGCCAACAATAAATAATCCAATGAAAAGGCAAAAAGTGAAATTAAGATTATGGGTCTTCGTCCAAATTTATCACTCAAATTACCAATTAAAGGCGCAAACATAAATTGGGTTATCGCATACGCAAATGTCAACCAACCCCCGTATTTTGCTGCTTCGCTAACATCTCCGTGTATTAATTCTTTAATCAATTTTGGAATAACTGGAATGATGATTCCCCAACCAGTTATGTCAATCAACATAGTGATGAAGATAAAGCTGATAGCCGCTTGTTTTTGGTTTGATGCCATATATAGATTGATTGGTGAGGAAATGTCACGTTCTAATAAAACGGTACAGATTATTTTAGATAAAATTAAATATTAAACAATAACAATAACATTTTTACAACTGTTTTTTGATTTATAAGTTCCGCCTTTCCTTTGTTTTAAGAATATAATTGGTTTGGAACCAGCATAGATTCGAAAAAAAAGATCAATATGCATCCCATTTGACCAATAAAAAATAGAAAATCCAAATCAAATAGATTCTTTGAACTCCTTAAAAAAATTTTCTTATGAATATATTAAGCTGTACCAACTAACTAATGTAGATTCTAGTTATAAATAGTGTGCTTCTTGTAATGATTCTTTTTGTTGCTTTTTTGAATCTCTATTTCAAATTTAGGCATTTAGAACAAAAAAACCACTCCATTCTCAAAACAAGAATGGAGTGGTTTTTATAATTAGTGTTAAACTCAGTTTATTCTTCTAATGCGATTTTGTTGTTTCTTCTGTCTCTTAACCAGTATTTGGTTCTTTTTACCAAATAGAACATTACGGGTACCATTACTAAAGTTAAAACTGTAGCGTACGTTAATCCGAAGATAATGGTCCAGGCCAATGGTCCCCAGAAAATAACGTTGTCTCCACCCATAAAGATGTGTGGATTTAAGTCGGTTACTAAGGAGAAAAAGTCAAAATTCAAACCGATTGCCAATGGAATTAATCCCAATACGGCGGTCAAAGCCGTTAATAAAACGGGACGTAATCTTGATTTTCCTGACTCGATGATAACTTCTTTGATTTCCTCTATGGTTAAATCGTCATGGCTTTCTAAATTGTTGTCTTCAACTTTTTTGTCTAATAATAAAACAAAGAAATCCATTAATACAATTCCGTTTTTCACCACGATTCCAGCCAAAGATATGATTCCCATCATGGTCATTAAGATTACAAAATCCATGTTTGCAATGACATATCCGTAGAATACACCACTAAAACTAAGTAATACAGTAAATAAAATCACCATCGATTTGGAAACCGAATTAAACTGTAATACAATAATGATGGTAATTCCAGCAAGAGCCAAGAATAAGGCATACAATAAAAAACTTTGGTTTTTGCCTTGTTCTTCTTGTACTCCTGAGAAGGAATAGGTTACTGTTTTTGGCAATTCATACCCTTTCAAGTCAGAAGCAATTTGTTTGGTAATTTCATCTCCATTATATCCTGTCAATACATTGGAATAAATCGTCATAATGCGTTTCTGATTTTTTCTTTTGATTTGATTGTAGGTTGTTGTTTTCTCTGTTTCGGAAACAGCCGAAATAGGAACTTGCATCATTTGTCCGTTGGCTGGATTTCTAAACGTCAACGCTTGATTAAACAACACGTTTTCATTCTTACGTTGGTCGTCCTGCATACGCATGGTGATGTTGTAATCATCGTCTCCTTCTTTGTATGTCGAGATTTCCTGTCCGTACACTGAACGACGCAAATTGAATCCCAATTGTCCTGTAGAAACACCCAAACTTCCTGCACTTACTCGGTCTACTTTTACTTCGAGTTCTGGGCTTTCTTTGTTAACATCAATACTCAAACGCTCTATTCCAGGAATGTTTTTGGAATTGATAAAAGCAATCATCTTATCGGCTTCTATTAACATTTCATCATAATCGATACCTGTCAATTGAATACTAATTGGATACCCAGCAGGTGGACCGTTTGAATCTTTCTCAACCGTTACAGTTGCACCAGCAATTGCTTTTACTTTCCCTCGAATCTCTTCTAAAATATCGGCAGTGTTGATTCCTTTTCTAAATTTAAATTCAGAAAAGTTTACCGTTACTTTTCCTTTGAAAGGCGTTTCAGAAGCGGATCCAGCATCTACGTTTGGATTACCAGCACCCACACCCACTTGTGATACGATAGATTCGGCCAAGTAGTTTTTATCAGTACCTTTTTCTACATATTTACTCAAAATTTCAATTACTTGTTTTTCTACAAACAGAGTAGCTTTATTGGTTTTTTCAATATCGGTTCCTTGTGGGTATTCGATATAAGTAATTACTTGATTTGGGATATTGTCTGGAAAAAACAAAACTTTTCTAGGGAATAATCCCAATAGAATAAAAGAGAAAAACAACATACCAATAATTCCAACTAAGGAAATCCAAGCATTTCTTTTGTTTAAAATTTTAGCCAAAAACACTTTGTACCTTTCTTCCATTCTAGGAAAGAAACTATGCTGAAAATCTTGTGTCCATTGGTACAATTTCAATTTATACAACCACATTAGCCCAAGCGAAATAATAGCAAGGTGCCCGATCGCTTTCGCCAATTTTGAATCGTAAATATTTCCAATAAGTACAAAAATTACGGCTATAATTGTAAAAATGATAGAATAAGTTTTGGCAGACTTTTTAGTTACATTTTTATCTTCAATTTCCATAGAACCAGCTGTCATGGCCGCATTGACTACCATGGCTACAAACAAAGAAGCGGATAAAGTAACTGTTAACGTGATTGGGAAATATTTCATGAATTTCCCCATAGTTCCCGGCCATAAGGCAAATGGTAAAAATGCCATTAAGGTAGTTGCTGTTGACGCAATTACCGGCCAAGCGATTTCGCCAATACCTATTTTGGAAGCTTGCACGCGATTCATACCTTTTTTCATGTTGGCAAAAACGTTGTCGACCACTACAATTCCGTCATCAACAAGCATTCCCAGTCCCATTACCAATCCGAAAAGAACCATAGTATTTAAGGTCAATCCAAATGCCGAAAGAATACTAAATGCCATTAACATTGACAAAGGAATAGCGGCTCCAACAAACAAAGAGTTACGTAATCCCATGGTAAACATCAATACGATCATAACTAGTACAATTCCGAAAATGATGTGATTTGACAATTCATCAACCTGATGTTCTACTCGAGAAGATTGGTCGTTTGTCAATTCAATTTTTAGATTGGAAGGAAGGTAAGATGTTTTGGCTTCTTCAATTTTTTCTTTTACTTGATCAATGGCCGAAATCATGTTTTGGTTCGAACGTTTTTTTACGTTCAGCATCACTACTTCGGTACCTTTTTCACGGGCATAGGTCGTCTTTTCTTTTTCTTTAAAACTAACAACGGCAATGTCTTTTAGGTAAACGGTTCCTCCATTATGTTTTACAATGATGTTTTCCAGTTCTTTTGGATCTTTGATTTCACCAACGATTCTGATGTTGTTCCTAGAACCTTGAGAAATTAAATTCCCGCCTGAAAGCGTCATATTCTCATATTTTACTGCATTCTGTATGTCGTCAAAAGAAACTTGTGCGGCTGTCATTTTGAAAATATCAACTGCAATCTCCACTTCTTTGTCGTCAACTCCCAGAATATCCACTTTTTTTACTTCGGGAACTTCTTCAATATCGTCTTGAAGCAATTCTCCGTATTTCTTAAGCTGTTGCGTTGTGTAATTTCCTTGCAGGTTAATATTTAGAATTGGCACCTCTTCTGAAATGTTCAATTCAAAAACGCTTGGTTCTACTTTACTTCCATTGTCAAGATTGGGCCAATCGGTATCTGCTTTTACAATATCGACTTTGTCTTTAATCTTTGTTTTGGCGTCCAAAATGCTGATTTTGTCTCCAAACTCAACGATTATCATTCCATAATCTTGAAAAGAGCTAGAAGTAATTTTTTCTACCCCACTGATGTTTTTGAATTCCTTTTCTAATGGTTTGATGATTAATTTTTCGACATCTTCTGCTGAATTTCCTGGAAATACAGAAGAGATATACACTTTGTTTTCTATAATTTCTGGAAAATCTTCACGAGGCATTGTAACATAAGCAATGACTCCAGTGATGACAATCAATAAAGTCAAGATGTAAACCGTAACTCGATTTTCGATAGCCCAACTTGATATTCCGAATTCTTTATTTTGGTGTGACATATATTTTTGGTTTAAAGTTGTTTAATTTTGTTTAAAGGTTTAAAACGGATTGCTGTAATTAAACAATCTTAAACTTCTAAACAATCTTAAACTTTTTTAGAAGTTTAGTTTCATCCCATCCGAAATGGTGTTCATTCCCTCGGTAACAATGATGGCATCGGAATCTAAACCACTCAATATTTCAGTTACATTATCCGAAGATTGACCTGTTTTTACTATTACTTTTTTGGCAACACCTGTTTTTCCATTTGAGTTAATGACAGTATAAACAAAAGTGTTTTTCTGTCCATCTTGTTGAATTATATTCGTTGGAACTACCACTGCATTTTTGCTGACATAATCAATCACTTTGAGTTTGGCCACTTGGTTAGGACGCAATAAATTTTCTGGATTGGGAACGCTTACTTCGATACCAAAACTTCTGTTGTTTGGGTTAATAAAATTCCCAATTTGACGCACTTTTCCTTTGTATGTTTTTCCTAAAGAGGTTAAAAACACATCTACTTCGGTTCCGATTTTTAATTTACCGATATACGTTTCTGGAATTGAAGTCGAGACGTACATATTTCCTAAATTCACAATTCGCATTAATCCTTGTGGACTGGCAGAAACCACTTCTCCTTTTTCGACAAAAACTTCATCTATCGTTCCAGAAAAAGGTGCTCTTATAACCGTTTTTGCAATTTGAGCTTTGATTTGTGCTACTCCTTTTTGCGCTGAAATCATTTGAGTTTGCGCTTGTAAATATTGAATTTCGGAACCAATTTTTTGACTCCAAAGATTTTTTTGACGCTCAAAAGTAGTTTTGGCAAGCGCATATTGATTTTCGGCACTGGCCAATTGTTGGCTCATTCCGCCATCATCGGTACGTGCTAAAACTTGTCCTTTGGAAACTCTTTGACCAGCTTTTACATTTAATTCTACTAAGTTTCCAGGAAATTCTGGTTGTACCAAAACGTTTTCATTGGTATTGATACTACCCTGTACTTCTAGATAATGATTGAATAAAGTGTCATTTAATTTAATAGCGGTAACCAATGCTTCTGTTTCCTTTTTTATATCCAAAGTAGCCAATGCTTCTTCTAGTTGAAGAACTTGTGATTGTAATTCGGCTTTCTTTGCAGATATTGCTTTAATATCTTTTGATGCAACAAGACTTTCGACAGATTGATTTTTGTCGGATGAATTGCAGGCAAACAATACGACAGTAAGTGTGGTTAGGATAAGTATTTTTTTCATAGTTCTATGTTTAAAAAGAGTCATTATTTAGTGGTTATTTTTTCTAAGCTGGCTTTTTTGTTTATAATGGTAATCATTGTTTGTAAATATTTTTGTTGATTACTATACAATTGTCGTTGTGCATCATTAAAATCAAAACTGGTAGAAAGCCCTTCTGTGAATTTGATTTGCTGCTTTTTCTCAATTCTTTCGGATAAACGCAAGTTGTTTTTTGCGGTTTGATAATCTGCAATGCTGTATTCGTATTCGCTTTTGGCGGTTGCGTATTGCAGTTTTAATTTTTGTTCGGTTTCACTCAATTGTGTTTTGGCTTGCTCTACTGCAATTTTGGCTTGTTGTGTTCTAGAACTTCTGGCCAAACTGCTGAATATTGGTACATTCAAACTCACTCCTACATTGGAGTAGTTGAACCAATTTTGATTGTTTGTGAAAAATTGAAATTGGTCTTTAAAAGCAGTATATCCAAAATTGAAATTGGCAGCCAAAGAAGGCAAAGCTTTACTTCTTTCTAATTTATATTCCAGTGTTCTTTGTTCCTCAAAATTGGAAGCGATCTTAAAATTGATATTATTATTAACATCAAATTCGGTTTTTGAAAAAGCCAAATCCATATTTTGCATGGTCAAATCTTCCAAACGATCCGTCAATGTTACAGTTTCATTGAGTTCAATTCCTAGATTTATTTTTAGCATTTGATACGTGATATCCAACAATCGTTTGTTGTAATTCAATGTGCTTTCCAAGGAACCAAGCGTAATTTGGAGTTGTTCTACGCTTTCTTCTTCAATTAATCCGTTGGTATAAATGGCTTTGGTGTCATTCAATGTTTTTTGCAAAGAGGCAATGTTTTTTTCAAGAATTGCGATATTTTCTTTGGCCAATAATACATTTCCATACGAGTTAATTACCATTTCCTTGATGTCAATATCCGTTCTTTGTTTGGCATTTTCATAATACTTCAAATAGGTTTTTGAAGCTTGAAGCGCTACAATATAGGAACCGTCAAAAATAAGCTGACTTAAAGTAGAACGAGCAATCATAGTGTGCTTGGTTCCAAATGCCACCTCGATGTAGTCTCCCGGTTTTCCTCCAGCAAATTCAGCAGGAATAACGGATTTTTGTAACACAAAATTGTTGGTATAATCGACTCCCGCGTTTATTTGCGGTAAACCCATTGCAGTTGTTTCCCATTTTTTTTGTCTGGCAGCTTCAATATCACGGCCAGAATTAATTACAGAGTAATTGTATTGTAGCGCATAATCTATGGCTTGTTGCAGGGTAAAGGTGTAGCTTTTTTTTGTGTCTTGCGCATTTACGCTCAAGGCAAAAAATGTAAAGGTTAATAAAAGTGTTTTCTTCATTATATAGTAGCGTTTAGTATTTGTTTTTCTAGTTCAATTAATCCTTTAGTGGTGGCCATAGCTCTGGTATGGTACTCTAATGCTTCAAATTCAAGTTTTGTAGCTTCTCTTTCTGAAATGGTGTTTTCTTTGATTGTAAAAATTAAGCTGTAATAAAACTTAACATAGACTTCTATATTAAGTTCTTTTCGATACAAACCTTGAACGATTCCCTTTTCAATATTTTGTTTGAAACATAAGTTACATTCGCTTATTTCTCGGTTCATTACCTTTAAATAAATGTCTGGATAATGTTTTTTTAATTGGTAAAGAGGAGAGTTGTCTGTAGCTTGGAACATTTCTTTAAACATTTTTCGAATCTCAAAATTCTCTTCAATTGCATTGTAATTTTTCGCAACAATGTTATCAATGATTCCATGAACTTGTTTGTGCACCAACTCAGTACTTTCCTCTATTAGAATTTCTTTGTTGCAAAAATACTTATAAATTGTTTTTTTAGAAATACACATTTCACAAGCGATATCATCCATAGTGACGCTTTTAAAACCCAGTTTCAAAAACAAATCACTTGCTTTGGATATGATTTTTTCTCTCATTATATTATTTAAAGAATTGTATATAAGTTATTTAACGTAAATATAAAAAAGATTATATTATATTTAAATGGATATTATAAAAATGATTAATTATGCGTAAATTCTAAGTTTGCTATTAGTTTGATATCAGATCCTACTGCATAGCCACCTTGATTTAAATAGGGATTGTAATTAAGTCCAAAATCTTTTCGATTGATATTTCCTATTATTTCAAACGATGCTTTTTGAACACCATTATGACTTGTGTATCCAATAAATTCTGTGTCTAATTCAACAACTTTAGTAATGTTTTTAATAGTTAAATTTCCTTTTAAAAAATTTAAGTTCTTATTAATTTTTTGAAAAGAGGTTGACTTAAATTGAATTATTGGAGATTTTTCGTTTTCAAAAAAGTCAATCAATTTTAAGTCTGATTTGGTGTTTTTATTATTTACATTCAATGAAAATTCTATTGATGCATCCTCAACTTCATTATCTTGTATAGCAACATGGCCTTTAAAGTTGTTTTTGGAACCATCCATATAGTCTATAAGTGAGTGTCTGGATTTTATTAATACGTCTGATTGGTTTGAGTCAATGGCCCATTCATTTTCCATGATTATTTTATTTAGTAGTGGTACTTCCTTAAGATTTATTTAGCAAAAAATTAGTTACGCAAATATATACAGGAAACTTTGAATACCAATAAAGTTTCCAATGTTTTTTCATTATTTTTTTATAGTCAAAAACTATGAGAGAAATTAGCAATGATTTCGAAACTATTATGTCACATTTGAATTGTATCTTTGGGCTTTAATATCCATTTTTTTTTGGAAAAGTAAACGAGACCTTATTTTATGCACGCTATTCATCACTACCAGGAATTTTTTATCAATTATTTAGAAAATCAAACAATTAATAAAGAACCCAAAAATCTATACGAACCCATAGATTACATATTGAGTTTAGGAGGAAAAAGAATGCGCCCTGTCTTAACATTAATGACTGCCGAAGTATTTGATGCCGACTATAAAAAAGCGCTTCCTGCTGCAATGGCAGTGGAGGTCTTTCATAATTTTTCGTTGGTACATGATGATATAATGGATGACGCTCCTTTAAGAAGAGGCGAACAAACAGTACATGAAAAATGGAACATAAACACTGGAATACTTTCAGGTGATGCCATGTTGATTTTGGCGTACCAGTATTTTGAACAATATGAGCCAATCGTTTTTAGGAATTTGGCAAAATTATTCAGTAAAACGGCTCTAGAAGTTTGCGAAGGTCAGCAATGGGATGTTGATTTTGAGACCCGTAAAGACGTTACCATTCCGGAATATCTTAAAATGATTGAGTACAAAACGGCAGTTTTGGTTGCGGCCGCCATGAAAATGGGAGCCATTATTGCCAATGCTTCTGAGGAAAACGCTAGTTTAATTTATGATTTTGGACTCAATTTAGGGCTAGCTTTTCAATTACAGGATGATTATCTGGATGCTTTTGGAGATCCAGAAACTTTTGGAAAACAAGTGGGTGGAGATATTATAGAAAATAAAAAAACCTATTTGTATTTGAAAGCAGTAGAATTTTCGGATGTCAAACAAGCACAACAACTAAATGATTTGTTTGCTATTCATTCTGATGATAATGAAGCAAAAATAAATGAGGTGAAAACTATTTTTAATAATTCGGGAGCTTCAAAAGCAACACAACAAGCTATAAAAGAATATACCTTTAAAGCTTTCAAAACATTAGAGAAAATGGAGATTGAACTTTCTAAAAAAGAAATGCTGAAAGCTTTCGGTGAAAACCTGATGGGTAGAAAAGTGTAGATTTAAAATTATAGAAGTTTTACATTCGATTAAACAGAGCTCATTTTATATTATAAATCAAAAACATAAATCTCCATGTTTATAGCGCCAAAAAACACCGATTTATTACTTAAGGAAGCCGAGAATGAAACTCTTTATGTCAATTTGATTGCTCAAATGAATAAGGATTTTAATTTGGCCAACGAAGCAGTTGATTTCCCTTTGAGTCTTTTGCCAGACGAATTAAAAATACAATTACACGAAAAAATTTACCGCCTCATTCAGTACAAATTTGCCGAATACCTCAATTTGCTTTATATCATTGATGTCTCGGAAGAGGAGATTAAAAAACTGGACGGTTCCGATTTAGTAATTCTTGCCGAACAAGTTGCTTTTTTAATTTTAAAAAGAGAATGGCAAAAGGTTTGGTTTAGAAATAAATATAAGTAAATATCTAAGAATCTTAGTTGCTTAGGGACTTAGATTTTTTTAATCTTTGAATCTCAGAAACTCAGAAACTTAGCAACTAAGTAACTTCGATTAAAAATAAGCTCTCACAAATGGCATTAGAGCATCTCCATAAACATTGTCATTTTCATTAAATAAAACATTATACGAAAGCCCTACCGTTACATTTCCTGTTCGGTAACCTGCTCCAAGGAACAAGGCAGTATTCCAGAATTGATCAGTGTAACCATTTCTACCATTAATCGAATTATAATTATTGGTAACATAAGACTCATTTAAATTTATGGATAACTGAATTTCTGGAATCGGATTGATATAAGTTAAAATACTAGCTCCGTAAATCCCAGAATTATAATATCCTTTGGACGAGACATAGCTGGCTTGCAATCCTAAACCCACTCCTAAATAAGGATTTACATTGTATATTGCACTTGGGGCAACAGAGATGTCGGTGTATCCGCTTCCAAAATTTAATCCTAAACCACCACCAAATTGAACATTACTCCAAAATGGATTACTAGATTGAGGACTTTGTTGGTATTGAGCTATTACGTTTTCGGAAAAGAAAAGTACAATAACTATTAAAATAGTCTTTGACAGAAGTAAAAAGGAAATTTTTTTCATACTAATGGTGTTTTTTTAACATATTTTTACGTAAAAGTACGTAAAAAAAAGATTTAAATAAATTGCTTTATTGTATTTTTGCCGAACTATTTAACAAAAGTATATTCAATAACATTATGGATAGGTTTTCATTTTTAAACGCAGCACATACCGAATTTTTTGCTCAGTTATACGATCAATATTTAGAAAACCCAGATAGCGTAGAACCTAGCTGGAGAAGTTTTTTTCAAGGTTTCGATTTTGGAATGACCAGTTACAATGAAGAGAATTCTATTGCATATACTTCAAATGTTGCACCAAGTACCGCACCAGTCAGTATAGTTGACTCTAGTGCAATTTCTGAAAAATTACAAAAAGAATTCAAAGTTATTAAATTAATCGAAGGATATCGCAGCCGCGGGCACTTGTTTACCAAAACAAATCCGGTAAGAGATAGACGAATTTATACTCCATCCTTAGAGATTGAAAATTTTGGTCTTGAAGCTTCAGATTTGAACATTGTTTTTGATGCAGCCAAAGTTATCGGTCAACAACCTTCTACTCTAAAAGATATTGTTGGGCATTTAGAAACTATATATTGCCAACACATTGGGATTGAATACATATACATTCGTAAACCAGAAGTGGTAGAATGGATTCAAAAGAAATTAAGAATCAACGACAATCAACCCAATTTTTCATCAGACGAAAAGAAAGCGATTCTTTACAAATTAAATCAAGCCGTCTCTTTCGAGAACTTTTTGCATACTAAATATGTAGGTCAAAAACGTTTTTCATTAGAAGGAGGAGAATCAGTTATTCCGGCTCTTGATGCTTTGATAGAAAAAGCAGCTGATAAAGGAGTGGAGCAATTTGTAATGGGAATGGCACACCGTGGTCGTTTAAATGTATTGGCCAATATATTTGGAAAATCAACTCAAGACATTTTTGGAGAATTTGATGGTAAAGATTACGATCAAGAGTATTTTGACGGTGACGTAAAATATCATTTAGGATTAACTGCCGACAAAGTAACACGAACAGGGAAAAAGATAAACATCAATTTGGCTCCAAATCCTTCGCATCTTGAAACAGTAGGCGCTGTAATTGAAGGAATCACAAGAGCTAAACAAGACAAGTATTTTCCAAATGACTTTTCCAAAGTTCTACCAATCGCCGTTCACGGAGATGCAGCAATTGCAGGTCAAGGGCTTTTGTATGAAATTATTCAAATGGCTCAATTGGATGGGTACAAAACAGGAGGAACTATTCATATTGTTATAAATAATCAAGTTGGATTTACGACCAACTATCAAGATTCTCGTTCTTCAACCTATTGTACAGACGTAGCCAAAGTAACACTTTCGCCGGTATTGCATGTTAATGCAGATGATGCCGAGGCTGTAGTTCACGCAATGTCATTTGCATTGGATTTCAGAATGGAATTTGGTCGTGACGTATTTATCGATTTATTAGGATATAGAAAATACGGTCATAACGAAGGAGATGAACCTCGATTTACACAGCCTGTTTTATATAAAATTATAGCAAAACACCAAAATCCAAGAGATATTTATGCCGAAAAATTATTGGCAGAACGTGTTATTGATGCTACTTACGTAAATGAATTAGAAAAGGAATACAAAAAAGATCTTGAAGAAAACCTGGAAGCTTCTCGTAAAAAAGATTTGACTATTATAACCCCATTTATGCAAAATGAATGGAAAGGATTCAAGCAGGTTAATGACAAGGTTATGCTTGAAAAAGTGGAGACAAAAGTGGCTATTTCAACTTTGAATTCCATAATAGAAACAGTTTCTACATTACCATCGGAAAAGAAATTCATTAATAAAATCAATAAAATTGTTACCGATCGTAAAACCATGTACGATAACAATACAATTGATTGGGGAACAGCAGAAACATTGGCTTATGGGTCGCTATTGATAGAAGGATATGATGTTCGTATTTCTGGGCAAGACGTAGAACGTGGTACTTTTTCTCATCGTCATGCTGTTGTAAAAGTAGAAGATTCTGAAGAAGAAGTGATTTTATTAAATAGCATAACTGACAAAAAAGGAAAATTCAATATTTTCAATTCTTTGCTGTCAGAATACGGAGTTCTAGGTTTTGATTATGGTTATGCTTTGGCGAATCCAAATGCTTTAACGATTTGGGAAGCTCAATTTGGAGATTTCAGTAATGGAGCTCAAATTATGATTGACCAGTACATCTCTTGTGGAGAAGATAAATGGAACAATCAAAACGGAATTATAATGCTGTTGCCTCACGGGTACGAAGGGCAAGGTGCAGAGCATTCTTCAGGTAGAATGGAACGCTATTTACAACTTTGTGCAAGACAAAATATGTTCGTTGCTGATTGTACCACACCAGCTAACTTTTTTCACTTGTTGAGAAGACAAATGTTAACCAAGTTCCGTAAACCATTAATCGTTTTTACACCAAAAAGTTTGTTGCGTGATCCAAGATGTGTCTCTACTCAAGAGGAATTGTCAAACGGAAGCTTTCAAGAAACAATTGATGATGTAAAAGTCAATAAAGCGGATGTAAAAAGTTTGGTTTTCTGTACGGGTAAATTCTATTATGACATAACTGCAGAACGCGAGAAGAACGGTCGTAATGATGTTGCAGTTGTTCGTATCGAACAGTTGTTCCCATTACCAGTGGATCAGTTAAAAGCAATAATAGCACAATATCCAAATGTAGACGACTATGTTTGGGCACAGGAAGAACCAAAAAATATGGGAGCTTACAGTTATATGTTAATGAACTTTGATCTAGTAAAATGGAGATTGGCTTCGTTAAAAGCTTATGCAGCACCAGCTTCTGGAAGCTACACTAGAGCAAAACGACGTCAAGCAGATGCTATTAGAATGGTATTCGACAAGAATTTATTTAGGTAATAATTAGAAGCTAATCCTGCTGTTCGCGATATCTTTTTATTTTTAAAGAAAAAATAAAAAGGATGCTGCTTCCATCAGGGCTAAAAAACAAAATATACAATAAACAGAAGTTGTTTTATAAACAATTTTAAACAATAAAATTCATAATTTAAAATAAGAGAGCATGATTTTAGAAATGAAAGTTCCATCACCAGGGGAATCAATCAAAGAAGTTGAAATTGCAACTTGGTTAGTAAAGGACGGAGATTATGTAGAAAAAGACCAAGCTATTGCTGAGGTTGATTCAGACAAAGCAACTCTTGAATTACCAGCTGAAGTTAGCGGAATTATCACGCTAAAAGCAGAAGAAGGTGATGCAGTAGCAGTAGGGGCAGTAGTTTGTCATATTGATACAGATGGCGTAAAACCATCAGGTTCAGCACCAGTAGCAGAAGTTGCAAAAGCAGTCGAAGCTCCAAAAGCAGAAGTGAAAGCGGAAGCTCCAAAAGCGGCTCCTGTTGCTGTTTCTTACGCAGCTGGAACACCATCTCCAGCAGCTAGAAAAATATTAGACGAAAAAAATATAGCGCCAGAAACTATTCTTGGGACTGGTAAAGCAGGAAGAATCACAAAGGACGATGCTGTAAATGCAGTTCCGTCTATGGGAACTCCTACAGGTGGTTCTCGTGGTACCGAAAGAACAAAATTGTCTATGTTGCGTCGTAAAGTAGCCGAAAGATTAGTGGCTGCGAAAAACGAAACAGCAATGTTGACTACTTTCAATGAAGTAAACATGACGCCAATCAACACGTTGCGTAATGAATACAAAGATGCATTCAAAGCAAAACACGGAGGAATTGGATTGGGATATATGTCTTTCTTTACCAAAGCAGTTACAAGAGCATTGCAATTATACCCAGACGTAAACTCAATGATGGATGGTGATCATAAAATCGCTTTCGATTTTTGCGATATTTCCATTGCAGTTTCTGGACCAAAAGGATTAATGGTACCTGTAGTGCGTAATGCCGAAAACTTGACTTTCCGTGGTGTAGAATCGGATATTAAACGTTTGGCGATTAAAGCGCGCGACGGACAAATCACTGTTGATGATATGACTGGTGGAACATTCACCATTACAAACGGCGGTGTTTTTGGAAGTATGTTGAGTACGCCAATTATCAATCCTCCTCAATCTGGAATCCTTGGAATGCACAATATTATTGAGCGTCCAATTGCTGTAAACGGTAAAGTAGAAATACACCCAATGATGTATGTGGCACTTTCTTATGACCACAGAATTATTGATGGTCGTGAGTCTGTTGGTTTCTTGGTAGCGGTTAAAGAAGCTCTTGAAAATCCATTAGAATTGTTATGTGACAATAATGCTAAAAAAGCATTTGAATTGTAATTCATATTCATAAATAACAAAAACCGTCTCGTTTATAGAACTTGACGGTTTTTTTTATTGTATTAGTTTATAAAAATACATTTAGACCTAAAACTTTTGAAAATAACAAAAAAAACATTGATTTTGATATAAACTCGAAAAAGACATTTGTAACTATTCAACTAATTGTCGATTTTAAAAACAAACTCTTGAAATTGGAAAAGAGCGAATAGATTTTACTATTTCCCCTTTTGTACTTTATCTTTGCTGCACTTAAAAAAAGAAAAAAATCAATAAATTGAAAGGTCCCGAATTGAATATTAAAAAAGAACACTACATCCCTTTTGATAAGGAATTCTTGCTCGAACAACAACTGGAAGCATTCAAAGGCGATACCAAAAAGGAAGATGATTTCAAAAAGTTATTCGACATTGTTGAACATTATTACCATTATGGAGCTTTTAACCTGATTCGAAATATAAAACAGAATTACGCTTTTTTTGATCCTGATTTACATCCAAAAGAAAGAGAGACTTTCAAAGACAAAAGCAACTTTGGGCTTTTCAAACAAACACTTCTAGAAGTGTTAAACCTAAGCAATTATAGCCGAGTGAGTCAAGAAACTTTGGACAAGGCATTCCAAGACTCTGATTTGATTGGCTTGAAACTAGCCATAGACTTAGATGCTTACAAAGAGTATGAAATTTACGTAAGAGGCCAGCATACAACCAAAGAAATAGTCAGCAAATTATTTTTTTGGAAGAAAAAAATTGATGTAGAATACTATGATCGCGTGATGATTTATCTCAAATATCATGATGCCAATTATTATAAAAAAAAGAAAACTCCCAAAGACAAAAGGCCAATTGACCCAGGCACAATTGTTTTGAAGATCTTCAAACGCGTACCCAAGAACGATCTAGAAACCATATTCCCGAATGCCATTCCTAAAATGTCGCTAACCGACAAATTATTATTGTGGGTGCCCGGACTTGTGGGGGGAATTTCTTTATTGAGTGCCAAAGTAATTCCAGCACTCATTAAAATGCAGGAAGCATACCAATCTGGCGAAACTATTGATTTATTAAACAGCAAAACATCACTAAACCAAGGCTTAATTGCACTTGGAATACTAGGCGCATACTTGTTCCGTCAATACAATAATTTTGTAAATAAGAAGATAAAATATTCCAAAATGCTTTCGGATAGTCTTTATTTTAAGAATCTGGGAAATAATAGCGGAGCCTTTTATTCTTTGCTAAACTCCTCCGAAGAAGAAGTGCTTAAGGAAACCATCTTGGCTTATTCGTTTCTAAGCCGAAGTGAGAACCCATTGACAGAAACAGAACTCGATCATCAAATAGAGTCTTGGTTCAAAACCAAACACAATACAGACCTTGATTTTGATGTAAAAGATGCATTAGAGAAATTAAAAAATTCAGGCCTTGGAAAAGAAAGTAATGGTAAATGGGAAGTTCTTCCATTGGACAAAGCGCTCATTAGAATAGACGAAATTTGGGATGGCGTTTTTGAGTATAATCAGGGAAATGAGAAATAATAAACCCCTTCACAATAAAAATTTGAAATAAAAAAAAGGAGAAAATCAATACTGACTTTCTCCTTTTCTTAAATTAACTATTTAACCTATTACTAGTTTGAAGTTGCAAAGGCATCTTGTCTCCAGTTTTTTACTTTCTCCACTTTATTTGCAGTAAAATCTACTTCACAAAGGCTGCTTTTTTGAGAATCTTTGGTCCAGAAAAACCATTTACCCGTTTTCACTCCATCAACGTATTCTCCTGAAGCTGTTTTATCTCCATCTTCATTATAAGTAACCCATATTCCGTCCAATTTTCCATTTACAAAATACCCTTCTTGTTGCACCTGTCCATTTTCATAAAAATACGTAGCTTTTATTTTTTTTCCAAAAGGCTCCAAAACTGGTTTTGAATCTTGTGCATAAATAACTCCTGAGAATAATACTGCTACTAAAATTACAATCTTTTTCATATCGTTAGTTTTTAATTGTTTATATCTTATATGTCAAATTTAGAAACAAAATTTACAATAAAAAAACTTTTTGGTAACAATTTGATAACATAGACAAAAGCTTAACATTGGAAATAAAAAAAGCCAATACTTTCGCATTGACTTTTGATATATTTTCATTTTATTTAATTTAATAAAACATCTAACTCTTTTACTAAATCTTCAGAAGAAGGTCTTGATGCATCCGCTTTTACTATGTTTCCCTTTGGATCAATTAATATAAATCTGGGAATCCCTGTAATCTTGTAATCTTGAACAAATTTAGAATTCCAATCATTATCCGCAAAAACTTGTACACCTCCTAATTCTTTCTCTTTAATCATTGCTCGCCATTTTTCTTGATCTTTTTGTTTATCAATTGAGATACTTACAAATACAATATTCTTTCCATGATATTTTTCTTCTACTTTTTTTAAGAACGGAATTTCTTGCCGACAAGGTCCACACCAAGTTGCCCAAACATCAATATACACGTACTTCCCTTTAAAATCTTCTAGCTTAGTTTGACCACCTGCATAATTCAAATAATCAAATGAAGGTGAAGGAGAGTTGTTCAACTTATTACTTTCTTGCATTTGCTCATAATATTTAGTCAAACCAAAAAGAGACTGCTCAATTTCCATTTTTTGTACTGTTACAAACTTAGGATCCAATTTACTCTTATTTAGTTTCAACAAACTAGCCGAAACTTTCTCTTTTGAAAGTCGTATAAAAACCTCTGGACTAGACGCCAACAAACCATTATAATCAAACTTTGAATCTGAAATTGTCTTTTGAGCTAAAAAATTATTCTCAGGGGAGCCTTTCCCTGTATAAAGAATAGAAGCATCAAAATCTTTAGCATCCATTTTTAATTTTAAATCATAGCCGTTTTTTAGATATAAACTCGTGTATTCTACTCCATCAAAAAGCAAATAGGGACCTTCTTCAATTTTAAGAGTATCCCTAAAAACTCCATTTTTATCAATTTCAATTTTTTTAATGATTTTTTGATCTTGTCTAATGAAGATAAAATCTCCATTTCTATTGGCTATTTCAGCTTGAAAAGTAACATAGTTCTTATCTTGAGCATTAATTATAAAAGAGACCACAAAAGCGAATAATACAAACACAACTTTTTTCATAAATTTTTTGATTACATATTGGATTATCAAATCTAAACCTAAAAAGATAAAGCATTTTAAAAATTAACAAAAAATTAATTGTATTGAAGTTGAAAGGTTTCCAATATTATTTAATTTTTGTGTTTAGTAAATATTTCAAAATAAATAATGCAATTAGTCTCGTTCTTTTGCCCTTTTTCTGAGTTAAAAAATCTTTCAATAGCCCTGCTATTCAAAGATTTTTTGCCTTAAAAAAAACCAAAATAACTTCGTGAATTTATGCATGCTTTATTTCAAAACCTTTACTTACTTTTGTACCCAAAAATAAAAAACATGTACAGAAGTCATAATTGCGGCGAATTAAACGCCTCTCACATCAATACAGAAGTTACTCTTGCCGGTTGGGTTCAAAAATCAAGAGACAAAGGATTTATGAATTGGGTCGATTTACGCGATCGTTACGGAATTACTCAATTGATTTTTGACGAAAGTCGTTCTATTGCAGCAGTTTTTGAAGCTGCTAAAACACTTGGGAGGGAATTTGTTATCCAAGTAAAAGGGACTGTTATTGAGCGTGAAGCCAAAAACAAAAACATTCCAACTGGTGAAATAGAAATATTAGTTACTGAACTTACTATACTGAATGCTTCATTGACTCCACCTTTTACCATTGAAGATGAAACAGATGGCGGTGAAGACATCCGAATGAAATACCGTTACCTAGACATTCGAAGAAATCCAGTAAAAAATAGTTTGCTTTTCCGCCATAAAGTGGCAATGGAAGTTCGTAAATATTTATCTGATTTAGATTTTTGCGAAGTAGAAACGCCTTACTTAATCAAATCTACTCCAGAAGGGGCTAGAGATTTCGTTGTTCCTTCTCGAATGAATCCAGGACAGTTTTATGCTTTACCACAATCTCCACAAACCTTCAAGCAACTATTGATGGTGGGTGGAATGGATAAATATTTCCAAATCGTAAAGTGTTTCCGTGACGAAGATTTACGCGCAGACAGACAACCCGAGTTTACACAAATCGATTGCGAAATGGCTTTTGTGGAGCAAGAAGATATTTTGAACGTATTTGAAGGTTTGACCAGACATTTATTAAAAGAAATAAAAGGCATTGAAGTTGATAAATTCCCAAGAATTACCTACGATTATGCTATGAAAACATACGGAAATGACAAACCGGACATTCGTTTCGGAATGGAATTTGGCGAATTGAACGAATTTGCACAACACAAAGATTTTCCTGTTTTCAATGCTGCCGAATTGGTAGTTGGAATTGCTGTTCCAGGAGCTGGAAATTATACCCGTAAAGAAATTGATGCCTTAATTGACTGGGTAAAACGTCCACAAGTAGGTGCCAGCGGAATGGTTTATGCAAAATGCAACGAAGACGGAACATACAAATCCTCTGTAGATAAATTCTACGATCAGGAAGATCTAACCAATTGGGCAAAAACCACAGGAGCCAAAGCTGGAGATATGATTTTTGTGCTTTCTGGTCCAGCTGATAAAACAAGAGCGCAATTAAGTGCTTTACGTATGGAACTAGCCACACGCTTGGGATTAAGAAACCCTGCCGAATTTGCACCACTTTGGGTTGTTGATTTTCCATTATTGGAATTTGACGAAGAAAGCGGACGATACCATGCAATGCACCATCCATTTACCTCTCCAAAACCAGAAGACATGCACCTGTTGGAAACCAATCCAGGAAAAGTTCGTGCCAATGCCTATGATATGGTTTTGAACGGAAATGAAATTGGAGGTGGATCTATCCGTATTCATGACAAAGCGACACAACAATTAATGTTCAAATATTTAGGATTTACAGAAGAAGAAGCCAAAGCACAATTTGGATTCTTAATGGATGCCTTTCAGTTTGGAGCGCCTCCACATGGTGGTTTAGCTTTTGGATTGGATCGTTTAGTTGCCATTTTAGGTGGACAAGAAACCATTCGTGATTTCATAGCATTTCCTAAAAATAATTCGGGTCGTGATGTAATGATTGACGCACCATCTATTATTGATGAATCCCAATTAAAGGAATTACATATTAAATTAAATACAACAATTTAATTGAAAACGTTGAATATCAATATTTTTAGAAAAAAAATATTGTAAGAATGACTTTCGTATTATATTAAAGATTACATTTGCGACATTATAAATTATTATTACTATTACAATGCGTACAGGTACAGTTAAATTTTTCAATGAATCTAAAGGTTACGGATTCATTACAGACGAAGAAACAGGAAAAGACATTTTTGTTCATGCATCAGGAATCAACGCGGAAGAATTACGCGAAGGTGACAGAGTAAGCTATGAAGAAGAAGAAGGAAGAAAAGGGAAAGTTGCTGCTAAAGTAGCAGTTCTTTAAGTCTAAAATAGGCAACTATTTTTGGCGAAAACCGTCTAAAAAACGTTTCGATTTATTTCGAAACGTTTTTTTTTGCATTAAACTCATTTAAATCACTTTCAAATATCATTTTATTTATAATCGTTAAAAATAATAAGAATTTCTAATTTTTTATTGCACTAATTATGAATTTGGACTTGTGATTTACCCACACTAAAGCTATCTTTGTTGCTTATTTTAAAGTAAAACAAGTAATATTATGCAATCTGAACAATTAAATTACATTCCTGTGTTTATGCAGCTTATTTTGGCTGTAGGATTTGTCGTAAGTATGATAATAATTTCGGGCAAACTTGGACCAAAAAGATCATCTGTAAACAAAGATAAAAATTTTGAATGCGGTATTGAATCAGTGGGTAATGCAAGGATTCCATTTTCTGTTAAGTATTTCTTAGTGGCTATATTATTTGTACTTTTTGATGTAGAAGTAATATTTTTGTACCCTTGGGCCGTGAATTTCAAAGAGTTAGGAGTTGAAGGAATGATAAAAATGATTATCTTTATGATGTTGCTTTTAGTTGGTTTTTTCTACATCATCAAAAAGAAAGCTTTGGAGTGGGAATAACCCCCTATCCTTAATGGGAATAATGAAATAATAGTTTTTAGTTTATCATAAAAGAGAAAATTTAAAACTTGAGATTTAAGATTTAGTATTTTACAAAAAAGAATAAAATTTATTTTTTACAATGATGGTTTTAGTTTACGATTCCAAAGAATCAAAAATCTAAAATCTAATATCTAAAATTAAAATGAGCGATTCAAATATAAATATGGTTGCCCCTCCAGAAGGTGTTGTTGGCGAAGGCTTTTTTGCAACAAAGTTAAACGACGTTGTTGGATTAGCACGTGCCAATTCACTTTGGCCTTTACCTTTTGCTACGTCTTGTTGTGGAATCGAATTTATGGCAACAATGGCATCACATTATGATTTAGCACGTTTTGGTTCTGAAAGAGTTAGTTTTTCTCCTCGCCAGGCAGATATGTTGATGGTTATGGGTACAATTTCAAAAAAAATGGCGCCAATTTTACGCCAAGTCTATGAACAAATGGCAGAACCTCGTTGGGTAATTGCCGTTGGAGCTTGCGCTTCATCAGGAGGAATCTTCGATACCTATTCTGTTTTACAAGGAATCGACAAAGTTATCCCCGTAGACGTTTATGTTCCAGGTTGTCCACCTCGTCCAGAACAAATTGTTGACGGCGTAATGAAACTACAAGAATTAGTACGTAGCGAGTCTGTAAGAAGAAGAAGTTCACCTGAGTACCAAGAATTATTGGCATCTTATAACATTCAATAAGTAAAATGGCTTTAGAAACATCAGAAATTCAAGAGAAGTTAATTGAGACATTAGGTTCAACTGTTTTCAACTTCAATCAAGAAAGAGACATCTTCTCTTTTGAAGTAGATTCAGATAAAATTACAGCAACTATTCTTTTTTTAAAAAATGACCCAATTTTACGTTTTCATTTTTTAACCGATTTATGCGGAGTTCACTATCCAGACAACGAAACAGAAAGACAATTTGCCGTAGTATACCATTTACACAATTGGTACGAAAACAAAAGAATTAAAGTTAAAGCTTTTATAAACGGTACAAATCCGGAAATAAAAACGATTTCAAATATTTTCTTAAGTTCCAATTGGATGGAAAGAGAAACCTATGATTTCTATGGAATCAATTTTATTGGACATCCACAATTGAAACGTATTTTGAATATGGACGAGATGATTTCATTCCCTATGCGTAAAGAATTTCCAATGGAAGACAGCGGAAGAACAGACAAAGACGACAGGTATTTTGGAAGAACAACCATCAACCAATAGCTAAAAAATAAATATAATTTTTCACATTAGATAAATGTCAGAACTATTATTACCACCAGAGCATCGCTATGCTAAAATAATCAAAGAGAGGCACAATGAAGATGGAAGCGAGCTTTCCATTCTGAATTTAGGTCCAACACATCCTGCTACGCATGGTATTTTTCAAAATATCTTGTTGATGGATGGTGAAAAAATTCTGGAAGCGGAACCAACTATTGGTTACATCCACAGAGCTTTCGAAAAAATTGCAGAAAACCGTCCTTTTTACCAAATCACTCCACTTACAGACAGAATGAACTACTGTTCTTCTCCAATCAACAATTTAGGTTGGTGGATGACATTAGAAAAATTGTTAGACATTGAGGTTCCAAAAAGAGCGCAATATTTAAGAGTTATTGTAATGGAATTGGCGCGTATCACAGATCACTTGATTTGCAATTCGATTTTAGGAGTTGATACTGGAGCTTACACCGGTTTTCTATATGTGTTTCAATTTAGAGAGAAAGTTTACGAAATCTACGAAGAAATTTGCGGTGCCCGTTTGACAACAAATATGGGTAGAATTGGTGGTTTCGAAAGAGACTGGTCACCAAAAGCATTTGAATTATTAGAGGTGTTTTTAAAAGATTTCCCAATTGCTTGGAAAGAATTTGAAAACTTATTCGAAAGAAATAGGATTTTTATAGACCGTACTGTAAATGTTGGAGCTATATCTGCTGAAAAAGCAATGGCTTATGGATTTACAGGTCCAAATTTACGTGCTGCAGGAGTTGACTACGATGTTCGAGTAGCACAACCATACAGTTCTTACGAAGATTTTGACTTCATTGTTCCTGTAGGAAAATCTGGAGATACTTACGACCGCTTTTGTGTTCGAAATGCAGAAGTTTGGGAAAGTTTAAGTATAATCCGTCAAGCATTAAATAAAATGCCAGAAGGAAATGAATACCACGCTGAAGTTCCAGAATATTACCTTCCTCCTAAAGAAGACGTTTACACCAATATGGAATCTTTAATATACCATTTCAAAATTGTAATGGGTGAAGTTCCTGTTCCAGTTGCAGAAATTTATCATCCTGTTGAAGGAGGAAATGGAGAATTGGGTTTTTATTTAATTACAGATGGAAGCAGAACTCCTTATAGATTGCATTTCAGAAGACCTTGTTTTATTTATTACCAAGCTTATCCTGACATGATTAAAGGATCGATGCTCTCTGATGCTATTGTTATTTTATCAAGTTTAAATGTTATTGCTGGAGAATTAGACGCATAAATTATGGTACACACACATTACAAACAAGAAATAAACATGACCAGCACCTTGATGTCCCGCATCAATGAACTAATAGGTCATTATCCTGAAGACAAAAGAAAATCAGCTTTACTTCCCGTTTTACACGAAGTTCAAGATGCTCACGACAATTGGTTGAGTATTGAATTACAAGACAAAGTTGCCGAAATTTTACATATCAAGCCTATAGAAGTGTACGAAGTAGTAACTTTTTACACTATGTATAACCAAAAACCTATTGGAAAATACATGTTTGAATTTTGCCAAACTTCACCTTGTTGTTTAAATGGTGTAGAAGATCTAATGGATTACACCTGTGAAAAATTGGGTGTTCCAGTAGGAGAACCTACAGCTGATGGTCTTTTTGAAGTAAGAGGAGTTGAATGTTTGGGTGCTTGTGGTTATGCACCAATGATGCAATTGGGAGATTTCTACAAAGAACATTTGAACAAGGAAAAAATTGACCAACTAATTGCCGATTGTAAAGACGATAAAATAATATTACACGATAAATAAGATGTCACAAAAAATATTATTAGACAAAATCAATATTCCAGGAATTAAAACCTACGAAGTATATCGTCAAAACGGCGGTTATGCATCTGTAGAAAAAGCGTTGAAAACCTTAACTCCGGACGAAGTGGTTGAAGAAGTGAAAACTTCTGGATTACGCGGTCGTGGTGGTGCTGGTTTTCCTGCCGGAATGAAATGGAGTTTTATTGACAAAAAATCTGGAAAACCAAGACATTTGGTTTGCAATGCCGATGAGTCTGAACCTGGAACATTCAAAGACCGTTATTTGATGGAATACATTCCTCACTTATTGATCGAAGGGATGATTACTTCTAGTTATGCATTGGGTGCCAACCTATCATATATCTACATTCGTGGTGAATACATGTGGGTTTATAAAATATTAGAAAGAGCCATAGCCGAAGCAAAAGCAGCCGGTTTTTTAGGAAAAAATATATTGGGTTCTGGATTTGATTTAGAACTTTACGTTCATTGTGGTGCCGGAGCTTATATTTGCGGTGAAGAAACTGCCTTGATTGAATCATTGGAAGGAAAAAGAGGAAATCCTCGTATCAAACCACCATTCCCAGCCGTTTCCGGACTTTGGGCAAATCCAACAGTTGTAAACAACGTAGAAACTATTTCTGCAGTACCTTGGATAGTAAACAAATCAGGAGCAGATTATGCTAAAATCGGTATTGGAAGATCTACAGGAACCAAATTAATCTCAGCTTCAGGGCATATTAAAAATCCTGGTGTTTATGAAATTGAAATGGGATTAAGCGTTTATGAGTTTATGAATTCTGATGAATATTTGGGAGGAATGAGTTCTGATCGTCCATTGAAGGCTTTTGTCCCTGGAGGAAGTTCTGTTCCTGTTTTACCAGCACATTTAATTTATAAAACTGCAGCAGGCGAAGATCGTTTGATGTCATACGAATCCTTAAGTGACGGTGGTTTTGCCACAGGATCGATGTTGGGTTCTGGAGGATTTATCGTTTATAATGACACCTCTTGTATAGTTCGAAATACTTGGAATTTTTCTCGTTTTTACCACCATGAAAGTTGTGGCCAATGTACACCATGTAGAGAAGGTACAGGTTGGATGGAAAAAGTACTACATAGAATCGAAAATGGATACGGACGCGAGGAAGATATCGATTTACTATTGAGTATTCAAAGCAAAATTGAAGGAAACACCATTTGTCCGCTTGGTGATGCAGCAGCTTGGCCGGTAGCGGCGGCGATTCGTCATTTTAGAGAGGAGTTTGAATATCATATTCGTTTCCCTGAAAAAATAAAAAACAGAGATCATTTTGTTGCTGAACCTTTTGAAAAAGTAAAGCACTTAGTTTCTAAAGAAATAGTATAATTTAAAAGTCAGAAGTTGGAAGTTAGAAGTTAGAGGTGGCAACACATTAGATTTTTAAACTTATAAACTTTTAAACATAAATAGAATGAAAGTAACCATAGACGGTCAAGAAATTGAAGTAGAAGCAGGAACAACGATCTTGCAAGCTGCGCGTATGATTGGTGGAGAAGTTGTTCCGCCAGCGATGTGCTATTATTCTAAACTAAAAGGGAGCGGTGGGAAATGCCGTTGTTGTTTAGTTGATGTAACCAAAGGTAGTGACGCAGACCCAAGACCTATGCCGAAATTAATGGCATCTTGTGTAACAGGTTGTCAAGACGGAATGGAAATTGCCAGCAAAGCATCTCCAAGAGTTCAAGAAGCAAGAAAATCGGTGACAGAATTTTTGTTAATTAATCACCCTCTTGATTGTCCAGTTTGCGACCAAGCTGGAGAATGTGATTTGCAAAACTTAAGTTTCGAACACGGAAAATCGGAATCCCGTTTTATTGAAGAAAAAAGAACTTTTGAACCGGAAGATATCGGTCCGAATATTCAATTGCACATGAACCGTTGTATTTTATGTCAACGATGTGTTCAAGTTGCTGATCAATTGACTGATGACAGAGTTCATGGAGTAATGGATCGAGGTGATCATGCGAATATCTCTACTTGTATTTCAAAAGCCATAACGAATGAGTTTTCTGGAAATATGATTGATGTGTGTCCAGTTGGAGCGTTGACTGATAAAACTTTTAGATTCAAATCTAGAGTTTGGTTTAACAAACCTTATAATGCGCATAGAGAATGTACTACTCCTGGATGTTGTGGCAAAACAACAGTTTGGATGTTTGGAGGTGAAATACAACGTGTAACTGGTCGTAAAGATGAATTTCACGAAGTAGAGGAATTCATTTGCAACACGTGTCGTTTTGACAAAAAAGAAGTTACTGACTGGGTAATTGAAGGACCTCGTAAATTTGAAAAAGATTCGGTTATTAATCAGAATAATTATACTCAAAAATTAGAAAAAGTTGAAATTGCTACTGAGAAAAACATACTTTTGGGTAGAGATGAAGACAGAAAAAAAATTAGTATGTCTGCCAATCCATTGGAATCTAACACTCAAAAATCGTAAGAAATGGAAAGTACATTTATTATAGAAAAAAGTGTAGTTATTGTAGTGGTTTTTGCCCTTACTATGTTGATGGCTATGTATTCTACATGGGCAGAACGTAAAGTAGCCGCTTGGCTGCAAGACAGAATTGGACCTAACAGAGCAGGACCATTTGGATTATTTCAACCACTTGCTGATGGTTTAAAATTATTTTCGAAGGAAGAATTTGAACCAAACACTCCCAATAAATTTTTATTTGTAGTTGGACCAGCTATAGCAATGAGTACTGCATTAATGACAAGTGCTGTTATCCCTTGGGGAGACAAACTACATTTATTTGGCAGAGATATTCTATTGCAAGCAACTGATATTAATATTGGAATATTATACATTTTTGGAGTTGTTTCTCTAGGAGTTTATGGAATTATGATTGGTGGTTGGGCTTCAAACAACAAGTTTTCTTTGATCAGTTCAATTCGAGCTGCTTCGCAAATGGTTTCTTATGAAGTTGCTATGGGATTGTCGATAATCGCTTTGATTATGATGACAGGAACCTTGAGCCTTAGAGAAATCTCCATGCAACAATCAGAATGGCATTGGAATGTATTGTACCAACCGTTAACCTTTTTGATTTTCTTGATTTGTTCCTTTGCTGAATTAAACAGAACGCCTTTTGATTTGGCGGAATGTGAATCGGAATTAATTGGTGGATATCACACAGAATATTCTTCTATGAAAATGGGATTCTACTTATTTGCTGAATATGCAAATATGTTTGTTTCCTCAACCATTTTGGCTGTATTGTTCTTTGGTGGATACAATTATCCTGGAATGGGATGGGTATTGGAAAACTGGGGCGTAAATGTTGCCAACGTAATAGGAATGGCTGTGTTGTTTACCAAACTTTGCGGTTTCATTTTCTTTATCATGTGGGTTCGTTGGACAATACCAAGATTTAGATACGATCAATTAATGCATTTGGGATGGAGAATATTGATTCCACTTGCAATTATCAATATAATGATTACTGGAGTTGTGCTTTTGAGAAGTGAAATAGCTGTTTATTTCGGATTTTAAAAAAACCAAATCACAATGTTAACGGGGACTAGCCCTGATAGAAGTGGAAATCCTTTTATGTTTTTCTTTAAAACATAAAAGATTGCAACGGATAGCAGGATTAGCTACAAATAAAAAATATAAAATGTCAATAGAAACTATATCCTTATCAGGAAGAAAAAAAATGGTCTCCAACAAGGAGATGACTTTTTTGGAACGCATGTATCTGGTTGCGATTGTGAAAGGTTTAAT
Organism: Flavobacterium rarum (SeqCode); assembly: GCF_965234445.1. Lineage (GTDB taxonomy): Bacteria > Bacteroidota > Bacteroidia > Flavobacteriales > Flavobacteriaceae > Flavobacterium > Flavobacterium rarum. The sequence continues at coordinate 48,939 of NZ_OZ248485.1, read as the reverse complement.
CATTACGCTGAAGCATTTATTCAGAAAAAAAGTAACGGTTCAATATCCGGAACAAGTTCGTGTGATGAGTCCTGTGTATCGTGGACAGCACATGTTGAAACGCGACGAACAAGGTAGAGAAAACTGTACCGCCTGCGGGTTGTGTGCGTTATCTTGCCCTGCTGAAGCCATTACAATGAAAGCGGGAGAGCGTAAGGCGAATGAAATGCATTTGTACCGCGAAGAAAAATATGCCGAGATCTATGAAATCAATATGTTAAGATGTATTTTTTGTGGGCTGTGTGAGGAAGCCTGTCCAAAAGATGCTGTCTATTTGACTATTTCAAAAGAATTGGTTCCTTCTAGTTATGAAAGAGAAGATTTTATTTTTGGAAAAGACAAACTGGTTATGCCACTGGAAATGGCTATGAAAAATACTCAACTAAAAAACGCTAACTAATGTCAACAGTACTTATTCTATTTTGCGTATTGTCTGCAATCACATTGCTAACAGCATTTTTAACTATTTTTAGCAGAAATCCAATACATAGCGCTATTTATTTGGTAATTTGTTTTTTCTCTATAGCTGGACATTATTTGTTATTGAACGCTCAGTTTCTGGCCATTGTACATATCATTGTCTATTCTGGAGCAATTATGATTTTATTGTTGTTTACCATCATGTTAATGAATCTTAATGAAGCGGATGAAGTTCATAAGCCGAGATTCACAAGATTGGGCGCAATTGTTTCGTTTTGTTTGGTTTGCTTGGTTTTGATCAAAATCTTTATTGATTCTAAACCAATTGTAGAATACGATTATACGGGCGAGGATTACCAATCCATTAAAGTTTTGGGGAAAGCATTATTGAATGAATATATGGTACCTTTTGAATTTGCTTCTATTTTGTTATTAGTTGCAATGATTGGAACGGTGTTATTGTCTAAAAAAGAAAAATTAGAAAAATAATGAACAATATTTTAACTCAAATTGGTATAGAAAACTATATCTTCCTGTGTGTAACACTATTTTGTATTGGGATTTTCGGAGTTTTATACAGACGAAATGCAATCATTGTATTCATGTCTATTGAAATCATGTTGAATGCCGTTAACTTATTGTTTGTGGCTTTCTCAACCTATCACCAAGACACGCAAGGGCAAGTATTTGTATTTTTCTCTATGGCAGTAGCGGCTGCAGAAGTTGCTGTTGGACTGGCCATATTAGTTTCGATATTTAGAAATATTGGATCAATTAGCATCGATAATTTAAAAAACTTAAAAGGATAAATGGCAATGGATACCAATTTAGCTTTAGTCTTACTCTTAACTCCTTTTTTAGGATTTTTAATTAATGTTTTCTTCGGAAAAAGTATAGGAAAATCTGTTTCAGGAATCATCGGAACTCTTTCGGTAGTGATTTCTTTTATTGTTACGGTTTCCTTTTTTCTACAAATCAATCAAACCAAACAGGCCATTAACATTCAATTATTTGATTGGATTCAGATTAGCAATTTTCATGTAAGTTTTGGTTTTTTACTAGACCAATTATCTGTTTTATGGTTATTGTTTGTAACTGGAATTGGTTCACTAATCCATTTATACTCCATCAGCTATATGCATGATGATGAGAAAATGCATTCATTCTTCGCTTATTTGAATTTGTTTATCTTCTTTATGATTACTCTTGTTGTTGGAAGCAACTTATTGGTAATGTTCATTGGTTGGGAAGGTGTTGGACTTTGTTCGTACTTGTTAATTGGATTTTGGTATAAAAACCAAGCTTTTAATGATGCTGCGAAAAAAGCCTTTATCATGAATAGAATTGGAGATTTAGGATTGCTAATCGGGATTTTCATCTTGGGTAGTATGTTCTCTACTTTGGATTTTGCAACCTTAAAAACGGCTATTGCAGGAGCTACTAATCTTGATACCTTTTGGTTGAGCATCGCTGCTTTTGCATTGTTCATTGGAGCTTGTGGTAAATCGGCTCAAATTCCTTTATATACTTGGTTGCCTGATGCAATGGCTGGTCCTACACCAGTTTCAGCACTAATTCACGCCGCTACGATGGTAACTGCTGGTATCTTTATGATTACTCGATTGAACTTTATTTTTGATTTAACTCCATACGTTCAAAACATAATTGCTATAATTGGTGCTTTAACGGCCTTGGTTGCTGCAACAATTGGTTTAGTTCAAAATGACATTAAAAAAGTATTAGCCTACTCTACTGTATCTCAATTGGGCTTAATGTTTTTGGCTTTGGGATTAGGAGCTTATGAAGTAGCTGTATTTCACGTAATCACTCACGCTTTCTTCAAAGCTTGTTTGTTCTTGGGTTCTGGATCTGTAATTCATGGGTTGCATGGAGAACAAGATATGCGAAAAATGGGTGGATTGAAAAAAGCGATGCCAATTACCTTCTGGACTATGCTTATTGCTTCACTCGCCATTTCGGGTGTACCATTCTTTTCAGGATTTTTCTCTAAGGATGAAATCTTGATGATTGCTTTTCACCATAACATACCGCTTTGGTTCATTGGAACAATTGCTTCAGTAATGACTGCATTCTATATGTTTAGATTAATGTTCTTAACATTCTACAAAGACTTTAGAGGGACAGATGAACAAAAACACCATTTACACGAAAGTCCTTCTTTGATTACCTTCCCTTTAATTGTATTAGCCATTTTGGCTACTGTAGGAGGTTTGATAAGTTTACCTTTCCCTGAATACAATTGGTTAAATGGTTATTTGGCTCCAATTTTTACAAAAGTAACAACAGAAGAGCATACTTTAGGATTCACAGAATACTCTTTAATGGGAATTGCAGTTATTGGTGCACTTTTAGGAATTTTAATTGCTTATAGAAAATACATTCAACAACATTCGATTCCAAGTGAAGATGCACAAATTACTGGATTTTCGAAAGTGCTTTACAACAAATACTATGTTGATGAAGTATATGATATACTATTCGTTAATACAACAAACAGTTTATCAAAATTCTTTAGAGACTATGTTGAAACAGGAATTTCTTCTTTAGTCTTTGGATTAGGAAAAGTAACCAATGAATTAAGTTTTCAAGGTAAAAAATTGCAGAATGGAAGTGTTGGGTTATATTTATTTGCTTTTGTTTTAGGCATGTGTGCCATTGTTTCATTTTTATTTCTAGCTCAATAATCATATACTATGAACGTATCCCTTATATTAATTATCCTTTTAGTTGGCGCATTTGCAACTTATTTAGCTGGTGACAAACTCGCTTCAAAAGTGGCATTGTTTTTTGGATTGGCGGCAGCAGGTTGCTCAATTGTTTTATTAAACCATTATAATTTAGGTGAAAACATCAGCTATATCAGCCAATGGATTACACTACCTAAAGTTTCATTTGCTTTACAAGCGGATGGTTTGTCATTGGCCATGATTTTGTTGACCACAGCCTTAACTGCGATTATCATCTTGTCCTCATTTGGAAATGAATTCAAAAAAGCAAAATCGATTTATTCCTTAATATTGTTTATGTCATTTGCAATGGTTGGAACTTTCTTGGCAAGTGACGGACTTTTATATTACATCTTTTGGGAATTATCTTTGATTCCAATTTACTTTATTGCTTTGATTTGGGGTAATGGAGATGCCGAAGATCGCAAAAAAGCTGTTATTAAGTTTTTTATATACACATTAGCAGGATCTTTATTCATGTTAGTTGCTTTTGTTTATATGTATCAAAAGGCCGGAAGCTTCCTAATTGAAGATTTGTACAAATTAGATTTAAATATTAACGAACAAAAATGGATTTTTACGGCTTTCTTTTTGGCCTATGCCATTAAGATTCCATTAATTCCTTTTCATACTTGGCAGGCAAATGTATACCAAAAAGCGCCTACTGTTGGTACTATGCTTTTGTCTGGTATTATGCTTAAAATGGGATTGTACAGTCTTATCCGCTGGCAATTGCCTTTGGCTCCATTAGCTGCTAAAGAATATATGCACATATTTATTGGTGTTGGTATTGCGGGAGTTATTTATGGTTCAATTGTTGCGTTGAGACAAAAAGATTTGAAAAAATTATTGGCTTATTCTTCACTTGCTCACGTTGGATTGATCGCAGCAGGTACTTATACGTTAACTCTTGATGGATTTAGAGGTGCAGTATTACAAATGATCGCTCACGGTTTTGTGGTTGTAGGTTTGTTTTTTGCGGCTGAAATCATTTTTAGAAGATACGAAACTAGATTAATTTCAGAAATGGGTGGGATTCGTTCACAGTCTCCAAAATTCACTTCAATGTTTTTAATTTTGGTATTGGCTTCTGTAGCTTTGCCGACAACTTTTAACTTCATTGGAGAATTTACAGTACTTTATAGCCTTTCACAAATTAATATTTGGTTTGCCATTTTAGGCGGTACAACTATTATTTTGGGCGCTTATTATATGTTGAAAATGTTCCAACATGTAATGCTAGGAGAAACTAATACTAAAGTTTTTGCCGATGTCACTTTCTCTGAAGGATTGACAATGGTGATTATTATTGCCGTTTTATTCTTCTTCGGAATGTATCCAAAACCAATCAACGATTTGATAACACCAAGTCTTGAGACTATTTTAAACACTATTAATAAATACAATTAAGTAAAAAAGCATAATATAAATGACAACATTAATAGCTATAATAGGATTAGGTGTTTTATGCCTTATATTTGAAATCTTCGATTTTAGAAAAGCGATTATACCAATAACAATTATTGGATTATTAGCCATTCTAGGACTTACTGTTTCTGAATTTAATTCTCCTGCCAGTTACTATAACAATATGATTACAGTGAATAAATTCTCGGTTTCATTTTCGAGTTTATTTATTGTATTAACTATCTTTTTAGTGGCTTTGAGTCATAACTTTTATGACAATCATCAAAGCAAACTTTCTGATTATATCGCTATAAAAATATTCCTTTTGGCTGGAGCTGTTTCTATGGTTTCTTTTGGAAATTTAGCCATGTTCTTTTTAGGTATTGAAATCTTATCTATATCCCTTTATATACTTGCCGCAAGCAATAGAATGAATGTAAAAAGTAACGAAGCCGGAATGAAATATTTCCTGATGGGTTCTTTTGCTTCAGGAATTATTTTGTTTGGAATTTGTATGATATACGGTGCAATGGGATCATTTGACATTAGTGAAATTAGTGATATGTCACAATCTGCAGAGTTACCAATCTGGTTTCCAATCGGAATAGTTTTACTAACGATTGGAATGTTATTTAAAATAGCTGCTGTTCCTTTTCACTTTTGGGCACCAGATGTATATGAAGGTTCCCCAGCTTTGACTACAGCATTGATGAGTACATTGGCAAAAGTTGTAGCAATGGCTACACTTTACAAATTATTATCAAGCATGCACGCAGATTTAAATTATGCTTTCCAAATAGTTATAGTTATTATCTCAATAGCTTCTATGACTGTTGGAAATATTATGGCCTTAAGACAAGTTAATGTGAAACGTATGCTGGCTTTCTCTGGAATTTCACATGCTGGTTTTATGCTGATGACATTATTGAGTTTATCAACTTCGGCAGGAAGCTTATTGTATTATACAACGGCATATTCTTTGGCGGGTATCGCTTCTTTTAGTGTTATCTTATACGTATGTAAAAACAGAGAGAACGAAGACATTGTTAACTTTCATGGTTTAGGAAAAACAAATCCTTTGTTGGCGGCTGTTTTAACTGCATCTTTGCTTTCTATGGCAGGTATTCCAATTTTTGCAGGTTTCTTTGCTAAATTGGTTTTGTTTAGCCAAACGATTCAAGCGGGTTATCTTGTTGTCGTGATATTTGCAGTTATTAATTCAATTATAAGCGTTGGTTACTACTTTAAATTGATCCTAGCGATGTATACCAAAGAACCAAATGAAGTAAGAACAGGAAAACCATTCTTGATTTATGCTGTTGCTGTTGTTGCAATTCTTATGAACATTATTATTGGATTGTTTCCATCACTAGTTTTAGATTTATTAGCATAATAAGTTAATCAACAAATACAAAAAGCCACTAAATAATTAGTGGCTTTTTTGTAGAATCATATTACACTACAAATTAAACTTGATACAATTTAAGCACAACATATCTTGCAGAAAAGATACAATGTTATTGTTTAGGTTAACTAGTACTGAAAATAGCAATTGTAATATTTCAAATATTTTTGAATAATATACTCCTTATTGAGATAATATGACTTTACATTCTTTGCAAAAATAATTTTCACAAAAAAACCATCAATTAAAATAACTGATGATTTTTTACCCTAATCAAATTCAACTTAATACTTATTTCTCAGATAATCATATTTTGTTTATGTGATATTTTTGTCCTTTTCAATATAAATATTTTTAATCGTCACTGGAAGCAAAAGATTGATTTGAATTGTTTTTTGACATATTAACACTAGAAATCAATTGACTTACGCTACTGTTAAATGGATCAATGCTAACTATTTTTTGAAAATAAGGCACGAGCATTTTATTTATTTGCTCATTTTGTATTTTTAGCTCTTCATAACTCTTTTTATTCATAGGTAAAGAACCTAATTCATTCATTTTAGAGGTAATTATGATACTTTTATTTACCAATAATGCTGAAAGATTTACATAAGCTATTAGATTATTTGGATCTAAAGCTATTGCCTTTTTATAATAATACTCAGCAGCTGTATCATACATTTCATTTTGGCATTTTATTCCTAAAGTAATTAATATTTCTGGGTTATTTGGATTTGATTCAATAATGGAAGCTGCCAGTTTATCAAAATAATCGTAATCTTTGGTTTCTAAATACAAATTAGCTTCAATAAAAGCTAAAGATTGATCTAAATAATTTAAATCGCGTGCTTTTTCGATAACTTTCATTGCTTTTTCTTTATAGCCCTTTTGAATATAAAAAAGAACTATACTTTTATAGATTTCAGGTTTTTTTGAACTCAAAACTATTCTAGGTTTTATATGGGAACCACTTTGAATTTTGGAATCTCTTTCGTCCATAGTATCAAAATATTCATCTGTCAAAGTATTGCGATTGAAAGCAATATAAATTGGTATATTTCCAGAGTAATTAATGGTTTTTAATTCTTCAAAACATTTTAAGGACAAATCAGCATCTAAAGCATTTTTGTAACTCACAGCAGCATTGTACAATTGCAATGTGTCTTTTTTATTAATCAAATAAGCTTGAAAAAATTTATTTGAAGACTCACTAAAATTATCAAGAACCAAATCTTCATTTGCACTACTAATAAGATCTTCTTTTATTATATTTAATGATTGAATTGCTTCAGGAGAATATTTATTAGTTTGTGTTTCATTTTCGATCTGTATTAAATCGGTGAAGGCATTTATTGCTTGTGTAAGGAACTTTGAAGAGTTATTTTTTTTGTTGCATATATCTAATAAAGCAGTTCCTTTTGTATAATAAAAATGAATTTTATCTTCGTTTGAAGCGTTTGGTATTAAATATTCAATGGGGGACAAAACAGCAATTACATTTTCTGAATTACCCAATTTTAACTCTTTTTGAGCTTCTTTAATTTGTGCTTTTTGAGCAAAAATTGATGGAATAACCAACAATAAAACTAAAAATTTTCTTAAATAACTTTTCATAATTAGTAGGTTTAAATTAATATATAAAAGGTAAATGCGGGGACATTTATTTAATGAAAAAAAACAGTATAATCCTCTTTTAAAGGCAAATAAACTAAAAATTAAATTTAAATTTGGTTCTGTATTATGGCTCAATACAAATAGATTAAAAATTTCAATTTAATTCCATCAAAGCTATAGAATTATAGAATTTCAAAAACACGTAATTATACGTGAATTAATAAAATATTTTTTTTTTAAAATAGAGGTTCTAAAATTTATAAAAAAAATAAAATGGCTTAATCTGACACTTTTATATCATTAAGTTATATTTAAAAAAAATAAATTTATCCAGAAATAAATTGAGTTAAAATCGAATAACTACGCATTTAAAATAATCAAGTATGGGAATTAGCAAAAACCAAGATTTTGAAGAAGAAATAATTAACATTGCAACATTATGTAGAGCACTTGGACATCCGACACGATTACAAATTATGATATTATTGTGGAGTAAAAGTAATAGAAATTGTGGTGAAATTGTATCTTTAATACCATTGGCACAATCTACAATCTCAAAACACTTATTAGAGTTAAAAAAAGCGGGCTTAATAAACGTTAAAATTAAAGGTAAGAAAACCATTTATTCCATTGAACGAACAAGATTAGTAATTCTAAAAAAATACTTCACTCACTTTCTTTTAAATAAATCATTCTCAAATGATGAAAATCAATTTTATTCGACTATTGATATAAAAATAGAACCAAAACAGAATTTAAAACAATACAACTATCAATTTCCAAATAAAAATAAGGAGGACAATAATTCTGTTTAATTGTTCCCAATATAATCTTAAAAGTAAATACATCGAAATTGTAATTCATAAATTTACATTTTAAATCTTTTGCTTTACCCAAAATTAATATAAATGAAAAATCAATTAAAAATACAAATCTGGTCGGATGTAATGTGTCCGTTTTGTTATATTGGAAAAAGAAGAATTGAAGAAGCACTTTCGCTTTTTGATTATAAAGAATCTGTAGCTATTGAATGGAAAAGTTTTCAATTGGATCCGAGTTTTGTGGCAACACCAAATGAAAGCATCATTGATCATTTGGCAATAAAATATAGTAAAGATTCTGATTGGGCACAAACAATGGTTGATAATATGACTGAAAACGCTAAAAAATCTGGTTTGGATTTTCATTTTGAAAAAGCAGTTTTAGCAAATTCTCAAAATGCACATCGATTGTTGCATTTGGCCAAAAAACATAATTTATCAAACGAATTGGAAGAACTTTTGTTCAAAGCCTATTTGACTGAAGGCAAAGATGTAAATGATTTGAAAACTTTAGAATTATTGGGGCTTGCAGTAGGATTAGAAAAAGAGGCCATTGAAAGTGTTTTACATTCAGATATTTATGCCAATGAGGTAAGACAGGATCAAGAAGAGGCACAATCGATTGGTGTAACGGGTGTTCCCTTCTTTGTATTTGACAATAAATATGCCGTATCTGGTGCACAAGGGACTGATGTGTTTTTGAAAACTTTGGAAAAATCTTGGGAAGAAGGAAATTTTGAAACCAAAATAAAACTTCAAAACACCACTGACGAAAACAGTTGCGGTATTGATGGTTGTGAATAGTAAAATCAAAGAAGATAAAAAAAAGGGAAGCAGTTCATATAAACTGCTTCCTTTTTTTTGACAAACATTATTCTACCAAAAAATAGAATATAAAGCTACTAACAACCCTATTACAATCATAGAACCTACAGCAAAACCATTAGTCACTTTGAACATATTGGTATCTACCTCAAGCCCTTTTACTTTAACGGAACGTTTATGGTCAATTAAACTTATAATTACCATCAATGCTACGCAAATTACAAACACAAAACCCATTCTATCAATAAAAGGAATCTCATACAGCATTGTCTTGTCTTTTTGTTCCACTAAAGAGGCAAAACCAGTACTACTTAAGAATTGTAAATTTATAAATTGAGGCAAGAATTTAAAAATTACTGAAAGTATAAAACCTCCAATTGTAGCAAACATAGCTGCATTCGAACTTGTCTTTTTCCAAAAGAATCCCATAATAAACATGGCAAAAATACCAGGGCTTACAAATCCAGTATATTCTTGTATAAATTCAAACCCACCTTTTTTGTCAATTCCCAAAAATGGAGCAATAATTACAGCGACAAGCATAGCCACAAGCACCGTAATTTTCCCGACACGCACCATTTGTTTTTCAGAAGCATTGGGTCTAATTTTTTTCTTAAAAATATCCAGCGTAAAAATGGTAGAAATACTGTTTACTTTTCCAGCTAATGAAGCCACAACGGCGGCAGTAAGTGCGGCAAAAGACAATCCTTTCAATCCTACTGGCAACAGATTTAACAATACTGGATACGATTTGTCTGGATTTAAAATACCGTCGGACCCTAATAACTCCGTTTGCAATCCACCTTTCATATGAATAACATAAGCCGCAATACCTGGCAATACCACAATAATTGGCATTAACAATTTTAAGAAAGCTGCAAACAAAATACCGCTTCTGGCTGTTTTCAAATCGGCTCCCAATGCTCTTTGCGTAATGTATTGGTTGCATCCCCAATAATTCAAATTCACAATCCACATACCACCAAATAAAACCGTTAATCCAGGCAGACTTGGAAAATTAGGATTGTCTCTATTTAAAATCATTTTGAAGTGATCCCCAGATTGGTCAAACATATAGTTGAAACCTTGTACCATTCCGTGCTGTCCATTCAATTCGGCTACTTTGTCCAATGCCAAATATGTGGTCACCAATCCTCCAAAAATCAAAAAGACCACTTGAATTACATCTGTGTATCCAATTACTTTCATTCCGCCAAGTGCAATTACGATGGCAAAAAACGCTAAGCCATACATGCATAAATCCAATTGAATTCCGGAAATTCCGTTAATCGCTAAAGCTCCTAAATACAGAATTGAAGTCAAATTCACAATCACATACAGCAACAGCCAAAAAACAGCCATAATCATCGCTACGTCACCATTATATCTTTCGCTCAAAAATTGAGGCATTGTATAAATTTTGTTTTTCAAGTAAACAGGAATAAAGAAAACGGCAACAATAATCAGTGTCAAAGCAGCCATCCATTCGTAAGTGGCAATCGCCAGACCCATTTTGAATCCATTTCCAGACATTGCTATAAACTGTTCCGAAGAAATATTAGAAGCAATCAAGGATGTTCCAATCGCCCACCAGGTCAAAGACCCCTCGGCCAAAAAATAATCGTGTGAAGCCGAAACGGATTTTGTTTGCTTGCGTTTGTAAACATAATAGCCATATCCTGCTACTATAAAGAAATACACTAGAAAAACTAGGTAATCGTAAATTTGTAATGTGTTCATTGGTTAAATTTAATGTTTGGTTAATTGCAATTTTATATTATAAAAATCATTCAAGTGTTAATGCTTCTAGCTTCGTATCTTCCGTTCCCATTTCCAGGCACTGTCCATCGCTTCTTCCAAAGTTGAAACCGTTTTCCAACCCAAAACAGTATTGGCTTTGTCTGTATTGGCATATGCCTCAGTTACATCGCCTTCCCTTCTTTCAACAATTTTATAGGCCAATTTTTGATCGCTTACTTTTTCAAAAGCAGTAATCACTTCCAAGACAGAACTTCCAGTACCCGTTCCTAATTTGAAAATTTCAAGTGGTTCGGCATTCTTTTTGTCCAATAATCGTTGCAAAGCAATTACGTGCGCTTTCGCCAAATCGACTACATGAATGTAATCGCGAACACAAGTACCGTCAACTGTTGAATAATCATTTCCATAAACCGATAATTCGGCACGCAAGCCCATTCCCGCTTGAGTAATAAACGGAACTAAATTTTGAGGCACTCCAATAGACAATTCTCCAATTTCAGCAGAAGGATGCGCGCCAATTGGGTTGAAATAACGAAGCAGTATAGCGTTGATACCGCTTACCTTCACAACATCAGAAATAATTTCTTCGCCTATCTGTTTGGTGTAGCCATAAGGAGATAAGGCGGTTTGAATCGGAGTTGTCTCAGCAATAGGCATTAGTTCGGCTTGACCGTATACTGTACAAGAAGAACTAAAGATAAAGTGAGCTGCTGCCTTTTTTTCTAATTCTTGTAAAATGTAAACCAAAGCACCCAAGTTATTTTCATAATACAGCAACGGATTTTTGACGCTTTCACCAACGGCTTTTGAGGCTGCAAAATGAATTACTCCTGCAATATCATTGTGTTCGAGAAAGAAACTTTGCACGGCTAATTTATCTCTTAAGTCGACCGAGGAAAAAAATGGTTTTTCACCCGTAATTCGTTCAATACCGTCCAAAACTTCAATAGAGGAATTCGAAAGATTATCAATAACAACTACTTCAAAACCTTGATTTTGTAATTCGACAACAGTATGCGAACCAATGAAACCTAAACCGCCTGTTACTAATATCTTACTCAATTTTTATTTATTTTTATAATGAACCTCCGGAAGTGCTTTCAATACAGCAGCACTTTTTTCAGGAGTCATATCCCGTTGTGCTTCTCCCATCATTTCATAACCCACCATAAATTTCTTTACCGAAGCCGAACGCAACAAGGGCGGATAAAAATGCATGTGAAATTGCCATTCCAGATGCGGCTCTCCATCCGTTGGAGCTTGATGAATTCCCGAAGAATACGGAAAAGAAGTCTCAAAAATATTATCGTATTTTATCGTTAAACTCTTTAATATGATAGCATAAGCAGAAACTTCATCGTCAGTGAACTCGGTGATTTTTGTGATATGACGTTTACTGATAATCATAGTTTCAAAAGGCCAAATTGCCCAAAAAGGAACCAAAGCAACGAAATGTTCATTCTCAATTACTATGCGTTCATTAAGTTCCAACTCTTCCTTCAAATAATCCAACAAAAGATTGCTTTGATTAATATCGAAATAGGCTTTCAAACTGTTTTGTATTTTCTCCACCTTAGTTGGCAAAGACGATTGTGCCCATATTTGCCCATGCGGGTGTGGATTACTGCATCCCATAATACTTCCTTTATTTTCAAAAATCTGAACGTGATTGATGTAATCTACATTTCCTAAGTCCATGTATTCTTTTTGCCAAGCTCTAATGATAATCTCAATTTCCGGAAGTTGCATTTCTGGTAAAGTCAAATCGTGTCTTGGTGAGAAACAAACCACACTGGCAATACCGCGTTCTGGCTGCGTCTTAAAAAAAGTAGGCTTAGTTTCGGCTTCAAACAAGATAGGATGTTGTTGTACTGCTGCAAAATCGTTCTCAAAAGCAAAACTCGATTCGTACTTCGGATTCTTTTCACCATTTGCACGAACATTCCCAGGACATAAATAACAAGTGGGATCGTATTCTGGAAGAGTATCGGTATTAATTTTTTCATTTTGGCCTTGCCAAGGTCTATTTGCTCTGTGCGGTGACACCAAAACCCATTCGTTTGTTAATGGATTGAGACGTCTGTGCGGGTCTTCGTTTTTATCAAATTTTTTCATTGTTTTCATTTTATAGTTTTGCAACTGGTTATACGGAAAATTTTTTTGACACAAATTTCACTGATTAACATTGATTTTAAATATAATCGAATAATTAATCTGTATTCATTTGTGATATATGTGTCAGTTTTTTTTAAAGTGTGTTAATATATAGGCGAAAAAAAATAGGCATCACGTTTGTTTTATTTCAAATTTTATCTTTATAACTAGAGTATTGGCTTATATAATGATGTGCCGTTTCCTATTTTAACATTATATATTTTTAATTCTATATCAAAAGCCTCTTTATACAACTTCGTAAGTTTTTCTTTTATAGTTTCTTCTTCATCTTTATTAATCAAGTTGATGGTACAGCCTCCAAAACCACCACCCATCATTCGGGAACCAATTACTGCTTTTTCCTGTTTTAAAGTATCAACTATAAAATCCAATTCCTCGCAACTTACCAAATACTCTTTGGACAAACCTTCGTGGGTTTCAAAAAGCAATTTCCCTAAGGCTTCAATATTTCCGTTATCCAAAGCTTCGCAGGCAAGTCTCACACGATTAATTTCTTGAACCACAAAATAGCATCTGTCAAACACATTTGGCGCCATTTTGTCTTTTAATTGAAGCACATGACTATCAGTGCAATCTCTGAAACTGCTAATATATGGAAAGTTACTTTTGATTATCGAAAGACCGTCTTCACATTCTACTCTTCTGGTATTGTAAGCGGAAGAAAAAAGAGAATGCTTCACGTTACTATCGAATAAAATAAGAGAATAATTATTGAAATCGGCGTTGTGGTATTCGTATTCCAATGTCTTGCAGTCAATTTTTATGACTTTGTTTTCTAAACCCATTACGCTCGAAAACTGGTCCATAATCCCGCAATTGATTCCAACCCAATGTTCGGCTTTTTGTCCCATTAGCGCTATATCCACTTTGGGAATAGACAGATTGAAAAGTTCCTTGATTCCGAAAATGGTACCACACTCTAAAGCCGCCGATGATGACAATCCTGAACCAACTGGAATATTACTGCTGAAAACACAATTAAACCCTTCGAAAGAAAAGCCATTATCCTGCAATTGTTTAATTACTCCCAAGATATAATTCGTCCAAACTACTTTGCTCAATGAAATGGTTTGAGTCAAATCGACTTCAAATTCTTCGTTTAAGTCTATTGCAACAATTTTGGATTGCTTCGAATTGTTTTTAGCGAAAGAAAAACAAATAATCTTGTCGATTGCAGCAGGTAAAACGTAGCCGTCATTATAATCGATATGTTCTCCTATGATGTTGATTCTTCCTGGAGAAAGTACAATTTTCTCTGGAGCATTACCAAATTTCTCCTGAAAAAAAGCTGTCGTTTTTTTAATTAATAAATCGTTCATTATTTTGAAATTGTTAAAATATTAGATTTTATGAGTGTCCTTGATTCGTACCAAGTCTTTTTTTTGCCACAGATTACACAGATTCACACAGATTTTATAAGCATTATTAAAAAAATCTATGAAAATCTGTGTAATCTGTGGCAAATTTTTATCGATTTAATATTAGTCACAGACCGTCATCTTTTATTTATTACTCAGAGACCAAGGTCAATTTACCGCTCTTTAACCCAGCTCCATTTACTTCTAGTATTACATCACCAGCGGTTTTTGTAGATTTTACAAGCACTACCAGTTTTCCGCTAAAAAGTTTCATGGTGTCTTTATGGAACATTTCGAGTGAAGTGGCATCGCCATTACAGGCGGCCCTGTAAGTACCCGCTCCAGTAACCTTAAACTTTAACTGATTAGATGCTGTTGGCCAAGGAATTCCATTTTTATCCACTACAGAAACGGTTACGAAGGATATATCTTCGCCATTGGCTGTGATTGTTTTTCGGTCCGCATCCAAAACAATTTGATAAGGCTTGCCGGCAGTACGAACTTCTTCTTGTGCAACCGCTTTACCATTGTCATCAAAAGCCACTACTTTTACCGTTCCTGGCTCATATTTTACATCCATCCACATTAGGCGATAACGATTCTGAGGTGTACTCTTGTTTTTTGTCTTCACTCCCATACTTTTGCCATTGATGAAAAGTTCGGCACTGTTGTAACTCGTATATACAAAAACGGGAGTTGTCTGTCCTTCTCTTCCTTCCCAGTTCCAATGCGGCAAGATATGAAGGGTTGGTTTCTCCGTATTCCAACGGCATCGGTATAAATAATAACGGTCTTTTGGCAGACCCGCTAAATCGTTAATCCCAAAATAAGAACTTCGAGACGGCCACATTTCATCATAAGGTGTAGGTTCTCCTAAATAATCAAAACCAGTCCAAACAAATTCACCAATTACCCAAGGTTTATCATCTTGAAGCACAAAATCATCGTCAGGCACATTCGACCAGCTGCAGGCTTCCAAATCATAAGAGGAAGATTGAAAATCTGGATATTGTTTCATTTTTTCCTGAACCACAGGGAATTTATAAACCCCACGAGAACTAACCGTTGATGCGGTTTCTGAACCTAAAATAAATCCTTGAGGGAATTTTGCATATGCTTCATCGTATAAATGCACTCGATAATTCAATCCCGGAACATCCAACAACGCTCCAAAACCAGATTCCATCGTCGCTTTTACTTGATCCATACCAACAGTTACCGGGCGTGACGGGTCTTCTCGATGAAATATCTCCTGTAGCCATTTAGCGCGCTTCACTCCAGCTTCTCCCCACTGATCTGGCACTTCATTTCCTGAACTCCACATCACAATAGAAGGATGATTTCGTGTGGCTTGCACCAAATTCACAATGTCTTTTTCGGCATATTCATCGAAAAAGCGATGGTAGCCGTTTTCAACTTTTGGTAAAACCCATTCATCAAAACTCTCTGCCAAAAACAGAAAGCCCATTTCATCCGCCAACTCCAATTGCTCGAAAGAGGGCATATTGTGTGAACTGCGAATCGCATTACAGCCCATATCTTTTAAAATCTCCATTTGCCTGCGCAACGCGGCTTTGTTTACTGCAGCCCCAAGCGGACCAAGATCATGGTGCAGACAAACCCCTTTGAATTTGGTTACCTTCCCATTAAGACTAAAACCTTTATTGGTCTCGTATTTTATTTCTCGAATTCCAAAAGGTGTTGAAATGGCATCTTTCAATTCTTTTCCAACATACAATTGAGAAACCGCTTTATACAAATAAGGCTTTTCGGGACTCCATAATTTTGGGTTTTCGACCTTTATATTTTGATCGAACTCTTTTCCGAATTGCAACGTCGACTCCTCTGAACTTAGTTGATGTCCTTCGGCATCGAAAATAGTGGTAACCAAGCGCGTATTTTCGCCTGAAGCTTTGGTCTTAATATTGACTTTGGCCACGGCATCACTGATAAAAGGAGTAGTTACAAACTGACCCCATTGGTCAATGCTTTCGTTGTTTTTTATAATAACACTAACTTTTCGATACAAACCGGCACCAGGATACCAACGGGAAGCAAATTCTTTATTGGTTAGTTTTACGGACAAAGTGTTGGCTCCATCTTGTATAAATTGAGAAACATCAAAATAGAAATAACTATAACCATAGGCCCACTCTCCTACTTTTTTTCCGTTTAAATACACTTGAGGTTCGCTCATTGCTCCTTCAAAAAGCAGCATTATTTTTTTTCCTTTT
This sequence comes from Flavobacterium rarum (SeqCode), assembly GCF_965234445.1. Taxonomy (GTDB): domain Bacteria; phylum Bacteroidota; class Bacteroidia; order Flavobacteriales; family Flavobacteriaceae; genus Flavobacterium; species Flavobacterium rarum. Next base: position 32,130 of record NZ_OZ248485.1, on the reverse strand, counting down.
GAATCTTTGGGCAAGGTAAATGTATTGCGATACCAGGCTGTTCCAATATGAGGTAATGCCCCTGTTCGCCCTGTTTTTTCGGTAGCTACATTTTCTCCGTTTTGAACAATGGCCACTTTCTGTATATCTACATTTTTATCAAAAGGGCCATAAATAGCCCAGTCATGCGGAACGGTTACAGACTCCCATTTGGAATCATTAAAATCTGCTTTAGAAGCTTCTTCAAAATCACCTTTTTGAAATTTCCAATTGGTATCTAACACTTTAACCTCTCGGGTTTGAGACAAAGCCAATTGTGTAAACGCTATAAATAGAACAAGAAAACGTATCAATTTCTTCATTTTTAACGGGTATAATTATTACTTTCTATGCCATTAATTTTAAACATATAAGTCATTTAAGTTAAAGTAAATTACTTTGCCAAATTACTGATTAAAAGAGAATATAAGCAAAATCCATTCTTTGCAAGGCTTCCTGCCTTTACTTAAATGAACTTTTAGTTTACTTGATTATATTCAAATTAAAAACTTATTTGACTTATATGTTTTAACAATTTTTCGAATCAAAACTATTCTTTAAACGCATCCAATGCCATTGACGGTTTTCCATCTGATTTCCAAGCACTCAATTGATAACCGCTCCAGCTTTTTTCGCCTTCTGGTTCCCAATAAATTACGCCTAAACCTTTGTTATTTGGCACCGCTTTTACTACTTTTATAACTGCAACCAGCATATCGTGTGTATTTTGTTCCAAAGTGTAATCACCACCAACCTCAACAATCATAACTTCTTTATTGTAACGAGCAGCCATATCATTTAGATTATTAGCCAAATCTGCAATGGTTGCTTTGTAATCACTTTTTATCCAATACGGATAATAGGACAATCCTATCACATCATACTTAACATTATTGGCTTTCGCATTATCAAAAAACCATCTGAATTTTTTGCTGTTATTGCCCTCGTCCAAGTGAACAATTACTTTGATTTTTGGATCTATAGCTTTAGTCGCTTCATAACCTTTATTCAGTAATTGTGCCAATTGATTAAAGTTTTCTGTACTTCCTTCTGGCCATAGCATACCGCCCGGAATTTCATTTCCAACCTGAACCCATTCTGGAGTAACGCCTGCCGCTTTCAGCGCCTTCAAAACATCGGTTGTGTAGGAATAAACATCATTCAGCAATTCTGAAAAAGTATGATTTTTCCACGCCAATGGTTTTGCTTGCTTCCCTGGATCGGCCCAAGTATCACTATAATGAAAGTCAATCATGATTCGCATTCCCATTTTTTGTGCACGAATTGCCATGGCAACTGTTTCTTCTTTGCTGCAATGCCCACTGGTTTTATCGTTCGAAGGATTTACCCAAACACGCAATCTGATGGTATTTATTCCGCGGTCTTTTAGCAATTGCAAGCAATCTTTTTTAGATCCATCCGCATCATAAAATTGATATCCTGTGGCTTCCATTTGTGGCAACCAACCTACATCGGCTCCTTTTGCAAAAACATTTTCTTTGGGTTGCTCCGCATTTTTATTGGTGGTACAACAAGAGAAAACCAAGGAAGAAAGAATGGCTAATGTGAATAGTATCTTTTTCATTCTATATTAATTTAAATTAAAAGCTTTTAAAACGGGAAGTGCTTTATTGTCAAAATCGTAGAATGCTTGGTTTTCAAAAGTTGAACCATTTTTTGCTTCTTTACCTTTGAACGAAATCCACTCGCCTCCCCAGTAAGCAAATCCAATACCTGATTTGGATGTTTTTACAAGTTCTTTGATAGCCAGCATATAACTTTTTTGTCCTTCGGGAGTTGCTGGATAACCAGAAACCAATTGCGAATCTAAACCAACGATATTATTTGTCCAATCATTATAACCCAACGTAAAAGGATAAGCCGTTTCGGCAATAACAACTTTTTTGCTGAACTTACTTCCCAAAGCGTCAATCGTGTTTTTTACAACAGTCAAATCTTTACCGTGCCAAACTGGATAATACGAAAGTCCTATATAATCGTAATCTACTGTTTTTACTTTGGTAAAAAACCAATCTGTATCCGATGCATTTACACCAGCATAATGAATCATAATTTTTGTCTTTGGTGCTTTGCTTCGAATGGTTGCACTGGCGGTAGACAACAAAGCGATGCATTGTGCTTCTTGGTTAATCAAATGTCCTTGAGGCCAAAGCAAACCGCTGTTAATTTCGTTCCCGATTTGAATAATATCAGGATTAATCTCTGTTATGATTGTAGATGTGTAAGTGGCCACTGCCGTTTTCAAATCGGCAAAAGACAAGTTTTTCCATTCTTCTGGAGTCGTTTGGTTACCAGGATCTGCCCAAGTATCCGAGTAATGAACGGTAAGCCAAACTTTCAAACCGGCTTGTTTAACACGTGCAGCAAGCGCTTTTACTTCGGTCAATCCAGAATGACCATTGGCAGGATTTTTCCATAAACGTATCCGAATGGTATTACAGCCTGCATTTTTCAGGGTAGTAAGCATCTCTTCGGCTTTGCCATTATTATACAAAACCGTTCCAGCACTTTCAATCTCAGGAAGAAAAGAAATATCGGCAGCTCTGATAAAATCATCGGTTACAACCGGCGGATCTACAACAGGATCTGGAGAATCACTGCCATTCGAACACGCAAATTGAATGGCCAAAAAAGCAAAAAATGATACTAAAGTTAAAACTTTCTTCATGTGGGATTTATTTTAAAATGATTGAAATTTATAAATGGTATTATGCGAGTATTCGGCTCCTTTTTTAAGAACAGCACTTGGAAAATGGTCGTGATTGGGTGCGTCTGGATAGTTTTGAGTTTCAAAACATATACCGCTTAATGGGTGATAATCGGCATTTTCTTTGCCTTTTAATTCATTAAAACAATTCCCTCCAACATAGATATGAACTCCCGGCTGATCTGTATAAACAGTCATTTTTAGATTGTTTTTTTTATTATAAAGGGAAGCAGCAAATTCGTCTTTTCGATCCAAAACAAAAGTATTGTCAATTACTGAAGGGCATTTTTTTGGGGTAAAAAAATCAAAGTCGGTATTATCTATTTTTAAAAACCTACCAGTTGGAATATTTTCAGGATTAGTTTCTAACATTCGATGTGAATTTACAATTAATTCCTGATCTAACACATTGGATAAATGACCGTCCAAATTAAAATAACTGTGATTGGTCAAATTCACTATGGTATCCTCGGTAGTCTTGGCTTTGTATTCTATAATCAATTCGTTTTCTTTGGAAAGGGTGTAAGTAAGCTCAATAAATAGGTCTCCAGGATAATTCTCTTCCCCAGCCGAACTGGAATACGTCAAGGTTATAGATGATTTTTTGCCTGCATGTATATCTTTAACGGTCCAAATTTTTTGACTAAACCCGATTGCACCTCCGTGTAAAGAATTATCGTTATTGTTTTTGTTCAAAAGAATATTTTGATCATTCAAAGTAAAAGAACTGTTGTGAATCCTACCGGCATACCTTCCTACCGCTGCACCCATATAAGGCGGACTTGGAAGATTAAACGATTGTATATAAGATTCTAAAGTATCAAAACCCAAAACAACATCAACTATTTTACCATTTTTTAACGGCATCTTCAATTCGGTTATCGTTGCTCCATATGGGATTACTTTTAACTTCATTCCGTTTTTATTGGATAATTCGTAAGAGTATATGGCGGTACCATCTGGCAGTAAACCGAATAAATCCTTTACAAAATCGATTTTAATTTGTGAATTACGTTTAATTTCCATTGTTTAATTATGAAATTTGAAATTCAAATGTAGAATAAAATTTATATCATACATACCAGTACCTACCAGTTTTTGTATCTTGCAAAACAAAAATGAAAGCAAAAATGAAAGCAATCGCTATCAAAAACAACATTGGTTTACCCAAATATAAACAAATAATTAATGCAATTGAAAAAGCAATTGAAAATCAGGATTTAAAAAAAAACGACAAATTGCCCTCCATTAATAAAATTTGTCTTCCTGATAATTTATCTCGCGATACCGCACTGCAAGCTTATGACGAACTCAAAAAAAGAGGCATTATTTATGCCATCCCTGGCAAAGGATATTATGTCAAGAGTATTGAAATCACTATAAAACAAAAGATATTTTTGCTCTTTGATGAGCTTAACATTTTCAAGGAAGACATCTACAACTCCTTTTTAAAAAACATTGGAAAAAATGTACAAGTCGATATTTTCTTTCATCATTTTAATGTTCCTGTTTTCAAAAAATTGATAGATGACAGCAATGGAAATTATACCAAATATATCATTATGCCTACCAACTTAATCGATGTAGCTGCGATTATAAAAACCCTACCAGTAAATGACGTAATCATCCTGGATCAGACCAATGGAGAACTAAAATCCTTTCCCGCCATTTACCAAAATCACAAAAAAGACATCTTCGAGGGTTTATTCAAAGGAAAATTAAAACTCAACAAATACAACAAACTCATCCTGATATTTCCAGGTTTTAGAGAACCTTTGGGAATGAAAACCGGTTTTGTAGATTATTGCAATGAATTTGCTTTTGATCATGAAATCATTAATGAATTTACGGATAACGAAATAACTATTGGAGCTGTTTACATCATCCCGAATGACAGGGATTTAGTTCGCGTAATTGAAAAAGCAAAAGAACAAAACTTAAAACTAGGAACAGACTTTGGAATTATCTCCTATAATGAAACTCCATTAAAAAAAGTTGTTTCAAATGGGATTACCACCATCTCCACCGATTTCACCACCATGGGAAAACTATTGGCCCAAATGGTGCTTACCGGAAAAAAAGAACAGATTGAGAATAAAAATGCTTTGATTATAAGGAATTCATTGTGAAAATTTGATTTCCAGGACAGCTCTTAATACGTCACGAAGCAAATCCATGTCCTATAATAACTCATGCGTTTGTCCTGCTTAAACTAATAAATTAAAATCCAAATTTTAAAATATAATGTATATCTTACGTCTTTATTTAAAATCACTTTGATTTCCAAACACTAAACTAAAAGCCATTAGTTGTATAAAAAAATCATAAACTTAATTTTATTTGGTAACGAATTAATTACATTTGCAAAACGTTTTTATCTATGAGGACAATATTTAAAACATCTGAGTTTTTGGAATTTTTAAACAATTCAGAAACCAATGTGAAGGACAAAATAGATTACCTATTGGAGATAATAATAACACAACCCGTAATTAATATTAAAATAGCAAAAAAATTAATCAACACCGATTTTTATGAAGTGCGAATACAGGTTAATAATGAATATCGAATTATTGTTTTTACTATAGACCACGACAATATATCACAAAGCAGAAATATTTTGTTTCTAAATGGATTTATGAAAAAGTCGACAAAGGATTACGACAAACAAATAAAAACAGCAATCAAAATTTTAGAAAAATGGCAAGACCAAAACTTGATTTAGAAAAAATACAAAGAGAGTTGCCAACAGCCAACGACTATTTGGACGACAAATACGGCAAACAAGGCACACACGAGAGAGATGAATTTTCAAAAAAAGCATTGTCTTTTTATTATGGCGAATTGATAAAAGAAAAACGCAAAGAAAAACATCTAACCCAACAGCAATTAGCAGACCAAATAGGCAAAGAACGAGCCTATATTGCCAAAATAGAACAAGGCAAAACCGATTTGCAGATTTCAAATTTTGTACAAATCATCAATGCGTTGGGATTGACATTGCAAGTGAAATAATCAAAAACCCCATAAAACCAAAAAAACCGCTTCTTTCGAAGCGGTTTTTGTACCCGGAGCCGGAGTCGAACCGGCACGGTTTCCCACAGGTGTTTGAGACCAGCGCGTCTACCAATTCCGCCATCCGGGCTTAGCAGACATGAAATAACAGACAGTTATTTCAACGCAATAAAGAGATAAAGTGTATTAACAATTATCTTTTCCTTTAACACGGTGCAAATGTAAATAATATTTTTAAACATTCTAATAAAAATACTTAAATTTTTTCTTTCAGAGTTGATTTTATTTTCTAAATTTGCACCTCGTTAAAAACGATACACACAACTAACTACACTCGAGGCATTTATATTTTTCAAGCTTTAAACAATTATTGAAGCCGAATTGCATAAAGCGCAGCGGAATTAAAACAACAAATTAAATGTCACACCTAGAACCAGAAGCTAAAATTTTTGCCTGTTCAAAAAGTGAGTATCTTGCAGCCAAAATTGCAAAAGAATACGGAATCCCAATGGGGAAAGTTACCATGTCTACATATAGTGATGGTGAATTTCAACCTTCTTACGAAGAGTCTATCAGAGGATTACGTGTATTTATAGTATGTTCAACATTTCCAACTGCCGACAATCTGATGGAATTGTTATTAATGATTGATGCTGCAAAACGCGCTTCAGCCAGACACATAACAGCTGTAATCCCTTACTTCGGTTGGGCAAGACAAGACAGAAAAGACAAACCAAGAGTTCCGATAGGAGCCAAATTGGTAGCCAATTTGCTAGACGCAGCAGGCGCAACAAGAATAATGACCATGGATTTGCATGCCGATCAAATACAAGGGTTCTTTGAGAAACCAGTAGATCATCTATTTGCATCCACTATCTTTTTACCGTATGTAGAAAGTTTAGGTCTAGACAATTTAATGATTGCATCTCCAGATATGGGAGGATCGAAAAGAGCTTATGCTTATTCTAAATTCTTAAATTCTGAAGTGGTAATCTGTTACAAACAAAGAAAAGCAGCCAACGTCATCGAAACAATGGAGCTGATCGGAGAAGTGAAAGGCAAAAATGTAATCTTAGTAGATGACATGATTGACACTGGAGGCACTTTGGCGAAAGCCGCCGATTTAATGATCGAAAAAGGAGCCTTAAGCGTAAGAGCCATTTGTACACACGCCATATTATCAGGTGGTGCTTACGAAAAAATAGAGAATTCACAATTACTAGAATTGATTGTTACAGACTCAATTCCGTTAAAAAAACAATCTAATAAAATAAAAGTAGTGAGTTGTGCACCACTTTTTGCCGAAGTAATGCACATGGTGCATCACAACAATTCCATTAGCGGGAAGTTTTTAATGTAGACCCCTAACCCCAACAGGGGAATTAGTAAGGTTAACAAAAACTACAACAACAAGAGTTTAATTAATAACTATAATAAATATTACAATGAAATCGATTACAATTAAAGGATCAGAAAGAGAAAGCGTAGGTAAAGTAGCAACTAAAGCCTTACGTAATGCTGGATTGGTTCCTTGCGTATTATACGGAGGAAATCAGGCAGTTCATTTCTCAGCAGAAGTTATGGCTTTCAAAAACTTGGTTTACACTCCAAACGCACACACAGTTGTGATTGAACTTGGTGCTGGAAAAACTTTCAATGCTATTCTTCAAGACATTCAAGTACACCCAGTATCTGACAAAATTTTACACATTGACTTCTTTCAAATCTTTGACGAGAAAGAAATCACTATGGAAGTTCCAGTAAAAATCATCGGTAACTCAAAAGGAGTTATGGCAGGTGGTGAATTACGTATCAACAACCGTAAATTAAAAGTAAGAGCTTTGCCTAAAAATCTTCCAGATTTCGTAGAAGCAGACATTACACCTCTTGACATGGGTAACAAATTATACGTTACTAAAGTGCCAACACCAAATTTCAAAATCCTTGCTCCAGACAATACAGTAATTTGTCAAGTGAAGATCTCTCGTGCTGCTATGAAAGCGGCCCAAGAAGCTGCAAAAGCTGCAAAAGCACCAGCAAAAAAGAAAAAATAATACTTTTTCAATCTATATCAAAAGCACCAGTTTCACGACTGGTGCTTTTTTTTTGCTTAACCACGAATTCTATGGAGAAAATTTTTCACCACAAATTACTCAAATTTTCACAAATTTTCTTCACTTATACTTTAAAGGAATTAGTGGAAATTCGTGTGATTTGTGGTTATCTTTTTTAACTATCCAATTTAGGAGCGAAAGATTAGGCATTTTAGGAAACAGGGATTCCCGCTGTCCCTCCAATCTTTTATTTTTTAAAGAAAAAAATAAAAGGATTTTCCCTCCCATCGGGGCTGATTGGTTATTATGGTTTTGTTCTTGGGATTATTACAAGATTGGCGCAAAAAAACCACCCCGCCCGTTGGGCACCCCTCCAGAGGAGGTGAATACACGCGATTTCCCCTCCTCTGGAGGGGTGCCCAACGGGCGGGGTGGCCTCTTCCGCTAACCACAAAATATTTTTCCAACAAACAAGTTTCCTTAATCAACAGATAAAACCTATTTTTGCAGCATGATAAAATGGATAAAAGACCTGTTTTCATCACCAAAAACAGCAGCGAACACAGATAATATAAAACTGGAGGTTCACGAACACCAAAAAATAATAAAAACCGTGAGTAAGAAATTTTTAATCGTTGGACTCGGTAACATTGGTGCCGAATATGTAAACACCCGTCACAACATAGGATTCAAAGTCCTTGATTTTCTAGCGCGTAAAGAAAGTGTCACTTTCGAAACCGTAAAACTCGGCTCCTTGGCCGAATACAAATTCAAGGGAAGAACCTTTCTTCTTTTGAAACCCAACACCTATATGAATTTAAGCGGGAAAGCCGTAAAATACTGGATGGACAAAGAAAACATTCCACTCGAAAATATATTTGTAATCACCGATGATTTAAATCTTTCGTTCGGCACTATACGCATCCGAAAAAAAGGGAGTGATGGAGGTCATAACGGACTTAAAAACATCAATCTTATTCTAAACACACAAGAATATACCCGTTTTCGATTTGGCATCAGCGATGAGTTCAAAAAAGGACAACAAGTCGATTATGTTTTGGGAGATTGGGATGACAGCGAAAAAACAAAACTACCCGAAAGACTAGAACTCGCCTCCGAAATCATAAAATCTTTTGGAACGGCAGGATTAGAAAATACAATGACAACATTTAATGGCAAATAAAAAAAGGGAAACATTACGTTTCCCTTTTTGTTTATCAATTTAACTGAACTCTTATTCTACAATAATTTTCGAAACCCCTTTTCGCTCTCCATCCACAACAGTAACAATATAGGTGCCTGCTGAAGCATTGATCAATTGAATGTTTTCATTAAAATCGCCTGTATTTTTAAATTTCTTGCTGTAAATTTTTCTACCCAATAAATCAGTTACAAAAATTTGAATATCTGTAGCATTCGAACTTGTTAATCGAACGGTAAAATTCCCTTTATTAGGATTAGGATACAAAACAAAGTCATAGATTTCAAAACTTGGATTTGCCAGAGTTGTATAAGAACTCGAACAAACTTGCAAAGAAGCTGTGTTTATAGTTCCAGTATCACCCACACCAGTATCTCTAAATCTAATTTTCCAAGTTCCTCCGGGATTCTCCCCATTAAAAGCAGACAATACCCCCACAGGTATAATCGTTTGTAATGTTGTTGATCCACAAGTTAAAGGAATTCCCAAATCATCATAAACTAAATCTAAAGTAGTGTTTGTTGCACCACAAAACTTATCAAACAACTTCACAATAGTCCCTTTTGGGCTAATCAAATCAATTTGAACATCTGAAATATAAGCGTGGGTAAAATTAACACTAAAATTGACGTCAGTTATTTCTGAAGTGGATGCAGGAACTGCAATTGTTTTCTCAGAATAAGTTTGAGATTCAGGTATATTGTATGGTGCTGTAAAAACAAAGGAGTTACAAACAGTTGCAACACTATATCCTAATGCAAAAGGTTTGCTGTTTACAGCATAAAAAACATTTGCCGTAGGCTCGATTAAAATTCGACAATTTTTGGCTGCCGTAGTAGGAGCAGTAATTACTTCCGATCCATCGTTTGGAGTATTGGTTGCAAGTAAAGTTGGAAAAGTCAACCCGCCATCTGTAGATAGTTTAATATTTACGTTGGCCGATCCAGACAACGAACTTGTACCATTGACGCTCCAAGTAATCGTTTGTGAAGAACCCAAAACCCAATTTGAATTATCAATATTTTGAGAAGTAACAGCAAAAGGTCCTTTATTGCCATCAACAGTAATTTTCGAAGCATCTGTATTGGTTTGTCCAGAACCCAAAGTAGCATTGTCTCTTCCTGTAAATACAAAATTCAAACTTCTGCCCACCGTAGAAACCGACTCCCAAGTCGTAGACAATTGACCGGCCAACACTTTCGTGAAAGCTGGAAAATAACGATTGGTAGTCGTGCTTGGTAAAAAAGACCGGAAATTAGGACCAGCAGGTTTCGCACCATAAGCAACACTATTTGCTGCACTTTCATTGGTAGTAGCCGTATCGTTTTGCTCCCAACAATACGTCATTGTATTTCCATTGGGATCTGATCCAGTCCCATTTAAAACAAAAGCAGTACTTTTTGGAATTGTATAATCAGAACCTGCATTGACTGTTGGAGTTTGATTGGACAATACCGTTGAAACGGGACATGTTTTAGTAGCCAAATTAGTTTGAATTTGCAAAATACTGGCATAAGCAAAATAATCATCCGATTGATTTTGGACATCATAATCCTTAGTAATTCCAGCATAGCCCATAATAGTAGAACCACTACCTGGCTCAACATTTACTTCCGTTCCTTCTACATCATGTGAAAAAGTGTGGTTTGCCCCTAGTTGATGCCCCATTTCATGCGCTACATAATCAATATCAAATGAATCTCCTTCTGGTTTTCCATTACTAGGTGAAGTAAAAGCACTTCCTTTTCCTTCAGGAACAGACACCGTAGGACTCACACACACACAACCTATGCATCCTGCATCTCCGCCACCGCCAGAATCACCAAACAAATGCCCAATGTCATAACCAGCATTAGTAATAGTTGTTGTTAAATTACCTTGTAATTCTAAATTCCATGCTCCATCAGCTCCTTCTTTAGGATTAGAATAAGGATCTGTAGTAGCATTTAAATATATTATAGTAGCATTATTAGCAATAATTTCCAATTTCAAAGCTAAATCTCTGTTGAAAACTCCATTGACTCTTGTCATTGTAGCATTCATCGCTGCTAAAGATTTTGCAACTGTACCCCCAAAATAAGTGGAATATTCGCCTGTACAAGACAATGCCAATCGCATGGTTTTGAAGACACCATTATTAGATTTTAAGCTAGTAGCTTTTTTTACCAAATCTTTATTCAATACAATATCTACTGTTTTACATGTCAAAGGCAAATCTCCTTTGCTCCTGTTTTTAGCAGTTTTAACGCTATAATACGATTTGTTTCCTGCTATTGGTTCAATAAATTCAGAACCACTATCTCCTCTCAAAATCATGGTTTGCACACCACTTGGTGAAACACTAAAATTTATCGAAGCTTTTGGATCCGTAATTCCAGTACCCGAATACGCACGAATTTCTGGATATTGTGATTGTAACTCAGGTGCAAAATTAGAAGATTCAATAACCGAAAATTGTTCCATTTTTCCTAAACTGTTCGGTATAATAACGGAAACGCTTTTAACACCTGTTTGAAGAACGGTTAATGATTGTTTGAACTCAGAATCATCCAAGGTAAACCAAAGAGCATCTTCTTTATCTAAAGATTTATTTTGTCTTTGCGAAATTATTTTTTGAGCAGTACCCACTTCTTTCCATGAAGATTTGACTTGAGAAAACCCAACCAAACTAGTAGCTAAAAACCAGATACAATATAAAAATCTTTTCATAATATAAAAATTGAAACACAAAATTAATTCATTTACAAACCAATACCCAATAAATTATTTTATTTATAATTAGAATTGGAACTATTCACCACTCTTATTTGTTTACTAAATAGCGAATTAGATTTTATTACTATTTAATTTATTATGATTGTGTGCAAAACATACCAAGTATATTTAGCTACGGATTCACATATTTTTTAAAATGATCTCTTTAATACATTGCACTATTTAATAAAGTCGTAAGAAATAGGTGTTTTTATTATTGCCATCATACTAATTTTAATCTACTAATTTGTGGTCGTTTTTTAAATCGTTTTCATAATATCGGAAAGTATTAGTTGCCGATAATCCTATTATTTATTATAATTTAAAAATTTTCGACTCTCAAGACTTAAATTAAAACATCTTATACTTCTTTTTAAAATAGATAGTATAAATTTGCAAAAAATTAAAAAAAGCTATTTTGAAGATTTTTCATTCGATAAACGATTTCCAAGTTTCCGCAAATGGAAGCATAAAAAAAACGATTCTAACGTTAGGTACTTTTGATGGCGTTCACTTTGGTCACAAAAAAATCTTAGAAAAGTTAACTCAAAATACAGAAAATTATAAATACGAAAGCTTAGTTCTTACTTTTTTTCCGCATCCACGTATGGTACTTCAAGAAGATTCGGATATAAAATTACTCAATACCATAGAAGAAAAAATTGATTTATTAGACAAAATTGGCATTCAAAATCTAGTAATTCATCCTTTTGATGAAAAATTTTCAAGATTAACCGCAGCAGAATTTGTGAAAGACATATTAGTAGATCAATTTCACATTCATAAAATAATAATTGGACACGACCATCGATTTGGTCGGAATAGAACTGCCAATATAGAAGATTTAAAAACTTTTGGCAAACAGTACAATTTTGAAGTTGAAGAAATTACAGCTCAAGAAATCAAAGAAGTGTCTGTAAGTTCAACCAAAATCAGGCAAGCTTTGTCTGAAGGGATTGTTTCATTAGCCAATGAATATTTAGGATACAATTACTCCCTTACTGGAATTGTTGCCAAAGGAAAGCAATTGGGCAGAACTATAGGTTTTCCAACCGCCAATATACAACTAGAAGAGAATTTTAAACTTATTCCGAAAAACGGAGTTTATATTGCCAAAAGCATTATCAACGATGAGACTGTTTTGGGTATGATGAATATTGGCAATAACCCAACAGTAGAAGGCAAAAACCAAACGATTGAAATAAACTTTTTCGACTTTAACGACGATTTGTACGGTCAAAAAATTACGGTTTCACTATTAGAAAGAATCCGTTCGGAACAAAAATTTGAATCCCTTTCCCTTTTAAAAGAACAATTGAAAAAAGATAAAAATACTTCCCTGGATTATTTTAGTAATCTTTAAAGGTTAGAATGTGTTTATAATATACCCTTCTATTATTTGAAATAGAAATCTATAAAATACTAAAGTTGTGTTGAATCGATCACCTTTGTCAAAGTTTACCCCTATAATTATCGGGATAGACAAAGGTGATCGAATCTGTTATTTTACGTGAGGGATAGACGGAATCCGCCGTGGCGGACCAGATGAGCCCGACAGCATAAAATGAAGAGGCCGAATAAGCAGCATCTAAGTCTGGCCTCTTTATTTTATGGTGGCACGCCCAAACCAATACGGCAACAATTTTAAAATTCAGATTTCATATTAAGGATAAAAAACTACGAAATCGTTTTTTGTGTAATTTTAAAGATAATTTTTTGTAAATTTATATCAGACTATCTGATTACCAGACCTAAATTACAGTTCTAACTTTTAAAAACAAAAATAAAATGAAAGTAAAAAGAGAAATTAAAAACAGTTTTTTTATTTTTATAACAATAGGAAGCTATTTTCTTTTGATGGAATTCTTAAAGTTATCCGACATTTTTTATTTAAGATTATTCAATGTGTTTTTTATTATATATGCTGTTAACAACACGATTCAAACTCGGATAAAAAAGGGCAAGACCAACTTTATACGCAATGCAAAGGCGGCTATGGTAACCTCGGTTTTAGGTGTATTTTTGTCAGTTCTTGGGTTGTTGATATACAGCTATATAAGAGGAGGTGATGAATATATTAAAAAATTATCCGAAACTTTTTTGTTCGGAGGTCATCCTTCTATAAACATGTATTGTTTTACTTTATTTTTTGAAGGAATCGCTTCTTCTGTGATTGTTACATTGATGCTTATGTTATATTATAATGACAAATTTATAGCCGATTAAACTACTTTTTCAGACTATATTGAATTAGTCTTTTTATGACAAGAGCATTGTTACTTTAATACAATTTGATTACTTTTGATGCATCAAAATAAAGGATCAATGAGTATCACAAAACACGACTGGACGAAGGAAGAAATAATTGCTATATACAATAAACCGATGATGGACTTGCTTTTTGAAGCAGCTACAATCCATCGAGAGCAACATGATCCAAACGTGGTTCAGGTTTCTACACTGGTTTCCATAAAAACAGGTGGTTGTTCTGAAGATTGCGGGTATTGCCCACAAGCAGCAAGATACAACACTGGCGTTGAAGGAAATAATTTAATGTCTGTAAATCAAGTTAAAGAACAAGCAATTCAAGCAAAATCTGGCGGGTCATCTCGTGTATGTATGGGTGCTGCGTGGAGAAATGTAAAAGACGGCCCAGAATTTGATCAGGTTTTGGAAATGGTGCGTACTATTAACAAAATGGACATGGAAGTATGTTGTACATTGGGTATGATTACCGAAAATCAAGCCCAACGTTTATCGGAAGCTGGATTGTATGCCTACAATCATAATTTGGACACTTCCGAAGATTATTACAAAGAAGTAATTTCGACTCGAGGTTTTGAAGATCGTTTACAAACCATAGAAAATGTTCGTAAAACAAACGTTACCGTTTGTAGCGGAGGAATTATAGGAATGGGAGAAAGTATAGAAGACAGAGCTGGAATGCTTGTTGCACTATCTACTTTGAATCCTCAACCCGAATCGGTGCCAATTAATGCATTAGTGGCAGTAGATGGAACTCCAATGGAAAATGAAAAACCAGTTGAAATTTGGGAAATGATTCGAATGGTTGCAACAACAAGGATTGTAATGCCGGAAACCCAAGTTCGTTTGTCTGCTGGAAGAATGAATATGAGTCGTGAAGGCCAAGCTATGTGTTTCTTTGCAGGAGCCAATTCCATTTTTGCAGGAGACAAATTGCTGACTACGCCAAATCCAGATGTAAATGAAGACATGAAAATGTTTGATATATTGGGTTTAAAACCTCAAAAACCATTTAAAAAAGTAGCACAACGTCCAACTGTTGAAGCAGTAGATTCTCAATATGAGTCTTTGGGCGAAAAACCAAAATGGACAAGGCCAAGTCATACCATAGAAAAAAACTTGGAAGCTTCTATAAAAGGAAAATAATTTTTATTTTAAAAAAATTAATCAAACCCCATTTTCATATTGATCATGGGGTTTTTCAATTGATGAAAAAAGTTAAATCTAAAAAAATAGCTTATATGTTTTAATAGCAGCATTACTTAAAATTGTTTTTACAATTAAAATTTGGTTTGTTGGCAAAAAATCGGTGGCAAAAAATTGCTTTTTTGCAATATTGTCCTTTTTATAAAGCACCCTTCCTTTCAAATCAAACACCAAAACTGATTCGATGTTTTCTTCAAATGAATCGACATTAATTTGATGATTTTTAACAAATACCATTACGGCTTTTTCTTTGTTATCAATAGAAAAATACTTCGACTTTGCATCCAAAAGCACTATAGATGGTATATCTTTCATTGTAGGCTCAACCACATCTAATTTATCAACATACACCAATGCAAAACGATCATCAAATGTTCCTTTCAAGGTGTTAAAAGTATAAGGCCCTTTTTTTAAATTATAATAAATCGAAGCCGTTTTGTCCTGAAGGAATACATCCTGACTGGCCAATACTCCATCAATTTGATCAATACTTATAGAAAAACTACCATCAATTGAAGATTTATACCCCAAAGGAACTTCGTCTTTTTTATCAAATGGCAAGGCACGTCCTTGAATCACACATTTTTTTGTACTGATCAAACTACAAAAATCAATATAGGCATTTTTAGAATAATTTGACCCATCGAATAAAACATCATCACCATTGGTCGCTCCTGTAGCATAACCAATCAAAATTTGCTTGAATGCGCCCTGAATATTGCTCAAACTCAACCAAACTCGATGCCTCTCAATAGAAGATTTCTTTGTACTTGAACCCTTAAAAAACTGGGAATTATTCGCTACGGAATGTTCGCGCATACTATTATTGAATACAATACTACCTGTAGTTCCAGTGGTGCTAATGACAAAAAATCCTTGACCTGCAGCTATTTTACCTGTTGGTGCTTTGTCATTTGCTCCAGATACGGTAGAACTTGCTGCAGCAACTCCAGCCCCAAGAAAAGCATTATAAGACGCATAATCATCTTGGCTGTAAATGTAATTCGTACCGTTTTGAGTAATAGACGTATTGTGCGTCCAAATGTAAATTGTTCCTTTGATTGCGCCAGCGTTGTTAGAAACAAATACATCTGCATTCAATGCCGATGGATAAGGGTTTCCAATAAAGCTGTAACGCCCAGCATTTGGATTTACAGCTACAGTATAAATTCCATTATTGGGAGTACCAATAAACGAAACGGGCTGGCGATAAGGAAACACTACAGTTTCTGGATAAGGAGCTCCCCAAACTCCCTCTTTCGGCGTTCGTATTGTATAACCTTTTCCTGTTAGCATTGTATTATCAGAATTCTCAGTAATCCAAACTCTGTCCCAAAAACTAAAATATTTATCCGACAAAGTGTTTGGTGATAATTCTTTTAGTGTTTGTCCTGAAACTGGGCTAGACCAATCCGTAAAATCAAAAATTTTCATTGGAGAGGAAATACGTTTGTAAGTGATTTTACCTGAATTAACAGCAGCATCATTCACCTGAATTAAACTAGCATTATTCTCGAAAGTCAAAGCACCTGTACCGACTACCTCTAATCCATTTTCTAAATGCAAAATAGCGGTACCATTTGTTCCTCCTGTTTCTCCGACCACTACATTTACACCTGGATTGATCTTAACAGAACAAGCATTTAATGGTGAAACGATTGTGGCATTGCCCGCAAAAACAACTTTTTTTGTACTATCTGGCAAATCATTATCCCAAGAAACACCATCAAAAGTAGTTGATGGAGAAAAGACAATACTAGTATTTGAATAATTACTTAATCCACAATCATTCATTGCTCGTAAACGAACATAATACGTTTCTCCTGCAGTTATACCAACAACAATTTGATTAGTAACATTTTCTAACAGCAAATTAAAATATCCAACCACAGGATTATTGAAACTTGGGTCGGTAGCAACATCAAAAATATAATTTTTGGCTAGAAAAGGAGGAACCCAATTAACTTCAAATGAAGTCGATGAACATGAAATCGGAATATCCGTTAATCTCGGTTTTTCGGGAAGCGCACAATCTGTTGTACCTTTAAAATCAAACTTATTGATACTGAAAGTTGCATTTCCATTAGTAGCTCCCCAACTGTAAATTCTAAAAGTAATAGGTTCAATTATATTTTGAAAGTTAGGATCTGATAAAGATACAGTACCGCCCGTACCAACAAGAGTAGCAATATTTGTTGAAAAACCATCTATACTTGAACGAAAAACGAAATGAGAAGGGCCATAAAGTGAAATTTGTCCTAGAAAATAAAAGCTTAAAAAATCAATTCTCTTTCCACTTATTGGAGTTATAACAAATTCAAAATATTTATTAGAATCAATTACAGCAGTATTCCATCCAATTGCATTGTATCTATTGTTAGCATTTTTACCCAAAATACCGCTTCCTCTTCCAATACCCGAAACCGTACAATTTGGATCTACTAACTGTCCATTGGTATAAGGATTTAAAAGATTTGGATTAATACCCGTAATGGGATTAGAAAAAATAGATTGTCCATAAAATCCAAAAGATTTAAAAAAAAGAATAGAAAATAATACTAGATAGTGCCTCATAAAAAACTAGTTTAAAAATCAGAAAAATATTATATGTAAATACGCAATTTACATATAATATCAGAAATAAGACTAGTAAAAAATTAATTTTAGAGTAATTTCTTTGTAATAATCATTCAACCCAAATTCCGTAATAGAAATCTACTGCATCTGAATTCTTCTTCAAAACCAAGAACTTACTTCAAATTCAAAATACAAAACCAAATATAAAAAAGGAAAGTCAAATTAATTCTAAAAAGTATTCATAATATTGAAACTATCAGGATCTTTTACATAAAAAAAATCCCATCTTGAAGTAACAAGATGGGATTGAATTAATCATTAATTTAATTTCTAAAATACAATTTCCTTAGTTACCCATTTACCATTTACAAGTTGCGTGATTACAATTAAAAATTGATCAGTTGAATTCAGATTTTGAATTATATACTCATTTTTATTTACATTATCATTTTCAAAAAGTAGCCTACCCGTTAAATCGTACACCATCACTTTTGAAATCGTCTCATCGAAAGAGTTAATTTTAATTTGATGGTTATTTACAGAAACAACAACTGCTTTGCCTGTTTTGGTGTACTCTGGATTTTCCAAAGTAGGATCTATAACAACTACTGGTGGAATCACGATTGGTGGAACAACGACAACTGGTGGTTCTACAACTACCGGAGGAACAACTACAACCGGTGGCTCTACAACAACTGGAGGTATTACAACTACAGGAGGTACAACTACAACAGGTGGTTCTACAACTACTGGTGGCGTTACAACAACTGGAGGAACAACTACAACAGGTGGCTCTACAACTACTGGTGGCGTAACAATAACTGGAGGAACAACTACAACTGGTGGTTCTACAACTACAGGTGGTATTACAACTACAGGTGGCTCTACAACTACAGGAGGTACAACTACTACCGGTGGCTCTACGACAACTGGCGGTGTTACAACTACAGGAGGAACAACTACAACTGGTGGTTCTACAACTACAGGTGGATCTACAACTACAGGTGGAACAACTACAACCGGTGGCTCTACAACAACTGGAGGTGTTACAACTACAGGTGGAACAACTACAACCGGAGGCGTTACAACAACTGGAGGAACAACTACAACTGGTGGTTCTACAACTACAGGTGGAACTACTACTACTGGTGGAATAACTACAACCGGTGGCTCTACAACAACTGGTGGTTCTACTACTACTGGTGGCTCTACAACTACTGGTGGCGTTACAACAACTGGAGGAACAACAACAGATTTGTCAACATAAACCAATACAAAACGATCATCAAATGATCCTTTTAGGGTATTAAAAGTATAAGGTCCTTTTTTTAAATTATAATAAATCGAAGCAGTTTTGTCCTGAAGGAATACATCTTGACTGGCCAATACTCCATCAATTTGATCAATACTTATTGAAAAACTACCATCTATTGTTGATTTGTAACCCAAAGGAACTTCATCTTTTGTGTCAAATGGCAAAGCACGTCCTTGTATCACACATTTTTTAGTGCTTATCAAACTGTAAAAATCAATATAAGCATTTTTAGTATAATTTGATCCGTCATAATCAGCATCATCTCCATTGGTTGCTCCTGTGGCATACCCAATCAAGGTTTGTTTGAATGCTCCTTGGGTATTACTCAAACTCAACCAAACTCTATGTCTCTCAAAAGTAGATTTTTTTGTCTTCGTTCCCTTGAAAAACTGCGAATTACTCAAAGGTGAACCAACTCTCATACCATTATTAAACGTTATACTTCCAGTGGTTGCTGTTGTACTTATGGCAAAAAATCCTTGACCAGCTGCTATATTACCTGTAGGTGCTTTGTTATTTGCTCCAGGAATGGTTGAACTACCTGCTGCAACTCCTCCAACAAATGGATTATAACTAGCATAATCATTTTGACTGTAAACATAGTTGGAACCACTTTGTGTAATAGGAGTATTATGAGTCCATATATAAATTGTTCCTTTAATTCCCGCACTGTTTGCAGGAATAAATTTATTTGCATCCAATGCCGATGGATAAGGGTTTCCTATAAAATTATAACGGCCTGCGTTTAAATTTACTGTCACCGTATAAACACCATTATTGGGCGTCCCAATAAACGAAACAGGTTGTGAGTATGGAAACACGACTGTTTCTGGATATGGCGCTCCCCAAACGCCTCCTTTTGGTGTTCGTATCGTGTAGCCTTTTCCAGGAGACATTGTATTGATCGGATTCTCTGTTATCCAAACTCTGTCCGAAAAACTATAATACTTATCCGATAATGTGTTTGGAGACAATGCTTTCAAGGTTTGACCTAAAACAGGTGAAGACCAATCCGTAAAATCAAAATTCTTCATCGGGGTTGTAATACGTTTGTAAGTAATTAAACCACTATTTACCGCAGTATTATTAATTTGAATCAAACTCGCATTATTCTCGAAAGTCAAGCTGCTGGTTGCATCAATAGTCAAACCGTTTTCAATATGTAAAATAGCATTTGAGTTTGCATTTCCTGGAGCTCCAACAACCACATTTACTCCTGGATTGATTTGTACAGAACAAGCGTTTATTGGAGTTACCATTGGCACACTGCTTGCTGAACCAACTGCAAAGACGGCTTTTTTAGAATTATCCGGAGATAAGTTGTCCCAAGTTAAACCACCATCTGTTGTTGTGGTAATCGGGACAGAAATTGTTGCCGTATTAGAATTAACACTTGGCGTACCACAACTACTTATTGTTCTAGCTCTAGCATAATAAGTAACTCCTGGTGTCAATCCATTAACAGCTACCGATTCAGTAGGACTTAACGAAGGTGCTACAGAAATATCTTGATAACCCGGTATAAAAGATCCAAACAAAGGATCCAAAGAAACATCAAATCGATAATTCGCAATATTTGGAATGGCTGCCCATGTGCCATTAGCCGTTGTATCACTACAATTTAATACAACATTGTTAAGAACTGGCGCTGCAGGAGTAGCATTGATTAAAACCGTTTGTTGTGCAGATACTGTTCCGCCACAGCCTCCTGTAATGGTATAAATAATATTAGCTGAACCTCCAGAAACTCCAGTAACCAATCCTGCTGCACTTACTGTCGCTACTGCCGTATTGCTGCTGCTCCACGCTCCTGTTCCACCACTTAAAACTAACGTGTTGGCAGCATAAGTAGCTGTTCCTGCAATACACAATGGACTTGTTCCTGTAACCGAAGCTATACTTGCGTTTGGACTTATAGTTACCGATTGTTGTACAGATACTGTTCCGCCACAGCCACCTGTAATGGTATAAATAATGTTAGCTGATCCTGCAGAAACTCCTGTAACCAATCCTGCAGCACTTACTGTCGCTATTGTCGTATCACTGCTACTCCAAGACCCTGCTCCGCCTCCTAAAACTACCGCGTTGGCAGCATAAGTAGCTGTCCCTGTAATACACAATGGACTTGTTCCTGTAACCGAAGCTATACTTGCGTTTGGATTTATTGAAGCTATATTTATTGGAGAACTCACCGAACATCCTACTGCATCTGAAGCATTCAAAGTATAAGTTCCAGAATCCAAAGCAGTACGATTCAAAGTTGGTGCGCCATCTGCCCATGTAACATCCAATACATTAACAGTAACAGGCACATTTGCTCCTGCTTGGTATAAATCTATTGTTTTTGAATAAACCAGATTATTGGATGCATCAAAAAGTTCCAACAACATATTTTGTCCTCTTACTTGACAACAATCTGCACGATTATAGATTTTTATATAATCAATATTTTTACTTGATTGAAGGTCTACTTTAATCCATTCATTAATATTTGTAGTCCCACTGTGCCACAAATTATTATTAACATTATTAAGCCCATCTATAGCCATTGCCGGCAAATACGAAGCAGAATAATTCGAAGAGGATGAAGCAATTGCTCCATTTGAAGAACGTGCAACATTTGTACCCGAAAAAACCTCAAAAGCTTCAATTTCTGCAACCTGCTGCCAAGCATCTGCATTAACGTATTTTTGAGTCAATTTTATGTATCTAATATTGGTAAGACCACCTGAAAGAACAGGTGAAATAGTTCCATTATTTGATGTAGGACAGGTTTCATCAACCTTATTGGGGGCTACTGATAATAAAGCGTTTATAGTTACTATTGCCGAACCAGATAAACTACTCGAACAACTAGGAGTTAATTGATAAACCGCACTTACCAAATTATAAACAAAAGAACCTGAAGAAGCAGTAGATACTGGAACTGTTGCTATAGAATTAGCAGCCACATTTATAGTAGTATTTGTTCCTCCATTAATATTATAAGTTAGGGTTATAGCATTACTAAGAGAATTAGTAAAAGTTACATTTGGTGAGCTTGCATTTTGACAAACCGTTGTATTACCGCTAATAGTAGCTAAAGGAAGAGATAAAATTGTAACCGTTTGACTCAAAGAATTTCCAGTAGTAGTTGCAGGACATGAACTATAGGCTCGTACTCGATAATAATAAGTCCCAGCAGCCAATCCTGTAACATTATGTGAAGTAACAAAACCCACATTCAAACCACTAACAACTAGAGTTGTAAAACCTGCATCACTAGAAACATCCAATATATAACTTGTGGCCGAAGACACTGTATTCCAATTTGCAGTAAAACCAGAACAGCTAATATTAGTCCCTGCTGATGATATTGGTACAGTTGGAGCTACGGTAGAATCTGTAATAATAGCAACAGCATTTGAGTTATAAACACATGCCGCTGAGTTTGTAGTTGCACCTTTTACATTTCTTCTATAATATATTTGTGTGGCAACCGCAGGGGAAGTTCCCGGTACTGTATAGTCTTTTGTTGTAGCACCAGATATATCATTCCAAGTAATGTTGTTATCATTAGAATATTGCCATTGGTATGTCACTGGTGGTATAGCATTGTTTCCTTGTGCTGCAACAACAGAACCTGTTAAAGTAGTATTCGTAGCTGCACATCTTGTTATTGGACCTAATGGAGTAATTGTGTTTAAACTATTTATAGTAGCAACATCGACAGGAAAAATCGTAAAATTAGACTCATTTTGACCGTTTTTTTCATAGTAATCAAATACTAATTGACTGTTACCATTTAGATATACCAAAACATTATTATAATCAGTCGGACCTTGTTGCAACCAAGCATTAAATACCAAAGTATCATCAATATACAATCGGACTCCATCATCTCCTCTAACATTTACAAAATAGCAACCAGCAGGATACGTAGCTGGTGTAGTTTGCATTCTATATCGTACGGCAAAAGTATCTGTCCTTAAAGTTTGAGGAGTTCCTCCTGCACTAAATGAAAAACAAGTATCATTGCCTCCATAACCTTGAACAAATGACCTTGTTGAGCCCGAAACAGTATTATTTTGAACAAAACTACCTAAGTAATTAGAAAAAGCATTGGTATCGGAAGGAGGTACTGCTACCGTTGAATTAGAAAAATCATAAACATGACCAATCCAGCTATCCATACCAAAGGCAGTTGGTGAGTCAGATATATTGCTTCCCCCTGTGTAAGCTATAGCAACTGTATCTACACTCGAACTCGTCGCACAACCATTACCATCATTATTGAATTGCACATACAAAACACCAGTAAAAGTGGCTAACCAAGATAGAGAAATTGCAGTATTATTCGCAGTTGCTTTAGCTGTGAGAAGACTTACCCCTGTTGAACTACTGTCAAACAGCGTTACTCTTTTTATAAAACCTAAATCAGTATTTGTGGTTTTTATGGTATACGAATATCCTTTTACAACATTTACTGCCACATAACGTCCAACAGTTACACCAGTAGTAGTAACTTCTCCCACATTTGGAGAAATAACTTCGGTATTGTAACATATTGATTGAATAGACGCATTAAAAGGCAGGTTACCAAATGAACATTGAGCAAAACTGATGTTTTGGCATAAGAATATTAGTAAAATTACAGATAGTAGTTTTATTTTCATAATTAGAATTAATTGTTCTTTACTAATGAACCTGATTTTTATCAGTTGGTATTGTCATTAGAAATTAATGTAAATACTTTACAATAAGTACTTAAAAAAATTTTCACAAATATAAATCTATTAAGTTCTAAATTATCGTCATAAACTAAATTTTATTAGACAATCAAATGTTAAATTAAAAAAATGTAATCTTTTTATATTAAAAAATATAGTTGCGCAATTATTTATCAAGTAATAGTGAACAGCCTCTTTTTTTTTATTTATCAATATTATAATAACAAAAAAAAATCCCATTCTAAATTAACAGAATGGGATTAAGATATTTATAAAATTCACTAAATTTCTAAAAAACAATTTCCTTAGTTACCCATTTACCATTTACAAGTTGCGTGATTACAATTAAAAATTGATCAGTTGAATTCAGATTTTGAATTATATACTCATTTTTATTTACATTATCATTTTCAAAAAGTAGCCTTCCCGTTAAATCGTACACCATCACTTTTGAAATCGTCTCATCGAAAGAGTTAATTTTAATTTGATGGTTATTTACAGAAACAACAACTGCTTTGCCTGTTTTGGTGTACTCTGGATTTTCCAAAGTAGGATCTATAACAACTACTGGTGGAATCACGATTGGTGGAACAACTATAACTGGCGGCTCTACAACTACTGGTGGCGTCACAACAACTGGAGGAACAACTACAACTGGCGGCTCTACAACTACTGGTGGAGTTACAACAACTGGTGGAACAACTACAACCGGAGGCTCAACAACTACAGGAGGAACAACGACAACTGGTGGTTCTACAACTACAGGTGGCGTTACAACAACTGGAGGAATAACTACAACTGGTGGTTCTACAACTACCGGAGGAACAACTACAACCGGTGGCTCTACAACAACTGGCGGTATTACAACTACAGGAGGTACAACTACTACTGGCGGCTCTACAACAACTGGCGGTATTACAACTACAGGTGGCGTTACAATAACTGGAGGAACAACTACAACTGGCGGTTCTACAATTACAGGTGGCGTTACAACAACAGGAGGAACAACTACAACTGGTGGTTCTACAATTACAGGTGGAGGAACAACTACAACTGGCGGTTCTACAACGACAGGTGGAACAACGACAACTGGTGGTGTTACAACAACTGGAGGAACAACTACAACTGGTGGTTCTACAACTACTGGTGGAACTACTACTACTGGTGGCGTTACAACAACTGGAGGAACAACAACAGATTTATCAACATAAACCAATACAAAACGATCATCAAATGATCCTTTTAGGGTATTAAAAGTATAAGGTCCTTTTTTTAAATTATAATAAATCGAAGCAGTTTTGTCCTGAAGGAATACATCTTGACTGGCCAATACTCCATCAATTTGATCAATACTTATTGAAAAACTACCATCTATTGTTGATTTGTAACCCAAAGGAACTTCATCTTTTGTGTCAAATGGCAAAGCACGTCCTTGTATCACACATTTTTTAGTGCTTATCAAACTGTAAAAATCAATATAAGCATTTTTAGTATAATTTGATCCGTCATAATCAGCATCATCTCCATTGGTTGCCCCTGTAGCATACCCAATCAAGGTTTGTTTGAATGCTCCTTGGCTATTGCTCAAATTCAACCAAATACGATGTATCTCAATAGTAGATTTTTTTGTCTTTGTTCCCTTGAAAAACTGCGAATTACTCAAAGGTGAACCAACTCTCATACCATTATTAAAAGTTATACTTCCAGTGGTTGCTGTTGTACTTATGGCAAAAAATCCTTGACCAGCTGCTATATTACCTGTAGGTTGATTTCTATTACCATCACTTGGACCTATATTAGGACTTTTTGCTGCAACTCCAGCTTGAAGAAATCCATTGTATGCAGCATAATCATCTTGACTGTAAACATAGTTGGAACCACTTTGTGTAATAGGAGTATTATGAGTCCATATATAAATTGTTCCTTTAATTCCCGCACTGTTTGCAGGAATAAATTTATTTGCATCCAATGCCGATGGATAAGGGTTTCCTATAAAATTATAACGGCCCGCGTTTGAATTTACTGTCACCGTATAAACACCATTATTGGGTTTTCCAATAAAAGAAACAGGTTGAGCATAAGGAAAAACAACGGTTTCAGGATACGGGGCACCCCAAACTCCTTCTTTTGGCGTTCGTATCGTATACCCTTTTCCTGGCAACATTACACTGGCAGAATTCTCTGTAAACCAAACTCTATTCCAAAAACTAAAATATTTATCAGATAAGGTATTTGGTGATAAATTTTTCAAAGTTTGTAATGATACCGGTGAAGACCAATCTGTAAAATCAAAATTCTTCATCGGAGTAGTAAGACGCTTGTAAGTAATTAAACCGCTGTTAGCTGCTGCATCATTAATTTGAATCAAACTCGCATTATTCTCGAAAGTCAAGCTGCTGGTTGCATCAACTGTTAAACCGTTTTCGATATGCATAATAGCATTTGCGTTCTTGTCAACTAAATATCCTGCGCTTCCTACTAGAGATCCTACTACCACATTTACACCAGGATTAATTTGAACAGAACAAGCGTTTATAGAAGTCGTAATATTAAAATTTGCAGCAAAAACTACTATATCACTTGATGTTGGTGGTGTAGCGTTTCCTGTTTTAGACCAAGCAGTTCCATTCCAAGTATTGGTAACCGGAGGATTTATTGAAATAGGGGCTAAAGCCAACGAGATACAGGTTCCATTTGAAGCTGTTACCGTATATGATCCTACTGGTACGTTATTAAAAATTCCTGAGGTATTGCTATATACTACTCCGTCTATACTATAGTTTAAACCTATTGGAGCCGTAACTGTGATAGTTCCAGTTGACACAACACAAGTAGGTTGTGCCGTTGCAGATGCTGTAGGAGTTATTGGCAATGCGTTGACAGTCATAGACACAACGTTAGAAGTTGTTGGAGAACCTGTTAAACAAGGTGTAGCATTCGAAGTCATTACACAAGCGATTACATCTGTACTCACAAAAGCTGTTCCCGAAACTCCTGTATAGGTTACAGAAGTAGCACCACCAATATTTGAACCGTTTTTAGTCCATTGATATGTTGGGGTAGTTCCCTCGTTTGTTGGGGTAGCTGTAAAAGTTACTGAGGTACCAGAACATGAAACCTGGGTTCCCGCTGTGATAGCGATACTTACACTCGCAGGTAAATTTGGATTTACCAAGACCGTATAATTTGTTGCTGTACCCGGACATCCACTTGCCGTTAGCGTAATGACATAATTAACAGTCCCTTGAGTTGTTCCTGTGGTAGAAATCGTCTGAACCGGAATTGATCCTGTCCCACTTGTCGTAAAACCAGAAACCCCGGCTGTAGCTGTAGCTGTCCATGCAAAAGTAGTGCCGGTAACTCCTGAAGTAAGACTAACTGCTGTAGAACTTCCTCCTGAACAAATAGTCTGTGTTAATGGGGTATTGGTAACCGTTGGATTTGGATTTACCAATATCGTATAATTTACTGCTGTACCAGAACAACCACTGGCTGTTGGAGTTACAACATAAGTAACTGTTCCTTGTATTGTTCCTGTGGTAGAAATCGTCTGAACTGGAATTGAACCTGTCCCACTTGTCGTAAAACCAGAAACTCCTATTGTAGCACTTGCAGTCCATGCAAAAGTAGTGCCGGTAACTCCTGAAGTAAGACTAACTGCGGTAGAACTTCCTCCTGAACAAATAGTCTGTGTTAATGGGGTATTGGTAACCGTTGGATTTGGATTTACCAATATCGTATAATTTACTGCAGTACCAGAACAACCACTGGCTGTTGGATTTACAACATAAGTAACTGTTCCTTGTGTTGTTCCTGTGGTAGAAATCGTCTGAACCGGAATTGACCCTGTCCCACTTGTCGTAAAACCAGAAACCCCGGCTGTAGCTGTAGCTGTCCATGCAAAAGTAGTGCCGGTAACTCCTGAAGCAAGACTAACTGCTGTAGAACTTCCTCCTGAACAAATAGTCTGCGTTAATGGGGTATTGATAACCGTTGGATTTGGATTTACCAATATCGTATAATTTACTGCAGTACCAGAACAACCACTGGCTGTTGGATTTACAACATAAGTAACTGTTCCTTGTGTTGTTCCTGTGGTAGAAATCGTCTGAACCGGAATTGACCCTGTCCCACTTGTCGTAAAACCAGAAACCCCGGCTGTAGCTGTAGCTGTCCATGCAAAAGTAGTGCCGGTAACTCCTGAAGTAAGACTAACTGCTGTAGAACTTCCTCCTGAACAAATAGTCTGTGTTAATGGGGTATTAGTAACCGTTGGCTTTGGATTTACCAATATCGTATAATTTACTGCAGTACCAGAACAACCAATGGCTGTTGGAATTACAACATAAGTAACTGTTCCTTGTGTTGTTCCTGTAGTAGAAATCGTCTGAACTGGAATTGATCCTGTCCCACTTGTCGTAAAACCAGAAACCCCAGCTGTAGCTGTAGCTGTCCATGCAAAAGTAGTGCCAGTAACTCCCGAAGTAAGACTAACTGCTGTAGAACTTCCTCCTGAACAAATAGTCTGTGTTAATGGGGTATTGGTAACCGTTGGATTTGGATTTACCAATATCGTATAATTTACTGCAGTACCAGAACAACCACTGGCTGTTGGAGTTACAACATAAGTAACTGTTCCTTGTATTGTTCCTGTGGTAGAAATCGTCTGAACCGGAATTGATCCTGTCCCACTTGTAGTAAAACCAGAAACCCCGGCTGTAGCTGTAGCTGTCCATGCAAAAGTAGTGCCGGTAACTCCTGAAGTAAGACTAACTGCTGTAGAACTTCCTCCTGAACAAATAGTCTGTGTTAATGGGGTATTGGTAACCGCTGGCTTTGGATTTACCAATATCGTATAATTTACTACAGTACCAGAACAACCACTGGCTGTTGGAGTTACAACATAAGTAACTGTTCCTTGTATTGTTCCTGTGGTAGAAATCGTCTGAACCGGAATTGATCCTGTGCCACTTGTCGTAAAACCAGAAACCCCAGCTGTAGCTGTAGCTGTCCATGCAAAAGTAGTTCCTGTAACTCCTGAAGTAAGACTAACTGCAGTAGAACTTCCTCCGGAACAAATTGTTTGGGTTAATGGCGAATTGGTAACTATTGGAGTTGGGTTAACTACAATAGTGTAATTACTTGCCGTACCAAGACACCCATTGGCTGTTGGAGTAACATCATAAGTAATTGTACCCTGTACTAACCCAGTTGTAGAAATGTTCAGAGCAGGAATTGTATTCGTTCCACTAGTAGCAAAACCAGTTACACCTGATGTAGCTGTGGCTGTCCAAGTAAAACTAGTGCCTGCAGTTGCAGAGGCAAGAGTAACTAAAGTAGAACTCGACCCAGAGCAAATTGTCTGAGTTGATGGTGAATTACTAACAGTTGGACTTGGGTTAACTACTATAGTGTAATTAGTTGCAGGACCATTACAACCATTAGCTGTTGGAGTAATTGCATAAGTAACCGTTCCCTGTCCTGTCCCATTTGTAGAGATAATCTGTACAGGAATTGAATCAGTATTTCCGCTTGCTGTAAAACCAGTTACACCGGTTGTTGCAGTCGCTGTCCAAGCAAAAGTAGTTCCAGTAACTCCAGAAGTAAGATTAACTAAAGTAGAACTTCCTCCTGAACAAATTGATTGCGTTAATGATGAATTAGTAACTGCTACACTTACCAATATACTTACTTTATTAGAATAACCACCTGTCAACAACGTGCTTCCACAATTATTATAGGCTCTAACACGATAATAATACGTTTGACCAGGAGTTGTCAATCCAGTTACGACGAATGAAGTAGCAAGAGTAACATCTATGTTTTGAAAACCACCCAGATTAAAGTTGCCAAAATTACTATCGGGTGAAACATCTAAATAATACCCTGTAGCCCCTGCTACAGAACTCCAATTTGCTGTAAAACCAGAACAACCAACATTTGTAGCTGATGTTGCTGCTGGAGCAGCTATTGTAGAAACAGGACCAATAGTAAGTGTTATTGACTGAGTAGCCGTGCAACCATTATCAGTCTTGATAGTCATTGTGCCCGCGTAATTTCCAGCGGATGTATTTGCCGGAACTTTAATCCCAGTAACAGTTCCACCTCCTGAAACAAATGAGAATGGAGTAGACGATTGATTTATTATTCCTGCTGCCCATACAATACTATAACTAGTAGGAATTCCTGTAGTTGCTGTATAAGCCATTGTAGTGGTTTGAGCTGAACCACTTTGACAAACTGCTGAAACTATCGCAGGTGTAGCAGCTGTAGTTATAGTCGGCGCAACATTAGTTGCGTTTACTACAAATGAAGTGGTTTTTGGACAACCTTTTAAATTGATTGATAAATTATACGTTTTTGGACTTAAACCCGTTAAATTTATAGAACTACTCGTAAATCCTGCAGGAATAGATGTCCAACTATAAGTACTTGGATCTGTCCAAACAGGTATAGTTGCTCCTTTTAAAGTACCTGTTGGAGCCACACTACCTACAGAACTCATCGAAGTACCACTTCCCTCATTAAAACTATATCCTGCTAATAAGCCCACTTGCTTGCTATTATATTGTGTAAACCCTGTTGCTAAACCAGCTATTTCATCTAATGAAAGTGCACGGTTCCAAAAACTAAGATTAAAAACTTCTCCTACTAAACCCACACCTCCAGCATCCATAACTCCCCAACCGATTTTAGTAGTATAACTAGTGTTACTACCGTAGTTAGTTGTACCAGAACCGCCTGTCGCTACACTTACTCCATCAATATAAAACTGAAGATTTGTACCGTTAGCAACTACTGCTATATGATGCCAAGCATTATCTGCTGGATAGGACGTCAGAGCATAATCTACACTTCCACCACCCGCAGTCCAACATCTCAAATTATTATTTTCAAAACCAAATTCTACGACATCATTTTGCCCGAAAAGTGACATTCTATTTTTGTATTTACTTTTATCAAATTTTATCCATCCTTCGCCAGTAAATTGAGCTCTATTAGACAATAAAGTAGTACCAAAATCAACATGAGAATCTATTGGCGATGTGGAACCAGAATTTGTATTAACGCCATTGAACTTTAAAGATCCTGGCTGATAAGCATTATTCATTGTTATACTTCCATTAGCATCAGATGAACAAGCAACATTAACAACATTCGCAGTAGGAGTAGCTGGAATGCTATACATCAAGATGCTTGTATATGCTTGGGAAATGGTTGCTGGACAACCGTTAGCATCAGTAACCGAAACCAAAGTATAAGGTGTAGTTACTGATGGAACAGGAATTCCTATATTTGTGTCACTAATATAGTTGGTAACCGTTGTAACAACACCAGTTATTTCATTTCTAAACTGTACTGAATATGGACTTTGACCACCAACTAATTTTACTTTTAAACTAACAGATGATGGAGGAGCTGTATTACAAACTGAACCATTAGTCTTTATAGATGCTGTATACGAAGGACAAGCACTTGTTGGTAAAATAGTAGATGATTTTCCACTACAATATGTATTCGTTCCCCAACTTGTTGTAAGTTCAAGATTTTCTCTAGTTTTTGAATTATAAGCAGTTGCATTCGTAAACGAAACCGTCAACAACAAAACTACTGAAAACACAAAAGTTTTATATGAAGAAGTTTTGTATGAAAAACTGTATTTTTTATTGCCTTGAAAAAAAGAGAAAACAACTTTCTTAAATTTAATATTAAGTGAAAAAAAAATAGCGGTAAATAAATGTAAAATTTTATTCATAGTATTTGGAGAGAATTTGGGGGCTTATTCAATGCAATAACAATAATTAATGTAGCTTTAACAATAAAAAAACCTTCTTTTTTGTGTTAAAACATTCTATACCAATTCAAAAACAGGTATTTATACGGGTCAAAATTAGAACATTAATAATTATTTTTCTAAATAAGTTTTGAAATTGTATGTTAATTTTAACTAAACGACTGAAATTCAATATTTTTGTAGGTTTATGTTTTAAAAAAAATACAAAAATCCATCTTAAATCTATAAGATGGATTTTTGTTAAGCAAAACATGAATGGCTCTTCGCCTAAACTAGTGGGTACATCTTTTATACGTTTCCAAGATAATATATCATAGCAATGAAGTTTTCCGAATTTCGATAGCCTCTTGCCCTAGATCTGGCTAATTGCATCACGCTGTTTAGTCCTTCTGAAACGGCATTAGTTATCCCTGTTGTGATTGATTTGATTATTCCATTGTAATGTGCATAAATCGTCTTTATAAAAATATTTATTGGTCTTAATTCCAATGAC
>NZ_OZ248484.1:0-100409 GCF_965234445.1 Flavobacterium rarum (SeqCode) | reverse complement strand
TACGTTTGAATTTTGGGCTTTCGCAGTCTATGGCCTGCTTGCCCCTCAAAATCAGCCTTATATTAGATTTCTGTGCGTCAGAACCTCACTTTTGCTGATGGCTTCTTTCAGATTCTACCTCACGGTAGACACCCTTGCCAATTGCTAACACTTCCTATCAACTCGGCGTGTACAGAGACTCTCACTCTGCTAGAAAAAGACCATGCCCGACATACCAAAAGAATTCCCTGATTTTTCAATCAGGGAATATCTTAAACTAACTCAAATAAACAAAACCAAATTTTATTTTAATACAAAACCCATATTGTCAAATAAAATTGTATTTCCTCCAAAATTACCTGACTCTTGTAAAGTCAATTGATCAAAATTAGTAGGGTTTCCAATTTCTGAAAATGGAATTTCAATAGTAGTCCACTCCGAAGTTATTGGCTTAATGATTTGAAAAGCCCATCCGCCAAAAACGAATTTTAGACTTGCTTTTGTATCCGTAGAAATACTCTTAACTC
This sequence comes from Flavobacterium rarum (SeqCode), assembly GCF_965234445.1. Classification (GTDB taxonomy): domain Bacteria; phylum Bacteroidota; class Bacteroidia; order Flavobacteriales; family Flavobacteriaceae; genus Flavobacterium; species Flavobacterium rarum. The sequence goes on along the minus strand of NZ_OZ248484.1, from coordinate 99,903 downwards.
GAACTCTAAAGGCTTTATACTTGGAAACATTTCTAGATACAAATTTCATATCAGAACCACTCCATCCTCCAAAAACGAATTTTATGCTTTTCTCACCTTGATCTACATCAGACGTATTATTGGTATCAAAAACATCACTTCCACCCCACATCCAGTGACCTGCATCTCCTTGCAAAGCATCATCATAAAGCGCAGAACCAATTGCATTCGAAGACACTACTGAACCTGATATTGTCGTTACTGTTACATATTTATCATTTGAATCTGCAGGAACTGCTACCTTTATTTCTGTTAAAGATGAAGAAATAACTGGAACATCAGTAGTACCAATTTTGACAGTTGGTTTCAAAAAGAAATTACCATATATAGTTATTACATCTCCAGCTAATGCATTAACAGGATTGAATCCTTTTACAAAAACGGGAGCAGGAGGAGCAATTATAAAAGGATAAATTACTGAACCATTTGAAGTTACAATTTTCAATTCACTAGATGCATTGGCATAAGGTGTGTTTAAATCTATGGTTATAAAAATAGCTGAATCTGTAACCAATGTAGGATTGAAATACGTATCAACATCATTGAAATAGATTTTTTTGACACCCAAAAAACCACTTCCTTGAATCACATACATATTAGCTGGATAACCAAAAGTTGTAGGAACCAAATCCCCAGCTTCGGCTTTGCTCACACTATTAACAACCAATGGGCTTGCCGTACTACTACTGTCATCGTCTGAACAAGAAGAAAAGAGGCTTATAAATATTGAGGCTATCGTAAAGAAGCTCAAAATTTGCTTTATTTTAAAATTTTTCATAGTGTTTTTTATTTAAAAGTATAAGGAACAGGTGGCTCCAATAACTTAGGGTTTTTAGCTACGTCATTGTCTGGATAATCCATAAAAAAGTCATTTGTACCATGATCTGTAGAATAAACAGGTGTAAAATATTTTGCCGCATTTCTATCTCCTCTATTCTGAGCAGACATAATTGCAATGGCTTTAGTTTTATCAATACGACCTAAGTCAAACCAATAATCTCCCTCAAAGCAAAGCTCCAATCTTCTTTCTTTAAAAATATCATCCGCAGTGATACTCGCTTTAGTAGATAAACCTGCTCTTTTTCGTACTGCATTAAAAGAATTTAAAGCTCCAGCATCAGATGTGCTTCCGCCACCGGCCAAAACGGCTTCAGCGTGAATCAACAATAACTCAGCATATCTCATAATATACGTATTGTTATCCATCATAGCCCAAGCATCAGCTGGTCCTGTGTTTGCTGAAACAACACCAAGACAATATTTCTTGATTCCGCCACCAGAATTTTGTGCATTTCCTTCGCCTGCAGGAACTGTAAAACCTGTACCAGTTGTTGTTTTAATATCTGGATAGATAGCTCCTGGTGTCATAACTGTTTCTTGCTTTCTAACATCTCCAGCTTCATAAAGGGACAACACCTCTTGTGAAGGTCCAAAAACACCTCCATAAGAAGCATTTGAAGTAGATACAGTTGAAGAACTGATTCCAAATTGTGTATTACAGTTGTTTCCAGAGCCATAACTTCCATCGCCTTTCCATTGCAGAGCGAAGATAGATTCTTCATTGTTATTATTTTTGTATTTGAATAAATCTGCAAATGAAGAACCAGGTAATGCATCTCCACCCATTAATTTAAACTCTCCACTATTGATTACACTTTCGGCCATCAATTTTGCATTAGCATAATCCTTTTGATACAAATATACTTTTGCCAAAAATGCTTTGGCAGATCCTTTGGAAACGTGTCCATTATCACTATAGTTTGATCCTCTATTTTTATCCGCCAATCTATCGATTGCAGCTAAATAATCTTTTACGATTAATTTATAAATATCGGCTTCGGGGTTTGTATTAATTGCTGGGTCCTTAGAATAATCCAAGTTATTTTCAATAATAGGTACTGGCCCCCAAATGCGTACTAAATAAAAATAAGCTGTTGCTCTCATAAAATAAGCTTCTCCAACGGTATTTTGCAACACTTTTTGATCAACTCCGGAGCCTACTCTAGATTCAAGAAAATTGATAATTGCATTGGCTTGAGCCACATTCGCCCATAAAGACGACCAACCATTTTCTAATTCCGGATCACTCCCATTCAAAGAAAAAGTTCTAAGTCCACTTACATCTGGTGAACCAGAATACATATTTCCAGACCCCACTTCTAGTGCCCAATAAAATTTATTGAACAATTGAAACCAAGTTCTGCTATACATACCATTGGTTGCAGCTGCTACTTGTTCATTTGTAGAGTAGTATGAATCTAAACTTATAGAATCTTCTGAAGGTCTATTGGTAAAATCATCACTACAAGACCCAAAAACCAAAAACACAATTGCTGCACTCAGCAATTTATAGGTACTAAAAAAAGTTTTATATTTCATTTTTTTATTTTTAAAATTCTACATTAAGTCCTAATGAATACATTCTAGGCGAAGGGTATCTTCCATTATCAATACCCGCTAAAAGTGGATTTTGATTGAAAGAACCAATTTCAGGATCATAACCAGAATAGTTTGTAAAAGTATATAGGTTTTGAGCCGAGCCATACAGTCTTAATCTATACATTTTTAATTTTGTAATTAAATCTTGGGGCAATGAATAACCAAAAGTTAAGTTTTGAATTCTCAAATATGAACCATCTTCAATATAACGATCTGAAATAAGAAGGTTATTATTAGCCGTATTGTCAATTGGTCTTGGAATGTTTGTATTAGTATTAGTAGGAGTCCAATAGTTAGACGCTTCCACTAATTGATTTTCAAACAATGAAGCATTTGTTGTTCCAGCTCTTCTGGTAAGATTCATAATATCATTCCCGTAAGATCCTTGCATGAATAATGATAAATCAAAGTTTTTGTATTTGAAATTATTCGTAAATCCATAAGTAAATTTAGGGTGTGGTGAACCAATTAAAGTTTTGTCTTTCGCATCTATAACCCCATCTGCATTCACATCTTTGTATTTTATATCTCCAAGATACGTTTCTCCTGCTCCAGTACCCACAGCTTGTCCAAATTGCAAAGGAGCTGCATTTAAAGTATTCAAGTCATTAAAAATACCATCAGTAACATATCCATAAAACATACCAATTGGTTGTCCTACAACTGTATTGGTAACAACAACAGGCTGGTAACCATTTGTATTTACCTGTTGCGTCAATACAACGCCATTTTGCATTTCAACTAATTTATTTGAATAATGCGAAAAGTTGAATGATGAATCCCAATTAAAAATACCATTCCCTTTCAAAGTATACCCAACACTAATATCGTATCCTTTATTCTCCATTACTCCTAAATTCGAGTATGGTGCGGAAATCCCTCCATATTGACCTCCTCCTCCTGTAAGGTAAGTTGGCAAAGGAACTTGGAATAAAAACCCTTCCGATTTTTTATTATAAAAGTCAATACTAGCATTAAAAGCAGAATCAAACAAAGTAAAATCAATACCAAAGTTGGTTTGGTTTAATGACTCCCAAGTTAAATCAGGATTTGGAGAATTGGACACTAAGAAACCGCTACCTAAACCAGAATTTTGAGTAGCTAACATGGCTGTATATCTATTATTCTCAATTTGTTGATTTCCTGTTTCTCCGTATCCTAATCTGAATTTGATATTGTCCACATATTTGCGAGTACTTTCCATAAAGGATTCATTGGACAATTTCCAAGAACCAGAAATTGATCTAAATACACCCGTTTGATTATCAGTAGTTGGGTCAAACTTTGAAGATGTATCTTGTCTGATAGATCCCATAATGCTATATTTATTATCAAAATCATAGATAACACGTCCAAAAATTGACGCCAAAGATGCACTACCTTTATAACCTGTAACTGTATTGTTTTTTGGATCTGCCAAATTGATAGTATGAACATCGTTACTTTTGAATCCTTGAGAAGAAGTTACTACACCATCCCAATGGCTATCATTTGCTTCTTGACCTAATAGAACAGTAAAATGATGTTTACCAAAAGTTTTATCGTAAGTCAAAAAGTTTTTAAAATTGGTAGAATACCAATTTTGATTTCTGGTATCCAAATCCGCTAAAAGATTTACTTGTGATCCCCACTTGTAAGAAGGTCTAAAATCTTCATTTTGAGAATATTCTGTATTTGCAGCAAACTCAGTTCTAAATTTCAAACCTTCAATTATAGAGAATTCAGCATAAATATTTCCTAAAAAGTTTTTTCTAGTCAATTTATTATCTCTAGTCAAAGCTTCTCCAACAGGATTATAATAGGTAACACTTTGATCTGCAGATGGCGGTCCTGCAAAAGTCCCATCAGGATTACGTACCGGTATATCAGGAGATTGCATTAAAGTATTACTGATAAGTCCTTGAAAACTTTGGTTTACTGTAACTTTTTCATCTGTAATACCAGAGGATAGATTTGACCCTATTCGCAACCAACTTCTAATTTTTGAATCTACATTCAAACGAATTGTATATCTTTTCAAACCAGATTCTATAATTGTACCTTGTTGATCCAAATATCCACCAGACAAATAATAGCTAGAACCCTCTTTGGCTCCAGAAAAAGACAATTGATGACTTCTAGAAACTGCAGTTCTATAGACTTCATCTTGCCAATCTGTTCCTTTGCCTAACAATTCTGGGTGTGAAAACTCAGGACGTGTTTCATTACCATACAAATTGGCCAAATTGGTTTTATTTGTTGCGTATTGTTGCAAGTTCATCACGTCCAAATTTTTATAATTTGAACTGATTGAAGTATACCCTTCATAAGCAATCTTACCACTTCCTTTTTTACCCGTTTTGGTTGTGATTATGATAACCCCATTAGCACCTCTAGAGCCATATATTGCTGTAGCCGATGCATCTTTCAAAATATCAATAGACTCAATATCACTTGGATTTAACATCGACAATGGACTAACTGCATTATTACCCCCACCACCAGTAGAAGAAAAACCTTCTTTCCCCACTAATGCTTGACCACTAGAAGATTTACCTGTGGCATCACCAGAAACTGGAATTCCATCAATTACATATAGAGGTTCATTAGTCCCAGAAATAGAAGTAGTCCCTCGAATCCTAAGCGATGCAGCTCCACCAGGAGCACCACTATTATTAGAAACAGAAACCCCAGAAGCTTTACCTTGTAGCATTTGATCTACACTTACTACTTTTAGGTTTTCGATATCTTTTGCTTTTACAGAAGATATAGAACCATTAAGATTCCCTCTTTTTTGAGTACCATATCCAATAACAACAATTTCTTTCAAGTTTTCAGAGGAAGACGTTAAGGTTACATTCTGTTTTGCATTTCCTTTAACGGCTACTTTCTTAGTATCAAAACCAATAAATGTAAAAGTCAAAGTTGCAGTTGCAGGTACATCGATTGCGAAAGTACCATCAAAAGAAGAAGAAACCCCTTGAGAGGCACCATCTTGTTTAATATTAACTCCAGCCAATGGCAGATTATTCGAATCAGTAACTACACCTTGTACCTTAAGTTGTGCACTCATTATTCCACAGGTTAGTAATAAAAACATCAAAGGAACCTTTCTGTGGTTAACTTTCCAATGAATTAAGTTGGACAATAATTTTTTCATAATAAAAATTTGTTAGTTAAGTTTAATAATTTCCGAAAGGGTAATTCGTCTATTATTATTGGCATTAATAAATGTGATTTATAATTAACAAATTTATAACAGTAGCTAACATTAAATTAATAGTATTATATCATTTAATGATAATATTTTTTCAAAATGAAAAATTTAATTACACATAACAAAATTATAGTTATAATTTTTTAAATTATTAATACATAATAGCTACAATACATATCATATACTTAATCACAAAAACACTCCTTAAAAATTTTCTAAAGGAGTGTTTTTAACAGAAAATCAGTTGATTGTTACAGAATTCTCTTTAATCCTGAAAAATCATCTCTGTATTGACTGGGAGTACATTTTTTAAAAGCTTTAAAACTTCTATTAAAATTAGCTATATTATTAAACCCGGATTTGAATGCAACCTCAGAGATACTCAGGTCTTTCTCGACAAGCCATCTTGCTGCATATCCAATTCGAATATCATTAATATAATTGACAAAAGTCTTTCCAGTGCGTTTTTTTATAAATCGATTAAAAGAAATCGTTGTCATATTGGCCACACTCGCTACTTCTTCTAATGATAATTTTTCGGCAAAATTCTTTTGAATATAATCGTATATTAATTTCATCTTATCATACTCTTCAAAAGTATCATTTTCAACAGTAAAAGTAGACAAAAGCCTTTGATTACGGGAGTTTGCAAGATCATAGAGTATGGATATGATTTCCAGAAAATAATCCATTCCATCCAACTTGGATATCTTTATTAACCGTGGAGTAAGCATTTCTGCTACTTGATTTGAAAATAAAATACCATGCACAGAACGATTGAACATCTCCTTTATAGGTGTCATAATTCGTCTAGACAACAAAAACTCATGAAAAAGATCATTGTGAAACTGAATAGTTATCTCATGAATTTCTTTGTTTTTACATTTATTCAACTCCCAGCCATGGTATAAATTGGGACCAACCAATACCAATTCAACATCATCAATCTCTTCTATATTATCACCTACCACACGTTTTACTCCTTTTCCATTGCGTATAAAATTGATTTCAAATTCAGGATGATAATGCACCGGATAATCAAATTCATCTTTCACTCTATCAAAAACCAAAAAACTATCTTGTGCTGCAAGAGGAACTATTTCTCTATGAAAATTTTTAAAAGCGCTCATAATTAATTTTTTTATTTGCAATAATAAGATATAAAATTGATAAAATAATATTAATTCAAAACATGTTATTACTATATCTTTGAAAAATGAAATTTTATTTTTATTTATAAAAATAGCCGCAAAAAATAAAAATCATTTTAAAGCTGTTATTTTTTTAACATTTTGATAAAAAATTAATAAAAACACAAAATCAAAATTTTAAATTTATAATCATTTGACACTCAATTTTAATTCAATTAAATTTTAATTCAAGCCAATCAAAACTCATTTCCATAAATATGAAAAAAACAACCTATATAGCATCTCTTTTGTTCACTTTTAGCACATTTTGTTTGTCTCTTGCCCAGACAAGTAATACTAAATTATCATTATCCGACAAAAAAGCAACTAAACTAACTATGCAGTTTTATCAAAACCTATACAAATCGGTCAACAAAGGAATACTATTTGGCCATCAAGATGATTTGGCCTATGGAGTAAATTGGAAATACGAGGAAGGCAGAAGTGATATCAAAGATGTTGTTGGAGACTATCCTGCAGTTTATGGTTGGGATTTAGGCGGTCTTGAAACCAAATCCGACAAAAACATTGACGGCATTCCTTTTGACAAAATGAGGCAATACATCATTGACGGATACAATAGAGGAGGTGTGATTACAATGAGTTGGCATTTTGACAATCCTCTTACTGGAAAAAATGCTTGGGACACCACTCCAAAATCATTAGCATCTTCATTACCTGGAGGTGTAAGTCATGAAAAATACAAAGCTTGGCTGGATGAAGCTGCAAAATACATACTAACCTTAAAGGATAAAAAAGGGAATTTAATCCCAATGTTGTATCGTCCGTTTCATGAACTTACTGGAAATTGGTTTTGGTGGTGCAAGAATAATGGAAGTCCCGAAGAGTTTAAAACGCTTTGGAAATTCACTATTGATTATCTACAAAAAAAAGGTGTTCACAATTTAATTTATGTGTACAATACTGCCGATTTCAACTCCAAAGAAGATTTCTTAGAATACTATCCAGGCCCCGAATATGTTGATGTTTTAAGTTTTGACAAGTATATTTACAATGACCCTTTGAAAGACAATTCCTTTGTTGAAAATTGCCAACGACAGTTTGGAATCATAGACCAAATCGCCAAAGAACAAAACAAAATCATCGCTTTTGCCGAAACAGGATACGAAGCCATTCCTTATGACAAATGGTGGACGGACACTTTGATGAAAGCTATGGGAGACTACAAAATATCTTATGTACTGGTTTGGAGAAACCATGGCTGGCAGGAAAAAGAACAAAAAATGCATTATTACGCACCTTTCAAAGGTCAAGTGAGTGAAAAAGATTTTGTCGAATTTTATAATCTGGACAACATTCTTTTTGAAAAAGATGCAGCAAATTTTAACCTTTATAAAAAATAAAAACCCAAGACTATAAACCTCAACAAAAATGAACCAAAAAATTAGTTTAAAAGAAAAAGTCGGTTACGGATTAGGAGATGCCGCTTCCTCTATGTTCTGGAAAATTTTCAGTATGTATCTCATGTTTTTTTATACCGATGTTTTTGGACTAGCTCCTGCCGTGGTAGGAACCATGTTTTTGATAACTCGTATTTGGGATTCCTGCTTTGATCCTTTGGTAGGCATTCTTGCAGACCGTACCAAAAGCCGATGGGGAAAATTCAGGCCTTATTTATTATGGACAGCCATTCCGTTTGCCCTAATAGGAATCATGACTTTCTACACACCCGACTTTGATGAAAAAGGAAAAATAATATACGCCTATGTTACCTATTCTTTAATGATGATGGTGTATTCAATAATTAACGTTCCTTATGCGTCATTACTTGGAGTTATGTCTGGTGACCGAAAAGAACGCACCACACTTTCTTCTTACCGTATGGTTTTTGCTTTTGCGGGAAGCTTACTGGCACTTTGGTTAATTGAACCTTTGGTGAATCATTTTGGCGGAAACTTAAACTCTAAAACAGGTTGGCTGTATACTATAATCGTTTTTGGAATCATCACAACTATCTTCTTTTGGTCTTGTTTTTTTCTTACCAAAGAAAGAGTGCAACCCATAAATGACGAAAAACCCAATTTAAAAGAAGATCTAAATGACCTTCTCAAAAATAGACCTTGGTGGATATTATTGGGAGCGGGAGTTGGTGCTTTGGTATTCAATTCAATTCGTGATGGAGCAGCAGTTTATTATTTTAAATATTATGTAAGCAGCACGGTAAGTTATAGTTTCAACATTTTGGGCGAAAATTTTGCAATGACTCCAACCACACTCTATTTGGTATTAGGACAAGCAGCCAACATCATAGGTGTAATCGCAGCTACTCCAATTGCTAATAAAATTGGCAAAAAGAAAACCTTCTTTGGTGCTATGGCTCTAGCCGCTATTTTGAGTGTCTTTTTCTATTATATCGGTAAAGAAAATGTAGTGCTTATCATGGTTTTCCAAGTACTAATCAGTATTTGTGCCGGATGCATCTTCCCATTAATCTGGTCTATGTATGCCGATAGTGCCGATTATTCGGAATGGAAACAAGGCAGAAGAGCCACTGGACTTATCTTTTCGGCTTCGTCGATGTCCCAAAAATTTGGTTGGACAATTGGTGGCGCCGCTACAGGATGGCTTCTTGGCTATTTTGGTTTCCAGGCCAATGTGGTACAATCAATTACAACACAAAACGGAATATTATTAATGCTGAGTATACTTCCAGCAATTGCAGCCGCAGTATCGGTGCTTTTTATTTTATTCTACCCGCTATCGGAAGAAATGCTGCAAACTATCGAAGATGAACTTAATACAAAAAGAAATTTAAACAAATAATACTTGACTTTAGAAAATTCAATTATGAGCACAACAGAACTAAACGCCGATTTAAATCAAATAAAAATCGAACTCGACAAACAATTTAATGCCTTAATTCAAACAAAAAACGAACCACAAGACGGAATTGGAAACGGAATATACACTCGCTATAAAAACCCAATTTTAACAGCGTCACACACTCCGCTGGAATGGAGATTTGATTTTAACCCAAGTACAAATCCGTTGCTTTTGGAACGAATTGCCATAAACGCAACATTCAATGCAGGCGCCATAAAATGGAATGACAAATACATCCTCGTAGCCCGTGTAGAAGGTGCCGACAGAAAATCGTTTTTCGCCATTGCCGAAAGCCCAAATGGTGTTGACAATTTCAAATTTTGGGACAAACCTTGCGTGATTCCACAAACGGAGGAACCAGACACCAACGTGTATGATATGCGTTTGATAAACCATGAAGACGGATGGATTTATGGTATTTTTTGTACCGAAAGAAAAGATCCTTCTGCTCCAAAAGGAGATACAAGCACCGCTATTGCAAATGCCGGAATTGTTCGTACCAAAGATTTAATCAACTGGGAAAGATTACCTGATTTGATTTCGAATACAGGACAACAGCGCAACGTAGTTTTGCATCCTGAATTTGTAGATGGCAAATATGCTCTGTACACTCGTCCCCAAGATGGATTTATTGATGTAGGAAACGGTGGTGGCATTGGACTTGGCTTTGTCGAAGACATGAGTAATCCAATTGTAAAAGACGAAAAAATCATTTACGGAAAACAATACCACACCGTATATGAGTTGAAGAATGGTCTTGGACCAGCACCTATAAAAACAGAAAAAGGCTGGCTGCATTTGGCTCATGGTGTACGTAATACAGCTGCAGGTTTACGATATACACTTTACATGTTCATGACAGATTTGAATGATATTGCCAAAGTAACGTATGTTCCTGCTGGACATTTCATGGCTCCTGAAGGAATTGAAAGAGTTGGAGATGTTTCCAATGTTTTGTTTTCTAATGGCTGGATTGAAGACAAAGATGGGACAGTTTATATCTATTATGCTTCTTCAGACACCAGAATGCACGTGGCAGTTTCCTCTGTAGAAAAGTTAGTGGATTATGTTATGAACACCCCTGAGGACACCTTTACTTCTTCTGGCTCTGTAAACACTATTATCAAGCAAGTGAATAAAAACAAAGAAATTTCATAAACGTGCAAACCCATTTAAAAAATCTAAAAATAGAACTAAAGTTAGAACTTCAAAGTATTCTTTCCTATTGGATGGAAAACACTGTTGACACTAAAAACTGGGGGTTCATTGGTCAAATAGATTATAATGATGCAAAAAACTTCGAAGCCGAGAAAGGGTCTGTGCTGAATGCAAGATTACTATGGACTTTTTCTGCGGCTTATAAAATCTCAAACAACCAAGAACACTTAAATACCGCAGAACGTGCTTTTGAATACATTTCAGCACATTTTTACGACGCTGAATTTGGCGGTGTCTTTTGGAGTCTAAATTCTGATGGAACTCCAAAAGACACCAAAAACCAAATTTATGCCTTGGCCTTTGTTATTTATGGTTTAAGCGAATATTTTTCGGTTACTCAAGACAAAAAAGCATTGGAAATGGCCATTTCTTTGTATGAAAAAATTCAAAAATACAGTTACGATGTCTCAAAAGGAGGATATCTGGAAGCCTTTACCTGTGACTGGCAACCTATTGAAGATTTACGCTTGAGCGAAAAAGATGCCAACGAAAAGAAGACAATGAATACCCATTTGCACATCGTTGAAGGGTATGCCAATTTATATAAAGTTTGGAAAGACAAATCGTTACGAAAAATAATTATCGAATTACTGAAAACCATCGAAAAATATTTCATCAATACCGAAACCGGTCATTTACGATTGTTTTTTGACGAAAATTGGGTAGAAAAGAAAGATGTTATCTCCTACGGTCATGACATTGAAGCAGCATGGCTTTTGTTGCAATGTGCTGAAATTTCGGGAGACGCAGCATTAATCGCCAGTTATAAAAAACACGCCATTCAAATTGCCGAAGTAACCAAAGAAGGAATCGATTCCGATGGCGGATTATGGTATGAATACGATCCAGAAACCCAAAAATTAATGTCCGAAAAACATTCATGGCCACAAGCTGAACTGATGATTGGTTACTTTAACGCTTGGCAACTTTCTGGAAAACAAGAATACTTAGACATTGTTTTCAAAAACTGGGATTTTGTTCAAAAACACATTATTGACAAACAAAATGGCGAATGGTTTTGGGGTATCAACGGTGATTATTCTAAAATGCAAAAAGACAAGGCTGGTTTCTGGAAATGCCCGTATCACAATAGCAGAGCTTGCATTGAATTAATTCACCGTATTTAAAAACACAAGATGAAAAACCTATCTCTAAAAACCATAATAAGCAGTTTTATAATTGTATTTAGTAGCTGTTCCAAAGATGATCCTGCTCCAAATCCAGTTACACCTCCAGTTGTTGTCACTCCACCCGTGACAACACCTTCGGATGCACTTACAGCTCTAAATGCGAAAAATTATTTAGTCGATAAAAACGCTACTGCAGAAACAGTTGCTTTATTTTATAACTTAAAGAAATTGGCAAAAACCAAATTTGCTATTGGCCAGCAAGATGCTTTCAATGGATTTTATAATAACGGTTCTACATCAGAGTCAGATATCAAGAAAACAACTGGATTTGACCCCGCACTTTTGGGTTCCGATTTTATGTTTATCACTGATAAAAGCAATAATGGTCAAGCCGATAATTGGTTTTATCAACAAGAGCTAAAAACAATAAGCGATGTAAAAAAAGCTTATGCCGCAGGTATTATTAATACTTTTTGTTGGCACCTCAGAGAACCCAATAAAGAAGACAGCTTTTATGCCACAGATATGACCGCCGATCAAAAAGCAACTGCATTCAAGAGCATTTTGCCTGGTGGTGTCAATAACGCCTGGTACAAAACAAAACTGGATAAAATTGCTAGTGTAATTTCGAATTTAAAAGGCTCCAAAGGAGAATTGATTCCCATTATTTTCAGACCTTTTCATGAATTTGATGGAAGTTGGTTTTGGTGGGGAGCTGATTTTTGTTCGCCAGATGAGTACAAAGCTGCATATCAATTTACAGTAGACTATTTAAGAGATACCAAAGGAATTCACAACATTTTATATGCTTTTTCTCCTGATAACTTCTATTCTACTTCCTCCAATTATTTGAGCCGTTATCCTGGCGATGCATACGTAGATGTTTTGGGAATGGACAATTATGGTGATTTGAATAACCAAGGACAGGTAGGAGCTGACAAAGCCAATGCTAAACTTAAAATGCTATCCGATTTGGCAATCACCAAAGTAAAAATTGCCGCAATGACCGAAACGGGTTACCGCGTTACAGCAACTATTTCTCCCGTCACCAATTGGTTCTCTTCTTATTTGTACAGCACACTGACGGCAAATAGCATCCAGATCAGTTATGTTATGTTTTGGAACAACAATCAAGATGGTTATTATGTACCAACACCTACAGCAGCAAACGCAGCTGATTTTAAAACTTTTGCAACAAAATCAAAATCGGCTTTGGTAAATGGACTGCCGAGTATGTATGTTCTGCCGAATTAACTGCTTTTTTTAAGCATAAAAGGAAATCTAAGTTAGGCTAAGAATTCCAAAATTAACAGAAATAAGATCGTAAACGGAAAGCCCTAGCCTTGATAGCAGTGGAAAGCCCGGAACAGGAAAAGTTAAAGTTTCTTGGTGCAAAAAAGCGACCAAAGGAAGCTCTTTTTGCAACATTGGAAACTTTGCTTTTCCAGTGAGGACTTGCAACGAATAGCAGGACACGAGCGAAGCGAACTGACGAAGTAAATAGCTCCTGATTACTTAATTCTTCGTAATGACAAAATTAAATCAATTATGAAAAAATCAGCATTAAAAATAGTTTTGGCTCTCATTTGTCTGGCAAGCATCGGTTGTGAAGCCCAAAAACAACAAGCCCGAATCACGGTAAAAGGAACCCAATTCTTTAAAGGAAACAAACCCTACTCTTACATTGGAACCAATTATTGGTATGGCAGTTTGTTGGCTTCGAAGAAAGTGGGTGACCGAAAAAGACTGATTCGAGAACTGGATTTAATGCAAAAATACGGTATTGACAACTTGCGGGTTTTGGTCGGTGGCGATGGCGGAACATACGATTATACTGTTCGTCCTGCTTTGCAATACGAACAAGGAAAATACGATCAGGACTTACTCGACGGCTTGGATTTTTTGATTGCCGAAATGGGGAAACGCAAGATGTATGCAGTGTTGTACTTAACCAACAACTGGGAATGGTCGGGTGGGATGTCACAATATTTGGAATGGAACGGCAAAGGCGCCATTCCGGTTCCAGCTATTCCGCCCAACACTTGGCCACAGTTTATGAGTTATACCGAGAAATTCCACAGTTGCGAGCCTTGCATGGAAGCTCTGAATAAGCATGTGAAATTTATTTTGGGACGAACAAACGCTTATACCAAAAGAAAATATACTGAGGATAACACTATTATGGCTTGGCAAGTGGGGAATGAACCACGCACTTTTACAGCAGAAAATGAAGCAAAATTTACGGTTTGGCTCAACACTATTGTCAACCTAATGGATAGCTTGGATAAAAATCATTTGATTTCGACAGGTTCTGAGGGAAAAAACAGTTCGAACGACAGCATGGAAACTTTTGAAAGAACACATACAAATCCGAATATTGATTATTTAACCATGCACATTTGGCCCAAAAACTGGAATTGGTACAAAGCTGATGATGCCGAAAAAACATTGCCAACAACGCTAGAAAATGCCGGGAAATATATTGACTTACACGTTGAAGTCGCCAATCATTTGAAAAGACCGATTATCATTGAAGAATTTGGTTTACCAAGAGAAAATGAAGGTCTAACAACAACAGCATTAGTAACCAACCGAGACGTTTTTTACAATTATATTTTCCAAAGAGTTGCCGAAAGTCATAAAAGCAATGGCGCCTTACAAGCGGCCAATTTTTGGGGTTTTGGCGGTGAAGGAAAAGCGGTTAACAAAGACGGAAAATGGAATCCTGGTGATCCTTTGACTACAGATCCGCCACAGGAACCACAGGGTTTGAACTCAGTTTTTTCTGCGGACAAGACAACATTAGAGATTGTAAAAAAGTATAATTTACTATTGAAATAAAAAAAGGAGCAAACATCAGTTTGCTCCTTTTCTTATTAACTTAAAATAGTTTCTATTGCAACCAATTCATCTGATGAAAATTCCAAATTTTGTAATGAATCTATATTATTATTTAATTGCCCCACCGAACTGGCACCAATCAACACCGACGTAATTCTGTTATCTTTGAGCAACCAAGCTAAAGCCATTTGCGCCAAAGACTGATTTCTTTCTTTAGCAATGTCATTTAGTTCAATAATTCTCTGGATTCTTTCCCCAGACACCTCATCTTCTTGCAAATGACCGTTTGGATTATGAGCACGGGAGTTTTCTGGAATTCCTTTTAAATATTTGTCCGTTAAAAGCCCTTGTGCCAAAGGCGAAAAAGCAATGCAGCCTACTCCTTTTTCTTCGAGAACATCCAATAATCCAGCTTCGGGAGTTCTTTCAAACATGGAATATTTTACTTGATGAATCAAACAAGGCGTTCCCAGTTGTTTCAAGATTTTGGTAGCTTCCTTCGTTTGCTCTGGATTGTAATTGGATATTCCAGCATACAAGGCTTTTCCGCTTCGAACAGCATAATCCAATGCCATCATTGTTTCTTCCAAAGGGGTTTCGGGATCAAAACGATGCGAATAGAAAATATCCACATAGTCCAAATTCATTCGTTTCAAACTCTGATCCAAACTCGACAACAAATACTTGCGGGAACCCCAATCCCCATAAGGCCCATCCCACATGCCGTAACCCGCTTTGGTCGATATTACAATTTGATCCCGAAGGTTTCCTTGAAAATTATTTTTTAGAATAGTACCAAAATTAGTCTCCGCCGAACCTGGAACTGGCCCGTAATTGTTGGCCAAATCAAAATGGGTGATTCCTTTATCAAAGGCTGCTTTGGCAATACTTTCGGCATTTTCAAAAGAATCGACCGAACCAAAATTATGCCATAATCCCAAAGAAATTTGTGGCAATAATAAGCCGCTTTTTCCACATCTGTTGTATTTCATTGTCTCTATTTTAGGTTTAATTTTTAATGTAATGACTATCAGTCACTAGTGCAATTTTTTATAAAAGTCGATTATCGAATTATTTTTTACAAATATTAACCTTTTCGTTCTTAGCGTCTCTGCGCCTTTGCGAGCCCAATTTCACGCAAAGACGCAGAGACGCAAAGTACATTTTCAACATTTAGACTCTTGGTATCAGTTGCGGGCAGTCTCATTCATTTTCATAATTGGTAAAGTTCGCATTCGTAAATTTATAATACAAATAAACCCGACTTGTTTTTGAGTACAAATCGGGTTTGAATTATTAGCTTACTTAATTCTTGTAACCCTATAAACGTTATACCATAGCCAACGGTTTCAACCGTTGGAGACAATAATGTCAAAATAATATTTTTAAAAAATCCCACGGTTGATCCCGATAATTATCGGGAGTGGGCTATGGCTAAGAAATTTATTAATTATTCCAACTCAAAACTACTTTCCAAACGGGTGTCAGAGCTTCCTCCTACCCAAATTTTAAAAGCTCCCGATTCTACCAAATAATTACCTTCATTATCAAAGAAACCTAATGCTGCGTCAGTCAAAGTAAACGTTACGGTTTTGGTTTCACCTTTTTTCAGTGCTACCAATTCAAAACCTTTTAATTCTTTTACGGGTCTTGCCAAACTAGCAGCAACGTCTTGTATGTACAATTGCGCGACCTCTTTACCGTCATAATTACCGGAGTTGGTAATATCCACCGAAACCACAACCGGCTCCCCTTTTGCGAAAGCGGTTTTATTGATTTTCAAATTTTTATAATCGAAAGTAGTATAACTCAACCCAAACCCAAAAGGATACAAAGGCGTTTTCTCTACATCTATATAATGTGACCAAAAAACATTTTTATCACTATTTACTGGTCTTCCCGTATTGTAATTATTATAATAAATCGGCACTTGACCTACATTTCTAGGGAAAGATATTGGCAATTTTCCACTTGGATTGTAATCGCCGTACAACACCTGAGCGACAGCATTTCCGGTTTGTGTTCCCAGATGCCAAGCTTCAACAATGGCAGGAATATGCTCGGCCGCCCAAGGTAAAGCTAATGGTCTTCCATTATTTAAAACCAAAACAATGTTCGGATTCACTTTGTAAATTTCTTCCAGCAATTCCTGTTGAACGCCCGGTAAATCAAGGTTTGTTCTGCTGCGTCCTTCTCCCGACTGAAAACCATGTTCGCCTAAAACCATTACCACAACATCAGCGTTTGCAGCAGCTTTTTTGGCAGCATCAAATCCAGTTTTGTCAGTGGTATTGAAAACCAATTCATCCACAAAAGCCTTTTTTCCAACAGTCAAATCGGCTCCTTTTTCAAAAGTCAATTGATTGTCTTTGTACTGTTGCATACCTTCCAGAACCGAAACGGCGGTATTATCATCTGAAGCAATTCTCCAACTTCCCAATGGGCTGTTTTTGTCATTGGCCAAAGCTCCAATCAATGCAATTTTCTGTCCGGATTTTTTTAGCGGAAGTAATCCTTTTTCGTTTTTCAACAACACAATCGATTTCTTGGCCATATCCAAAACCGCATCATTATTGGCTTTGTTACCTATGGTTGCTTTTTCTCTTTTCTCGTCACAATATTTGTACGGATCATCAAACAATCCCAATTCAAATTTTACACGCAAAATTCTGCGAACGGCATCGTCAACCAAGGCTTCTTTTACTTTACCGTCTTTTACCAGTTTTACCAATTCTGCTACATACAAATGCGACTCCATATCCATATCCGATCCCGCGCTTACCGCTTTGGCTGTTGCATCTGCACCATCTTTGGCAAAACCATGCGCGATCATTTCCCGAACCGAAGCCCAGTCTGAAACCACAAAACCGTCAAATTTCCATTTGCCTTTTAGAATGTCTCTTTGCAAAAAACTGTTGCCGGTTGCCGGAACGCCATTCAAAATATTGAACGAATTCATCATTGTACGAACACCCGCATCAGTCGCCGCTTTAAACGGAGGCAAAACCGTATTGTACAATTTAGAATTGCTTATATCCACTGTATTATAGTCCCTTCCCGATTCGGCAAAACCATAAGCAGCAAAATGTTTGGCGCAAGCCGCAATCGTATTTACTTTCTGCAAATCTGCTTTGGTATCTCCTTGAAAACCAGTGATTCGTGCAATGGCAATTTTGCTCCCTAAATATGGGTCTTCTCCCGCTCCTTCCATCACGCGCCCCCAACGCGCATCATGAGAAATATCGACATTAGGACCAAAAGTCCAGTTGATTCCAGATGCCGAAGCTTCGTCTGCTGCCACCTGAGCCGATTTTTTAATCGCTTCCATATCCCAACTCGCCGCTTCTGCCAATGGAATCGGACTCAAGGTTTTGTACCCGTGAATCACGTCAAAACCAATGATTAACGGAATTCCCAATCGGGTTTCCTCCACGGCAATTTTCTGAACCGCTTTTACCTCTTTCACCCCGCGAACCGATAGCATAGATCCTACCCAACCATCGCGCAAATGTTTGTATTTCAACTCGGCATTTCCGCCTTTTGGTGCAGGACCGGTTACTTCCCAAAAACCGTTATATTGATTCATTTGTCCGACTTTCTCTTCAAGCGTCATTTGCTTCATCAACAAATCGATACGTTCTTCAATCGGTTTTGTTTTGTCTAAATGTGGTGATTTTTGTGCAATCATAGTTCCTGTGCTAATCAGGGTAAAAATCCCTGCAATAATTAGTGTATTGTTTTTCATAATTCGTAATTTATTATTTGGGCGTATCCCTCCAGAAAAAGTCGGGTCGGGCTATCCGTTACAATCTCCCGAGAAAAATCGGGAGGATTTTCACTGCTATCCCTTACGCAGTTCATCATCAACTCTTTTAACCCTTTCAGAGTTCAAAACTCTGAAAGGGTTAAAAAATTATTCACTTATAAAACTAGAAGCCGGTAAATTCGCTTTATTAAAAAGAGTCGCTTGATCCGTATTCTTCCATGCGTAACGCACTTTCGTAGGAGTTTTTACTTTATCCGATTGTACAACGACGGAATTGTTCTTGATTACAGCAGTCGCTTTATAAAACACATTATCTGCACCTGAAACTTCAAACAAATCGGCTTTCTTCTCTTTAAAATACAAACCTTCTGCATACTCAAAAGTGACTGTTAATTTATTTTTTTCAATGTTAAAACCTTTATAAAGTGGGCCGTTTACCAATGTCGAGTTGGTTTTATACGTATTCGCCAAAGCTAAATTCGCCAAACGAGTTCCTACCGATTTTTTATCCTTTGGGTGAATATCTTCAGCTGTTGAAACATCACTAATTACAACCATTCCCGTATTTGGAACTTCCTGCAACACTTTTCGTTGTGCATCACGAATGATTGAACCTCCAAAATGATCTTCTCCATATTTATAAGGCGCAATCTGAACATAGTAAAACGGAAAATCATACTTCCATAATTGTCGCCACGAAGTAATCAAAGCCGAAAGCGTCTTGTCATAAACCGCTGACCCCACGTTACTTTCGCCTTGGTACCACAACGCCCCTGCTATTTTAAATTGAGTCAGCGGATAAATCATCGCATTAAAAGCACGTCCCGGTTGGTTGGGACCATAACTTTCTTCTTTTCGGGTTTTCGCCGATTCTAATAAAACAGCATCGTTCTGAATTACTTCTTCTGGCATCCAAATCTCAGCAGGTGTTCCGCCCCAATTGGAAGAAATCAAACCAATAGGCACGTTTTTTAATTCTTCCTGCAAACGCTTTCCAAAAAAATAACCCACTGCACTAAAATATTTCATCGTTTCGGGCGTGCATGCTGTCCAAGTTCCTGAAAGATTATCTTGAGGAGTCGTAGCCGTTAATTTGGGTACCGAAAAAAATCGGATGTTTGGGGTGGTCGCATTTTTTACCACTTCATCTCCATTCTCAATTCCCCAACTGGCGTTCATCTCCATATTCGATTGTCCGGAACAAATCCAAACCTCGCCAATCAAAATGTTTTTCAATACGATTTCGTTGTAGCCTTTTATCGCAATAGTATATGGTCCACCCTCTTTTGAAGTTGGAATGACAATCTCCCATTTGGCCTGATTACTGGCTTTGATTTTGTAGGTTTCATTATTCCAGCTTGGCGTAATCAACACTTCTTCCTGCGGATTTGCCCAGCCCCAAATTGTAACTTCGGCATTACGTTGCAAAACCATATTATCCGAAAAAATATTCGGTAGCGTAACATTTGCGAAAGCGGTATTTGAAAGTATCAGTAAGAAAATGAATCTAAATATGTTATTTTTCATTTAATAATTTTTTAAAGAAAGGATTTAATTGGTCGGCCATCACTTTATCATCTGCAATATCGGGATGATAACCACAGCCTTTTGGACTCATTGGTTGGAATTCGAACAAAGCAATGGGTTTATGAATGGTGTCGTTTTCGAAAGCCTGAATCACTTTTTTCAAGCATCTCACCAAAGTTACATTTCGATCTCCCGAAACCATTGGACTGTTCAGCAAAACAATTCGGGTGTTGGGTGCGTGTTTGTAAACCGTTTTGATGAAATCAATATAATTTGAAACGTATTTTTCTTCATTAAACGGCAATCTTACTTTTTTGCCATCACCGTCTGAAAGGTCGTTGGTTCCCAAACAAATGCTGACCAAATCGGGTTGAAAAGCAAAATTGTATGGCTTCGATTTGTCTTTATTCAGGTATAAATTTTCATAGACATCGGGAATAATAGCTTCGTCAAGATGTTCATCATTCCAATTGCGGTACATTCCGTATCCCGAAACAGAACTCAATACAAAATCAGCATCTAAATCTCTTGCAAGCACTGGTCCATAAGCCCAATACGCATTGTGCTGGTCAAACCAATCTCCCTTACCACAAGGAATTTCAGAAGCATCATTACCATAACCACACGTTATAGAATCACCGATGAGTTCAATTTTTTTCTTTTTTTGGGTAGCAGAACTTGCGATCAATTTCGCCGTCGTTCCTGCAAACAAAACACCGCCGTTGGAAGCTTCTGTGGCTTTATAAATAGAAAGATGATGGGCTTTTTTGCTTTTTGGAACTGTAATCGGGAAAGATTGTACAGTTCCTTTTTCAATTCGGATTCTTCCGATGTATTTACCATCGAGTTCCAGGGAAACATAGTTTTGATGTTCCCAAGAATCGATGCTTTGCAAGGAAATGGTACAGGAATTGCCGCTAAAATCAAATGACACAGACGAAGCAGAACCTATGAGCATGACTTTATTTTCTTGCATTTTTTCTACCCTTCCTTTATATTCAAAAAATGATTGGGTTTCAACCTTTTTTTGGGCAGTAGAAACGAACGAAATGGCAATCAATAAAAATAAAAGGTGTTTTTTTAAGCAATTCATAATCTTTTGGGACTTTCATGATAGTATAGACAACAAATATAAATTGATTGTGAATTACTTTTCGATACTATTTCTTCAAACTATAATCAAAAATTTACATAGCTTCTATTGCAAACAAAAAAACCACCCGAAGAGGTGGTTTGATATACTTTTTTATGAATGTCCGTAACTAATTCCAATAAGATTATTACTCGATTTATTAAATGAATGTAAAAACTTAAATATGATTATTTGACACAGATTACACAAATTTTCACAGATTAATTTGCAGAACAAAAGCTTCCCTATCGTACCCGCGCTAGAAGTAGTTTGGGACTAAATTAAGCCCAATTTTAGGATTTGGCAAATCTTCCTGACACAAAACCATCTTCAAATTAAGCCAAATCCCCAATTTGCTTTTAGCGTGTGTAAGCGGTAGTAATATTAGTCATAATGATGTCTACATTTCAAAATTTGAATTTCATCATCGATAAACCTGTAAATTAATCTATGCTCTTCATCAATTCTTCTTGACCAAAATCCAGCATACTTGTGTTTCAATGGTTCTGGCTTTCCTATTCCTTCAAAAGGATTCCTTGAAATATCTTTGAGTAGATCATTTATTTTTTTTACTTTCTTCTTGTCATTTTTTTGCCAATACAAATAATCTTCCCAAGATTCATCAACAAATACATATTTCATTTTACTCCTCAATTAAGTCTTTTGAAAATGATTTACCACTCTTAAGTTTATCAATAGCAGAATCTAATCTACTTTCGTTAGTTCTGTTTGATAATTCATAATTTGTTGCAATTAGTGAATTATATTCTTCAAGTGAAATAACAACAATCCCTGAATCTTTTCCACGATTTATAATTAGAGTTTCAAAGTTTATTGCTACTCTATCAAAGTAAGATTTAATATCTTTTCTGAAGTCTGAAATATTTGCTACTAACATAATTATTGCATTTTGTACAAATGTATGTACAATATTTTTATTTTTAGAAATATTCGTTAAATTATTACCGCTAACGAGTGGACACATCTAAAAATAGAACACAGATTCTACAGATTGGACGGATTACACAGATAAAAATTAGTCAATACATATCTGGCCTTATAGATTATGTATATTTATTACTCAAACTTTTAATTTATACCCAAATAATCAGTGCTAATCGGTGTCAAAAAATCAATCATGGTCTGCTTTACGGATAGTCATATCCTTTTTTATTTAAATCGGGAACTCGATTATTGAAATGCCAACGATTAAAACCGCTGACGATAGTTAAATCTTGAATTACTATTTTTTGAATTCTATTACGAATTGTGTGGGTTTCAAATTTAAGATTAAATTTAAAAATTCTAAACCATTAAGGAATTAAGAGTCATTAAGCCATTACAACCTTACTGACTCTTAATTCCTTAATGGTCTATTTCTTTTCAATATTTTATTTTGAAAAAAGTTCTTTTATAAAAACCAAACAGTTAAGGGCAGACCTTTTTTTTAAATAATGGCAAAAAAGCAAAATAATCCCTTTTAGCCCCGACAGAAGGGAAAATCCTTTTGTAGAGACGGGTTTGAAACCCGTCTCTACAAAAGATTGGAATGATGGCGGGAACCAATGCTTCCTGAAAATGCCTAATGATTCTGCTCCAAAAATTAATCTTAAAAATTAACTTTTCACTCCAGTAGCTGCAACAACAGTTCCTTTTATCGTCAAAACTTTAACTGTCGTTTCAGCATTTGTAGTTACCGATACTGTTTTTGTAAATCCACCTGGATTAGCCGCATTGTAAGTAGCCGTAACGGTGCCCGATTTTCCTGGGGCAATTGGGGTTTTGGTATAATCTGTTGCCGTACATCCGCAAGAACCTTGCACATTGGTAACGATTACAGCTGTTTTTCCAGTGTTTTTGAATTCAAAAACAATTGGTTTTGGAGTGTTTTGCGGAATCTGTCCCACATCTATGCTTTCGCTTTTCCATACAATTGAAGAAGCGGTAACAGCTACTTTTGATACCAAAGTTTTCACAGGAGCGATGGCCGAAAATGACATTAATCCTAGAGTTAATGCCAACATTGAAATTTTAATCATTTTCATAATAAATTAGTTTTATTGGTTACTGTTTTTCAACAATCCAAAAGTAGATTAGAAAAACAGACACTCTTGTTAAGCGTTATTCAATCTTTGTTAACGACTTGTTAATGCAAAAAAGTCAAGCAAATTTTGATTAATATTACATAATGAAACTGACCAAACTCAATAGCAGCATCTTAATCGGGTTAATCGCCATCATCGGAATCCTAATAGCGCAATTGCTTTGGACGAAAGAAGCCTTCAGTGTTGAAGAAAAAAAATTCAGTCAAAGAGCACATGTCGCCTTACTGGAGGTTGCCAAAAAATTGTATCAGGGAACGAATCAAGAACTTCCAGGGAAAAATCCGGTGCGGAAAATCTCCAATGATTATTATATTGTCAATATTGATAACGATTTTGAACCCGAAATTTTAGAGTTTTATCTCATATCCGAGTTTAAGAAAATGAATATCACCACCGATTTTGAATATGCCATGTACAATTGCCAAAGCGATGAAATGGTCTATGGCAACTACATTTCGCTATCCGAAAAAAAACAGACCAAACATTCTGTACATTTCCCCAAACACAAAAATTTGGTCTATTATTTTGCCATTCGGTTTCCCAATGAAACGAGTTATTTATTCAGTTCCCTACGGTTTTGGTTTGTGCTTTCGATTGCTTTAATTGTTATTTTACTGGTTTATGTCTATTCTATTTTCACGCTTTTACAGCAAAAAAAATACTCTGACTTGCAACGTGATTTCATCAATAATATGACACATGAATTCAAAACGCCTTTGTCCTCCATATTAATTGCTTCCAATTACCTCATCAAACAAAATCCAATTCTGCAAGATGAAAAACTGGAAAAATACACCCACATTATTATTGACCAAAGCAACAAGCTGAATCAGCATATCGAGAAAATTCTGAGCGTCGCAAAATCGGATAATGCTCCTTTGGTACTGAATAAAAAAACACTGAATGTCTTGCTAATTTTAGAAGCTGTAATTGAAAACAGCACCCTAAAACATCCTGAAACCCAAATCGAAATTAAAACCGATTTAGCAACCGTCACTATTGAAGCGGACGAATTTCACTTTACCAATTTGGTGTACAACCTGCTCGATAATGCGATAAAATATAGCGAAAACAAACCCGAAATTTGTATCGCTATTGCAAAAGTTGGAAAGCATTTGCAATTCGATTTTACAGATAACGGCATTGGAATTGATTCCAAAAACATTCCCTTTGTATTTGATAAATTTTATAGAATTCCGAGTAAAAAAAGCAATGAAGTTACCGGTTTTGGATTGGGATTGTACTATGCCAAAAAAGTATGCGACCTCCACCACTGGAAAATAACCGCAAAATGCAATCCCAAAAAAGGCTGTACCTTTTCACTATTAATTCCTCAAAACTAAATGAGTACTGTTCGAATATTGTATACCGAAGACGATGCCACCTTAGCATTCCTGACCAAAGACAATTTGGAGCAAAACCGCTATGAAGTGACGCATTGCGAAGACGGAAAATCGGGTTTTGAAGCCTTCAAAAAAGGAAGCTTTGACATTTGCATTCTAGATATAATGATGCCGAAAATGGATGGATTTGAATTGGCTACTGAAATCAGAAAACTCGATGTTGATGTTCCTATAATTTTCCTTTCGGCCAAAACCTTAAAAGAAGACCGCATCAAAGGTCTTAGATTAGGAGCCGACGATTATCTCGTAAAGCCTTTTAGCATCGAAGAATTACTGTTGAAAATTGAAATATTCCTAAGACGTTCCCGCAAAAATAATTCGGTTGAAAAATCAATCTACGAAATTGGGAAATACCAATTCGATACCAAGAATTTCATCCTTTTTAATGAAACCGAAAAAATACCGCTCACCCAGCGAGAAGCCGACCTCTTAAAATTATTTCTAGACAATAAAAACGTGGTTTTAAAACGAGAACAAATCCTAACCTCTCTTTGGGGTGACGATGATTATTTCATGGGACGCAGTCTGGATGTTTTTATTTCCCGCCTGCGCAAAATTTTGGCAAACGAAAAAGGAATAGCCATTGAGAATTTGCACGGGATTGGGTTTCGGTTTAAAGCGGAGTAACAGCTAAGAAACCCTTTAATAGACTCAAAAAATGGGATAATTAAATTTCAAAAATAGTCAGATATTCTTTCTCCATCAATTCAATTTCTGCATCGGTTAGTTTTTCAAAATCTTTTCTTCTCCTTTTTGGGAATATGCCTTTATTTTGATGAAGAAAAAGGATCATTCTGTTAATTTCAGTATCAGGCATATCGACAATTTCTTGTATAGACAGCCTCAATTCATCGTATCTCATAATAAATTCAAGCTCATTCGGAATATCTGTCATAACGGTTTCTTGAATCGTTTTACCCAAGAAAGAAGTTTGTACTGTCAAATCAGGAAAGCGGTAATAACTTTCTATTTCCTCCAAATTTAAAACATGAATGTTTCCCTTGTCATCTTTTTCGTAATCTATTGTTTGCATTAATACTTTAGAAAAATCTTCTAACACTGCATCATATTCTTTGAGATTATTCAATATATGTGCTGAAACAGGAATAATTAAACCATCTTGAACCACTTTATCCCGAACCAAAGTATCATGAATTAAAAATCGATGCAATCGTCCATTTCCGTCTTCAAAAGGGTGAATAAAAACAAACCCAAATGACAAAGTGCTGGCTCGAACTAATGCTGATGCAGTTCCCGTTTTTAAAGCAACTCCTTTTAAACCTTGCATCAACGAGTGTACAAGTTCTGGTGGCGGGCATATATAATGCAGCACTTCTGAATAATTGGGAAGTGATTGTCCAACATAATTCTGAAAATCGCGATACTGTTTTACGGCAAATCTGGGATCCACAATTTCATTTTGCAAAAGTGTCAAATTACCCTCATCATACATTGTCTCCCCAGCTACTGTCCCCGCTTTCATCAGTAAGGAAACAAAGCGTTCTATACGTTTTGGCGAAGGTTTTTCATGCTCAATTTCATAAGATGATTTTGTTTCTTTTCCGTACAAATAATTGGTCGCCCTATGAAATATATCCAACGGATACTCTTTTTTTAATTGCAGTATTTGAGCCGAAATATCAATACTTTGAAAAGTTTCTATTTCGGCTGTTTTTCTAACGATTGGACAAAACTCTGAAGTTCCCAGTAAGTTATCGTTGATTTTCCATTTAGAATTCTTAACCGTTTTACCAACGATATATTTTTTTTCGTCTAATAAATCAACATAATTCCCAGAAATAACAAAGTCTAAATCAAGTGATTTATTCATAAGAAACTCAAATAGGAAGCCAATTTTTCGACTATATATACCTGTTGGAGCGCTCATTATATAATTAAGTATTTTCTTTTCAGAAATGCAATTAAAAACCGATTTTAGTAAATGCAGATTGAAATAATCAAATTTTAAACCAAAAACAATATGATTCACTGGATTATTCTCTACTGCATACTTTAATCCAAACACACGCAAAACAACTCCCTTAGAAGTAATTTCCATTTTTTCGTTATCTCCTATATACGATTGACTTTTTAGCGAAAGTCTATGCAATTGATAATGATTTTTGAGCCAATAAAATCCTGCACTTTGTTCCATTGATTGATATGCTTTTACGGTAAAACAATTATATCATACAGTAAAAATACTAAATTTAAATCAATTTACTGTAAAATACATAATTGTTACGGTAAAAACCGTATAAATTACTTTATTTACGGTAAAATCAATATTTAAAATAAAAAGTAACATCATTCTATTGCGTTTTTACAGTAAAACGAATATTACATACGGTAAAGTCTATAAATAAACAGCTTTTTACGGTAAAATCTATACTTCTGATAGTTTCTAATGCAAAACTGAAAGTCAATAAATCAAAAAGAGGCCACAATTAATTGAAAGAGTAACTTTGAAAGAATAAGTCCAAAAAAAAACCACCCAAAATCATCAGGTGGTTTTTCATTTCTTATAAAAAATCTACAAAGGAATATTCCCGTGTTTTCTATTTGGAGTTACGCTTACTTTATTCTCCAGCATACTAAACGCTTTGATCAATTTGCGTCTGGTGTCTTGTGGTAGGATAACCTCATCTATAAATCCACGTTGTGCTGCGGTATACGGATTGGCGAATAACTCAGCATATTCAGCTTCTTTTTCTAATAGTTTTGCTTCGTGGTCTTCGGCTTCGCTAATTTCTTTTTTGAAGATAATTTCTGAGGCTCCTTTGGCACCCATAACTGCAATTTCTGCCGTAGGCCAAGCAAAATTCATATCGG
The DNA here is from genome assembly GCF_965234445.1 of Flavobacterium rarum (SeqCode). Taxonomy (GTDB): domain Bacteria; phylum Bacteroidota; class Bacteroidia; order Flavobacteriales; family Flavobacteriaceae; genus Flavobacterium; species Flavobacterium rarum. The sequence goes on along the minus strand of NZ_OZ248484.1, from coordinate 72,241 downwards.
CACCAATGTGTTTTGAGTTCATCACATCGTAAGCTCCTCCATAAGCTTTTCGTGTAATCACCGTAACTCTTGGCACGGTCGCCTCGCTAAAAGCATATAATAATTTAGCACCGTGTACAATGATTCCGTTCCATTCTTGGTCGGTACCTGGCAAGAAACCTGGAACGTCTTCCAACACCAGCAACGGAATATTGAAACTGTCGCAAAAACGAACAAATCTCGCGGCTTTGATAGAGCTCTTAACATCCAAACAGCCGGCTAAAAACATTGGATTGTTGGCTACAATTCCGATACTTCTTCCTCCCAAACGGGCAAAACCAACAATGATATTTTCGGCATACTCTTTATGAATTTCATAAAAAGAATCGGCATCAATAATTCCTCGAATCACTTCGTGCATATCATAGGGTTTGTTGGCACTGTCTGGAATAATCGTAGCCAATTCCATTCGTACTTCATCACCCAAAACATAAGGGACTTTTGGCGTCGTTTCTTTATTATTTTGTGGCAAATAGCTCAAAAGATTTTTGATACTGTTCAACAAAGCCACTCCGTTGGGAGCAGTTAAATGTGCCACTCCCGATTTGGAAGCGTGCGTTACGGCTCCACCTAAAGCTTCTGAAGTTACTTCCTCATTGGTTACCGTTTTCACAACATTAGGTCCTGTAACAAACATATAACTGTTTTTTTCTACCATCATAGTAAAATCGGTCATCGCTGGGGAATACACTGCACCACCCGCACAAGGTCCCATAATAGCCGAAATTTGTGGAATAACACCTGAAGATTGTACGTTGCGATAAAAGATATCAGCGTAACCTCCCAAAGAACGGACACCTTCTTGAATTCGGGCACCTCCAGAATCGTTTAATCCAATCATTGGCGCACCCACTTTGAGCGCCATATCCATCACTTTACAAATTTTCTCAGCGTGCGTTTCAGACAAAGAACCTCCAAAAACAGTAAAATCTTGGGAAAAAACATACACCAATCTACCATTAATAGTTCCGTAACCCGTAACTACACCATCACCGTAAATCAAGTCCTTCTCCATACCGAAATCGGTAGTTCTGTGGGTAACCAACATCCCAATTTCTTCAAAAGAACCTTCGTCCAACAAATACATCACACGCTCTCTTGCGGTTAGTTTCTTACTAGCGTGATGTTTATCAATTCGCGCTTGGCCACCGCCCAATTGGGCTAGTGCTATTTTTTCGTTTAATACTTTAATTTTAGATTCCATACTTTTCTGTTGTTATTAAAATGTACCTATCGCCTATTTAATTAGGCAATCGAAGCACTTTTTGGTCCTGTAAATACTGTTTCAACGCCAATTTTGCTGCAATCAATGCTTCTTTTTGGGTTTGCTCTTTTAAAATTTCAGGATTGTAATATTTTTTCACAAAATTGGTGTCAAAATCTCCAGAACGAAAGGCCTCGTGCTGCATTACAAAAGCACCAAATGGCAAGGTCGTTTGCACACCCACCACTTTATAATCCGCAATAGCTTGCTCCATACGCTGAATAGCTTCTTCACGAGTAGCTCCGTAAGTGATTAATTTGGCCAACATCGGGTCATAATAAATAGGGACATCCATTCCTTGAGCATATCCGTTATCCACTCGGACACCTTCGCCTTCGGGCAATTGGTACACTTCTAGATTACCTACACTCGGTAAAAACCCATTCAAAGTATCTTCGGCATACACACGTAATTCTACAGCGTGACCGTGAATTTTCAAATCTTCTTGTTGCAATGTAAGCGCTTCGCCTCTCGCCACACGAATTTGCATTTCGACCAAATCAACTCCAGCAATAATTTCAGTCACAGGATGCTCTACTTGCAAACGCGTATTCATTTCTAAGAAATAAAAGTTCAGCTGTTCATCCACCAAAAACTCAACCGTTCCTGCACCTAAATAATCACAAGATTTGGCTACCAATACCGCGGCTTCTCCCATCTTTTTTCGAATTTCAGGCGTGATAACCGCAGAGGGTGCTTCCTCCACTACTTTTTGATGACGACGTTGAATACTACATTCTCTTTCAAACAAGTACAACACATTGCCGTGACTATCCGCCATCACTTGAATTTCGATATGTCTTGACGACGCCACATATTTTTCAATAAAAACCGCTCCATCTCCAAAAGCAGCCACTGCCTCGCTAATAGCACGGTTCATTTGCGCTTCAAAATCGGCTTCATTATCCACCACACGCATTCCTTTACCTCCACCTCCTGCAGAGGCTTTGATTAAAATAGGGAAACCAATTGCTTTTGCAGTACGCTTAGCCTCTTCAATATCGGTAATCGCGTGGTCCACTCCAGGAACCATTGGAATATCGTATTGTAGAACGGCTTCTTTGGCGGCCAATTTACTACCCATTATATGAATGGCTTTGGATTTTGGACCAATGAAGATGATGTTGTTTTTTTCGGCTTCTTCTGCAAATTCAGCATTTTCACTCAAGAAACCATAGCCAGGATGAATGGCATCAGCTTGTACCGCTTTGGCCACTTCAATAATTTTATTTCCTAACAAATAGGACTGGTTAGATGGCGCTTCACCGATACATACGGCTTCATCTGCAAAAGCTACGTGAGGTGCATTTCGGTCTACAGTAGAATACACCGCTACTGTTTTGATTCCCATTTTTCGAGCAGTTTTCATCACGCGAATCGCGATTTCTCCTCTATTGGCAACTAGTATTTTTTCCATTTTTTTTCTATTCAAATTCTACCAACAATTGTCCTTTATCTACAGCATCGCCAACAGCTACTGCAATCGATTTGATTACTCCATTTCGTGGCGACTGAAAACTGTTTTCCATTTTCATCGCTCCCAAAATGAGTAAATTATCGTTTTCGTGAACGGTTTGTCCCACGCTGACATTGATTTCTAAAATTAAACCTGGCATAGGTGCTTTGATGGCATTTACTTTTTGTACCGTGCTGGTATCAAATCCCATTTCTTTAATCAAAAGGTCCAAAGCATCAGCAATGGCGATAGTATACACTGAATTATTCACTTCAATAGTGTATTCCTTCTTATGAAAATCAGCAGCTATAATCTGAGCTTGATACCGCTTGTTTTCACTTAAAATATGAAATTGATTGTCAGTTGTCGCAACCACATCTAGCGCATTGGCTGAGGCTGCATCGCATTCGAAATGAAAAGTATCATTTACTTTTAGTTGATAACTACTACTCATGTTTACGTTTTTAGTATTGGTAAATGTAATTAAAGAAAACGTTTTCGTAACACAGTTAAAGTAAGTTTTATACAAAAAATACTAAGTAGTATACTGTTTTAAAAGAAATAATGAAAATTGGTTTTTTTAACGATAGATTTCGAAAGAAAAATGTAAATAAATTACAAAATTAATAATCCAAAGGAGTATAAAATAGAAGGTACAAAACTACCTACTTTGTTATTATAAGTTCAACACAGAGAATTTTTAAGTAGTTCTTTTTTTGTAATTATCTAAAACAACTTACCCTTATAAGTTCCATTTTCTTTTCAATTTACTGAACTAAAATTTGCTTTGACTTTCTATATATAAAAATAATTTACTAACTTTCAACAATTTAAAACCAAAATAAACATGAAAACCATCCTTTCCACTTTTGTTTTTTGCTTTGTTTCGTATTTTTCAGCTAGTCAGACTGCGAATTCAGAAACTTCAAAAGCGACTATCAATGGCATTCCGATTACAGAATTAAAAGAACTCTGTAAAAATGACTCACAAAGATTGGAGGCTATTTTTAAAGATTTACACAGTAATCCAGAACTTCCTTTTATGGAAGTGCGAACCTCAGGAATTATTGCTAAAGAGTTAAAAGCATTAGGTTTTCAAATTACAGAAAAAGTTGGCAAAACTGGCGTTGTTGGAGTACTGAAAAACGGCAATGGACCAACGATTATGTATCGTGCTGACATGGATTGTATTGCAGTCGAAGAAGCTACCAATCTTTCATACAAAAGCATCAAAAAAGGAAAAAATGAAGAAGGCAAAGATCTACCTGTAATGCATGCTTGCGGGCATGACGCTCATGTCACTTGGATGCTAGGCATTGCCAAACAAATGGTAAAATTAAAAGACAAATGGAAAGGTACCCTTGTCCTAGTTGGACAACCCGCTGAAGAAAACGGATTTGGTGCAATAGCCATGGCAAATGAAATGTATACCAAAGGAGTCCCAGTTCCAGATTTACTTTTAGGTATGCATACTGGCCCTGCCCCAGTAGGAGTGTACTTGAACAGACCGGGTGAGCGAATGGCAGGTGCAGTACAATTAGATGTTACCTTTTTTGGAGTTGGCGGACATGGATCGACGCCCGAACAAACTAAAGATCCTATCGTGATGGCTGCTAATGCTATTCTTCAATATCAAACTATTGTTAGCAGAAACTCCCACCCTCAATTTCCAGTAGTATTAACGGTTGGCGCTGTTGAAGCAGGAATAGACAACAATGTAATCCCCAATAAAGCGTTATTGAAATTAAACCTCCGTTGGTATAGACAAGAAGACAAAGAACTTTTATTAAAAAGAATTAATGAGATAAACGAAGGTATAGCTGTTGCCAATAATCTTCCTAAGGATTTATATCCCAAAACAGTGATCAAACAAAACCTTGGTACTTTGAAAAATAATGAAGTATTGACCGCCAAAATTAATGGTGCTCTAGAAAAAATGGCTGGACCCAATAAGAATTTATCCATACCGCCAGTTATGGGATCAGAAGATGTTCAAGAATTACTAAAAGACCATCCGGAAGTACCTTACAATTACTTTATTGTTGGTATTGCTAATCATGAAGTATATGAAACGGCTATGAAAGAAGGAAAACAATTCCCTTTTTCGAATCATAATCCTGATTTCTGGGTAGACTTATCTGCTATTCCTTTTGGCACATCCCTCGGGTTAGCAGCCGTTTTAGAAGCGTTTGCCCAATAAAGAAAAATAAATTTATTAACTAAACGCACCGTAGTTGTATTTCTTTTACTTTTTAAAAAATTCTCTCCTCATTTTCGTGGTAGAAAGGAAATCGCTGTGATTGATTGTGGCAATGTATAATGGATTCACGGTGTGAAATATTCTACCGCTATAGAATCAACAATCCAAAGGAGCGTAACGTTTGCATCGGTTTTGAGTACCAAAACAGCTCAAAATCGGGTAAATGGCCTTCAAAATCAGCTTTAATTTCTTGAAAAGAATACACTTTGGATTGTGAAACCGCAATTTTTTCTAAAATAGCAACCAACCATTCGCCTTCCACTTTATTGGTTTGAACAGCAAAACTTTCTTTTTTATCGTGAAAGGTCAATTTAGCGAGTTCCCAAGAATTGCCTTTTTTGGATTTAGTAAAATATTCAACCGAAGGTTTTCCTCCCAACCAAACTACTTTGGCTGTAGGTTTTGTGGTGAAATTTTCTTCTTCTTGAAGCGCATTAAAAATAAAATCAGGGTGAATTTTGGTTTTTGGAATCTTAAAGTCAAACCATTCTTGCAGCTCAAAGTCGAAACAAATACCGTGCATAAAATTGAACAACGATTTCTTCAGTCCGAAACTAAATTTTTCGTGGTCAATACCTGTTTTGTCGCTATAATTAATGTCATTGATGGCAAAAATTCCCTTCTCTGAACCTTGCAATGGAAGGAGTTCTGGTGTAACCCCAAATTTTTCAGGATACAATCCCACTGGGCTATGAGCCGTCATCGCAAACTGGTGCCAAAATCCAGATTGCAAAACGCCTGCTTCAAACAGTTGACGCACCATTTCGAGGCTGTCCACCGTTTCTTGAACCGTTTGCGTTGGGTAGCCGTACATTAAGTAAGCGTGTACCATAACTCCCGCTTCGGTAAAATTACGAGTTACTTTGGCCACTTGCTCCACCGTTACGCCTTTGTCTATCAGTTTCAACAATCTGTCCGAAGCCACTTCGAGTCCGCCAGAAACCGCAATACAGCCCGAAGCTTTGAGCAACAGACATAAATCTTGAGTAAAACTTTTTTCGAATCGAATGTTCGTCCACCACGTCACCGCTAATTTTCTGCGAAGAATTTCGAGTGCTAATGCGCGCATTAAAGCAGGCGGAGCGGCTTCGTCTACATAATGAAAACCGGTTTCGCCTGTTTGGGCAATCATTTCTTCCATTCGGTCGCACAACAAACTCGCGGCAACGGGTTCGTACACTTTTATATAATCTAAAGAAATATCGCAAAAGGTGCATTTTCCCCAATAACAACCGTGCGCCATCGTGAGTTTATTCCAGCGTCCATCGCTCCACAATCGGTGCATTGGATTCACGATTTCGATAACCGAAATGTATTTATCCAAAAGCAAATCCGAATAATCAGGCGTACCCACTTGGGATTGTTTGTAATCGTGTTGTGTGGAATTATTTTTATAAACTACTTTTTCATCTTCTAAAAGGAAAGTTCTTTTGTATGAATTGTGATTTGGGTTTTTAATATTGGAAATTAATTCCTCAATTGGTGTTTCACCATCATCCAAAGTGATGTAATCAAAAAACTCAAAAACTCGGGGATCTGAAAGTGAACGCAATTCTGTATTCGGGAAACCGCCACCCATAGAAACCTTGATATTCGGATAATGCTTTTTTACCCATTGTGCCGAGCGAAAAGCAGAGTATAAATTTCCCGGAAACGGAACCGAAATCAAGAATAATGTCGGCTGAATCGATTCAATTCTATCTTTTAAAATCGAAAGAAGAATGTTATCTATATAGGTTGGTTCTTGTTGCAAAGCAGTATACAATTCATCAAAAGAATTCGCGCTTCTTCCCAACCTTTCCGCATATCGACTGAAACCAAAGTTTTCATCGACACATTCTACGATAAAATCGGAGATGTCTTCGAGGTACAAAGTGGCCAAATGCTTGGCTTTGTCCTGCGTTCCCATTGTTCCAAAAGCCCAATCCAGTTCTTCCAATTGTGCAAACCGTGAAGCTTCGGGCAGAAAATCTTCCTGACAGATTTGGAGTGCTAAGGTTGGATTTTTTCCCTGCAAAAAAGAAATGACGGAATCAATGGTTTTGATGTATTCGTCTTGTAAAGCAAAAATTCTCTTAGAATTATCCGAAATATCTCCAACTTCAAACTTGAAATCTGACACTTGAAACAAACTTAAAAGTCCTTCTTTCGAAAACAATTTCAAAATCACTTCTATCCCTATATCCGCCTGAACCGATTCAATGTTTTTGGTATTCAAAAACCCTTTGATATAAGCCGTTGCTGGATAAGGCGTATTCAGTTGGGTAAACGGGGGCGTGATGAGGAAAAGTTTTGGTTTCAAAGATTGTGTTTTTTGAGTAAAAGTCGAAACATTAGAGAAAAAGAGTAATCGGGTTGGGCAAAACGTCTCAAAGCTTCAATTTCGATATCATTCATAACTCTTCCATTTTCGCTAATTTGATTTTTACGAATAACTTCTAATACATCTTTAAATTGATGCAATATTGCACTTCTCAAACTATCTAATAATGGAGAATCTAATCGATATTTTTTAATAGTATTTAATGCTAATTCAGACCCATTTCGTGCTGTTACAAATTCATTCTCAAAAACAAAATGGCTTTCAAATTCTTCATCAGAATTATTAAACGGATTAAGAACATCCGAAACAGAAATGATTTTATTTGGTAACTTATTATTACATTCGGTAGAAGATAAATATAAATTATCCCAATCATAAGCTAAATCTTTCCTTTCAGAAACCTCAATATGATGGTCAATCTCTCTTGGAATTCCTTTTAACTTTTGTTCAGAATAAAAACATTTATGAAAACTAATAGCATTCAAATCAGTAATAATATCTTTATGCCCATATTTACTGTTGTCTGGTCTTGTTTTTCCTGATTCAATAAATTTATCAGTCCATTCCTTATCTTTTTGACTAAGGATATTTGGTTTTGGTAATCGTTCTAAATGCCTCATAAAACTATTTTGAAATACTTTTAATAAGCTTATCAATATCAAAATAAGAGAAATATTCAGGATTAATTGCTTTTAATTTTTCTTCTATCTCTTCTTTCTTAGCAAAATCTTTACTTTCGATAGCTAACTTTCTTTCCTTCATTAATTCTGAAATTTCAGCATTAAAAGGATTTGTATTAAAAACCTCCGATTGCAAAATTTCTTCTATTGGCTTGTTAGAATAAACATCTGTTTCATCAACAATGATAGAATGGTCTTTTTCTGATTTACACACAAAAACTTTTGAATTTTCAATTGATGAAACAATAAAAGGAGAATGTGTGGTTATAATAATTTGGAGATTTGGAAAAATATTTAAAATAGAATTCAAAAACGTTTTTTGCCATTTGGGATGTAAATGATTTTCAGCTTCATCAATTAACAATAAACCTGGTGTCAAAAGTAACTCTTCCAATTTTAAATTATTTAATTCATATACTGAATACATTTGTCCTAAAAGAGAAATCATTCTTTGAATCAAATACAAATTTCCGCTACTCAATTTATCCAACGAAACATCAAACCCATTTTGAGAAACAATTGGCATATTTGTTTTCCTTTCTACATATTTCAACTCGCCATCAAAAAGTCCAAGTTTAAATATTTTTTTAATAATTGAATATAAAAACTCACCTTCTTCTTTTTCCTTTGGATTATCACTCGATCTATAATAGTCAAAGGCGGTTATCAACTTCAATACTTCAACATTAGATTGAACACCAGTAAAAGCACCATTCAAATATCCTTTGGAATTCCAAGAAACTAAGGAATCTAATTTAAATTTTGAGTTGTCAGTTTTTGACGTCCAATAACTCGCTACCCAAATATTTCCTTCATGCCCTCCAAAACCATTAGAGACATTATAAAATGATTTAATTTCGTCAGATTTGATTTGAAATTTATTAAAATCATCTATTTCTTCACTAATTAAGGTATAGTTTGTATTATTGAAATCTAAATTTGACTTAATTTGGAAATCATTTTCATCTCTAATAATATTCCTTTGCAAACTCCCCCTATGTCCATCATTTGTTCCTAACAAAATTCCTCTTATTGCATCCAAAACAATAGTTTTCCCTGTTCCATTTTCACCTGTAATGATAATAACGGGAGGTTTTTGATTTTCATCATTAATAAATTCGAGTTCAGCCTCAAGAAAAGGACCTATATTTTTGAGGGAAAGATTTTTAATTTTCATAAAAAAAATAATTTAAGCGAATTTACTAATTAAATTTTACATCAAGAAACCCTTTGATATAAGCGGTCGTCGGATACGGAGTATTCAGTTGGATAAACGGGGGCGTGATGACTCAACCTTTTTGTTTCAAGGGTGAGATTGTTTTAGTGCAAAAGTAATCTATTTTAGAATTTGAAAAAGAAATACACCATAGATACCTGTATTTTTTTAATTTTGAAATATTATTATTACTTTTAAAATTTAAAATTGAGTTAATCGAAATATAATAAGAATGACATTTACAAAAGAATTTAAAGAAGCAATTAAAAATTTACCAAGTGCTGAAAAAGATAAACTAATTTTTAGATTGTTAAAACACGACTTGGATTTAGCCAACCGATTACTCTTTGAGTTGGTAAGTACCGAGAGTGTTGAAGACCGAAGAAATAAAATGCAAGATGAAGTTACAAAAGAAATCAAAAGAACGAGTAAACGCTTTTTTTCTTTTGGTTACATTTTGATGGATATGCGTTATTTGAGTGGAAGTATTACAGAACACGTTAGGATTACTAAAGATAAATACGGCGAAATAAGCCTGAATTTGCAAATGCTAAATGAAGCCCTAGCCTTAAACAAGTTGCATCTACTAAATTCAAAACCTAAAGACGCTTATACTTTTTGCATTTATGTAATTGCGCGCACTTTTAAAATCATGATACTTATCAATGCTCTCCATGAAGATTACTTTATGGAATTTAGAAATGATTTAGAAAAATTAGGAAATCATATTTCCGAAACTCCACTACTGATGAGAACAGCTGTAAACAACGGACTAGACGTAAACTGGATTTTACAATGTGAAATACCAGAAAACATTCTTGTCATCCATAAAGAAATAAGAGCCAATGGGTTTTTAAAATAACCATTTGACAAATTATTTTACTTCTACAAAAATTTATCAATTAGATTATTGGTTTGTAGTTACCCGAAAAAACGGAAAAGAATACAAAGGTCATTTTAGCTTGAAAAGATAAAAAATAGCACAAAAAAAGCCCAATAAAATGGGCTTTTTACATACAATATAATTTCTATTACTTTACTTGTACCAAAATCCATTTGGAAATTTCCTCTAATGCAATTGAAGAGAATGTTTGCTCGATAGTTTCATATTCGTCCATTAAACCCGTTTTGCATTCTTGAAAGAGATGATTCAAATTTGGTAATACTTTGGTGGTTACTTTTTTATTTCCGCCTTTGGCCAATGCGTTTTTAATCGCAGGAATATTTACATCAGCGGGAACTTGTAAATCGTTAGTGCCATTTAATACCAAAACTGGACATTTTACTTTTTCTAAAGCCGATGAAGGATCAAATTTTAGAAAATAAAACATCCAAGAACTTGTGATTTGTGACGTTACTCCACTTAGTTGTTGCTCGTTCATTTTGTCTCCAAATTGCACTTTGAAATAACTGTTTATTTTAGTTTTAAGATTAGCATCATTTTCTGGGGAAGTCAAAATCATTTCATAAGCGCCCTTGAAAATTTCTTGCCCTCTTTGAATTTCATTTTCAGGAACTCCCATTTGGCGTTCTATCTTTTCTTTTTGCAAAAGCATTAATCGATCCCCGCGAATTCCAGTTCCTGCCAACAATACAATGAAATCTATATCTTTTGAATTCCCTACAACCATAGGCGCAATTACTCCACCTTCGCTATGGCCAATTAATCCGATCTTGTTCTTATCGATTTCTTTTCGTGTTCGCAAAAAATCGATTCCTGCTTGAACATCTTTGGCAAAATCGGGAGTGGTTGCTGTTTTATAATCACCTGTTGATTTGGCAACTCCTCTATCATCAAATCGCAATACTGCAATTCCTTTTTTAGTCAAATAATCAGCTAAAACCAGAAAAGGTTTGTGACCAAATAATTCTTCATCTCTGTTTTGAGGACCGCTACCGCTTATCAAAATTACAGCAGGAAAATGACCTTCTTTTTGGGGTAAACTCAAAGTCCCTGCCAAAACATTTTTATCCGTTTTGCTTTCAAATGTTATTTCTTCGGTATAATACGAATACGGTTTTTGAGGTTCTTGTGGTCTTAGAACTGCATTTTTTTCTATACTACCTTTTGACATATTCATTGCAAAAGACTGGCCTCCTTGTGAAAAGCTTCCCACTATTGTATTGTCACTGTTTAAAGTTCCATCGTAACTAATCGTAGCAGTGGGTATTTGCAATTTCAAAACGGAATTCTCAAAATGGGTTGTTGTTACTGGAATTCCTTTTGCGCCTTGATCTGGACTATCCATAGTCGTGGTGTATCCATTTTCGGTTTTTGAGATGTTAAAAACCACTCTTAATTGTCCTCCTGGAACTTTTAGAATGCCATTCCATTGCCCGGTAATTTCTTGGCCGAACGCATTAAAAATTACTAAAAATGCTATTGTAAAAAATGCTGTTTTCTTCATATTTTATCTGATTAAATATTGATTAACATTAAATTAAAAACTGAATTTAATATTGCTGTTTTTCTGTTTTTGGATAATGGCAAAAAGGTAAAATATTTCCTTTTAGTCCCGATGGAAGGGAAAATCCTTTTGTAGCGACGGGTTTGAAACCCGTCGCTACAAAAGATTGGAACCCAGATAGCTATCGGGGGCGGGTACTTTGTCTCCTAAAAAAAACCCAATCTTTCCACTCCAAATTAATAATCGACCTTTTTTTATTATCCTTTTTTCTCTATCTCCTTGAACTTGATGTAAGAATACACCATTGGGACGATTGCTAAAACAAAAACAAGAGCAATAAAAACGATAGAAAAAGTTCCACTAGGAAACAGCAATGCGCCTAAAACCATTACTAACCCGCCAATAACCCAAAGTTTACTGGCAAAAACATGGGTAATTTTCCAAACTTCTTTGTTCTCTAATGTCCAAGGGGTACGAATGCCGATAAAATAATTGGGTTGAATCACTTTGAAATAATTCCCCAATACGGTAAAAAGAATACCGATTATGGCATAAATCATATTGGGGCTAGAAAAGGACTGATTCTTTGAGATATAAAGTATAAATAATGCTAATATTGACATAAATAAAACGAGGATAAACTTCAATTGGTAATACTTTCCTCCCATAAGTGCTATTCTTTTTTTAGGGTCGATTTTTGGGGCAACAAGCATAATTATATAAACAAAAACAGGTAACATAAAGAGCAATCCAATCAGGGAAAATTTGTCTCCCCAATGATCAACCTCACCTTTGTAATTCCAATGCGTAGGCACTTTTTCGGGTAAGGAATTCCAGATAAAAGCCAAATAGACAAAAGGCATTAACACAATTGCGATGATAGGTAATTCTTTTTTAAAAGTTGAAGTCATAGTTATTATTTTTTAAAAGTTAAGATCCATTGCAACACATCTTCCATAATGGTGGTGTTGATGGAATAGAAAATAAATTGTCCCGATTTTTCGGAAGTGATCAAATCGGCACGTTTCAAAATATCCAAATGATGAGAAATACTTGGCTTAGACATATTAAACTGATCGGCTATTTCACCGGCAGACCTATCTTTTGTTTTCAAAAGCTCTAATATTTCCCTTCGCGTGGCATCATTTAATGCTTTAAATATGTCGTTCATCATTTAAAGTATTTATATATTTAGACAAATGTCTAAATATATAATTGATTTTCAAAATAATATTTATATTATTTTTCTTTCTATAAGAAAATTTATCTTTTCTTTTAAAACACTACGTTTCGTCATGTTTTTAACACAAACAAGCAGTTAAATTGACAAAAAATAACAATTTAAACACATTTATTTAAAAAAAAATACGTTATTGCAAAAAATTATACCAATTCAAATAAACCAACAAATACCCTTACTTTTGAATAGCCAAATCCAAAACATAAAAAATACTGAAGATTCTACGCTTTGGTCCAGTTTGAAAGCGGGTGATGAAAAATCATTCTCAATACTTTTCGAAAAATATTATTCGGATTTAATTCGCTACGGAAATTCATTTTCTCCTTTTAAAGAAAAAGTACAAGATTGCGTACAAGATGTATTTGCAGATGTTTGGATTTACAGACAATCACTAAGTAATTCGGTCGTAGTAAAAGCTTATTTGTTATCCTGTGTACGCAAGAGAATTGCACGCTTACAGGAACGTGATTATATTTTCATGAAGACATCGACTACGGATTCTATTGAATTTTTATTTGATTTTTCAATAGAACATCAACTTATCTCAGATGAAGAGTCAGCACTAAAAGTGGCACATCTAAATTCTTTTTTGAACAACTTACCCGCCAGACAAAAAGAAGCACTCTATCTTCGATACCATCAAGGACTTACCGTGGAACAAATTGCCGAATTGCTTCAGATCAATTATCAATCAGCGAATAACTTATTACATCGAGCATTACTTCAACTTCGAAGAGAATGGAAAGGCAATCTCTCCCTAATCTTGTTATTATCTTCAACCACTTTTTAATTGTTTTTTATTTAATTTAAAAATAATACTAATTTAATGAGTATCTAATAAAGAAACTGTCCTCTATGTTCTTGTAAGCTAATTTTTTTATGCAAGAACGTAATAATTATACAGAAATAGAAGATTTTTTGGCCGATGCCTCATTCCAGTTATGGGTGCGATCAAAAATAGATAATCAAGGTTGGGAAGAATGGACTTTGGAAAATCCTGATCGTGCCAAACTAGTCGAAATTTCCAGATTATGGCTATTGGCGATGTCCGTACACCATGAGGAAATCCCAACTGAAGTTATCCAAGGCGGATTAGTATCCACTTGGGAAAAAATCAATAAAAAAGAAAAATCATCGGCTGAAGCAAAAAGATCCATTATACAATTATGGCAAAAAAATTGGATGAAAGGGGTTGCTGCTGTATTCCTATTTGGTTTTTTATCCAATTGGTTTTACAATAATCATTTCATTTCAAACGATACAGAATCTACTTACAACGAAATCATAAAGGACGACTACACTGGTCTTGTGGAGCAAACAAATAATTCATACAAACCACAAATAATCACATTGTCTGATGGAAGTTCTGTTCTGCTAAAACCAAATAGCAAGCTGAGTTACCCAAAAATATTTACCGGAAACACAAGAAAAGTATATCTTTCTGGAGAAGCTTTTTTTGAAATTAGCAAAAATCCAAAAAAACCTTTTTTTGTATATGCTAATGAAATTGTAACCAAAGTTGTTGGAACGAGTTTTAGAATAAAAGCATACGCCGATTTACCAAACGTTGAAGTAATTGTTCGAACCGGCAAGGTTAGAGTTAGGCCTAATCCGTCCATCACAAATTCAAAAGAAAAAGAAATCATATTACTGCCCAATCAGGCACTTCGGTTTACAAGACAAAATCAAACCTTCAATAAAATTACTGATATTACTCAAGATGAATCTTTTGATCATACCCAAGGAAATATTGAACAATTAAGTTTTGAATTCACAGACATTCCGGTCGCACAGATATTCAAGACTATTGAACAAGCTTATTTGGTAAATATTGATTTTCCTTTGGATAAATTAAAAAATTGCCACCTAACTACCTCATTAAGTGATCAACCATTACCTGAAAAATTAAAAATTATTTGTAAAAGCATTAGCAACAATACCAATTATGAAATGAATGGAAATCAAATTATAATTACTTCAAATGGCTGTAATTAATTCTAAATTCTCTATGTAAAAAATAAAAAAAGCGTCGAATATGCTGTAACATACCCGACGCTGTAATAAAATCAAATTGCACTCTGTAAAGTGAAATTTGTAGTGTTTCTTAAAATACCCTTTAATTAAATATTCATTAAAACAAAACCAAAATTATGAAAAAACCTGTTGTAAAACAACGATTACTCTTTCGAATCATGAAAATAACATTATTCCAGCTGGTCTTAGCATTTGTCTTTTCGACTGTTACAATGGCTAACAGTGCGAATGGTCAAAAAAAATTAGACACGAAGGTAACTATTGTAGTCACCAATTTATCTTTGGATGATGCGTTGACTAAACTTCAAAAATCTGCTCATGTAAAATTTTCTTATAATTCAAGAATATCTCAACTCAATCAAAAAGTAAATATTATTGCAAAAGACAAAATACTTTCAAGTGTCTTAAACGATATACTTTTACCATTAAACATCAGTTACTCTGAAATAAGTAATCAGATTGTGCTGCAAACCATACCTGCTAAAGAATCTACAAATTTCAACCTTTTTGAATCCTTAAATTCTAATTTAATTGCGTCTATCATTGTTAAAGGTAAAGTAATCGACAATGGTGGAAATCCTCTACCAGGAGCATCAGTACTAGTTAAAGGTACTAATGTTGCAACATTAACCGATTTCGACGGAACTTTTTCTATAGAAGTACCTTCTGGAAGTACGAAAATAGTAGTTAGCTATATTGGTATGAAAACGAAAGAGGTTGATGTTACTAAAGATTTTATCACTATCGTTTTGTCTGAAGTAGGACAAAGTCTTAATGAAGTTATCATTACTACTGGATATGAAAAAACATCAAAAAGAACTTTTACTGGGGCTGTAAGTAAAATTACCGATAAAGAACTCAAAGTAGATGGTGTAGTTGATGTTAGCCGAATGATTGAAGGTAAAGCCGCCGGGGTAACTGTACAAAATGTCACCGGTACTTTTGGTACTGCACCAAAAATTACAGTGCGTGGATCCTCGTCAATTTTCGGAGACACAAAACCGCTATGGGTTATTGATGGTGTTGTACAAGAAGACATTATTAATCTTTCATTTGCTGATTTAGCTTCAGGAAACTCAGAAACTTTATTAAGTTCATCAATTGCGGGTTTAAACGCAAACGATATTCAGAGCATAGAAATCCTTAAAGATGCATCAGCTACTTCAATATATGGTTCCAGGTCGTTAAACGGTGTTGTTGTCGTTACTACCAAACAAGGTAGAAGAGACTCACCATTAAAAATTACATACTCATTGGAGCAATCCCTTCGAACTGTTCCTAATTATGGACAATATGACATTTTAAATTCTCAAGAGTCGATGAGCATTTTTAAAGAAATGGAAGCCAAAGGGTATTTGGATTTACCATCAACGGTAAATGGTAGATATGGAGGCGCATACAATATTTTAGGAAGAGCAATTAATACGTATGTTCCAGAAACAGGTGGTTATTTAGTCAATAATGACCCTGTAAGTCGTAATAATTTCCTAAAAAAGTATGAATTAGCCAATACTGATTGGTTTAATATACTCTTTAGACCTTCAATCACTCAAAATCATTCTTTGAGTTTTGCTGGAGGAGGTAAAAACAACACTTTTTATGCTTCGCTAGGTTTTTACAATGATCCAGGATGGACTATTGCTGATAAAGTAAACCAATTATCATCCAACATAAAAGGAACGTTCTTTGTAAACGATAAATTAAATATAACTTTATCTACTTTAGCGTCAGTTCGTAATCAAGAAGCTCCTGGAAGTTATGAAAGCGAAAAAGATGAAGTTTTTGGTAAAGTAACCCGAGATTTTGACATCAATCCATTTAATTATGTTTTGAATACCAACAGAACTTTAAGACCTTATGATGAGAATGGGAACTTAGAATATTATAGAAACAACTGGGCTTCTATGAATATCCTAAATGAATTAAAAAATAATTATATGGAAATTGAGGTTAAGGACATTCGTTTTCAACTCGATTTAGATTATAAAATTAATTCCAAACTAACTTACAGTCTAACAGGATCCGGACGTTATGCAAATACAAGCCGTGAGCATAAAATACTAGAAAATTCAAATGTTGTAGGCGCATACAAAGCTGGAACTCCTGATGGTGAAGATGGTGTTAACACATTGGTTAGGGATGAAAATATCTTTTTATATCAAGACCCTAATGACTTAACAGCTCCTAAAGTTTCGGTTTTACCTAATGGTGGTTTCTTGAGAAAATTTACAAATGATCTGACTTCATATAATCTTAGAAACAGCATTACTTATAGAAATAACTTTAAAGACAAACACGAATTAGAAGGTTTCTTCGGTACTGAGATGCGTGTTGTAGATCGAAGTAGTGATAATTTTACAGCAGCTGGACTTCAGTATGATCGCGGTCTTACTGCTTTTACTGACCCAAGAATTATCGAAAAAATACTTAACGGAGGTGATTCTTACTATGGATTTAATGTAGAAAAAGAAAGAACGGTAGGTTTCTTTGGTAAAGTAGGATACACTTACGATCGTCGCTATACCGCTTCTTTGACAGGTCGATATGATGGGTCAAATAGACAAGGAGATAGCGGTTCTTCGAGATGGTTACCTACTTATACTTTTAGTGGAAAATGGAATCTTTCTGAAGAAAACTTCATGAAGAATATTGAATCTGTAAACAATCTAAGTCTTAGAGGTTCTTATGGACTAACTGCAACAGCTGGCCCCGCAACAAACTCATTGGCAATTTACAAAAGTTTTATTACGGATCGTTTTAATATAGATGATAGAGAATCAGGAATCCAAATTGAGGAATTACAAAATGGAGGATTGACTTGGGAGAAACAATTTGAGACAAATATAGGTTTTGATTTAGCTATGTTTAATAACAGAATACAATTTACAACAGATGTTTACAGCAGAAAAGCATTTGATTTGGTAGATTATGTAATTACCTCTGGAATTGGAGGACAAAGAATAAAACAAGGTAACAATGCAAATATGGAAACCAAAGGACTTGAAGTTGGTTTCTCAACTAAAAACATTAATACTAAAGATTTTAAATGGTCAACAACCTTAAACTTTTCAATTTTCAATCAAGAGATTACAAAATTAGAAAATAAACCTACAGCATTCGATTTGATCGATGGTAATGGAGGCAATACAGTTGGACACCCGAGAAATGCAATTTATTCGTACCAATTTACAGGATTAAACAATCAAGGTTTACCAACTTTTATTATGCCTGAAGGGGAAATCGATAACATAACAGGAGCTAATTTTCAGGACAATCAAGATGTTACTAAGTATTTAAAATACGAAGGTTCCATTGAACCAAATAAATCAATTGGTTTAGCAAATACTTTTACCTATAAAAATTGGTCTTTATACGTATTTTTCGTAGGATCTGGTGGAAACAAAGTACGCCTAAATCCAGTTTATGATAGTACTTATGATGATTTAACTGTTTTTACTAAAGAATTTACGAACCGCTGGATTAACCCTGGTGACGAAAATTATACAAACGTTCCTGTTATTGCAGACCAACAACTGAATTCAAATTACGGAGGATCAAGAACTCTGGCAAAAGCTTATAACACTTACAACTATTCAGATGTTCGAATTGCTGATGGTGATTTTGTACGATTAAAAAACATATCATTGAGTTGGGAATTTCCAAAAGATTTGAAGAAAAAATTAGGACTTAGTGTCTTTACTTTAAGAGGTTCTTCTGTTAATCCTTGGTTAATTTATTCTGACAAAAATTTAAATGGCCAAGATCCTGAATTTCGTAATACTGGAGGTGTTGCGATGCCAGTTACCACTCAATATACTTTTGCTATCAACCTTTCATTTTAACATTATAAATTTATGAAAAATTTAAAAATAACACTATTACTTCTAACACTTGCAGTTGTTAGCAGTTGTGATGATTTTCTTTCTGAGAAACCCGATAATAGAACCGAAATAAATACTCCTGATAAAATCACTGAAATTTTAGTCAATGCTTATCCCCAAATGAGTTATTTTGATATTGCCGAAACAATGTCTGATAATGTATTTGATAGCGGTCTAGCCGAAACATTGCCAAAAAACGAACAAAACTACAATTGGGATATTCAAACAGAAACTAATAATATTGATACTCAAGCCTTCTATTGGGATGCTTGCTACAGAGCTATTGCACATGCAAATACAGCACTGCAAGCAATTGATCAGTTAGGAAATCCAAGCAGTCTAAACCCTCAAAGAGGAGAAGCATTAATAGCAAGAGCCTATTCGCATTTCATGTTAGTGTCTTTGTGGTCAAAACGTTATAATCCAACTACTGCAAGTTCAACTTTAGGAATCCCTTATGTTACAAAACCTGAAACTGAACTTCTTACTCAATACAAAAGAAACACGGTACAAGAAGTTTTTGATTTTATTCAAAAAGATATTGAAGAAGGGCTTCCCTATATAACTAATGGTTACAAAGAGCCAAAATTCCATTTTAACAAAGAGGCAGCCAAAGCATTTGCGAGTAGATTTTATTTGATAAAAGGAGATTGGAATAGAGTAATAGCATTATCAAACGACTTAGGTGCAAAGCCAGTTGGAAAACTGAGAGATTTTGCCTCTTATGATTTAATGAGTGTAAATGACCAACGTGTAAATTTTGCCAGCAGTGCTGCTCAAACAAACTTATTAATTGTGTCTGCAAATTCAATTGTCGGAAGATCAGCTTCGCAAAGCAGGTTTTATCTTTCGGGCGATAGATATCAAGAAATTCTGGGATCTACTACAAGTCTTTTTGGAAAAAACTGGTTGTACAATTTTTATTCATCCAATAGCAGTATAACTGTATTTCTTCCTAAATTCTATGAGTATTTCAAATATACAAATGTTACAGCAGGAATCGGAGAACCGTATGTTGCAGAAGTTTTGTTAAGCAATGATGAGTTTTTCTTAAATCGAATAGAAGCTCATGTTATGGCTGGACAGATTAGTTTGGCAAATGATGAATTGGAATACTTTTTATCGACTAGAACAGTAGGATACAACGCCACGACAGATAAACTTACCGAAGCTAAAGTTGTTGCAAAATATCCTGTAGTTGCAGATGAGTACACTCCGTTTTATACTATGACTCCCGTGCAAACCTCTTATATAAAAGCAATTGCCGAAACAAGACGCAGAGATTTTATACACGAAGGCATGAGATGGTTCGATATAAAGCGTTTTAATATTGTTGTTAATCACGAAATCAACAACAAACCAACCAAAGTTTTAGTAAAAGATGATAATCGTAGAGCCTTACAAATACCTCTTCATGCATCTGGAAATGGCATCGAATTAAATCCTAGATAATTTTTAAAAGCAAAATATCATGAAAATAGTAAAATATAATAAAATAGCAGTTTTGTTTTTGGCATTGGCAGTTCTTACTTCTTGCTCGAATGGTGATCAAGTAGGCGAAAGCCAGCTTGATTATAATCAGCCAACAAAAACTGCACTGGATAATTGGATAGGTATAAATTATCTAAACCCTTATAATATAAATGTTCAATACAAGTGGAACCAAAATACGGTTGATAATAACCGCTATTTATTTCCACCATTAGTAAGTAGTGTCCAGCCTGCTCTTGAGATTGTTCAAAAAATATGGCTTGACAGTTATAAAACTATTGGAGGAGCAGATTTTGTAAAAAAAATTGCGCCTAGAGAAATTGTTTTGGTAGGAGGAGTAAATTTAAATAGTGTAGGTACCAGAACCTTAGGTTTAGCCGAAGGAGGACAACGAGTAACACTTTTTGAAACTGATTATATCGACAAAACAAATCGGGCAAATATCCAAGAGTTTATACACACCATTCAGCACGAATATATTCATATTTTAAATCAGAATAAACCTTTTGATGAAAAAGCTTGGGCAGCAATTACCCCTGTTGGATATACTGCCGATTGGTACAATTATGAAATTCCTGAATCAAATGAATTAGGTTTCATTACTAGTTATGCAAGATCTAATATTAATGAAGATTTTGCTGAAACAGCATCAGTAATATTAATTAGTTCAAAAGCGGAGTACGATGCTTTTTTGGCAGGAATTAAAAGTGCTACAGCACTTGCTGCACTTAAAGCAAAAGAAGCTTTAGTCGTAAAATATTTTAAAGATGCTTTTGATATGGATTTCTATGCTTTACGTGATGAGGCTGAAAAAAACACAAATGCTGTTATAAATTAGTTAAATATCAAATAATTATGAAATCGCCATGACAGAAGCTGTCGCAAACACCAATGAAGATTTGGCGATACCATATTCCTGTAAAAAAAACAAATATTATCTACATATGAAAATACAATATATTTATAAACACCTAATTATAGGTATTATAGCCTTGCTTTTTGTTGCTTGTACCAATACAGATGCAGATCAAAAATTCGAACAATCACCAACGGAACGTTTGCAAGCAAAACAAAAAGAATTAAATGATTTACTGTTATCTTCCGAATTTGGTTGGAAAGCTGTTTATTTTACGGACAATTCGCAATTAGGTGGTTATACCCATCTGTTTAAATTCAAAAATGGTGGATTAGTCGACATGGCATCCGATTTCGACAGTGATACTGCCATCTACAACAGTGAGTACCAAATACAATTAGGAAGTTCTGTGAGTCTTGTTTTCACTACAAAAAACAGAATTCACTTGCTATCTGAATCAAATAATTATCCAACAGCTGCTCTAAGAGCAAAAGGATACAAAGGGGACTTTCAATTTTTGTACTATGGTCAAGAAAATGGGGAAATCATTTTTAAAACCAACAGAGCTTTAATTGAACTTCATTTTGTAAAAGCATCGGCTCAAGATTGGGCAGATCTTCACAAAAACATTGATATGATAGCCAATGTAATTGGAGCTCCTACTCGACCACTTTTTAGATTATTAGAAACAAATGATGGCACTAAGATACATCAATTTGATTTTAATTTCACTGATGTCACACGATTTGCCGTTGCAAACTCTGTAGAATCGGGATCAAGTATGAGTTATAACATGGGTATTGCTTATACTCCTAACGGTATTATTGTTGATCCCGCTGTAGAAGTTGGAAAGCAAAAACTAACCAACTTTACATATGATAATGCAACCGGTGCCTTTACAGCAACTGGGACAAACAATGTTACTGCAACTATAAAATATAGTGACAAACCTTTAGTGTTAACCGATGATTACAAAAATCTTTTGGACGGTAAACCTCAGACAGTTTATGGATATATAGCCGCATATTTATCAAGTGCTCAAACAAATTCACCACTGTGTATATCTTTGTTGAATGCCGTTAATGCTACATTACCTGCAAACCAAAAATTGACTAGAATACAACTAAATTTCAATACTCCTTTTGGAAATTATATTGAATATCGATTTGCAGGCGGGAAAAAGACAATTTACCACAATATAACCACAGCCGAAAATACAACAGCAAAAACAATTGTTCTTATTCATGACTCTTGGGATAATGGTACTGCACTAATACCAGAACCAGCCTACTTAAAAGACATTGATGCAAAATTGATGGATCCAATAGGTTTATACGTCAAAAAAGAAAGTTTCAAAATACAATTTTCTAATACTATTTACACATTTACAAGCGCCTCAAGTCCATTTAGAATAACAACTTATGGTTTGTAATAACATAAATATCTATTATAATTTTCATTAAAAATGGAAAATCAGAAGAAAAAAAACACCCATTTTGTAGTTGATTTTATTCTTGCTCCAATTAATGTATTAGCAATGTTTTGGGTGTTTTTTTTTAAGGGCGATTGTTTTTCAATAGAAACCATTGTCAATCATAAACTGGATATAAAAATGTATTTAGCATTACTATTTGCTATGATTTTTCAAATTTTACTGAGTAAAACAATGAAAACAAACTAATAAACAAATAAAAGTCCGTAAAATAAATATGATTTTTACGGGCTTATTTTTACAAAAGTTTTAATACTGGATTTACGACTCCATTTTGGAATAGTAAGTTCAAAAAAGAAAATAAAATGATAAAGAAATATATTACACCGATAAATGTTATTATCCCCCTATGGGGACTACTTCTTGTATTCATTTCAAACGAATATAGTGAGTATTATAGATATTATTTATACGGATCGATAACAATAATGATTCCATTTATGATTTCTAACCTTATTAAACAGAGAAGAGATGATAAAATCAATGGTACAACAATGTTTAAATCATCAATTTATAGGATGCTGATTATGGCAGTAATACTAATAGTTTTCTTTTTCATTACTGAGCAAAGTTACACGTAAGGCTTTTAGCTTCAATTATATTTAAAGAAAAGCAACTCAATTTGAGTTGCTTTTTCATTTTAATACTGTTAGTTGAATTAGTTTTAATTTGTTTAAAGATCAGATAAAAAAAGAGACTAATTTACATCTTACTATCTCTACTAAATATTCATGAATTCAAGATAAAGTTGTACTTCAAAAGAAAACATTTAAACAATCTCTTGCAATATTTTTGTTACTTTAGCATCAAATAAAAACAATATGCCAACCGACTGTATCAGCTATCAAAATTCCGGGTATTTTTCTCCTTTGATGAATGATTATTTATATCAAAAACCAGAATTAGCTTCTTTATACCATCGCTTTCCTACTCTTGAAAACTTTGAAGCACAAATCGAAGAGAAAAAGAACAATTTCAATGACAATGGCAATGACAATGGCAATTTAAAAAGACAAACTTTAGTTAGCGTTTTAAAAAATCAATACGTTCAATTAAACGTTTCTGCAGAAACATTAAACCATATTGAACTTTTAAACGATTCAAACACTTTCACCATTACCACAGGACATCAGCTCAATTTGTTCAGCGGACCCTTATATTTTTTGTATAAAATAATTTCGACTATTAATTTAACCAAAGAATTAAAAGCGAAATATCCAGATTATAATTTCGTTCCTGTTTATTGGATGGCGACTGAAGACCACGATTTTGAGGAAATAAACTATTTCAATTTCAAAGGAAAAAAATTCAGATGGAACAAAGAAAGTACGGGACCTGTCGGGAGATTATCTACCGAGGGTTTAGCTGAATTTTTAGAAATATATGCACTAGAAATAGGTTCTAGCACTAATGCCAACACCATCAAAAAACTTTTTGAAGATTCTTATCTCAAACATGATAACTTAGCCGATGCCACTAGATATTTGGCCAACGCACTTTTTGGTTCCTCGGGATTGGTAATTTTGGATGCAGATCATCAAGATTTGAAACGTTCTTTTATTCCGTATATAAAGGACGAATTGCTACACCAATCTTCTTTCAAGGCAGTTACCGAAACTATATCAAAAATGAATGATTATTTTGTTCAGGTGAATCCACGCGAAATCAATTTATTCTACATTGAAGACAATTTACGCGAACGAATTATTTTCGAAAACAATGTATACAAAGTCAATCATACCAAAATAGAATTCACCGAAACTGAAATTCTGGCACTATTAGAAAGCAATCCAGAGAAATTCAGTCCCAATGTCATCATGCGTCCATTGTACCAAGAAGTTATTCTACCCAATCTTTGCTATATTGGCGGAGGTGGAGAAATTGCGTATTGGTTGGAACTACAATCATTTTTTGCTTCTGCAAAAGTAACTTTCCCGATATTATTATTGCGAAACTCGGTGCTTTTGGCAACCGAAAAGCAAAACAAGAAAGCCGATAAACTAAACCTGACTTGGTCTGATTTGTTTTCGAAACAAGCCAATTTAGTCAATCGAATTACTCAAAAATTATCCGATTTCCCGATTGATTTCACCGAGCAAAAAGAAGCATTAAAAAAACAATTTGAGGCACTGTTGGAACTCGCTAATCATACGGACAAATCGTTTTTAGGCGCTGTAAAAGCACAAGAAGTTAAACAAATCAAAGGATTAAACAATCTTGAAAAAAAATTGCTTATTGCTCAAAAAAGAAAATATCACGATGAATTGCAACGCGTTATTGACTTGCAAAACGAATTGTTCCCTAACCAAAGCCTACAGGAACGTCAAGCCAATTTCTCGGAATTTTATCTAGAAAATGGTGAACGCTTGATTCCACAAATAATGAGTCAACTCAAACCTTTAGCACAAAATTTTAATATAATTACTTTAGAATAAAAGATATTTATCATGTTTATATCGAAACTCAAAACATTTAAAATATATTTTTTAAAAATCTTGAACCATTAAGACATTAAGAAAATTAAGATTTGTAATTTTTCTTAATAAACTTAATGTCTTAATGGTTTAAAAAAAAATCTAAAACTTTTAAACTTTTAAAAACTAACCCCCAAACCAATGACCAAAGACCGCCTTATTTCGCTTGATGTTTTTAGAGGATTAACTATTTTATTAATGACCATTGTCAACAACCCCGGAAGCTGGGCAACGGTTTATCCTCCATTACTTCACTCCGAATGGCATGGTTGTACTCCAACTGATTTGGTTTTTCCATTCTTTATTTTCATTATGGGAGTGGCTATTTCATTTGCAATGCCAACCAAAACTTATGATAAAACCACATTTAACAAAATATTTACCCGTTCGTTGCGAATGATATGTTTGGGTATCTTTTTCAACTTTTTCGGTAAAATTCAACTCTTCGGATTGG
The DNA here is from genome assembly GCF_965234445.1 of Flavobacterium rarum (SeqCode). Taxonomy (GTDB): domain Bacteria; phylum Bacteroidota; class Bacteroidia; order Flavobacteriales; family Flavobacteriaceae; genus Flavobacterium; species Flavobacterium rarum. The sequence continues at coordinate 46,673 of NZ_OZ248484.1, read as the reverse complement.
AAGGCATTCCATTAGTATTTGGTCGCTTAATCATAACCGCTGGAGTTGGCTATGCATTAATGGGGAATTTCAATGCAAAACTAAAAACATACTTGGCAGTTTCTATTTTTGCAATCTATTTAATCTTAGCTTATGGCGGTATCGAAGCTTATAAAATTGTGAGGCTTCCGGGCGTGTTGCAACGCATCGGGATTGTGTATTTCATTGCCTCGCTTTTGTATCTCAAAACGACTCAAAAAACACAATTATGGGTTGCCATCTCAATATTACTAGGTTATTGGGCAATTATTACGTTAATACCAGCACCAAGTTTTGAAATAACAAACCTAGAAAAAGGCACCAATTTAGCTGCCTGGGTCGACAATCTTTTGTTAAAAGGACATATGTGGGAAGTAACCAATACTTGGGATCCTGAAGGAATACTAAGCACAATTCCAGCCATTGCAACCGGTATAATTGGTTTACTAATCGGACAATTGCTTAACAGTCCAATACTAAAGATAGAAAAGGCTAAAAAGATGGCCGTAATAGCAATCGCACTTATTGTAACTGGACAACTTTGGAATATCATTTTCCCAATAAACAAAGCGCTTTGGACCAGTTCCTACGTTTTGTACACTGCAGGATTAGCAACATTGGTCTTAGCCATTTTATACTATTGCATCGACATTGCGGATTACAAAAAAGGAACCAAATTGTTCCTGATTTGGGGAGTAAATCCTATGATTGTATTCTTTCTCTCCGAAATTATTCCGCAAGCTTTTGTTGCAATTTCGTTTCCAAATCCGAATATACCAACCCAACAAATCAATCTTTTGGACTATTTGTATGCGTTTGGAGTACAACCTTTTTTTAATAATCAAATGACGGCTTCATTAGTCTTTGCAATTCTTTATGTGAGTTTGTGGTCGATTCTGTTGGCGTATTTCTATAATAAGAAAATGTACTTTAAAGTTTAAAAGTTAGTCATTTACAAAACGTATCGTTATAGAATTTAGTGTAATTCAATTTTTTGGATTTATATAATTTGTGTTAATTCGTATAATTTGTGTCAAACTTTTTTATCCACACAATTCGTGGTAGAACCAAAAAAAAGAAAAAACACATTAATACCACGTTTTTACCATTAAATTGACAATTTGATAAAATCATTCGATAAAAAAAGTATATTTTTGCACAAAATTTTAAAACACAGAAAAAATGGCGACTAATAGAACTTTTACAATGATTAAGCCTGATGCAGTTCAAAACGGACACATCGGAAACATATTGGCAATGATTACAAACGGTGGTTTCAAAATCGTTTCTTTGAAATTGACACAATTAACGATTGCAGATGCTCAAGCATTTTACGCAGTTCACGCAGCAAGACCTTTCTACGGAGAATTAGTAGAATTTATGTCAAGAGGACCAATTGTTGCTGCTATTTTAGAAAAAGAAAATGCAGTTGAAGATTTCAGAACTTTAATTGGTGCTACAAACCCAGCTGAAGCTGCTGAAGGAACTATCCGTAAAGCATACGCAACTTCTATCGGAGAAAATGCGGTTCACGGTTCAGATAGCGACGAAAATGCTGCTATCGAAGGCGCTTTTCATTTTGCAGGAAGAGAGCAGTTCTAATTTTAGACTTCGTAGATTTTTAGACTACTAGACTTTTAGATAAAAACAAACCCCACTTAGACGTTAAGTGGGGTTTGTTTGTTTTTAGAGTTTTATAAAAAGAAATCTAAATATTATCCGAGTCAAAAAATCCAATAGTCCAACATTCTAAAATTCTAAAATTCTAACAATCCAACAATCTAAAATTCTAACAATCTAACAATCTAACAATCCAAAAATCTAAGATGTCTATCGGAGAACCACATCCCGCACCACATCTCTTCTCAATTCCTCATTTATCATTTTTATAATCTTGGATTTACCATGACTTAATTCCTCGCGTAACACCGCCGAAGTTAGCTCCACATATAGCGTAGATCCTTTCAAAACTACATTATTGGTATAGCTGTTTACCCCGTTCCCCATCAAATTGCGCCAAGCATCCTTCACGTCAATTTGGTCCATTCCGGGTTGCAATTTGTTCACTTCAATAATTTGCTTCAAAATATCCCCAACCGAACTTTGATTATTTAGTCTTTTTGCCATTTTCGTTTAAGTTGATTGGTCCCGTTTTTTTATAATGATATTCTTTTTTTTCCGCATTCAAAACCACCAGTTCTTTATCCGTCAATGCCAGGATTTCCTCACTCCATTTCATGTACGGCGTACTGTAATCCAAAAAGATTTGATCGTCTGAAAAGCGTATTTTCACATTTTCAAAAGTTTCGTTTACCAAAAAAGTTCCATCCAATTGTGGCATCACTTTCTTCCTGATTCCCGTACTTATTTTATCAATTCGAAAATAATCAAACGACTCATTCATAACGTATTTCTTCTCATTTCCATCCTCCAAAACCACTTTTTCAATTTCCCAATAGCCATTGATTTTGGCTAAATCTGCAGGAGTAATTTTTTGTTTACACCCAACCAATAAAAGGGCTACCAATAAAATACCAAATACTTTTTTCATAGAATAATTATTTTGTCATTACAAACAAATGAAGTTGTCATCCTGAGCTGAGCCTACACTGAGCGAAGCCGATGTGTCGAAGGCAGGAGCTATTTCCAGCTGTTCACTTGTATCTTTTTAAGTCTAAAAAAAAGACTTAAAAAGGATACCGCTTCCATCTGGGCTAGGGCATTCCGATTGTCAACATCTTTAGTTAAAACCACAAAGTTAAACTTTAAAAAACCAAAGAAAATAAAAAAACAATTTCTCTTTAAACTATTTTACATATTTTTGGTCTTACCCAAAACTAACTTTTACAACCATGTCTAAATCAATACTTTTATTCGTTTTAGCTATTTTATGCATCAATTGCTCTTCCGATAGCACTGAACCAGCTCCTACACCAACAGAAACAGTATATTTCCCACCTTTAACTGGCACAACCTGGGAAACCAAATCCATAGAAAGCCTAGGATGGAAACAATCAGCTGTTCAACCTTTATTGGATTTTTTAAACCTTAAACATTCCAAAGGGTTTATTATTTTGGTCAACGGTCGAATTGTGATGGAAAATTATTTTAACTCACATAATGCTGCAACCAATTGGTATTGGGCCAGCGCTGGCAAGACATTAACAGCAACAATGACCGGAATTGCGCAACAAGAAAACTTGATCAGCATTAACAACAAAGTATCTCAATACATAGGAACGGGTTGGACAAGCGCACCTATTGCCAAAGAAAACCTAATTACCTGCAAAAATTTACTGACTATGACATCGGGTCTAGACGACACCACCGATGATGTTTCACCCGCAGCGCTCACCTACACCGCCGACGCAGGTACGCGTTGGGCGTATCATAACGTATATGTAAAACTGCAAGATGTAATCGCACAAGCTTGCGGGCAATCCTGGAGTACTTATTTCAATACCAAACTAAGAAACAAAATTGGCATGGACGGCTCTTGGTTTCAATCTGGAAACAATGTCGTTTATGCAAGTACTACTAGAAGTATGGCCCGTTTCGGCTTACTCATGTACAATAGAGGGAAATGGGAAAATAATGCAATCTTAAACGAAAGCTATTTCAACGAGGCAACCAACACCTCTCAAAACATCAACTTGGGCTACGGCTACTTATGGTGGCTGAACGGAAAAGCCAATTATCATTTACCTCAATCACAGGCTACTTTTCAAGGAAGTATTATCCCAACTGCACCAAGCGATATGTTTATGGCTTTGGGTAAAAATGACCAGAAAATCTATATTGTTCCCAGCAAAAAGATGGTCGTCATCCGAATGGGAGATGCAGCTGACAATGTAAATCTAGCCCTATCCGATTTCGATGAAATGCTTTGGACAAAAATAAGTGCTTTGTATCAGTAGGGTAAAGATCATTTTTACATACTAAAAAATGATTTTCAAGAGCTTGCAGTAATTTTCAGGATATCAAAAGAACATGACTGCTAGTATTTTGTATATTTGTTATTATAAAAGTAAAATTATGACAACGCTAAATATAAATGAAAAAACCAAAGCAGGAAAAGTTGTCCTTGAATTGGTAAAAATGCTCACTGATGCTGGAAGTAAAGGAATAACTATAGATTCAAGCCTTGGAATACCCAATACAAATGAATTAAGCCTAAAAGAAAAAAAATATCTAAATAACTTAAAAAAAGTAGCTGAAGATATTAGAGAGAATGGCAGTGAAAAACAATACCAATCAGCTCAATCTTTTTTAGATGAATTATAAAGTAACTGTTCACGAAAACTTTAAAAAAGAATTTAAGCCGTTAGCCAAAAAATTCCCTTCCTTAAAATCTGATATTCAATATTTATTAGACAATATAGAAAAAGAATTAGAACTATCAACTGATTTAGGAAACGGTTTTAGAAAAATAAATCTAAAAATAAAATCCAAAGGCAAAGGTTCTAGCGGTGGCGGTAGAATTATAACTTATGAAACTATAATTGAAGTCAACCTAAAAGAAATACTATTGAGTTCTATTTATAATAAAACTGATTTTACTGCTATTGATTTATCTATTCTAAAGAAAAATCTAGGACTTTAATTTCACAAACTACCCCTTGCTACGCAATCCCGAAATCTTTACGCAGACCTATTTGGATAAAAAAAAACATTTATACTTACCAAAGTCATTAGAAAAAGTCTTCAAATAATTAGCGGTGTTTCGTAATTAAGAAATTACGAGACACCGCTACACTTTTTATTCTTTATAACTTTCTAAATGTAGTTACCTACTTCTTAATCCTTCTCATCAATCCCAGAAAGAAAAAGACCAAACCAACAATCAATAATCCATAATACAAACTGACACTGGTGGTTCTAATGAGGTTTGCCAGTACAAAAGCAACAATACTTACAAAGTAGAAGTATATTGGATTCGTGTTCTTTAGTGAAGAAAAATTCATGAACTATCTATTATTTAAAAAAACTATCTACAAACTCGTATTTATTAAAGACCTGCAAATCTTCAATTCCTTCACCCACTCCAATATACTTCACCGGAATTTGAAATTGATCCGAAATTCCGATAACAACACCACCTTTGGCTGTACCGTCTAATTTAGTAACGGCTAAGCAAGAAACTTCAGTTGCTGCTGTAAATTGTTTGGCTTGCTCAAATGCGTTTTGTCCTGTAGATCCATCCAAAACAAGCATTACATCGTGAGGTGCATCGCCAACCACTTTTTGCATAACACGTTTCACTTTTGAGAGTTCGTTCATTAAGTTAATCTTATTGTGCAAACGACCTGCTGTATCAATAATAACAATATCTGCATTTTGAGCCACCGCCGATTGCAAGGTGTCAAAAGCCACCGAAGCAGGATCACTTCCCATTTCTTGACGAACGATAGGAATACCTACTCTATCCGCCCAAATTTGCAATTGATCAATAGCAGCAGCACGAAAAGTATCGGCAGCGCCAAGAACTACATTAAAACCCGCTTTCTTGAATTGATAAGCAAGCTTTCCAATTGTAGTTGTTTTCCCCACACCGTTTACACCAACCACCATTAAAACATAGGGTTTGGTATTAATAGGAATCACAAATTCTGTTGCTTCACCAGAATTAGTTTCAGACAATAACCCTGCAATTTCTTCCCTCAAAATTAGATTGAGTTCTTCAGTTCCGAGATATTTGTCTTCTTCAACTCTTTTTTCAATTCGAGTAATTATTTTTAAAGTAGTATTTACCCCAACATCCGAAGAAACTAGGATTTCTTCTAAATTATCTAAAACCTCATCGTCTACTTTTGATTTTCCTGCTACCGCTTTGGATAACTTGGAAAAAAAAGAAGTTTTTGTTTTCTCTAAACCTTTATCCAACGTTTGCTTTGCTTGTTCGCTTAGTATAGGATCTTTTTTCTCTGATGAGAATATTTTTTTAAAAAAGCTCATGTAAAATGGATTTTTACGATTTTTTGAATTTACATTTGTCAACTTAAACAAGAAAAATACAGTAAAACAACAACAAATGCTTTACTTACTCTCTCAAAAAAGCGATTTTAATTTCGAATTGTAAATATAGAAAATAAAAAAGCTACTTCCGAATGAAAGTAGCTTTTCTATAAAATGTAATAGTTAATTATTTCTTTTTCAAGAATTCATCAACTGCTTCAGGAGTCATAATAGATTCAACGAATGTATATGCCCCAGTTACTGGAGATTTCACCATTTTAATGGCTTTTGATAATCTCTTAGAAGATGTTTGTAACGATGCTACGGTTTTCTTTGCCATGATTCAAATGTTATTTGAAATTCAATAAAATCTACAAATGTGACCATTTGAGATCTTTATTAAAATCTCTAATTATTATTTAATTTCTTTGTGAACAGTTACTCTTTTCAAGATTGGATTAAATTTTTTAATCTCTAATCTGTCTGGAGTATTTTTTTTGTTCTTTGTTGTTATGTATCTAGAAGTTCCTGCAACACCTGTTGTTTTGTGTTCAGTACATTCTAAAATTACCTGGATTCTATTCCCTTTCTTTGCCATCTTGCTATTTGTTTATTTTGGAAAAGATTATTTAATAAATCCTTCTGACTGCGCTTTTTTCAAAACTGCAGCGATTCCATTTTTATTAATTGTTTTTATCGTAGATGCTGCTACTCTAAGAGTAATCCATCTATCTTCTTCTGGAAGATAAAAACGCTTTTTAACTAAGTTCACAGAAAATTTTCTCTTAGTTTTGTTCATAGCGTGAGAAACGTTATTTCCTACCATCGCTCTTTTACCTGTAAGGTCACAAACTCTTGACATTATACTTATCTTTTATCGTTATCTAAAATCAGGGTGCAAAGAAAAGAAAAATAAACCTATAAACCAAAATAATTAACGCTCTTTTTTTAAAAATTCTTTCTGCAACATTTCAAGGCTCTTAACCACAGCTCTATCTATCACTTTTTCACGGGGTTGACCAAAATTATACTCTTCAACTATAACTTCATTCGGCGTAGCCAACGCAATAAATACCGTTCCAACTTTGGATTCTGCCTCTCCTATTGAGGGTCCAGCATTACCCGTTGTAGCAATTGCATAATCCGTTTTCATTAAACTCTTTACACTCAAAGCCATTGCTTTTGCAACGGCTTCACTCACCACAGTATGCTCGTTTATCAAACTTTCGGATATCCCAAGAACATTGATCTTAACCTCAGTCGCATATGAGACAACACTCCCTTTAAAATACTTTGAAGCACCTGGAATTGCGGTCAATGTCTCAGCAATTTTACCTCCCGTGCAACTCTCTGCAGTAGAAATGGTTTGATTGTATTTTGTCAACATTCGACCAACAACAACTTCAATTGTATCTTCTTCTTCAAACCCAACAATTATGTCATGGATAATAGCGTCCAAAGTTTCGACATAGGCTTCAAGTGAGTTTTCCAACACAACTTTGTCAACACCTCTAGCCGAAAGCCGCAAACGGACTTTTCCTGGGCTTGGCAAATAGGCCAATTTTAAAAACTCTGGTAAACTATTCTCCCACTCTTCAATCCGTTCTGCAACTAAGCTTTCACCTTGACCATAAGTAAGAATCGTTTTGTGAATAATATATGGACGCGAATACTCTTGGACCACTTTTGGAATAATTTCATTTTCAATCAAATATTTCATCTCATAGGGGACCCCGGGAAGTGATACAAAAACTGTATTTTCTTTTTTCATCCACATTCCAGGCGCTGTACCCATTTTGTTATGCAACACAGTACACTTTGAAGGCACAAGTGCCTGATCTATATTCAACTGAGTTATTTTTCTTTTAAAATATCCTTCTATCAATTGAGTAACATGCGCCAAAACAAACTTATCTTCCACCAATTTATCTTCAAAATAATCACAGAATGTTTTCTTGGTAACATCATCTTTTGTCGGCCCAAGACCTCCAGTAATCACAACTAAATCTACGGTGTTTTGAAGTTTTGAAAAAGTCTCCAAAATGTGTTTTTTATCATCACTGATTGAAATAATTTCATTAATCTCAACACCAATTTTATCTAATGATTTTGCTATAAATGCAGAATTTGTATCTACAATTTGACCAATTAAAATCTCATCTCCTATGGTAATTATGGTTGCTTTCATTTCTAAATACTTTAGTTATTTAATTCTTGTGCTTTTTGAGAACGGACATGAAAATTACTTTTTTACAAAGTGAATCACTAATGAAGAAAGCAATTTAATTGATTGCATAAATAGCCCTATTTTTTCATATTCCTATTAATATTTCCAAAAATTCCTAATTATTGCTTTTCAGCCCCGACAGAAGGGAAAATCCTTTTGTAGAGACGGGTTTAAAACCCGTCTCTACAAAAGATTGGAATGATGGCGAGAATCCATACCTCTTGAAAACACCAGATATTTCGCTCCAAAACCCTTTAAAATTCAATTTGCTGTGCATTCTTCTTAAAAACTGTCAAAATCTCGAATTTTCGCATAAAAAAAATCTCAACCTTTTAAACACACTTTTTGGAGCGTTTAAAGATTAAAATTTTAAGTAGTTTTTTATTAAAATATAAAAAAAATAATTAAGAATTAAAGATCAAAGTCTTTTTTCAATTCTTTTATAGCATCTTTCACTTGAGTCTTAACACTTTTGTACGTTTCAATGATTTCTTTCTTTTTTCCCTCGGCTTTGGTCCAAGCTTCTATTTGAAGTATTTCTTCAAATGCTACATTCAGACCCAACAAATCAAGTGTCGGCTTCAATTTATGTGCAAAGGCATAAGTGTGTTTATGATCCTTCTTCTTAATTCCTTCTCCAATTTGTGCCAAATCTTCAGGAACTTCAGTAACAAATAAATTCAAAATTTCATTCACAAATTCTGGATCATTATCTGAAAGTGCGTACACTTTTGCTAGGTTGTATTTTAAAGCCATTATTTTACTTGTATTCTAAATAGTTTTTGTCCTTCTAAAAATCCTTCTAAAACATCATCTGGCTTTACCGCAGCAACTCCTTCTGGTGTTCCCGTAAAAATAATATCCCCAATCTTTAAAGTAAAAAACTGAGAAACGTAGGATACTAACTCGTCAATATTCCACAACATCATCTCAGAATTCCCTTTTTGAACCGTACTATTATTGTTCGTTAATTCAAATGTAATATTTTCTAATGAAACAAACTGACTTTTAGGCAAAAATTCTCCAATAACTGCCGAACCGTCAAATGCTTTGGCTTTTTCCCAAGGCAACCCTTTTTCTTTCAGCTTTGCCTGCAAATCACGTGCCGTAAAATCGATCCCTACACTGATTTCATCATAGTATTTATGGGCAAATTTAGGCTCTATATATTTCCCTACTTTGCTAATTTTAACAATCAGTTCAATTTCGTGATGAATATCCTCAGAAAATTCTGGAATCACAAAAGGATGTTGTTTTAACAAAACTGCAGAATCTGGTTTCATAAAAACCACAGGCTCAGCAGGTCTTTCGTTTTTTAATTCTTCTATATGGTTGGCGTAATTTCTACCAATGCAGATTATTTTCATTTTTTCTTGAGTTTCTAAGTTTCTAAGTTTCTAAGTTTCTAAGTTACTTAGAATCTTAGAAACTTAGCATCTTAGTGACTTACTTCGTATTTAGTTTTCGTAATTTAATAGCTGTCAAAACTTTCTTGGTATAAAGCGGGAAATCAGCATTCTGAATCCAACTAAAATATCCGGGCTCTGATTCTAAAATCTTATCTACTTTGACACCTTTGTGTTTTCCAAAGGTAAAAATCTCTTCATTATCAGCATCAAATGCAATCATTCCTGCAAAATCCGCAATTTTTTTTCGGGTCGTAAACTCAGATAAAGATTTCATGTCATTTTCCAATTCAGGGTAACGATCCAATTGCGCTTTTAGAATTTCGTAAGTCGCCATAGTATCTGCTTCTGCTGAATGGGCATTTTCCAAGCCTTTACCACAGTAAAATTTCAAAGCAGCGCTTAAGGTACGCTCTTCCATTTTGTGGAAAACAGTTTGAACATCTACAGAAACCCTTCCTTTCATATCAAAATCTACTCCAGCACGCAATAATTCTTCAGCTAACAACGGAATATCAAAACGATCTGAATTGAATCCTGCCAAATCGCTATCTTTAATCATAGCGTAGACTTGCGATGCTAACTGATTAAAAGTTGGTTCATTTGCTACTTTTTCATCACTTATTCCATGAATTGCTGTCGATTGAGGCGGAATTGGAATCGTTGGATTGACCAACCACGTTTTACTTTCTTTATTTCCGTTGGGAAAAACTTTAAAAACTGATATTTCAACAATTCTGTCTTTTCCGATGTCTATTCCTGTAGTTTCAAGGTCGAAAAAACAAATTGGTTTATTGAGTTTGAGTTCCATTTTTTGTATTTGAATTGGTACAAATATAAATGTTAACCACGAGTATTACTAATTTATTTCAACACAAAGACACAAAGTCACTAAGCCCTAAAAAACAAAACCCTTTCAGACATCAAAAGACTGAAAGGGTTATTTCATATAATTTTAGAAACCTAATTAATAATCTCTATTTACATCAAATGCTTCAAGATACTCGGCAACACGCTTTACAAAGTTTCCACCAAGCGCACCATTAACCACACGGTGATCATAACTGTGCGATAAAAACATTTTTTGACGAATCCCTATGAAATCACCATCTGGAGTTTCGATAACTGCTGGCATTTTACGAATTGCGCCAAGAGCCATAATCCCCACTTGAGGTTGATTCAAAATTGGTGTACCAAAAACACTTCCAAAAGTCCCAACATTGGTTACAGTATAAGTTCCTCCTTGAGTATCGTCTGGTTTAAGTTTTCCTGCTTTTGCACGGTTTCCTAAGTCGTTTACCGCTTTTGCCATACCAACCAAATTCAATTGGTCTGCGTTTTTTATAACTGGAACGATTAGATTTCCGTTTGGCAATGAAGCTGCCATTCCAAGGTTTATATTTTTCTTTTTTATAATAAAATCACCATCGACTGAGACATTCATATCAGGAAAATCCTTTAATGCTTTGGCCACTGCTTCCATAAAAATTGGCGTGTACGTCAATTTCTCACCCTCACGTTTCTCAAAAATAGTTTTATTTTTCTCTCTCCATTTTACAATGTTTGTCACGTCTACCTCAACAAACGACTGTACGTGAGCCGATGTTTGAACAGAAGCCACCATATATCCAGCAACAAGTTTGGTCATTCTGTCCATTTCTACAATTTCATCTCCTCCACTTACAGAAATAGGAGAAACCTTTTGTGACGGAGTAGCTACAGCAGTTTTTGGAGTTTCAACTGCTTTGACTGGAGTTGCCACCTCAATTGCAGGCTGGGTTCCTCTATTTTTTACGTAATTTAATATATCTTCTTTGGTAACGCGTCCTTCTTTTCCAGAACCATTTATGTTTACTAATTCACCTAAAGAAATTCCTTCTTCTTTTGCAATGTTTTTTACTAATGGCGAAAAGAATTTATCACTTTCAGAAAAACTAATAGGAGTAGCAACCGATTCTTTGGCTACCTCAACCGTTTTTTGAATTTCTTCAACAATAGCAGATGTAACTTCAATACTTGGCGCCTCTGTATTCTCACCTTCTGTTTCAATAATAGCAATGGTTTGTCCTACTTGAACTAAATCATCTTTGCCAAATAATTTTTCGACAAGAACACCCGAAACCTCAGATGGGACTTCAGAATCTACTTTGTCGGTGGCAATTTCCAAAACGGCTTCATCCGCTTCGATTTTGTCGCCAACTTCTTTTAACCAATTTGTGATGGTTGCTTCTGCAACGCTTTCTCCCATTTTAGGAAGCTTTAATTCGAATCTTGCCATATTATTAATCTAAAAGGTGATTTTGGTTTTCAGTTTGCGAAATTAATGAATAATATCAATATAAATTACACTAAATGTAATTTTTACTTGATTTTTAAAACCTCCCCTCTATCGTTAGAAGAATCACTTCCAATGATAAAATCTGCGTTTTTAGGTATAATTCTAAAGGTAATCTCTTTATTTTTAAACCTTTTATGAATTTTAATGCATTCTTTAAAGGAAACGAACTCATTATCCATAATAATTTGCATCCCTTTTTTCATTGAATTTGATGACAAATTTACCTCTTTTTCTGATTTCCAATCGAGAAAATCAACCTTTTTTTGGACAAGTAACGCTATTATTTTCACCAATTCTTCAGAGGCGGATAATAGCAAAAAGTTTTCGGGAACACTTTTGATTTTTTCTCGCCCTTGAACTCTTTTGATTATAGAAAAAAATACAATTCCAATTTTCATAAATACAGAGAAAAGTAAAGAAACCTTGAAATGTTTTTTATAGAAAAACTCCATCGCATCTTGAAAACGTTTCATATAAGTTCCATCCTTTATTGTACTTTCTCCTTTATAATGTATTACAGTTGTTTCGTGAAAATAATAATTCATCTTTCCTTTTTGCAAAACCATATAAGACAAATCAATATCGTCCGAATACATAAAACAAGCTTCATCAAACCCCCCAACCTCATTGTACAGTTCTTTTTTCAAGAACATAAAAGCGCCAACTAAAATTTCTACTTCACCCGTTTCATTTTCAGATAAATGCTGAGCATAGTATTGATTAAAATATTTAGATTTTGGAAAGAATTTATACAAACTGCAAATTTTAGTAAAAGCAACCCACGGCGTTGGAATTCCTCTTTTACTTTCGGGCAGGAAATTACCTGTTCCGTCGATGAGTTTTACTCCTATAATTCCAAGATTGTTTTGTTTTTTGGCAAAAGCCAATACTTTTTCAAACGTATCTTCTGCAACGACGGTGTCTGGATTTAGAATACAGATGTATTCTCCTTTGGCTTCGACTACACCTATATTATTCCCTTTCGGGAAACCTACATTTTGATTGTTTCGAATGAGTTTGATATTTGGGAAACGAGATTTCATCATCTCGCAACTGCCATCGGAAGAGTTATTATCGACTACAATAATTTCGGAGTCTATGTTTTGCAAAGCGCTTTCAACACTTAGCACACAGCCTTCCAAAAAATAACGGACATTGTAATTGAGAATAATGACGGATAGTTGCATTAAAAATAAAAATTATAGCAACTTAATTAAGTCTGCCGGATTTTTAGAGTTATTCCATTTAAGTAAAATAAAATCAACTTCTTCAAAATATTTGTATTCTGAATTTGGTTGCCATTTAAAACTATAACTCATTTTACAAATGAATATTTTACTTTTATTCGCCTCATCATTTCTTCGTGAGAAATTCCTTTTCCTTCTTTAGCATCTTGAATACTTTTTTCAATTAATTGCTCCAGAATAGGATTCATTTTTTGGGATTCATTTAAAACAGAACCATCTGCATTTCCATAGATAGTCATCGGTTCTTGAAGTGAATCCGATTTTTTGTTTTGATGATTATTTTTTTTATCGCTACTCACTACATACCATTTTTGAGATTCAAATGTACAAAATAAATCAACCTTTGAAAGCCGAAAATAATTCACAATTTAACTACATTAGCTTTAGAAGTTCTTTTGGATTTCTTTTGTTGTTCCAAAACAAAATTAAATCTATTTGATTTTTATCTTCTAGAATCCTGTAATACAAAGTTGTTTGTTTGGAAATTACAATTGAATATACATTGTATTTGGAAATAAAAACACCAATAGTTGGATTCTTGTTGAGACAATCTATATAATCTTACACTAATATTGAAAAATTTTCGACTTCATCAATACTCCATTTTCTTAAAATGAAATATCCTTCTTCTGCAAAAGTTTCTTCCGCTAAAGTTGTCCAATGAATTTCAAACATTAATTTTTTAAATTAAATCTTGCTTTCATTTCTGCCATAACCTGCGCGTGCGGTTTTGTTTGTCCCTCTTCACACTGTTTTATACCTTTTTCAAGTAATTGTTGCAGTATTTCTGGAAGATTATCCCAATCCATATCAGGGTTCTCTTTTTCTAAATCGATCTTAGACTTATACATAGTAGAACTCTCCTCTACTTTTGGAAGATTTTCGATGGATTTGTCTTTTTTATGATTTGAATTCATTATCTGTTTTTTGACTATCAAATGTACAAAATAAATCTTCTATTTTCAACAGCGAAAAAATGGATACCAAAACAATATTGATCAAATAAAATTAAAAATTCTCCGAAAGTCCCAATCTAAAAGTCCAATCATCTTTGCTGATGCCAAAATCTCCAACTAGATTACAATTATTCATTTTGTTCCATTTTATCCTTAGACCTACTCCTATCGCAGGTGTCCAGTTATCAAAACGATAGGTATCCAAATCAGAAACCGATGAAATATTACTATAAAAAACAGCTCCAAGGAAACCGTTTTGGGTAATGTCGGTGCGGTATTCGGTTTCAAAATACAATAAAGAATTGCTACGGTAGCGGTTGCGGGTAAATCCACGACCTGTTTTGCCGTAGCGATCCCAACCAATACTTGGCAGATCCAAATAATGGGATTTTCCATCAAAAACTGCCCAATAAAAAACTCTGGTTGCCAAAACTTTGTGACGGGTTTTGCTAAACGAATGGTATTTTCGTCCGTCTATATATATTGATTTCCAATGCGTATCACTACCGAAAATTCTAGAATTAATACGGTAATCAGCCTCGAAATAATAGCCTTGAGTGGGATTCAAAATATTTTTTCGAGAATCATACAAAGCTTGAAATGCTATACCTGAGGAGAGTTCGTTGGAGTAATCTCCTTCTTGGAATAAATTAAAATCGGTTGGTTCTGCAATTTGCGATGTTTCTGAAATATTTTTATAATTATCCAATTGGAAACCCAATCCCAAACGAAAATCTCCTTTTATTTTTCGACTAACAAATTGATAAAACCGAATTTGTTGGTAATACACTTCAGATTGTGGATCGACAGTACTATTCCCTCCTAAACCATAAGTAAATTGCGGATAAATTAAAAACCGATAATCGCCTATGAAATTGTATTTGTTTTCTTTGGTATAAATATAGGATTGAATAGGAAATGAATATTGCCCAGTAAAACTCGTTGTCGGGGTAAAATAGACTTCGGACATTTTTGTTGATTCGTGATTTTTGTCTAGAAAAAAAGTAGTTACAAATGACAATACAAGTCCACCTTCAGAACTTTTTAAGTCAGGAGAGGGTATCAATGAAAACCCTATTTTACTATTCCTTACTTTTTTCTGGAGTGAATCCTTTTTTATAAAAATATGATTAAAAATTTGCTTTCCATCTAGATCTTTACTTTTGAAATCTATTTTTTGTGAAAAACAAGAAATAGAAATAAAAAAGACATATAAAAGAAGTGAATTTTGCTTTTTGAAACTCATTTTTTTGATTGATCTTAAGGAAAGGAACAACTATTAACTTTTCAAATATAAGGAAAAAATTAAAACCCTATAAGTTCATTTAAGTCAAAAGAAGAATGCTTCATAATACAAAATTTCAAGCAACATTATTTTTTAAATTCAGTTGAATTTCCAAATACAAAACAATAAAACCTCTTGAGCCCCGATAGAAGTGGCATCCTTTTTTTATATATAATCCCGACAGGGTTATGTATAAAAAAAGATATAACGGATAGCGGGAACGATGCCTCCTAAAAAACCCAATAATTCGCTCCAAAACCATTTTAATATAGAATTGTTTAATACCTTGCTTTTGATTTCTATTTGAATACTGTGATGCAAAAAACGATTCTACTTTTCTTACTAACAGTAACTGGCTCTTATGCCCAAATTCTGGGCTGTACGGATCGTTTGGCAAAAAATTTTGATCCAAAAGCCACCGATAACAATGGCAATTGTGAGTACGCTTCCGCAAAAGTAAAAGCGATTTTTACAGAAAAATTAAGCGATTCCATTACGGAAACTTCGGGTTTGATTGCTTTTGATGGTTTATTATGGACACAAAATGACGATCACGATACTACTCTTCATGGACTAGACAAAAAAGGAAAAATCCAGAAGAAAATTACACTGCAAGGAGTGAAAAACAATGACTGGGAGGAAATTTCGCAGGATAGTTTGTATCTCTATATTGGTGATTTTGGTAACAATTACAAAGGAAATCGACAAGATTTGCAGATTTTAAGAATAGACAAAAAATCGGTTTTGGAAAACGTATCTATAATTGACACTATTGTTTTTTCGTATGAAAACCAAACGGATTTCAATATTCAGAAAGCAAATACAACCGATTTTGACTGTGAGGCATTTGTGGTTTTACAGGACAGTATTTATTTGTTTACCAAACAATGGACCAGTGAGAAAACGAGTGTGTATTCTTTAACAAAAAATCCCGGGAAGCACATTGCTCAACTCAAAGAAACGCTTAATGTGCAAGGATTGGTAACGGGTGCAACTACAATACCCAATAAAAAAAGCATTGTTTTGTGTGGATATTCAAAAATGCTTCTGCCGTTTGTGTACCTATTATTTGATTATAAAAACAATGATTTTTCAGCCGGGAATAAACGAAAAATTAAAATAAAACTTCCCTTTCATCAAGTTGAAGGAATTGCTACCGAAGATGGAAAAATATTTTATTTGACTAAAGAAGCTACTGTAAAAAAGCCTTTTGTAAACACTCCACATCAAATACATTCGATTGATTTGAGTATGTTTTTGAAATTGAACTATTAAAAAGGTTTACACGAATTGCACGAATTGTAATGGTTGCTAAAAAATTGCACTAATTCATTGACTTTGGCAGATTCGTGAAATAATTACGGTATCCAAATTCGTGCTAATTCGTGAAATTCGTGTCTTTTTTTCTTTATATTCTAAATTGAATTTGATGCAAGCGGAATAGTTACAAATAAACAATTCGCATTTAGTGCTATAATAGCTTACTTTTGCCAAAAAATTAGCCTTGTGAATTACTTATCAGTAGAGAATATATCAAAATCTTTTGGGGAGCGTACGCTGTTCAAAGACATTTCCTTTGGAATCAACAAAGATCAAAAAATTGCCTTTATCGCCAAAAATGGTTCGGGTAAAACCACTATAATGAACATTATTAATGGTTTTGACGAGCCGGACACTGGACAAGTTGTGCTTAGAAAAAGCATTCGAATGGCTTTTTTGTCGCAAGACAATAAATTGCAAGATGAATTAACGATTGAGGAAAGTATTTTTGCTTCGGATAACGAGACTTTGAAAGTTATTGAAGCCTACGAAAAAGCATTGGAAAACCCCGAAGATGAAGAAGCCTATCAAAAAGCTTTTGACGGAATGGACCAACACAATGCTTGGGATTTTGAAACGCAATACAAGCAAATTTTGTTTAAATTGAAGTTGGAAGACTTTAAATTGAAAGTAAAAAATCTTTCGGGTGGACAGAAAAAACGTTTGTCACTGGCCATCATTTTGATCAACCGTCCCGATTTATTAATTCTAGATGAGCCAACGAATCATTTGGATTTGGAAATGATTGAATGGTTGGAGAGTTATTTTGCCAAAGAAAACATTACGTTGTTTATGGTAACGCACGACCGTTTCTTCTTGGAGCGCGTTTGTAATGAAATCATTGAACTGGACAACGGAAAAATATACCAATACAAAGGAAATTATTCCTATTATTTGGAGAAAAAAGAAGAACGCATTGCCTCTGAAAATTCTAGTGTAGACAAAGCTCAAAACTTATTTGTAAAAGAATTGGAATGGATGCGTCGCCAACCCAAAGCGCGTACTTGTAAGAGTAAATCGCGTCAAGATGATTTCTATGATATAAAGGAAAAAGCACAAAGTCGCCGTCGTGAAAACGTTGTTGAACTCGAAATTAATATGGAGCGCATGGGAAGCAAGATTATTGAGCTTCACAAAATCTCCAAAAAATTCAAGGATCACGTGATTTTGGATAATTTCAGTTTTGATTTTCAACGTGGTGAACGTATTGGAATTATTGGTAAAAACGGAACTGGAAAATCTACTTTCTTGAATCTTTTGACAGGAACTATTCCGCTAGATAGTGGAAAAGTAGTAGTTGGAGAAACCATAAAAGTGGGTTATTATACTCAAAGTGGAATTAATCCAAAACCAGGTCAACGTGTCATTGATGTGATTAAAGAATACGGAGAATTTATTCCGTTGACAAAAGGGAAAATCATCTCGGCTTCGCAATTGTTGGAACGTTTTCTTTTTGATGCCAAAAAACAATACGATTATGTAGAAAAATTGAGTGGTGGTGAATTGAAACGTTTGTATTTATGTACCGTTTTAATTCAGAATCCAAATTTCTTGATTCTGGATGAGCCAACCAATGATTTAGATATTGTAACCTTAAATGTACTGGAAAGTTTCTTGATGGATTACCCAGGCTGCTTGCTTGTAGTGTCGCACGACAGGTACTTTATGGACAAAATTGTGGACAATTTATTTGTTTTTAGAGGTCAAGGTGAGATTGAGAATTTTCCAGGAAACTATTCGGATTTTAGAGCCTACGAAGACAGTGCCGATGTTGCCCAGAAAGAAGACAACAAAACAGAGAAAAAAGAATGGAAGCAAAACAATCCGACTGGAAATTTGACTTTCAACGAGCAAAAAGAATTTCAGAAACTTGAGAGAGAAATCAAGGATTTGGAAATTGACAAAACCAAAATCGAAGCGTTATTTTCGGATGGAAAAGTAGCCGATACCGACATTGAAAAGAAAGCCAAAGAACTCGAAAACATCATCAAGAAAATTGAAAGTAAAGAAGAGCGATGGTTTGAATTGAGTGCGAAAATGGAAGGGTAAATTAGTATTCAGTAGCAGTTTTCGTTATTTGATACTTTTTTAAAATAATATTTAAAACCACAACAGAATTTAATTTTGCTGTGGTTTTTTTATATAATAATAAATTACTGCAAAGGTGCGCGAGTTACTTTACTAACCTCTTTAACCCAGATTCCGCATTAGAAATCTACTATAACTAAATTTTTCTTCAAAACCACAAACTTACTCCCATTTTTAAATTCAAAATACAAAAGTATTACATCTTCAAAAATAGTCCGTGAGCTCTAGCTTTTATTGAATAATTCAGTTTCGCTACGAAGTCTAATGCGGATTCTGGGTTTAAGAATATCCCTTTCTTTTAAATCAAAACTACTTAATGCTGGATGAGAAAGAACTGACGCAACTAATGGATTAGCTATAAAATTTTGCAAAGACTCATCATCTTTAAATAAATAATACCATTACCTATTATAAAATAGTCTAAAGATGCGAAGTTGTTTTTTTTCAAGACAACGAAAAAAATCATTGCATAGCCTTTGCTACGGAATTATTTTTTGAGAAAGTATTGGAGAAAAAGATCGAGTAGACTGGGCTATTTTGTATTCGGTAATGGTATAAACTGCTCCTGCTTCTTTTTTATCACTATCAACCAAATTTTCCAAAGACATCCAGGCACATCTGCAAATGCAGGACCTAACTCCGAAGCCATACTTTCAAATTCTTCACAAGAAACGTTATAGCTGTAATTTGCAACAAGAATCTTTTGTGACATAACTTTATATTTTAAAATTCAACAATTAAAAACTGTAAGAAGTAAATAAAATGATCATACCCTAAACTTTTTTAATATGGATATTTTAAATTTAATAATTGAATGTTAGTATTTTAACAAATTAAAACAGGTGTATGAATTAACCTAAAAGCATTTGATTTGAGAACAAAATATTGAGAATAATTCTTAAACAAAAAAACACATTGATTTTATTATATTTGCCCATTAAAAAAAAAACTTAAACATGAAACACTTTATTACAGCATTACTTGCCTTTACATTTTTCATTTCATGCTCTAAAGACGATGAAGCTCAAGTAGATTACACTGCCAAAAACGACAAAGAAATAACGGATTACCTTGCCAAAAATAATTTAACCGCACAAAAAAGCAAAACTGGATTGTATTATATAATTAAAGAACCTGGAACTGGCACTCAACCTACTACAACATCCAATGTTACCGTGGCCTACAAAGGGTATTACACGAATGGAACTGTATTTGACCAAAGTAATACTGCAGGAATTTCTTTTGGCCTTAATCAAGTCATAAAAGGTTGGACTGAAGGCATACCTTATTTTAAGACCGGTGGAAATGGCATCCTTTTGATTCCCTCTCATCTAGGATATGGAAGTTATGACAATAGAGGAATCCCTGGAGGTTCTGTACTTATATTTGAAGTTAAATTAATTTCTGTAAACTAACAATAATACTTTACTAAATTGACTAAAAGCTACATCAGAATTGATTCTAATGTGGCTTTTATTTTTTGGACTTTGTTTCAAATCATAAAATAAAACAGTTAAAAAAGACTTTTATTTATACAATTAATCAACTGTGAGAAATTTTACTTAGTTTTATATTTTATTATAACCCTTTACTTTTATTCCTGAAAATTTATTTGTCATATAAAAACAGAAGCTTTATAACATTTAAAAATCTGAAAAACACATTTCTTTTAACTTGAATGCTATGTTTATTAAAAAAACAAAACACTTTTTTTGAGCTTAAAAAACTTTGTTTTTCATTTTGAAAATAATCATAACCAATACTATTAATAAATTTTAAAATTAGATCCGAATAAGAAATTAAATTGTTTTGGCGCAAAAAAAATGTCTTCAGTATGAATTTTACAAATAACTCGAAATCGAAAACCTTATTTCTATTTCTTTTTTTGCTTTTTTATTTACAAACTTCGATTGCTCAGGAAGAAAAAAAAGGTATCGAAATAAAACAAAAACTACGATCCATTGTTGATTTATTTACTAAAGAAGATACTCTTAAAATAAGCAAAGTCGATTCCAAAACAAACCTAATAGCATTTCCAACATTAGGCTATCAACCTGCAAATGGTTTTACACTTGGATTTATAAGTCAATTCAGTTTTAAAATAAAGCCCGAAAACAAAATCTCTTTACTATCAGGAGGTGCTTCCTATAGTTCACAAAAACAAATTTTGACTTATTTGAAAAACAATATGTATATCAATAATGACAAATTCTTCTTTAGTGGAGATTTTAGATACTATGTTTTTTCTCAATCCAATTATGGCTTAGGAACCGATATTATTCCATGGGGCGCAGAATTCAAAGACTTTAATTACTCCACCATAGAGCAACCTATGAATTACAATTACTTTAAATTTCATGAAACGGTTTCTTACAATATCTTCGAGTCTTTTTTTATTGGATTAGGCATTCATATTGACAGTTATTCCAATATAAATGACAAAAATTTAGATGTCGAAAATGGTAAATTAACCTATCATTACAACTATTCTAAAAAATATGGATTCAGTAACAAAAATTATACTGTAAATGGATTTAGCTTAAACTTGATTTATGATGCCAGAGACAACTTGATCAATACTAACAATGGATTATACCTAAATGCCAACTTTCGATACAATCCACAATCTGATCCTAACAAACAAAGTAACTCTACATTATTACTTGAAAGCAGGTACTTTATCCCCATAAGTAAAACAAACAAACAACACGTAATTGCTTTTTGGGCGTACGGACAATTTTTGACAAGCGGAAGACAACCTTATTTAAATCAGCCCGCTATTGGTTGGGATCAAAATAGCCGAAGTGGAAAAGGATACACTCAAGGACTTTTCAGGGGAACAAACCTAATGTATTTTGAAAGCGAATATCGATTTCCAATTACCAAAAATCAAATGATCAGCGGAACGGTTTTTGCCAATGCAACGACAGCCAGTTCTGTTGACAATAACCTAGAATTATTCGAATCAATTCAGCCTGCAATTGGAATTGGTTTAAGAGTTTTATTGGACAAAAATACCCTAACCAATTTTATTGTTAATTTTGGATTGGGACGTAAATCAGAAACTTTCTATTTTAATGATGGAGAAGGATTTTAATACTGAAAACAAGAATCCCGAAAGACAATATTGCATTTATTTGAAGATTATTTTTTATACCAAAATCAATATCGAATTTCGCTATATTTGTGTTTTTTAAAAAACAATATACCATGAAAAACCTCTTATCTGCACTACTAGTCTTCGTTCTTTTAATTTCTTGTTCCAAAGGAAAAGAAAAAGAACCAACAGTTGAAAAAGAAGCAATAGTTGATTGTGTTGCCAAAAACGATAAAGAAATTACCGATTACATAGCCAAAAACAAATTAAATGCTAAAAAAAGCGAATCCGGTTTGTATTATGTAATTAACGATGCTGGAACTGGAACACAGCCTACTGAAACCTCTAACGTAACTGTAGCTTACAAAGGCTATTTTACAAATGGTACAACTTTTGACGAAAGTCCAGCTGAAGGGATTTCTTTTGGTTTGGATCAAGTAGTAAAAGGCTGGACAGAAGGCATCCCTCATTTCAAAGCTGGAGGCAGTGGTATTCTTTTGGTACCTGCTCATTTAGGATATGGAAATGAAACGATGGGGCCTATTCCTGGTGGTTCGGCACTTATTTTTGATGTTAAATTAATTTCAGTAAATTAATCAAATCGTCTATTTAGATTTAAAATTATAGCTATAATAAAAAGACAAAACCACAACGGAAATTAATTCTGTTGTGGTTTTGTTTTACATCTCGTTTCTATTCGCTCCTTTGAGGATTAAGGGCTTACCAAGCAATTGGATAGTAATCTTTCAAAAACTTACCGCACCAGTGTTTTCCGGTATTAATTCCATCAAACAAAGGATCCATTACTCGAGCAGCACCATCTACAATATCCAGTGGCGGTTGAAAATCTTGTTCTTCTTGTTTTCTCTTGGCTAGTTCTGCGGGATCTTCATCGGTAACCCAACCGGTGTCAACGGCATTCATGAAAATCCCATCTTTTGCTAGAGTTCCTGCTGCTGTATGCGTGAGCATATTCAAAGCTGCTTTCGCCATATTGGTATGCGGGTGGCGATCTTCCTTAAAATCTCGATAAAATTTCCCTTCCATTGCCGAAACGTTTATGATGTGTTTTTTACCCGTATTATCCTTCTTCATCACTTCCGAAAGTCGGTTGCACAACACAAAAGGAGCTACCGAATTCACCAACTGTACCTCAATCATTTCAGTCGTTTCAATTTGTCCTAATTTCAAACGCCAGCTGTTTACTTTTCGTAAATCTACCTGTTGCAAATCGGCATCGAGCTCTCCCTCTGGAAAAACTTCTTGAGCAACCAGCGTATTGTCAAACGAATACGGAATCTGAGATAATTTGGCCGAAGCTCTTAAACCAATTCCAGGTTCTGGCCCATGCCAAGTGACCGGCATATTTTGATTCGAAGACGCTCCAGAAGTCAGTACTTTTAATTCGTCCAAGCAATTGGTATGATCCAATAATAAATCTTGGGCTTTTTGAGGCAAGGATTCAATTGGTAACTCTTCATTTTCTATTAAGTGTGTGTAGAATCCAGCAGGACGTCTCACGGTTTGCGCTGCATTATTGATTAAAATATCCAATCGACCGTATTTTTGCTCAATGAAATTGCAAAAAATCTCCACACTCGGAATATGTCTCAAATCCAATCCGTGAATTTTTAAGCGATGCCCCCACTCCATAAAATCGTCTTCCTTAGAAAATCGCAAAGCCGAGTCCACTGGAAAACGAGTCGTGGCAATAACCGTAGCTCCACCACGCAACAGCATCAAGGTAATATGATACCCGATTTTTAATCGAGAACCTGTAATCACGGCAATTTGCCCTTTTACATCGGCAGTTTGAAAACGTTTGGCGTAATTAAAATCGCCGCAATCGGGACACATCGAGTCGTAAAAATGATGCATTTTGGTAAATTCCGTTTTGCACACATAACACTTTCTAGGTGTCTCCAATTCTAATTGTTCTTTGTTAGCGAGATCATTTACAGCCAACAATTTTGGAGCGACAAAAACACTTGCTTCCCGAGCAGAACGAATTCCTGTTTCTTTTCGGGCCGTTCGGTCTTTCTTTTCCTGTTTGCGTTTGGCTACTGCTTTCCCGTCTTTTTTTCGCTTTTTAAACTCATCGCGGTCAGGTCGTGAAAATTGACCCGCAGCTTTTATTAAAGCTATTCTTTGGACTGCCGGTATTTCAAAAATCTGGTCCGTATCTGTATTGAGTTGTGTCAAAATAGTGATACACTGGTTTATTTCATCCAACGTAATGGCACTTTTAATGGCTGTTTCTTCCGTCATTATTATAAAAATTCATTGCTACTCTTGGCAAAAATTCCAAGGGCGCAAAGATAGTTTTAAATATTGGGACAGTTCAATATTGGCACACACTTTAATAAAATGCTGTTTTACAAAGAATCTCTAAGTAAATCAAAGTCTCGTAAATTTTAGTTTTTAGTTTTTGAAGACTTAAGAAATCTCTGTGTATCTTCGCATTTTCTTTGTGAACCTTTGTGAAATAGTTTCTATGTTTTTCCAAATCAAATCCTATATAAAATTTCTTTGGCATTCGAAAAACGAACACGCCGTACATTCTCCATTTGTCTTTAATTTATTGACCAAATGTTTTTATGACAAGAAATTCAAATCAGAATATATTGTTCTGAAAAACTACCGAAATGAACTTTTGAAAAATAAAAACACCATTGAAGTAACCGATTTTGGTGCAGGATCTCGCGTTTTTAAATCCAATACCAGGCTAATTTCACAAATAGCCAAAGCCGCTGGAATTTCGCCCAAACGTGCAAAGCTATTGTTTAGAATAACTAATTATTTCCAACCCGATACCATATTGGAAATAGGAACTTCTTTAGGATTGGCCACATCTGCCCTATCTTTAGGTAATCCAAAAGCATCAGTTAAAACATTAGAAGGATGTCCTAATACACTATTAATAGCAAAAAATCAATTGCAATTATTGAACATTAACAATGTAGAATGTATTACAACCGAGTTTTCAACCTACTTCAAAACCCAAACCGAGAGCACAGATCGAACAGCTCAAGCATACCCAAAACCCAAAACCCAAAACCTCATTTACTTCGATGGCAACCATTCCAAAAAAGCGACCTTAGACTATTTTGAAATGTTATTACCAACCATTACTAATGAAACGTTATGGATATTCGATGATATTCATTGGTCACCAGAAATGGAAGAAGCCTGGGAGAGTATAAAAAACCATCCAAAAGTTACCGTAAGTATTGATACTTTTCAGTGGGGACTGATTTTCTTCAGATACGAACAACCCAAACAGCATTTTGTGATTCGTGTATAAAAAAAAAGACAGTCACCCCCATGACTGTCTATTCCCATTTTGAATAACCAAAACTAAAATTCTAACATTTATTTTTATTGATACTTATACCTAAAATTGAATTGATCAAAATATGTTTTAATTGAGATTTAACTTTCTTTCAAACAATTATTTAAAAAAAACAGATTAGATTGAACTAAAAACAATTGAAATTCAAATTTATTAGGCAAAAGACATTTATTATAAGATTTATTGTCATTTTACTTATAATTATAATAACAAACACAACTGCAATTTACTCAAAATACATCATGTGCTTTAAAAGAAATATTGCTTTAAACTAAAAAAATAACAACCAAAACGATTGTTATTTTTTCTTGAATTAATATTAGTTATTGTTTTGCTTTAGACATTTCATCCGATTTGGCACCCATTCTATTTAAAGTATACATTGGAGCAAATTTTAATTTTAATCCAGAAATTTTCGAATTATCACTTGAAGTAAGTCCTTCTTTTTCTACTGTGTTTTTTCTGCTATCCAATGCTTCATACATCAACTTCACTTCATCCCAATCTTCACGAGTATAACTATCTTTGTTTTTCTGTGCAGTATCTACAAACATCTGGTAAACATTAAGGATGTTTTTGGCATTTACCCAATTAAAATTCATGTCATCTCCAACTTTTCCTTCACCAAAAAGTGCATTTCGCAATCGTTGTTTTGGACTATCGGCAATTATTGCATTATTTTCAGCAACAGCTTGAGCTTCCATTCTAGCTTTTAATTCTTCATATTTTGCTCTACTAGCATTGATACGCTCTTGAGCTTTTATATCATCTTTTAAATCTGCCAAAGCCGCTTCTGCTTGTGCATTTCTCAATTCATAGTCAGCTTGAATTGATTCCCAATTCTCTTTTGTTGCTATAGAATCCATGTTCCCTAATGAATCTACATAGACAACATATGTTTCAACCGATTTTTCTGCTTGTATTTTTTTTTCATCCTTACAAGATGATAATCCCAAAGCAACAACTGCCATTCCCAATAATAATTTTCTAGTTTTCATAATTTTTGATTTTATATACATTTATTAATCAAATGTACCAACAGTTGTATCGTATCTAATATATAGGTAGTAATTATACAAACATTCAAAAAAATTCTGATACTAGTCAAAATTTGAATTTATCTATTTAATTCGCAGACACTTAAATTGAAGCCAAATCTCATAACTTTTATCTATTCAGTAGTTATAAAGTTGCTAAGGCTATAATTTGCAAAGATTTTAGTAGGCATTTTAGAACTTAAATAATAAAATCAAATAACCCGTTGGGTGAAATTCAAATAAAATAAAAATTTAACCACATAGAATCATAGATTAATGCTAAATAGGCAAAAGAATAAATAGAAATAGTACTATTTCACACATAGAATAGCTATGTGAATAGTAAAACGTCTATTTTTTTCTTTTAAAAACTATAAATTCTATGTTTCTATGTGGTGAAAAATAATTTCACCCAACGGGTTCAAATAGTAATTTACATGATTTTAGAAAAAGACTGAAAACCTTTCTTCGGGTGCCCGAAAAATTGCACTGTTTCAAAATATGAGACACAGATTACACAAATTTTCATAGATTAATCAGTGTAAATCTGTGAAATTTGTATAATCTGTGCCCAACAAAGTCAAAAAATCAATATTTAAAAATAGTTGCTCCTAATTTTTAAAAAAATGCATTTTGTCGTGCACCCCCTTTCTTCTTAAACTTAGAATCTTAGCAACTAAGTGTCTTAGTTACTTAACAGAGTACGGAATGGTTACTAAACTTTTAATACATCCATTAATATGTAACAAAAATCAAATCCAATCTACTTATATGTAATTCGAAAGTCTTTTGTACTTTTAAAATTTTAAATCAAAAATCTACAATCTAAAAATCTGATGGAAAACCCACTTATAAAAATTACCAATATCAAACGAGACTTTGTACTTGGAAACGAAATTGTATATGTATTAAAAGGTATTGATTTAGAAATTAATAAAGGGGAATATGTTGCCCTAATGGGACCATCTGGATCAGGAAAATCTACATTAATGAATTTATTAGGTTGTTTGGACACACCAACTTCTGGAACTTATATTTTAAATGGGAAAAATGTAAGCCACATGAAAGACGATGAACTTGCCGAAATTAGAAACAAAGAAATTGGTTTTGTTTTTCAAACCTTTAACCTTCTTCCAAGAACTACAGCTCTTGATAATGTAGCCTTACCCATGATTTATGCAGGTTATTCAAAAAACGAGAGAAATACACGAGCTACCGAAGTATTAAACCAAGTTAATCTAGGTGACAGAATGGATCACCAACCCAATCAACTTTCAGGAGGTCAACGCCAACGTGTTGCCATTGCTAGAGCATTGGTAAACAAACCTTCTATCATACTTGCTGATGAACCCACAGGAAACTTGGATAGCAAAACTTCATTGGAAATTATGAAACTTTTTGGAGATATTCACGCCAATGGGAATACAGTTATATTGGTAACTCACGAAGAAGAAATTGCTGCTTATGCTCATCGTGTAATTCGTTTAAGAGACGGTGTTATTGAAAGTGACACAATAAAATAAGTTTGAGGTTAGAAGTTTGAGGTTAGAAATATTCTGATCTAGTAAAACTCCAACCTCAAACTTCTAATCACTAACATCTAATCTCTAACATCTAATCTTTAACTTAAAATGAAAGTATATACAAAAACTGGAGATGGAGGAACTACAGCTCTTTTTGGAGGAACTCGTGTACCAAAAGACCATGCACGAATCGAAAGTTACGGAACGGTAGATGAATTGAATTCCTACATCGGATTAATCCGTGACCAAGAAATTAATTCTCATTACAAAGAAATTCTAATCGAAATTCAAGATCGTTTGTTTACTGTTGGAGCCATTCTTGCCACTCCTCCAGAAAAAGAAGTGATGAAAAACGGAGAACTCCGCTTAAAAAATCTTGGAATAGTCGAATCTGATATTGAATTATTAGAAAACGAAATTGATACTATGGAAGAATTGCTTCCCCCAATGACACATTTTGTTTTGCCTGGAGGACATCAAACTGTGTCATATTGTCATATAGCAAGATGCGTTTGTCGCCGTGCAGAGCGTTTAGCAGTGCATTTAAGCCATAATGAACCAGTTGCCGAAATAGCCATTAAATACTTAAACCGACTTTCTGACTATCTTTTTGTATTGGCACGAAAGTTGTCTCTTGATTTAAAGGCTGATGAAGTAAAATGGATACCGAGGAAGTAGCATTTTAAATTGTAGATTAACGATATTAGATTTAAGATTTAAAAATCAATATTATACAATCATAAATCGTTAATCAATAATCAGAAATCAGCTATAATTGAGACGTTCTTAAATTTTTTAAAAAATAAATGGTTTTTTACTTGTCTTTTTCAGTAAAAAATTTATTTTTGCACAAAACTAAATCGACAAATATGTATTGGACATTAGAATTAGCATCATATTTAAGCGATGCACCGTGGCCTGCTAACAAAGACGAACTTATTGACTACGCTATTAGAGCAGGAGCTCCATTAGAAGTAGTAGAAAACCTTCAATCTATTGAGGACGAAGGCGAGATATATGAATCAATGGAAGAAATTTGGCCAGATTATCCAACCGACGAAGATTATCTTTGGAATGAGGATGAATATTAAAAAGTAAACCAAGAAAAAGTCTCAAAAGAGGCTTTTTTTTTGTTTAAATTTACACAGTTATATTAAATAGAAATAAAAATAAATCATGAGTTTCATAAACAGTATTATCAAAGTCTTTGTTGGAGATAAATCTCAAAAAGATGTCAAAGCATTGCAACCGTATTTAAATAAAATTAAAACTTTTGAAATCCCTTT
This sequence comes from Flavobacterium rarum (SeqCode), assembly GCF_965234445.1. GTDB lineage: Bacteria > Bacteroidota > Bacteroidia > Flavobacteriales > Flavobacteriaceae > Flavobacterium > Flavobacterium rarum. The sequence continues at coordinate 17,538 of NZ_OZ248484.1, read as the reverse complement.
GCAAGCCTTATCACATGATGAATTAAGAGCAAGAACTGTTTTTTTTAAAGAAAAAATAAAACAAGCTCGTGCCGAAAAAGATGCTAAAATAGCTGCTTTACAAGTAGAAGTAGAAAACATTGAAGACATTGACAAAAGAGAAGATATTTACATTGCTATAGATGCTTTGGAAAAAGAAGCTTACGATATCTCTGAAAAAACATTGATGGAAATTCTTCCAGAAGCTTTCTCAGTGGTAAAAGAAACCGCAAGACGTTTTAAAGACAATTCTCAAATTACAGTAACTGCTACTGCAAAAGACAGAGAATTATCCGCAACCAAAAGCTACATCACCTTAGAGGGAGACAATTCAATCTGGGCAAACACTTGGAATGCTGCAGGAAAAGAAATCACTTGGGATATGATCCACTATGATGTTCAATTGATTGGCGGAATGGTATTACACGAAGGAAAAGTAGCTGAAATGCAAACTGGAGAAGGTAAAACATTGGTAGCTACTTTGCCATTATACTTAAATGCTTTGACTGGAAATGGAGTGCATTTGGTAACCGTAAATGATTACTTGGCCAAACGTGATAGTACTTGGAAAGCCCCTTTATTCGAATTTCATGGATTGACTGTAGATTGTATTGACAACCACCAACCTAATTCTGAAGGAAGAAAAAAAGCATACGATTCTGATATTACATACGGAACAAATAATGAATTTGGCTTTGATTACCTAAGAGATAACATGGCACATTCGCCAGAAGATTTGGTTCAAAGAAAACACAATTACGCTATTGTCGATGAGGTCGATTCGGTTTTAATTGACGATGCAAGAACACCACTTATCATTTCAGGACCAGTTCCTCAAGGAGACCGTCATGAGTTCATGGAAATGAAACCAAAAATTGAAAACCTTGTCAGTTTGCAACGTCAATTGGCCAATGGTTTTCTTTCAGAAGCAAAAAAGTTAATCAAAGAAGGAAACACAAAAGACGGAGGTTTCTTGTTACTAAGAGCTTACAGAAGTTTACCAAAAAACAAAGCACTTATTAAGTTTTTGAGTGAAGAAGGAATCAAACAATTGCTTCAAAAAACCGAGAACTCTTATATGCAAGACAACAATCGCGAAATGCCAAAAGTGGATGAAGCATTGTATTTTGTTATAGAAGAAAAAAACAATCAAGTAGAATTAACAGATAACGGTATAAAATTCCTTTCTGGAGACACGGATGCTGACTTTTTCGTGTTACCAGATATTGGAACTGAAATTGCAGCTATCGAAAAGAAAAAATTAGACAAAGATGCTGAAGCCGAAGAGAAAGAAAAATTATTTCAAGATTTTGGTATAAAAAGTGAGCGTATCCATACATTGACACAACTTTTAAAAGCCTATTCTCTATTTGAAAAAGATGTCGAATATGTAATCATGGATAATAAAATCATGATTGTAGATGAACAAACGGGACGTATCATGGATGGTCGCCGTTATTCTGACGGTTTGCACCAAGCTATTGAGGCTAAAGAAAACGTAAAAATCGAAGCAGCTACTCAAACATTTGCAACGGTTACTTTGCAAAACTATTTCCGAATGTACAACAAATTGGGAGGTATGACAGGAACAGCTGTTACTGAAGCTGGCGAGTTATGGCAAATCTACAAACTGGACGTTGTTGAGATTCCTACCAACAGAGGAATGGCAAGACATGATAAAGAAGATTATATCTACAAAACAACTCGAGAAAAGTTTAATGCTGTAATCGAAGATGTAACACAATTATCAAATGCTGGAAGACCCGTTCTTATTGGAACAACTTCAGTAGAGATTTCAGAATTATTGAGCCGAATGTTGAAAATGCGTGGTGTAACTCACAATGTATTGAATGCAAAAATGCACAAACAAGAAGCCCAAATTGTTGAAGAAGCAGGAAAAGCAGGGGTTGTTACTATTGCAACAAACATGGCTGGTCGTGGTACGGATATTAAATTATCTCCAGAAGTGAAGGCTGCAGGAGGTTTGGCAATTGTAGGTACAGAACGTCATGACTCTCGTCGTGTTGACCGTCAGTTACGCGGTCGTGCAGGACGTCAAGGAGATCCTGGAAGTTCTCAATTTTACGTATCTCTTGAAGACAATTTAATGCGTTTGTTTGGCTCCGAAAGAGTAGCCAAGGTAATGGACAGAATGGGCTTGCAAGAAGGAGAAGTGATTCAGCATTCTATGATGACCAAATCGATCGAGCGTGCTCAGAAAAAAGTAGAAGAAAACAATTTTGGTGTTCGTAAACGTTTATTAGAATATGATGACGTAATGAACGCGCAACGTGAAGTAGTTTACAAACGTCGTCGTCACGCCTTGTTTGGTGAGCGTCTAAAATTAGACATTGCCAATATGCTTTATGACACTTGCGAACTGATAGTTGATGATAATAAAGCAAGAAATAGTTTCAAAGATTTTGAATTTGATATTATTCGTTATTTCTCTTTTACTTCACCAGTGTCTCAAGACGAATTCTCTAAACTAACTGAAATAGAAATTACTGCAAAACTTTACAAAGCTACGCTAGAATTTTATACTCAAAAAACAGAAAGAAGCGCTAGAGAGGCATTCCCAATTATAAAAAACGTTTACGAAGACAGAAACAATCAATTTGAACGTATTGTAGTTCCGTTTACAGATGGAATAAAATCGTTTAACGTCGTTACTGATTTGAAAAAAGCGTATGAAACAGAGGGAGCTCAACTAGTTGCTGATTTTGAGAAAAACATCACATTATCTATCGTTGATGAAGCTTGGAAAAAACATTTACGTAAGATGGATGAGTTGAAACAATCGGTTCAATTGGCCGTACACGAGCAAAAAGATCCATTACTTATTTATAAATTAGAGGCTTTTAATTTATTTAGAGGAATGCTAGATAATGTAAACAAGGAAGTGATATCTTTCTTATTTAAAGGAGACTTACCTGCTCAACAAAACCAACAAATTCAAGAAGCAAAAGAAATTCGTCAGAAAGAAGATTATAAATTGAGCAAAGACGAAGTTTTAAATTCTGATGAATTAGCAGAACGTAATCAAGAAGCTGGACAAACGCAACAAAGACAAGTAACAGAAACTATCGTTCGCGACCAACCAAAGATAAACCGTAACGATACAGTAACCATTCAAAATGTTGCCAACGGACAAACACAAGAAATGAAGTTCAAAAAAGCCGAAAGCTTAATCGCTAGTGGTACTTGGGTTTTGGTTTCTTAATTAAAAATAGAATTGATTTGAATCCCCAATTACGAAAGTAGTTGGGGGTTTTTTATTAAAAGGATATAACTGTCTTAAAATAAATACTATTTTTGCGGTCAAATAAAAAAATCTGAAACAATTTTTCGTCATATTGCTATCTTCCATATTATTACTTCCTTCTTTTGGAAATATAATTATTTATGCCAAATTTAAAATCAATCAAGACGAAATTGCCAAAACCATTTGTGTACAAAGAGAAATAGCCAACAACACTTGTAATGGTAATTGTGAACTTAAGAAAAGCTTAAAGAAATTTGATGATAATGAAAAACAAATGCAAAACAACCTCAAAGAAAAATTGGAGTTAGTTTACATTCCAAATACTTTAGAAACGAACTTTTCAATTGTAACATCAATTTCTTCTACTCCAACAAAATATTTTTCTTTTGATAAAAAACCAATCTCGGTTGTCTTATCAAACTTTCGACCACCCACCTATTTTATATAAATTCTAATTTAACTTTTCAAACTTTTTTGAAATGTCTTTCATTGGCTTAAGGTCAATGAAACAATTGTTATTACCCAAAATTTATATAAATCAAAATGAAGGAAATACTATTCACCCTATTAGTATTGGGTCAAATTTCTATTGCACAAAATAAAACTGAAAAAGATAGTACAAAAACAGAAGAACTTGAAAATGTCTTCGTTACTGCCAATCGTTCTGCTACATTACGAAAAGAAACACCAGCTGCAGTTAGTAAATTAACAGCCAAAACCATAAACGAAACCAAGGCGGTAGCTGCTTATGAAATCATCAACAAAACACCTGGAGTACTGATGGTAAACCTTGGTAACGAACAACACATGATGTCTATTCGTCAACCCATGACAACCAATGCTTATTATTTGTACCTTGAAGATGGCCTGCCTATTCGCCCAATGGGAATTTTTAACCACAATGCTTTATTAGAAATTAATCAATTCAATCTTCAAAGTATAGAAGTAATAAAAGGTCCTGCTTCCTCTTTATATGGATCAGAAGCAGTTGGAGGAACAGTTAATTTAATTTCAATTCATCCTCCAGTTACCCCCGAATTCAAGTTTGGAATACAAGCAGACCAATGGGGTTACAAACGAGTTCAAGCTGCAGGCGGTGCTATTGTGGGCAAAGTCGGTTTCAATATTGCAGGAATCTCCAGCTTACAGGAAAACGGTTGGATGACCTATTCTGATTATAAAAAAGACAATATAAACTTTAGATTTGATTACAATATCACCAACAAAACTCGTTTAATCAGTAATACCATGTGGGGCAAGTACAATTCGGACATGAGCGGAAGTGTTAATGAAGCTGCTTTTTACGATAGAACTTATAAAAGCACCACCGATTTTACCTATCGAAAATCAGATGCTCTAAGAACCAGATTGACTTTGCAGCACGACTGGAATGATAATGCCAATAGTTATTTAACCGTTTATCATAGAGACAATAAATTAGGACAAAATCCATCCTACGGAATTAAATGGAGTCCTACTGTAAAACCCACTACCGCAAAAGGAGAAGTAAACTCTAATAATTTCAAAAGTTATGGTGCAATCGGGCAACACACCCAAAAATTTAGTTTTTTAAACACTAAAATTGTTGCTGGAGCACTTTATGATTATTCTCCTGTAACTTATTGGGCGTATTTACTAGAAATGAAAGCCAATCTTAACCCAGGAACCTCAGGGAAGCAAACGGTTAATTATTATGAGATTACAGCCGAACGTCCCGATGTAAAATTATCAGACTACACCGCTGACATTTTTAACACCGCAGGTTATGCACAAGTGAGTATAAACCCAATTGAAAAATTGGTAGTAACTGCTGGTGCCCGTTATGATAATTTGAAAGTAGATTACAATAATGCGCTAGACAATTCTACCGGTACAAAAATATATGACAAACCTACTTTCAAAGCGGGTGCCAACTACAATCCTGTTTCATTTACTGGAATTTACGGAAATTATTCCCAAGGGTTTGCACCTCCCGGAATTACATCTATTTTTAGAGCCAAACCCGGAACTGGAGGAACAACCGGTAAGCCAGCAGAATTCTATTACAACCTGGAACCAGCAACTTTCGATAATTACGAAGTTGGAGGCTGGTTATCATTTCTAGGAGGCAAATTGAACTTTGACTACGCTGTTTATTATATGGAAGGAAAAAATGAATTATTAAGCGTTCGCCTCCCAGACAACTCAACCGACTATCGTTCAGTTGGGAAAACCAGACATAAAGGAATTGAATTTGGTGGAAACTACAAATTGCTATCCAATCAATTAAACATTCGATTTGGCTGTACAGTTGCGGAGCACACTTTTATAGATTTTAAAGTATCCGATAATCCTGCAGATGTTTTGAAAAATCTGGATGGAAAAGAAATGCCCGCAGCACCAAGATGGTCCGGAAATTCTGAAATTAGTTATTATCCAAATTGGTTACCAAAATTTAGAACTTCGGTAGAATGGCAATCCGTCGGTAATTATTATCAAGATCAAATCAACTCTGTCAAATATGCAGGCTATGATATTTTTAATTTTAGAGCTGGTTATGAATGGAAAGGCATTGAAATTTATGGAAACATAATCAATATGACCGACAAATTGTATGCCTATAATGTATCAAGAGCAAACACAGCAAGCTCTCAACCTATTTATACCGCAGCAGCACCAAAAACATTTTTGATTGGTTTGCAATATCATTTTTCGCTTAAAAAATAAGAATTAGGAGCTAATCCCGTCATCCGCTGTATTCCCGATTAACAAAAACTACGGCAAAAAAAGCCTTGTTTTTCTAAATCGGGAGATGCCGCTCCTACCGGGGCTAAAAAAATAAAAAAACAATGAACAATACACCAAAAGAAGAGAAAATTTCAAAAAAGAAAGATTCCAAACTAGTCAAAAAATTGAAGCAAAAAATGTACAAATGGCACCGTACAATAGGAATCATTACACTAATTCCAGTTATTTTCTGGACATTATCTGGATTAATGCATCCTTTTATGGCGCATTTTTTCAAACCAGAAATAGCCAACGAACGCCTTGAAGTAAAACCAATTGATAAAACCCAATTGGCGCTCTCCATTCAAGAAGTTTTAGAACAAAACAAGATAACCGAATTCAAGAATTTCAGAATCGTTTCATTTCACAAGTCAACCTTTTATCAAGTAAAAACGGTAAAAGACGAATTGATCTATTTTAATACTTTAGACGCAAAAAAACTGGAAAATGGAGACCAAAAATATGCAAATTGGCTATCCCGTTATTTCCTTGATGACCAAAAAAGCGTTATTGTCAAAACTGATATCATAACCGAATTTACAGCTCAATACAAATACGTAAACCGCTATTTGCCTGTTTACAAAACCACATTCGATCGTCCTGACGGAATGGAAGTTTATGTAGAAACATCCTCAAGCAAATTGTCCACTTACAACCCGAAATCAAGACAAGCCTTCATCTGGTTTTTTGATACTTTCCATAATTGGGCTTTTATAGATTGGATTAGCAACAACAGCATTCGTATTGTTGTTATGTTTTTGTTTCTTTCCATCATCTTTTTTTCTGCCATTAGTGGAATCGCAATTTATGGACTGTTCTGGAAACAATTCAAAAAAACCGATAGCTTAACCCCTAAAAAAGGATTGCGAAAATACCACCGTCAAATCGGAATTTGGGTTTCATTGTTCACTTTGACATTTGCTTTTAGTGGAGCTTATCATGCAACAACCAAATGGAATCCATACACTTTGGACAAAATGGTGTATGAACCCATTTTTGAATCAAAAGACATCCAAAACCCTATCAATGATATCGCTGTCGACTGGAAACGAGTTGAAAATATAAGTCTAATTACATTAAATGACAGCATTTATTATAGATGTCAATTGGCATTGGCCAAAAATAAAAATTACAAAAAACCAAAAATGGATTCAAAATCCAAATGGGATAAAAAAGAAAATCCAAAATCCGAAATTGTTTATATCAATACAGCAACAAATAAAGTCGCTCCAAACCTTGATTTAGATTACGCCAAATTTTTGGCTTACTTTTTTAGTGATACTGGTTCAAAAGCGGCTTGTTGTGAAATGGAAGATGGCACAACTGAAAAGACAAGTTTGGAGAACACCCCTTTATTGGAAACAAAAGTTTTAACCGACTTTGAAAGTCGAGAATATGGTTTTGTCAATAAACGATTGCCCGTAATAAAATTAGCTTATGACACGCCAGAAAAAACAACCTATTTTATAGAAACAGTCACATCTAGATTAGCAGCTATCACTCAAAATTCAGATAAAGTGGAAGGGTATTCTTTTGCCATATTTCATAAATTTTTGTTTATGGATTGGGCTGGAAAAAACATCCGCGATTTGACAATGGTTTTAGCCGCATTAACTGTTTTAATTGTTAGTGTACTTGGTTTAATTTTATTTTTAAAGAAAAAGTAATATCAAATTCAGTTTTAGAGATTAATCCCCAATTATAACTAGTTGGGGATTTTTTTATTCCTTAAATTTACTATCCATAAAAAGAAAATAAAATGTACACTATTCCTTTTCAGACTATCGATTGGACCAAAGTAGAAACTACAGAACACAAAGGAACCACAGGAACAGCCTATTGGCAAACCGTTGTTTTAGATCGACTCCGAATTCGAAAAGTAGTGTATTCTGAAAACTATAGTGCAGATCATTGGTGCCAAAAAGGACATATCGTTCATTGTTTGGAAGGTGAATTTAACAGTGAATTAGAAAATGGAGAAATCTTCAAACTCGCCCAAGGAATGACCTACATCGTTTCAGATGAATTGAGTTCGCATCGTTCTGTAACTGTAATTCAGACCATTTTATTAATTATTGATGGTGATTTTTTAAAACCAAATAAAAACAACGGTAATGAATAAAATAATAAATAAATTTTTAAATTTCATTGATCTTCAAAAAGGAGAAGAAGACCAAAATAAAGTGTTAGAAAACATTATCAGCAATATCTCATTCCGAGGTTCCAATTTATGGATTTTGGCTTGTGCCATTGTTATTGCTTCGGTAGGACTGAATGTTAATTCTACAGCCGTAATTATTGGAGCTATGTTGATCTCTCCATTGATGGGACCTATTGTTGGAGCTGGTTTCGGACTCGGCATGTATGATTTTGAATTGGTCAAAAAGTCCATAAAAAACCTTGCAATAGCAACAATTGTTAGCTTAACGGTTTCAACACTATATTTTTATATCAGCCCGTTCAAAGAAGTCCAATCAGAACTTTTAGCGCGAACTTCTCCTAATATTTATGACGTTTTGATCGCTTTTTTTGGCGGATTGGTTGGTGTAATTGCCGTTACGAGAGTCGAAAAAGGAAATCCCATTCCTGGTGTTGCTATTGCCACAGCTTTGATGCCTCCTTTGTGTACAGCTGGTTATGGATTGGCGACTGGAAATTATTTGTTTTTTGGAGGTGCTTTGTATTTGTATACCATCAATTGTGTTTTTATCTGCATTGCCACTTTTATCATAGTGAAATTTTTAAATTACCCAATTGTTAAACAAATCGATTTAAAAAATCAAAAGCAAGTAAGACAAGGCATTACAGCGCTTCTAATAATTATGATCATTCCAAGTGTTTATTTTGCCTATCGTTTATTTGACGAAAAAAAATATACGCAGCAAACTGAAGACTTTATCGAAAACGAATTTCCTCAAAAAGACTTTACCCTCATTTATAAAAGAACCGATTATAATAACAACCCAAAAATTTTGGAATTGGCTTTTTTGACAAAAAAATTCAATTCAACGGAAATTAAATCTCTAAATCAAAAATTAAAAGAGTATGATTTATTGAATACAAAACTATTGATTAAACAAGATACTTTTGATCTAAAAAATGATATCCTTAACACCATAAATGACTATAAAAAAACAGGTGATAACAAAGACGAATTGATTCAAAGATTACAAAAAAAGATAACTGATTTTCAAGTCAATAATATCAAAGTGAGCAATGAAGTCCTAATTCTATTTCCCGAAATTAAACCCATCGCAGTTACTCAATATACTAATAAAGAAAAAACCATTCCAGTGTTATTATACAAAAGTGAAACCGAATTAAATTTGGAAACTAAAAAAAAGTTGGTGGTTTGGCTAAAGCAAAGATTAGAAAAAGATAGTGTAGAGGTGTATCGAAACCAATAATACAAAGCTTCAAAATTTGAAAAAATCAAATATTTTATTTACATTTACTAGAAATAAATTATAAACAAACAACTAAAAACATACTATCATGGCAAAAAGTCAAGACGCTAAGAAAACCGAAAAAAAAGAACCTCTTAAAACCGCAAAAGAAAAAAAGGAAGAAAAGAGAGAAAAGAAAAATAATCCGAAAAGGGATTAAAAAGGAGTGTTCAGTATTCAGTTTTTTAGTGGTAAGTAAACTAACTGAATACTAAAAAACTGATCACTGAACACTTTCTTTTATTTAACTGGAATATTGGATAAAATCTCCAATACAAATTTCCAATATTTTTGTGCAGAAGAAATACTTGCTCTTTCATCTGGTGAATGTGCTCCATGGATCGTTGGTCCAAAAGAAATCATATCCATTTCTGGATAATTTGTTCCTAGAATTCCACATTCTAAACCAGCATGACAAGCCGCAACATTTGGTTTTTCGCCATTTTGTTTTTCATAAATAGAAACCAAAACATCTAATATTTCAGACTTAGGATTTGGTGACCAACCAGGATAAGAACCAGAGAATTCCACTTCGCAGCCCATTAATTCAAATGCAGAACGCAGCGCATTAGCCATATCAAATTTGGATGATTCTACCGAAGAACGGGTCAAACATTGTACCGAAAGTTTCCCCTCACCTACCACTACTTTAGCAATATTGTTGGAAGTTTCCACTAGATTATCAAAATCGGCACTCATTCTATAAACGCCGTTGTGCGCTGTATACATTGAGCGTACAAAATAGAACTGAGCAATAGATGGCATTACCACTGCTGGAACAGTATCCAATTTTTCGAAAATCACTTCAAGATTTGGTTCCGTAGTTTGAAACTCTGCTTTTATTTCGTTTACAATTTGTTGCATATCGAATACAAAAGCTTCATCATAGACAGCTGCAATGATAACTTTTGCTGTACTTTCGCGCGGAATTGCATTGCGAAGACTTCCTCCGTTGATTTCAGAAATTTGCAATCCAAAATTATCAAAACCATCAAATAATAAACGGTTCATAATTTTGTTGGCATTCCCTAACCCTTTATGGATATCCATACCAGAATGCCCTCCGTTTAGTCCTTTTACCTTAATAGAATAGGCAGCAGATCCTTCAGGAGTTTCCTCTTCATCGTATTCGGCAGTGGCAGTAACATCAATTCCGCCGGCACATCCAATACCAATTTCATTATCTTCTTCAGTGTCCAGATTCAATAAAATATCTCCTCGAAGAATTCCACCTTGTAGATTCAAAGCACCAGTCATTCCAGTTTCTTCATCTATAGTAAACAAAGCTTCAATAGCAGGATGCGGAATGTCTTTGCTCTCTAAAATTGCCATAATTGTAGCAACTCCAAGACCGTTATCAGCACCAAGCGTAGTTCCATTGGCACGAACCCAATCCCCGTCTACATACATATCGATTCCTTGAGTGTCAAAATCAAAAACAGTATCCGAATTTTTTTGATGTACCATATCCAAATGCCCTTGCAAAACAAGCGCTTTTCTGTTTTCCATACCTGCAGTGGCTGGTTTACGGATAATTACATTTCGGATGTCATCTTCAAAAGTTTCCAGTCCCAAACTGTTACCGAAGTCTTTCATAAATTCAATTACACGTTCTTCTTTTTTGGAAGGACGAGGTACCGCATTCAAATCGGCAAATTTGTTCCAAAGTGCTTTAGGTTCTAGATTTCTTATCTCTTGACTCATTCTGTTGTATAATTTTTAATTAAAAAGGGTTAAAGTAATAAAACCTCAAAGTTACAAACTACTAAAGCTAGTTTTATAAAAGTTTTAATTTATTTTAAAATAAATAATCCCTCAAAATTTGTTTCTTTACATACCCAATTTATAAAAAATGAAGCGCAGTTACATTCTTCCCATATTCTTATTGATTCAAATCATAATCTTAAAAATCATTCGGTATTTCCCTGAATCTGTGGAACGTTATTACAGCAATGGAGTTTACGTTTATCTTTCAAAATTTTTGAGAATTATTTTAGGTAAAATTCCTTTCTCTATAGGTGACTGTTTGTATTTTATTTTAATTCTTTTACTTATAAAATGGTTTTGGACCAAAAGAAAATCTTGGAAGTTAGATTGGAAAAACAATCTTCTGACTATTTTGAGTGCTTTATCAGTGTTTTATTTCTTCTTTCATATTCTCTGGGCATTGAATTATTACCGCGAACCCTTGTTTGAAAAAATGGCGATCGAAAGAGATTATTCCGATGAAGATTTATTGACTTTTACCAAAAAATTAATTGCAAAAACGAATGCGATTCAAAGTCAAATTACAAAAAATGACAGCTTGAAAGTAGTATTTCCCTATTCACAAAACCAAGTTTTTGAAATGAATCAAAATGGATATAAAAACCTGTATCGAGAATATGATTTCTTTATCTATTCACATTTGAGTATCAAGAAATCTCTTTTTAGTTTGCCTTTGACTTACATGGGTTTTGGCGGGTATTTGAATCCGTTTACCAATGAAGCTCAGGTGAATTATTTGGGTCCTATGTACAGTTTTCCGATGACTACAAATCATGAAATGGCGCATCAGATGGGCTATGCGAGTGAGAGCGAATGCAATTTTATCGGTTTTCTTTCATCTGTAAAAAATGATAATTTGTATTTTCAATATTCGGGTTATAGTATGGCTTTGCGCTATTGTTTGGGGAATTGGCAAGTACGAAATGAAGAGACATTGAAGCAATTGCTCAAAACCGTTCATCCTGGTATTTTGAAAAACTATCAGGAGAGCGAGGATTTTTGGGAACAATACCAAACCCCAATTGAAACAGGTTTTCATGCTTTTTATGACCGTTTTCTAAAAATTAACCAGCAAAAAGATGGGATGGACAGTTACAGTAAGTTTGTGAATTTGATGGTGAATTATTATAAAGCAAGGCCGTTATGAGTTATCAGTTGTCTGTTTTCTGTTTTGGATAGTTCTTCTGAAAAACTAAATTTCTGAAATAGCCCCGATGGGAACGGCATCCTTTTTTTTACACCTGACAGGTTTTCAAAACCTGTCAGGTGTAAAAAAAAGATATAGTGTACAGCGGGAGTGATGCTGTTGTGAACGACTGATTTCTGCTCCTGATTATTTTAATTATTTTAATAAAAAAAGTGTTGTTTTGTAACAAAAACTACAACAATCGTACTAACTGAAATATGAGTGAGAATTTAGAACCTTCTTTTGTCAAGCAACTTCAAGAAAACCAGAATATAATCCACAAGATTTGTCGATTGTATACTTCTGGTGAGGACGCACATAAGGATTTGTTTCAGGAAATCACGATTCAGTTGTGGAAAGCTTTTCCCAAATTCAGAGGAGATAGTAAATTTTCAACTTGGGCTTATCGAGTCGCTTTGAATACGGCAATTACTTTGTATCGAAAAAGTAAGCGCAGCATTGCTACGGTTGAGTACGAAGGGAGGCAACATTTTACGCATGACATAGAATATAATTATGAGGAAGAAGAGCAGTTGAAATTGATGTACAAAGCAGTTTACCAGCTGAATGATATTGAAAAAGCGTTAGTATTTATGTATTTGGAAGACAAGGATTATACCGAAATATCGGAAACTTTAGGAATTAGCGAAGTGAATGCAAGGGTAAAAATGAATCGAATTAAGGGAAAATTAAAAAAAATATTAAATCCATTAGGCGTATGAAAGAGTTGGATTTATTAAAAAAAGACTGGAAAAAGAACTCTGATTCTTTTGAGCAGGTATCAGAAAATGAAATTTATAAAATGATTCATAAAAGATCGTCTTCTATAGTGAAGTGGATCTTTATAGTCAGTGTTTTAGAACTTGGATTGGGGCTAATCTTGGGATTGCTGATTTCCTTTACAAAATATGATGAGAAAAATATAGAACTTATTAAGAGCTTCGGAATTTACGGGTATTATATTGCTACATCTGTATTTTTGTATGCTGTTATCTTTTTCTTTATCTACAAGTTTTATTCAATGTATCGAAAAATAGCTGTAGATGATAGCACCAAGCAATTATTGTCAACTATTTTAAAAACAAGAACTGTTGTAAAACAATATATTGCTTTTAACTTAACCTCTTTCGCAGTACTATTTATAATTTTTGGAGGCTATATGTTTTATGAAGGCTATATACAAGGTGCCGCAAAAAATGGCGCTATTCATCCCCAAATGCCTATGAATATTGCTTTAATATCGATGGTCGTTTTAATTCTGGCAACAGCTTTTTTAACTTTTGCTTTTTGGTTGGTCTATAAACTAATTTATGGTATATTACTAAAACGCTTGCAGAACAACTATGAAGAATTAAAGAAAATTGATTTATAAAACAAAAGAGGCTTACGCCTCTTTTTTATTTAATATTCCCAACTTCTTTTCTTGTTTAATTCTTCTTGTTCCAGTAATTCTTCTGCTGGAATTACTTTAAGGAAAGAAGAATGCTGTTCTATTGCATATTCAACCTTCTCAACAATTTCCTCTATAGTGTCATTATCATAATCAATATCCAAAGGTTCTTTTATAATGAAGGATTGTAGAATTCCTTTCTTCTTCATTCGCAAACCTTTCTTGCAAAATGAACGCCTAAAACCATCAATTACTATAGGTACAACAATTGGCCTGTGCTGTTTTATAATATGTGCCGTTCCTTTACGAACAGGTTTGAATGATTTGGTAGTTCCTTGAGGAAACGTAATAACCCAACCATCTTCCAATGCAATTTTAATATTCTCAGTATCATTTGGATTTACATCCTTTTTCTCTTTCACATCTTCTCCTTTGGCCCTCCATGTTCTCTCAACTGTAATAGCACCCGCATAAGCCATGATTTTAGGCAGTAAACCAGCATTCATTGTTTCTTTAGCTGCTACATAATACATGTTCAATTTTGGGTTCCACATATACCACACATTCTTAATAGAATCTTCACGACCGCTTAAACTAGCATTAAAAACATGAAACATTGCTGTTACATCTGCAAAATAGGTTTGATGATTGGAAATAAAAAGTACGTTTGTATTCGGTAGTTTTTTGATAATTTCTGAACCTTCAATTTGTAATTCATTAAAACCACGATAACGCCTGTGGCTAATAAATCCGAAAATACGAATTAACCATTTTTTTATAAATAATATGTGTCCAAAAGGATTTCGCTTAAATAATCCCATAAGATTGTTGTTTTTTTTATTTGGGATTGCAAAGTTACATATTTAAATTTAGAAATTTTAAAACAAGAGACAGAATAGTCTAAAACTTATAGTTAAATCTATGTCATAAATAAATATATTTAGATAAATTTTATTTTTTTTCGACTAATTATAGTTAATTTTATAACTATTCTAAAATTGAGATAATTCAGATTTAAAGAAATAAGAAAAAATATACAGTTAAGAAAATTATCAACAATAATGAAAAATGGTATTAATTGTTCATTTTGAAGCCAAAACGCATTTCAAAACTTCTTTTAATTCGCTTAGCATCATAGCAGTTGCCCCCCATACTATATGACCTTCTATTTTGAAAGCTGGTACTTCAACAGAAGACGCATATGAAGTTGCTATTTTAGACTGAACAATAATTGAATTACTCATAAAATCTGACAATGGCAATTCTATAATACCAGCAACTTCTTTTTGATCTGGATGAAAAGAAATTTCTTCCCTACTAACGCCTAAAAAAGGATAAACCATAAAATTACTAGGAGGAATATACAACTGTGTAAACGCTTTTAAAACCTTAATTTTATTAGGATGAACACCAATCTCTTCATGTGTTTCCCTTAATGCAGTTTGTTCAAAATTAAGATCTTCTTGCTCATATTTCCCGCCTGGAAAAGCAATTTGAGCAGAATGTACTCCTTTATATGAATTACGGACAATTAAAACCAAATGTGTCATTCCTTCTTTTGGATAAAACAACATCATTACAGCCGCCGTTTTAGGATTGATTCGATTCATATTGATGGATTTTATTTTTTCTAAACGCTCTTTTGGCACCATAATGTTATGTGCTTCTTCCCCTGGAAGAATTACATCATTAAAATGCGGAACAATTTGTAAAAAGTCTTGAAAATCCATAATCAAAAGTTATTTTTGCAAACAATATTATCATAAATATAGTTTAGAAAAAAGCATCAAACAAGTTTTCAATACAAAAATCAAAAAGTATGTACAGTAAAGAAGAAAATCAAAAACTAAAACACGAATTTTGGGTTGAATTTGCGCAAAAATACCCAAGAAAATGGATGTTATATGACACTAAAATTAAAGATTTTTCTTTTAAATTTTATGTCGAAAATACCAAAGCACAAGTGCATATTGACATTGAAATACGAAACAAGGAATTAAGAATGCAGTATTTTGACAAATTAGTTGCACTTAAAAATATTATAGAAGACGAATTTATAAAAGATTTGGTCTATGAAAGAAATCATACACTGGAAAACGGAAAAACAATCAGTCGAATTTGGGTCGAAAAAGAAAATGTAAGCGTTAGTAATCGAAAATATTGGAATGAAATATTTGATTTCTTTTTTGAAAAAATGAATGCTTTAGAACTGTTTTATTATGAATATGATGGTTTTATTAAGGATATTGAAATTTAAAAATACTATTAGAAAATAACAATTGCTTAAAATGAAGAGTATTTCCACCATTCTCTTTAAAAAAAAAAACACTCCCGAAACAGCGGGAGTGAGATTAAAATTGAAAACAAATTTATATATCTTTATTGTAAAATTATAATGTAAGTTTCTTAACTATATTGGCGACAGAAGTAATTTCAGTAGAATTCTCAATTGTAGGACCTGCAACCCATACCGTTTTATAGGTTACTTGTGTTGCTGCTTTAGTAACAGCATTCGATCCCATCATATAACGAATCATTTTTACCCACTTTTTGAGTGATTTATTTTTGTTTAATGTCTTTTCCAACCAAGTTTGATTTGTACCTACTTTTTGTACATAAGGAGTATTGATTACTGTACAAGGTGTACCCGATATTTTCTCAGTCAAAACAATATCTTTTGCACCGTAATCTACACAAGCTTGTTTATACTCCTGTGAAACACTAGATTCAAAAGAAGCAATAAAAGGGCTTCCCACAGAAACACCAATTGCGCCATAACCCAACATAGTCTCTAATTCTATCTTAGTGCCAACACCACCAGCAGAAATTACAGGCAAAGATGTATTTGAATTTAATTCTTTAATTAGTTCTTCTGGAGAAAGCAGTCCTCTATGTCCGCCTGCTTGATTGTTTACTGCAATTAGTGCATCCGCACCTAAACTTTCTACTTTTTTTGCAAAGGCCAAATCTGTAACATCGCAAAAAACTTTAATACCCACTTTATGGGCTGCATTAATAGTCTCTTCTGGCGAACCTAAAGAAGTAATTATAAAATCAACTTTTTCTTCACACAAAACTGCTAGTTGATCCTTGTATTTTATATTAGATTTATTAACTATCAAATTATAACCAAAACTTCCTCCTTCAACCTTGGCTTCCCTGAGCTCAATTATAGAAGCACGCAAATCTTCAAGAGTTCGATAATTAAGAGCTGGAATACAACCGGCTACACCAGCTTTCATACCTTCAATCACCATTTTTGTATTTGAAACTAGAAACATTGGAGCCATTATTAATGGCTTTTTGATCTGCAAAAGAGATGTTAACGTTGGTTTAGACATTTAATTAAAGTTTTAATTGATACAAATATAACATATTATACTATGCACGCCTAGTAATTCTAAAACAAAAAAGAAGGGATTCGTTTGTAGCTATAATTTATTTTTATAACAAAAAACCCCTCATCAATAGATGAAGGGTTTAAAAAGAAAGGCGACGACATACTCTCCCACATAACTGCAGTACCATCTGCGCAGGCGGGCTTAACTACTCTGTTCGGGATGGGAAGAGGTGAGCCCCGCCGCAATAACCACCTTAAGGTCGTATTGCAATGGGTAATTGACTTTTGTCAATTAACATTACATAATATCTTAACATACTGAGATAAAGAATATAAAAAGCCTTGACTTGCTTTGAGCAA
>NZ_OZ248483.1:0-113653 GCF_965234445.1 Flavobacterium rarum (SeqCode) | reverse complement strand
GACAAAGTCCTAATCTTAATATAAGTCCAATTACTTTGTTAAGGAGATGGTTTACTTTGTCAGTTTGGTTACTTTAAAATTAATTCTATTTTGCTTAAAAAAACATATTACAAATCTAAAGGTTAAGGGTTTCTCACTACGCTTTTTCAAAATATAACTCTCGCAAAGACGCGAAGACGCCAAGAAATCGACTCTTAACTTTGCGCCTTTGCGTCTTGGCGAGAAAAAACAAAGCTTAACTTAATGACATTGGGCTATAGCTATAATTTTAAAATCTTTATGAAAGTGCCTGCTCCAAATCGGCAATGACATCGGCCACGGTTTCTAATCCTACGGATACTCGCACCAAACCATCGGTAATACTTACCGCCAAACGTTCTTCTTGAGACAATTTACTGTGGGTTGTAGAGGCTGGATGCGTTACTATGGTTCTGGTATCTCCTAGGTTTGGGGACAAGGAACACAATTTTATTTTGTCCAAAAAGGCTCTTCCTGCTTCGAGTCCGCCTTTGATTTCGAAGGCCACGATGTTACCTCCTAATTTCATTTGCTTTTTGGCAATTTCGTATTGCGGATGTGATTTCAAAAAAGGATATTTCACTTTATTCACCTGAGGATGGCTTTCCAAAAACGTTGCCACTTTCAAGGCATTTTCACAATGTCTGTCTAAACGAATGGCCAATGTTTCTAAACTTTTTGATAATACCCAAGCATTAAATGGCGATAAGGAAGGACCTGTAAGTCGAGAAAATAAATAGATTTTCTGAATCAATTCGGCATCTCCAACGGTTATTCCGCCCAAAACTCTACCTTGACCATCTATCAATTTTGTAGCTGAATGCACTACCAAATGTGCACCCCATTTTATCGGTTGCTGTAAATAAGGTGTAGCAAAGCAGTTGTCAATTATCAAAATCAAATTATGTTTTTTGGCGATAGCTCCTAACAATTCCAAATCGATAATGTCTACTGCTGGATTGGTTGGAGATTCGGCAAAAAGAATCTTTGTGTTTGGTTTGATGAAACTTTCAATGGTTTCGGGCTTGTCAATATCAAAATACGATGTTTCAATTCCCCATTTCGGAAAATAATTGATAAACAACGAATGTGTCGCTCCAAAAACACTACTTGCCGAAACAATATGGTCTCCTGAGTTCAACAAAGCCGCCAAAGTTGAATACACGGCCGCCATTCCCGAGGCAAAGGCGAATCCCGACTCAGCACCTTCCATTTTACAAATTTTGTCTATAAATTCGTTGGTATTGGGATTGCTATAACGGCTGTAAATATTTCGGTCTTTCTCCTCAGCAAATGAAGCGCGCATATCTTCGGCATCTTCAAATACAAAACTAGATGTTAAGTATAAAGGCACTGAATGTTCCTGAAATTGCGTTCTTTCTAATTGGGTACGTATGGCTTGGGTTTCAAAACCAAATTCTTGTTCGTTCATATTTTAAGGTTAGAATTTAGAAGTTAGAAATTAGAAGTTGTTGGAATTGATCACTTACGCCAATTCAACTCCGTTCAAAACTACTTTATAATGTATGGTTGCAGTTGGTTCCAATGTTTTGGAAACTGAGCAGTATTTATCGAAAGACAATTGAGCCGCTTTGGTTGCTTTGTCTTCTTTAATAATTCCTTCCAATGAAAACACTATATAAATGTCTTTGAATGGTTTTGCTTCTCCAACTTGCACGCGTTCGCCTTCTACCTCAGCTTTGAAAGAAGTAATTTCCTGACGCTGTTTTTTTAGAATCGAAATCATATCAATCGCGCTACAACCTGCAACGCCCATTAATACCAATTCCATTGGGCTTGCGCCCATATCGTTTCCGCCAAATTCCGGACGGCTGTCTACGTTTACAATATGACCTCTTTCGTTTTTTAACTCAAAGTGGAAGTTATCGTTTACTCTGTTAAGTGTTATTTTCATTGTTATTTTTTTAAAAAAAATTGAATTAATTTGTACCAACTCTTTAGAGTACAATTAAGAAAAGTAATATTGAAATTATCCAAAATATAGCATTAAACCAACCATCTACGAATAAACTTCTATCCATTGTCCAAAAAGTATCCGACGTACTTCTTTCGTATTTCAAATAAAATAATTTACTCATTGTATAATACATTGTTTGAGAAATCAGTGGCATAAATAAAGAGTTAATAGCAGTGTTTTTCAAAAAACCATTTATAAAAAAAATTGAAGCGATTAGAAAAAAAACCACATTAACTATCAATAATCTAGAAAACCAAAACTTATCATCGAGTTTACTTTTATCAAATAAAAACACAATTGACACATTCATTCCAATTATAATGAAGATTAAATCCATAAAGTATAATGTTTACTTATTTCCTAATTTCTAAAATCTGAAATCTAAAATCCCTACCCTTTATCCGATAACCTCAAAATATCTCCAAAAACGCCTCTCGCCGTTACTGCCGATCCTGCTCCTGCTCCTTGGATCACGATTGGTCGGTCTCCATAAGATTCTGTATAAATTTCGAAAAACGAATCCGAACCTTTTAATCCGCCCAAAGCAGTTTCTTTTGGTACCGAAACCAGTTTCACTTCCAGATTTCCTTTGTCGTTTTGCAAATCACCAGATAATTCTCCAATGTATCGCAACACATGATTGGGTTCTTGATCTGCTTTAATTTTGGCATAAATAGGATCAAATTCGGTCAATTTATTCAAGAAATCAGAAACATCACCTTCACGTAAATGTTCTGGAATTAAATTCTGAATATTAATCTCTTCAAACTCGTTTTGCAAGTCCAATTCTCTCGCCAAGATCAATAATTTTCTACCAACGTCATTCCCACAAAGGTCTTCTCTTGGATCTGGCTCGGTGTAACCATTATCGATTGCTTCTTTTAATATCTCACTAAACGGAGCGTCTTTCGCAGAAAAATTATTGAATAAATAACTCAAAGTTCCTGAGAAAACTCCTTTAATCTTAGTGATATTTTCACCCGAAAGGTGCAATAATTTTATCGTATCAATCAATGGTAAACCAGCACCAACATTAGTCTCATAAAGGTAGGTTTTTTGATTGTCTTCCAACACTTGTCGCAATTGTTTATAAAATGCATAACTCAAGGTATTTGCTACTTTATTGGACGATATCAAGTCAAAACTATTCTCCGCCAATTTGATGTAATTTTCAACAAAAACAGCAGATGCCGAATTGTCAATCGCAATCAAATTCTCCAAGTGATGCTCGTTTGCAAAAGCAATAACATCATCAATCGTATACGAAGTTCCGTTGGTTTGAATTTCATTTCTCCAATTTGGCGAAACGCCGTCTTTATTCAAAAGCACACTTTTGGAATTGGCAATAGCAAAAACATTCAGTTTAATTCCTTTGCGTTTTTCGATAGCACCAGCCGATTCCAAAATTTGGTTAATCAACGTTCCTCCTACCAATCCGTGACCAAAAATCGCAATATTAATTTTCTTCGAAACTCCAAAAATCTCTCCGTGAATTACATTCAAAGCCTTGTTCAGTTCCGATTTTTTCACTACCAAACTCACGTTTTTACCCGTAACCGTGTTGTTGAAAAGGATCGGAACAATTTTGTTTTTGATTAAAGCGGTATATGGTTTGTGAAACGTACTCAAATCCTGCCCGATTATCGAAATCACCGAAACATTATCGGTAACCGTAATTTTGTTAACGTCTTTGGAGTAAAAATCATTTTCAAATTCTTTTTCCAATTCAATCATCGCGCGAGTTGCTTTATCAGCATCTACTACAAGCCCAATACCTCTTTCTGAAGAACCTTGCGAGATGATACTCACACTAATTTCGTTGTCTCCCATCACTTTAAAAATACGGGCATCAACTCCGGTTTTTCCTAGTAATCCTCTTCCTTCCAGATTTACCAAAGCCACATTTTCCAGAACCGAAAGTGTTTTAATTCCTTCTTTATCAGCTTTGCCAGTAATCAATGTTCCTTGATTTTCGTGATTGAACGTATTCAAGATTCGCAACGGAATATTTTTTTCAATCAACGGAATAATAGTTTTGGCATGCAAAATTGTGGCTCCAAAATTGGCTAGCTCATTGGCTTCGTTAAAAGACAAATGGTCAATTTTTTTGGCATCCAGAACCAAATCAGGATTCGCTGTATAAATTCCGTCAACGTGCGTATAATTTTGAAGCTCCTCTGCATCCAGATAATTCGCCAGCAATGAAGCTGTGTAGTTACTTCCGTTTCTTCCCAAAGTTGTCGCCTCGTTTTTGGTGTTAGAACCAATAAAACCAGTCACCACATTCACCGTTGTGCCGTTGTGCTCTTTAAAATACGCCACCACATTTTTCTTCGAAATCTGTTCAACTGGCTGTGCATCTCCATAATTCGAGTCGGTTTTTATCAACTCTCTAGTGTCGGCAAAGTTGGCGTTGATACCGTTTTGGATTAAAATAGCTGTCAACAATTTGGCCGAAAGCAACTCTCCTTTAGACAGCACTTCATCTTTTATTTTCACGCTATAATCCCCAATTAAGCTCACGCCTTCAAAAAGTTTTTCGAGCTTATTGAACTCTTCAGTCAAGTCCACATCTGCATAAACATCTTGTTGGTAGGTTTTAAAATCTTCAAAAAGTGGCTTGTAATTTCCATTTTTAGCCGCCAAAGCCAATATCTCTTCCAATTCATCTGTAGCGTTTCCACGCGCCGAAACCACTACAGCAATCTGTTCTCCGTTAGTTACTTTTCCAGCAATAATCGCCACCACCTTATTGATTCCGTCTCCATTTGACAAAGACTTTCCTCCAAATTTTAATATTTTCATTATCCTATTTTTTAAAGCCGAAATCTTGTTTCAACCATTTTTCTATTTCTATTTTCCTGCAAGGTTTTTTCTAACCTTGTAGGTATGTTTGTTAGATTCTAATACCTACACCGTCAAAAAAAGACCATGCAGCAAAATCTGTAAACCAATTATTATCAACTATTATACTCTTTTGGGCGTGCCCCCGTTAAGAAAAGGGGCTTACTTGTAGCACCGCTTACAAAGCCCCTTTCCTTAACGGGGTCGGGCTGTTGCTGCTACTTCGGTAGCTTAGCCCATCCCTCACGCGAGCGGTGACCCAGACCTTTTTCGTTTAACCAGAAGCTTTTATTTCCTAAAAAACCTTTTCTCAATCGAACCCTATTCCTGTATGGTCTTTTTCGGACCTTGTAGGTATTCTGGTTTTTATAGTCATACCTACAAGGTTAAAAAAAAACCTTGCAGGACAACCAAAAAATATTTTAACTAAAAAAAAACTTTTCTCAATCGAACTCTATTCCTGCAAGGTCTTTTTCAGACCTTGTAGGTATTCTTGTTTTTATAGTCATACCTACAAGGTTAAAAAAAACCTTGCAGGACAACCAAAAAATAGTCTAATTAAAAACCCCTTTCAGCAAATTATCAAGTTGTTTATATTCAATCAAAAAAGCATCGTGTCCGTGAATGGAATCAATCTCTTGAAACGTTACATTGGCTTTGTGTTTTTTTAATTCCTCATAAGTTTCTTTATTCTCCTTTACCGTAAAAAACAAATCCGAATTGATTCCAATAATATGAATATCCGCTTCTATTTTTGAGGCTACACTAATAAAAGACTCTCTATTTCTTGAAATATCTATCGTTTTCAGCAATTGATTCATCAACTTATATGCCGAAAGCTGAAACCTTTTTTGTAATTTCTTACCATGATGATTCAGCCAACTTTCGATATTAAAAACCGCTAATTCTGTGTTAGTTGTTCTGTCAAATTTTGCTTTAAAAGATTCTGGCGTTCGGTAACACAACATCGCGTGAATGCGAGCGTCTTCAATTGGCTTAACCGAATTATTCAAAATTTGTTCTTGCAAAAAACAATTGGCAATCAACCAATCTGTCGATTTCCAGTCGGTTGCAATCGGAATTAAATGTTTTGTGATTTGTGGTGATAATCCAGCAATTTCCCAAGCAATTCCGCCACCTACAGAACCTCCGATGATGGCAAATAATTGCGTAATTTGAAGTATTTTGAGTCCTTCTATAAAAAGTCTGGCTATATCTCTAGCCGTAAAATCCAAATAGTTTTCGATTACAGTATCGTCAAAACCATTCCCAGGAACATTAAAAGCAAGTATGGTATATTTATTGGTGTCTATCGTTCTGTTCTCGCCAATGAGTACATTCCACCAACCTTTTAAGCCCACCACTTGTGAATTTCCAGTTAATGCATGATTGACCAAAACAATAGGCGCAGTATGCAATACGGGACCAAAAAGCTGATAACTCAAATTAAGCGTAGCATAAAAAGCACCACTTTCGGTAGTGAAATTTTGTATGGTAATTGTGTTTGGTTTATTTTCCAATTTCAAATCTATTTTGATTTTTTGATTTGTACCTGGAAATATTATGAAGAAAGCTAGAAAAAACTAGATGATTTCTTGTGTTATCTGTCCACGTTTGGCGTGGTAGAATGCAGCACCTTCTTCGATAAATCGAAGGGTTGCTAAGGCTTCATTGGGTCTAATCCCTCTGCCTTTCTTTATAACATTTCAATACGTTTCTGAACTTAGCAAAGGTTTTGAAATAAAACAATTACTTAACAGTGCAAATTAACTACAATTTTATGAAACAAGCAAATAATAATTCAATTCATATTCGAAATAATAACTGCTCATCAATTAAAAAATTGCCACGAATTGAACCAATTCTCACGATTTTATTTCCATTAAAAAAAATAGTTCGTGTTTTTATACGCACAATTCATGGCAAATATTTTTTAACAACACATTTTCTGTTGCAGTCTTATTATTAGATAAAAAGAGTTTCGTTTTCTTTAGAGTACATATGAAACAACAAAGAAGTTTTGCCTTTTTTTGATTTCAAATCGAAATTTTTATCTACATGAAATCTCGTATGGTCCAACTCTTTCATTGGGTTAAACGGTTCTACTTTTATTGCTTTTAAAATTGCATTTTTTAGTAATTCTATTCTGCTTGTGATATATGTTATAGTTTTCATCTTTCTTTATTTTACAATTAATTTTTATTTTTATGGCTTGTAGGTTGAATACTGTAGGGCATTTTTCTTATTAACACAATTCGATTAGTTTCCTAAAAAATAAATTGTGTTTACTCTTATTTCAATTCGACAAAAATGGCAGACAAATCGGCTTTTAAATCTTCAATATCTTCCAAACCTACAGAAAGTCGAATCAAATCTTTGGTAACTCCCGTGGCGACCTGCTCTGCATCCGACAATTGCTGATGCGTTGTACTAGCGGGATGGATAATCAAGGATTTGGTGTCTCCAATATTAGCTAAAAGTGAAAATAACTTTGTTTCATCAGCCACTTTCTTCGCCGCTTCAAATCCTCCTTTTAAACCAAATGTCAGCAAACCGTTTTGTCCTTTTGGCAAATATTTCTGGGCTAAATCATAATACTTACTCGATTTCAAACCGGGATAATTGACCCAAGCTACCGCTTCTTGTTTTTCTAACCACTGAGCTATTGCCAATCCGTTTTCGGAGTGCTTCTGGACTCGAACTGGCAAGGTTTCCAATCCCTGTATAATCTGAAAAGCATTAAACGGACTCAAGGCTGCTCCATAATCCCGTAATCCTTCAATTCTTACTTTGGCAATAAACGCTGCATTTCCAAGTGCTTCATGATAAATCAACCCATGATAACTAGGGGAAGGCTCTGTAAACTCAGAAAATCTTCCACTGCTCCAATCAAAAGTTCCAGCATCAATAACAACTCCTCCTAATGAAGTTCCGTTTCCTGAAATGTATTTGGTCAGGGAGTGAATGACAATATTAGCTCCATGTTCAATAGGATTCAATAAATAAGGTGATGGAACTGTGTTATCTACAATAAATGGAACTTTAAAGGCTTTGGCTTCTTCCGAAATGGCTTTAAGGTCAAGAACGTCTAATTTTGGATTTCCTAAGCTTTCTGCAAAAAATATTTTAGTGTTTTCTTTGGCAGCTTTGGTAAAATTAGTAGGATCAGATGGGTCAACAAATGTGGTTGTGATCCCCAATCTTGGCAAAGTTGCACTCAATAAATTATAGGTTCCACCATACAAACTATTAGAAGCTACAATATGATCTCCCGTTTTTAGCAAAACCAACAACGAAGTAGCAAGTGCAGCAGTTCCTGAGGCAGTTACTACTGCACCAATCCCTCCTTCAAGAGTAGCCAAACGTTGCTCTAGAATATCATTTGTTGGATTATTTAATCGGGTATAAATAAATCCAGCTTCTGCAAGTCCAAATAAATTGGCGGCATGTTCCGAATTATTAAACACATAAGATGTCGTTTGATAAATAGGCACCGCTTGTGTTCCAGCGTGTTTTGTAACATCATGTCCTGCGTGCAATGCATTGGTTGCGAATTTATTTGAACTCATAATTTATTTTATTTAATTTTTTATTTAAAAAAACTTTTCTGTTTTTATTTCTATTTTGACTTTTCCATTTTGATAGCCGAAAAACAAAAAACCCTTTTAGATACATATCCAAAAGGGTTTTAAGTTATATGATAAACTTATACTTTTGGAATCAGCAACTACAAAT
Source organism: Flavobacterium rarum (SeqCode) (assembly GCF_965234445.1). Taxonomy (GTDB): domain Bacteria; phylum Bacteroidota; class Bacteroidia; order Flavobacteriales; family Flavobacteriaceae; genus Flavobacterium; species Flavobacterium rarum. Next base: position 105,078 of record NZ_OZ248483.1, on the reverse strand, counting down.
ACACATAATGGCATTGACACACATCATCGTCTTCGATTTGTAAATGGCAACCTGAATGTTTGAGTAATTTTGCTTCATGCTTTATTATTAATTGATATCGTATTGTTTAAAAAAAGAACTAAAAAAAAACCCCCCAATTTTTTGGGAGGTTTTTGCTATATTTTTTGAATTTAAAATTAAGCTATACACTCCGTGCAGGATTTTTCCTGAATGGTTTTAGACATATTGCACACATTAAATTTCATCTTTTTTGTTTTTGTTGTAGCAAATTTGCAAACTTTTTTCCATTTTTCCAAATGAAAATCGGTAAAATAACAATAAACTAACATTTCATTCATTCTCTAACATATTATTCTAAAGTTAATTCCTGTTTTCTATCAAAAAAAAAGTTAAGAACAATTTACAATTCAAAATGGTTTCATACATTTGCACCCGAATACAAGAGGAAAAATTTGAACTGATTGCAACCTCTTCATAATGAACTGGATTCATTATGGATACTGAAAATTTTCAGTAGAAAAAATGCTAAAGCAGAAACTCTCCTTTAGCCTTTCTAGCAATTATTTTTTTCTCGATTAATTTTAAAAAATTATAATTATTATGGCATATTTATTTACGTCAGAATCTGTAAGTGAGGGACACCCAGACAAAGTAGCAGATCAAATTTCGGATGCATTAATTGATAACTTTTTGGCATTTGATGCTGACTCAAAAGTAGCTTGTGAAACATTGGTTACAACTGGTCAAGTAATATTGGCGGGAGAGGTAAAATCAAACACTTACTTAGATGTTCAACAAATTGCACGCGAAGTGATTCGCAAAATTGGTTATACAAAAAGTGAATACATGTTTGAAGCCAACTCTTGTGGTATTCTTTCAGCAATTCACGAACAATCTGCAGATATTAACCAAGGAGTTGACAGAGCTAGCAAAGAAGAGCAAGGAGCTGGTGACCAAGGAATGATGTTTGGTTATGCAACAAATGAAACTGAAAATTACATGCCTTTGGCACTTGATTTATCTCATAAATTATTGCAAGAATTAGCGATTTTGAGACGTGAAGACAACGAAATAAAGTATTTACGTCCTGATGCAAAGTCTCAAGTTACTTTAGAATATAGTGATGACAACAAGCCAACACGTATTGATGCTATCGTAATTTCTACGCAACACGACGATTTTGACGAAGAAGCTACTATGCTTGCTAAAATCAAAAAAGACATTGTAGAAATATTAATTCCGAGAATAATTGCAAAAAATCCTGCTCATGCACACTTATTCAATGATAAAATTCAATATCATATTAATCCAACAGGGAAATTCGTAATTGGAGGACCTCACGGAGATACAGGATTGACGGGAAGAAAAATCATTGTAGATACTTACGGTGGAAAAGGAGCTCACGGTGGTGGTGCTTTCTCTGGAAAAGACCCAAGTAAAGTAGACAGAAGTGCAGCTTATGCTACTCGTCATATTGCCAAAAACCTGGTTGCAGCTGGTGTTGCCGATGAGATTTTGGTACAGGTTTCTTATGCAATTGGTGTTGCAAAACCAATGGGTATTTTTATTGATACTTACGGAACATCAAAAGTAAACTTAACAAATGGTGAAATTGCCAAAAAAGTAGAAGCTATTTTTGATATGCGTCCTTACTTCATCGAGCAACGTTTGAAATTAAGAAACCCAATCTATAGCGAAACTGCTGCTTACGGACACATGGGACGTACTCCAGAAACCGTAACCAAAACATTCTCTGCTCCTGGTGGTTTAACAAAAACGGTAACAGTTGATTTGTTTACTTGGGAAAAATTAGATTTCGTTGATCAAGTAAAAACTGCTTTTGGATTGTAAAAAAATCTAAAATTATTTAAATATAGAAACCGTCTTGTTTTATAAACGAGACGGTTTTGCTTTATTACTCAACTCTTCCTTTTAATTCCAGTTTAATAATCCCAGAAGTAGAATTACTAACGACTTCGATTTGTCTCGAAACTATTCCTTTGGTTTCAGGAATAAACTGAACATAAATTGATTTTTTCTGTCCCGGAAAATTTGATTTATCCAAAATAGTACCTTCATAAAAAACATCCTTATCACTCTGTAATTCTGATATTACAAAAGATTTGTCTGAAATGTTTTCTATTGCATAAACCTTTTTTATAGTGCCCCCCAATTTTGCAACGCCAAAATCAATTATTCTATTCTCAATTTTCGTTTTGGCATATTCACTAAAAGTGATCTCTTTTTTAATATTCATTGCTATAAAAACCACAAAAGCTGCCAAGCCTGCTAAAATATAAATAATTTTATTTTTCATTGTCTTTAATTTTAACTTCAACGTTTATTTTTAAATTAATATCTGAAAACTTACCACCAACTGTGGCAGGACATTTACCCCAACCCAATTGTTTGTCAATATTCCTTTCCCATGTTTGTATATCAATACCATTATTTGACCGAGCAAACCCCAAAAAAGGCGCAGGCATTATTTTTTCATCCCTAAAATTTTGTAATTTAGCTTTTGAACTTATATCTCGTGGCCCTATGTCGTATGGAATTCCAAGAGTATTGATTACTTCAACACCAATACAAAGTCCTTTAGTTGGAAAAGGAATACCATGTGAATTGACATCAACCGCTAAAGCATAATTTTTATTTTCTGGCAAAACAATGATTTCTTCTGTATTAATTTTGGCTCCCGGTTTTTTTTGAATTTCATCATACTCGTAAAAATTAATCTTAAAATGATTTAAAAAAAATTCTTTCTTAAATCTCTTTTCTACATTCAATATTACCGTTTTAACATATTGATCTTCAAAAAAAGGTGTCTTTACAAGTGTACAAACCTCATGTCCTGACTGTACTAGCCATGCAACAACAATTCCTTTTTTTAATCCTATTTTTTTAAAAGTATAATTCCCTTTAAAAGAATTAGACACCACTATTTCTTTTAATTCTTCGACTTGAGGCACTAAATACAAATCGACTGTATATATTTTCTTTTCTATAAAATTATTTAAATCAATTAATACACTTTGATAACCTATACAAGAAACTATTAGGAGGTCTTTATTATCTTTAATATTTATTAGATATTTACCCAATTCATCTGTAGATACGGTTTCTTTACTTTCAAGCATAGTAACAGTAACAGATTCAATTAGTTGATTACTATTACTATCTTTTATAACTCCTGAAATAGTTTGAGAATATATATAAGGATTTAGAAAACATAATAAAAGAATAGTGTGGGCTAATTTCATAATTTAAATTTATAAGAAATAGATCGGTTTATGCGACCTATTTCATTTTTATTCCTACTTTTTAAATTATTAACAAGATCTACCGGTAAGATGTGGAATACTTTCATATAATGTAATACCAAATATAGAATACGAAGTTACCGACATAACTTCTCCTGCGTAACAATACTCACTAACCTTTGCTTGAGAAGGTGTAGAAAAAAACATACTTGATCCCAAAACTGCAATAACTCCAAATAATTTAATTTTATTCATTTTAATGTATTTAATTTTTAACACCTACTCTTTCGTTTTTCGGCTAACACGATAAAATTGCAAACGACTGTAAGAATAATTCTACATCGTAAAACTATTAAAAAAAAATGAAATGGCAATGTCTTTTTTAAATAAATAAGTAATTTTTTAATATTTTAGTTTTATTTGTAAATAAAAATTGGTTTTTTAAAAGCGTCTTACCATGCGAATAACAACAATAATCATTGATTTGTTTACTTGGGAAAAATTAGATTTCGTTGATCAAGTAAAAACTGCTTTTGGATTGTAAAAAAATCTAAAATTATTTAAATAAAAAAACCGTCTTGTTTTATAAACGAGACGGTTTTTTTTATCCAAAATACAAGAAAGTTCTTTCTGATAAAATTAAATTATTACGTTTAACAAAAAAATATGCAATAGCTTTGATATTGACCTAAAATTTAATGTAATTTAGAAAAATATTTACTCCATTTATAGTATTAGAATTAAGAAATCGCTTTAGCGACAGCTGTAGCCAACACCCGTGAAGATCTAGCGAAAACATATTCTATTAAAAAACAAATATTTTCTACATATGAAAAAGAATAACACAAGACTCTTAACCATAGTATGCCTTTCAGTTGCCTTATTTTCATTCAATAGTAATTCTAATAAAAAAACAGATCCAGATCGAGATAAACTCCTTTTGGAGTTGTTGACTTTTGTGCTTCAAAAAGGACATTACAATCCAGCTACTATTGATGATGCTTTTTCTAAAGAAGTATACAAAGATTATATAACTGCTTTGGACCCTTCTAAACGTTTTTTCTTGCAGTCGGATATCAATGAGTTTTCAAAATTCGAATTGGAGTTGGATGATCAATTAAATAAAAAGGATTTAACTTTCTTCAATCTTACTTATGATCGATTAATGCTTCGTATGGAAGACAGTAAAAAAATATACAAAATTGTACTTAGCTCCCCTTTTGATTACAAAGTTGATGAAGATTTTAATGTTGATTACGACAAAGCACCTTATTCTAAAAACGCAGCAGAATTAAAAAATAAATGGAGGAAACAAATAAAATTATCAACACTTTCATCTTATTCTGACAAACTTAAAATAGAGGAGGATAAAAAACTAAAAGACCCCAATTATGTTGCAAAAACAGACTTGATCTTAGAAAAAGAAACAAGAGACAGCTCCCTGAAATCTTTGAATGAGTCGTTTGAATTTATGTATGAATTAAAAAGAGACGATTGGTTTACATTATATATTAACTCCATAACGTCTCAATTTGACCCACACACTTCTTATTTTGCACCCGAACAAAAAGAGCGATTTGATGTAAGTATGAGTGGCAAATTTGAAGGTATTGGCGCCCAATTGCAAAAGAAAAACGATTATATAGAAGTTTTAGAACTAATTTCTGGAGGACCTGCTTGGCGAGGAAAACAACTAGAAAAAGGGGATTTATTGTTAAAAGTTGGACAATCTAACGGTGTAGCAGTAGATATTATTGGCATGCGTTTGGCTGATGTTATAAAAAAAATAAAAGGACCAAAAGGTTCTGAAGTTCGTCTGACCGTGAAAAAAGCAGATGGAACAATACAAATCATTCCTATCATTAGAGATATAGTAGAGATTGAAGAAACGTATGTAAAATCCAGTATTGTTGAGAAAAATGGATTAAAATATGGAGTTATTTATTTACCTAAATTTTACAAAGATTTTGAAAATAAAGACGGAAAAGGAAAAGATTCTGGAAAAGACATTGCTATTGAAGTAGAGCGATTGAAAAAAGCAGAAGTAAGCGGTATTGTTTTGGACGTACGTGATGATGGTGGAGGCTCATTGGCTTCGGTAGTTGATATTGCAGGTTTGTTTATAGAAGAAGGTCCTATAGTCCAAGTAAAATCAGGCGACAAAAAAGAAATATTGTATGATACAGATAAAAAAATAGCATGGGATGGCCCTTTGGTTATAATGGTAAATGAATTTTCGGCTTCAGCATCAGAGATTTTAGCTGCTGCAATTCAAGATTACAAAAGAGGGATAATCGTTGGCAGCAAACAAACCTATGGTAAAGGAACGGTTCAAAAAGTACTTGACTTGAATGAATATGTGCATAATAGCACAGCTGGAGATTTGGGCGCATTAAAAATAACAACTCAAAAATTTTATAGAATTAATGGGGGAGCTACACAACTCGAGGGGGTTAGCAGCGATATTGTAATGCCCGATCGATATGAATATCTAAAAATGGGAGAACGTGATGAAGCTCATGCTATGGCCTGGGATAAAATTGACGCAGCTGCATATCCAATATGGAAAGACAATTTAAAATTTGATCAAGCTATATCTAATAGTAAGCAAAGAATTGAGCAAAATAATCTTTTTAAATTAATTGAAGAAAATGCAAAATGGATTGATAGCAGAAGCGAAATGAACACCTACAGTTTGAATATTGATAAATTTAAAATTGCACAAAATGAAATTGAAAACAGCTCTAAAAAATACAAACCTATAGCAGATTACAAGAACAATTTGATATTTATATCTTTACCTTATGAAATGGAAGGTATGGTCCTCGATCCTTCTTTAAAAGAAAAAAGAGAAAGATGGCATGAAAATTTATCAAAAGATATTTATGTAGAAGAAGCTTTAAATGTATTAAATGATCTTCAACCAAAATTAATTGTTAAACGTAACATTCCAGAATTTAAGAAAACTAAACTAGTTAAATCTTAATAATTTTCACTTTATAAAAAACAAAAGGAACACTTCATAAACTGAAAGTGTTCCTTTTTATTTATTCTAATAAATTAAAACAATGAAATTTATACAAAAAATTACTTTATTTACTTTTTCAATTGCCGTGTTTAACTCTTGTAAAGACAAACAATTAAAGGAAATAACTCCTGATAATATTCGGAAAACCGGCATTCCCAATGATTTTATGCATTCAGAAAAGACTAAAATCAGTACCCCTTTTGATTATTTACCTGTTTCAACAACCAATCAAATTGTAAAACACCAATATTACACATTGTCTTATAATGAAATATACGAACAAGCAGAATGGGTAGCATATGAACTTAAGATTCAAAAAAGAAAAAGAAATCATTTTAAAAGACCCTTTTTTATTGAAGATCCAAAAGTAACAACAAAATCGGCTGATTGGAAAAACTACAAAAATTCAGGATATGATAAAGGCCATCTTTGTCCAGCTGGCGATATGACATTTGACAAATCTGCATATGATGACACTTTTTTTACCTCAAATATTTCTCCACAGCTACACGAATTCAATGATGGTGTTTGGAACAGATTGGAAGAAAAAGTGCGGTATTGGTCTGAAAAATACAATGGTGTTTATGTTGTCACTGGTGGAGTATTGACAAATTTTTTACCAACTATAGGAAAAGAAAAAGTAGCCATTCCTGATCGTTTTTATAAAATAATTTTAAACAATACCAAAGGCAAATACAAAGTGATTGCATTCTTAGTACCAAATGCAAAAAGCGACAAACCTTTATACAGTTATACGGTTTCTGTAGATGATATTGAAAAAATTACAGGAATTGATTTCTTTCCCAATTTAGAAGACTCAATTGAAAATAAATTAGAAAAAAATAAGGATTATAAAGATTGGAGTTTTAACTAAAAGGCAAGTTTACCATTCGTTTACTTTATTGGCATCCATTTTTATAAAAATAAACAACAAAATCGTAAATCCCCACAAACCAGACCCCCCGTATGAAAAGAAAGGCAGAGGAACTCCAATGGTTGGAAATATCCCAATTACCATACCAATATTTACAAAAAAGTGTGTAAACAAAATTCCAGCTACACAATATCCGTATACTCTGCTGAATTTTGTTTTTTGTCTTTCAGCAAGATATATTATACGTAGAAATAACCCCGTAAATAATCCAATTACTATTACCGACCCAACAAAGCCCCATTCTTCGCCTACGGTAGTAAAAATATAATCTGTATGCTGTTCTGGTACAAATCCTCCTTTGGTTTGAGTACCCTCAAGAAAACCTTTACCAAACCAACCTCCCGAACCAATGGCAATCTCTGATTGATTGGTATTATACCCAATCCCTTTCATATCGACTTCTTTACCCAATAAAATATTAAATCGATCTCGGTGATGCTGTTTGAAAACATTCGTAAAAACATAATTTACAGAAAGAACAAAACCCGATATAATTGCAAAAAGAATGGAACTCAAAACAATGTTTCGATCTCCTAGTCTGGATTTGTAATGAACAAATACTATTACAAGTAAGGCAATTAAAATTACATATTGAGGTTCCAAAACCAAAGTTAATACAAATAATAAAATAGTAATAAATCCAGTCCAAACATACCAAGAAGGCAACCCTTCACGATACAATACTATTATAAAAATACTGTAAATTAATGCACTCCCCGGATCGGGTTGAGGCAAAATAAGCATAACAGGAAGAAAAACAATTGCCAATGCTTGTATCTGTCTATTGATATCTTTTAAATTAATTTGAGTGTCACTTAGGTATTTTGCCAATGCCAATGCAGTTGCTGCTTTTGCAAATTCTGATGGTTGCAATGTAAAACTACCAATTCCATACCAACATCTTTGACCTGCAATTGTTTTACCAAAAACAAATAAACCCGCTAATGATAATAATGAAATAACAAAAATGATACTGGCATATTTTTCGTAAAATTTACCGTCAATGTATAATAATACAAAAATTAAAGGAACTGTAAGAGCTATAAAAATTGCTTGCTTTTCATAAGTCCCTTCTATAGATGACAATGAAGAAGAATAAATATTCAACCAACCCATAAACACAAGTGCAATATAGATAATGATACATATCCAATCAATATTGTTTGATAAACTTTGATTTTTCATTTGATATGAATGTATTATTTTTTGGTTTTTGTCGTGTCTCTTTTTACAGCAGCTGCTTTAACTTTACTTTGTAAAATAGAATCTTTTATTCTCAATTCTTTTTTAACTTCATCAGAAAGTCCTCCAAGTTTTGCATAACGCCCTTGCAAACTGATATTTAAAACTCTTGTTTCTAAATCAGTTCTAGAAATTTTCTTTTTTAAATATTTTTCGATCATTAAACTGGCAATAGGTCCCGCAATTGTAGCTCCATACCCACCGTTTTCTACTAAAACTGCAATAGCAATTTTTGGGTTGTCTTTTGGAGCAAATGCAACAAAAATGGAGTGATCTTGCATTTTGGTTCTAACCCCATCAATTTTAGCAAAATTTTCTGCTGTTCCTGTCTTTCCACAAATATCTATTCCTTCAACTTTTAAGGCATAGGCTGTACCGTGGTTATAAACATCAAACAATCCTTGAATCATTGGAGGGAAATATTTTTTGTCAATTGTAGTTACATGTTTTGTCGTAAACTTGGTGTCAATTTTTTCACCTTTTATCTTTTTAATAATATGAGGAGTATAATAATATCCTTCATTTGCAACCGTCGACATCATATTCGCCAATTGAATTGGAGTCATTAGAACTTCCCCTTGACCAATTGCGTTTGAAATTATCGTTGTTCCTCTCCAGCCACCATTAGGGTATATTTTTTTGTATGTTTTGGAAGAAGGGATATTTCCTTTTTTACCAGTTGGTAAATCATAACCCATAAACTGACCCAATCCAAAACTCTTAATATGATTACTCCATACATCTACAGAATAAGCAGGTTTTGCATATTTGGCTATAGTTTTTAGATAAACATTTGAGAAATATGCATTACAAGATTTATAAATTCCAACATTTAGACTTCTTGGCCCGAAAATTCCACAATGACACCCTTGAAAACGCCCCCTTGCATAGGAAAATCCGTGACTACAACCAAAAGTAGTTTGTTCGTCTATTACTTCTTCCTGCAAGCCAACCAAACCAGTCATGATTTTAAAAGGAGACCCAGGAGGATATTCGGCCAGTAATCCTCTATCATAAAGAGGTTTTGCAATAGAATCGCGATATAATTTAGTATAATTTTTGGAACGCTGTCTTCCTACTAATATACCAGGATCATAAGATGGAGCGGTAACAAGTGCTAATATCTCCCCTGTTCTAGGTTCAATAGCTACAATTCCACCTCTTTTATTAATCATTAGCTCTTCACCATATTTTTGAATGGCTGCATCAATGGTTAAATTTATATCCTCTCCTTGAACGGCAATGGTATCGTATTTCCCTTCTTTAAAAGAACCTATTTCTCGGTTAAATTTATCTTTTTGAAAATATTTAACGCCTTTTACACCGCGAAGAATATCTTCATAGCTTTGTTCAACTCCTTGTTTACCTATTAAATCACCACTTTTGTAGTATGGATTTTTTGCTATTAATTTTTCATTTACTTGTGTAATAAAACCAAAAATATTGGCACCATAATTAACTTCATAGTCTCGTAATGAACGTTTCTGAAAATAAAAACCTTCAAATTTTCTGATTTTTTCTTGAAAAGCAGCAAATTCATTTTTATTCAATTGAGGCAAAAATACGGAGGGTAATCTTGGACTATAGACTTTGGCTTTTTCAATTTTTTTTATAAAGTCTTCCTTAGTTATATTCAATAATTGACAAAACTCTATAGTATCTGTGTTTTTTAATTCCCTTGGAATTACCATGATATCATAAGAAGGTTGATTGGCAACAAGCAATACACCATTTCTATCATATATATAACCCCGTTCTGGATAATCATATTTAATTTTAATAGCATTATTGTCCGACTTTAATTTGTAAGTGTCATCAATAATTTGCAAAAAGACTATTCGAATGATTAATAAAGAAGCGCCAATTATAATCAAAGCTGGCAACAATACTTTTCTCATCTTTTATTTGGCTTTATAAGATAAATTAGAATAATACAACTAATTATAGTAAATACTGTACTCAAAAGCGTTCTAAGTAATACATCTAAAAAGAAACTTATTTGAAAAGATTCTAATAGAAACAAAATGAAGTTATGAGTAATAACAGAGAGTAAAATAAAAGTAAATCGTTCTGGTGTTAGGACATCATTTAATTTTACGGTTTGATATTCATAACTTAGTCCAAATGAAAATTTAAAAAAGAAAGGTCTAAAATAAGCTAAAAGCACACAAGCTGTTGCATGTACACCTCCAGAATTACAAAACAAATCCATTATTAATCCAAGAAAAAAACTAGCAACAAGTAGACCAGATTTGTTTCCGTTTACCGGATACAAAATAATAAAAAGAATATAAGGAAATGCACTTATATAACCCCAAAAATTCATGTTATTAAAAACTAGAATTTGAACAGCCAATAACAATACAAATCGAAAAATGTTCACTAACAACGTGCTATTCATCTTTTCCTTGTTTTTCTAAATTTAAAATTTCTTCGCTGTTTCCTGATTTTAAAATATAAACATGACCTAAATTGGTCATATCGTTAAATAATTTTACTTTTATACTGTAATAATGAGTTTTGTCACCTGGGATATATATGTTTTCGATTGTACCAATACCAATATTTTCTGGAAATATTACAGATTGCCCACCTGTAACAATAGTATCTCCTTTTCGGATACTTGCTAATCTAGGTACATCAATCAATTGAACAAACCCAGCATTTTTTCCATCCCAATTCAAGGTTCCAAAATGATCCGAATTTTTAATCTTGGCATTGATTTGAGATTTTACATTCAAAATACTAATAACTGTTGAATAATTGGCAGATACATTGTCAGTAATACCCACTATACCCAAACTATTTACAACTCCCATATCCGGTTTAATCCCTGATTTTGCACCTGCATTTAGAGTTAAAAAGTTTTCATACACATTAAATGAGTTATGAATGACCTTGGCAATCACTATATCTTCAGGTAAAACACTTTTTAAGTTTTCTAATTTAGGAATCTTAGCAGTATCTTGGGTTTTGAAAAGCAAACTTTTTAAATTAGCATTTTCCATTGCCAATTCTTCATTTTGTTCTTTCAAATTAAGATATTCTTCCATAGAATTTATTCTTTCATAAACGCCTCCGCTCAAAAAATTGGCAGAACTTATGATTTTACTTCTATGAAAAGAATGGGATTGTATTGTAAGGGATAACGAAATACCCAAAAGCAGCAAAAACAGCAATCTATTACTGTTTTTTATAATAAAAGAAAATATTTGCTGCATTGTATAAAATTAAAATTTTATTAAAATCAAATTTAAAAATTCCAAATCCCAAATAATATACTAGTACAACTTGGAATTTGGTATGTTTTTATTATTTAATAAGGATGTTTTTGAATTTAGTAATATTCTTAAGAGCCATTCCTGTTCCTCTAACTACAGCTCTTAATGGATCTTCGGCAATATAAACTGGTAAATCTGTTTTTTGAGAAATTCTTTTGTCAAGCCCTCTCAACATCGATCCACCACCTGCAAGATAGATACCTGTGTTATAAATATCTGCTGCTAACTCTGGTGGAGTTTGAGATAATGTTTCCATTACTGCATCTTCAATTCTTTGAATCGATTTGTCCAATGCTTTAGCAATTTCTCTGTACGACACTTCAACCTGTTTTGGCTTCCCAGTCAACAAATCTCTTCCTTGAACTGACATGTCTTCTGGAGGAGTTTCCAAATCTTCTATCGCTGCACCTATCTGAATTTTTATTTTCTCTGCTGTACTTTCCCCAACAAAAAGATTGTGTTGTGTACGCATATAATAAACAATATCGTTGGTAAAAACGTCACCTGCAATTTTCACAGATTTATCACAAACGATTCCACCCAATGCAATTACAGCAATTTCGGTTGTTCCACCACCTATATCAACAATCATGTTACCTTTTGGTTGCATAATATCGATACCAATACCAATTGCAGCAGCCATAGGCTCATGAATCAAATACACTTCTTTACCATTTACTCTTTCACACGATTCTTTTACCGCTCTCATCTCCACTTCTGTAATACCAGAAGGGATACAAACAACCATCCTTAAGGCTGGTGTAAACATTCTTTTTTTCAATGCTGGTATGCTTTTGATAAACATACTTATCATTTTTTCTGAGGCATCAAAATCTGCAATTACACCATCTTTTAACGGTCTAATTGTTTTAATGTTTTCATGCGTCTTCCCTTGCATCATATTGGCTTCTTTACCAACTGCAATTATTTTGCCTGATATTCGATCACGCGCAACAATAGACGGACTGTCAATTACGACTTTGTCATTGTGAATGATTAAAGTGTTCGCTGTACCAAGGTCTATCGCGATATCCTCGGTCATGAAATCAAAAAATCCCATATGCCTTTTAAGGGTTAAAAAGTTATAAATAATTTACGCACAAAGTTAAACAAATTAATGTTTAAAATGACGTGTTCCTGTAAATACCATTGCAAGATTATTTTCATTGCAATAATTAATGCTCAATTCGTCTTTGATTGATCCTCCAGGTTGAATTACGGCTGTTATTCCAGCGTTCTTTGCAATTTCAACACAATCTGGGAAAGGGAAAAAAGCATCACTCGCCATAGAAGCTCCTTCTAAGCTAAATCCAAAAACTTTAGCTTTTTCGATGGCTTGTAATAATGCATCTACTCTTGAAGTTTGTCCTGTTCCTGAAGAAATCAATGTTCCATTCTTAGCAAATACAATGGTATTTGATTTGGTGTTTTTACACACTTTAGAAGCAAAAATTAAATCTTCAATTTCTTGCTCTGTAGGTGCTGATGTTGTAACGGTTTTTAAGTCTGCTTTAGTATCAGTGATATTGTTTCTTTCTTGAATCAACAATCCATTCAAACAGGTTCTTACCTGTTTTTGAGGCAATTCGACTTCGTTTTGGATTAATATAATTCTATTTTTCTTTTCTTGTAAAATAGCAATTGCTTCTGCATCATATGACGGAGCAATAACAACTTCACAAAACAACTTGTTAATTTCATTAGCAGTAGCCACATCAATTGTTGTATTAGCAATCAATACACCTCCAAAAGCAGAAGTAGGATCACAAGCTAAAGCTACATTATACGCCTCGCTAATTGTGCTTCTTGTTGCCAATCCACACGCATTATTGTGTTTCAAAATAGCGAATGTTGGCCCGTCAGTTTTAAATTCATTTATTAAATTTACCGCTGCATCAACATCCAATAAATTATTATATGACAATTCTTTACCGTGAACTTTGGTAAACATAGCCTCAAAATCGCCAAAGAAAAATCCTTTTTGATGTGGATTTTCTCCGTAACGCAATACTTGACCGTTTTCTATACTGGATTTATAAATCGTTTCATCCGTATTGAAATAATTAAAAATGGCTCCGTCATAATGAGAAGAAACATGAAAAGCTTTTGTAGCCAATACTTTTCTGTCTGCCAATGTCGTTGCTCCATTTTGAGTAGTAATCATATCCAAAAACAAACCGTATTGGTCCATAGACGAAACAATTACAGTGTCTTTAAAGTTTTTTGCTGCAGCACGAATCAATGAAATACCACCAATATCTATTTTTTCGATAATATCTTCTTCGCTTGCACCAGAAGCAACTGTTTTTTCAAATGGGTATAAATCAACAATTACCAAATCAAGTTGCGGGATATTGTATTCCTGCATTTGTTGCACATCGCTTTCGTTGTCCTGACGGTTTAAAATTCCTCCAAAAACCTTTGGATGTAATGTTTTTACACGCCCTCCTAAAATAGAAGGATAAGAAGTTACATCTTCAACAGGGAAAACGGGAATTCCTAAATTTTTAATGAATTCCTCGGTTCCTCCTGTAGAATAAAAAACCACATTTTGTTCGTGTAATTTTCTTACTATTGGTTCAAGACCTTCTTTTGAAAAGACCGAAATTAAAGCTGATTGGATTGTTTTTGTTGTGTTCATCGAGTAGTTATGATTATAAAATGCAAAAATAGTTTTTTTTGAGAATATAATTCAATAAAAAAATGTAACAATGTCTTAAAATAACATACCAATTGTTAAATGTATTCTTTTTTGGTTTTTGCAATAAAAATCTTGAATTTTACAGTAACAAAAAATTAAAAATATGTTTGTTTATCTACGATTATTAAAAGAGAGTTTTGGTTTTGCCATGAATGCTTTACGCAGTAATAAATTACGAACATTGCTTTCTTTATTGGGGGTTACTATAGGAATTTTTTCAATTATAGCTATACTTGCTGCTGTAGATTCTTTGGATAGAAAAATTACAAAAGATTTAAGTAGTTTGGATAAAAATACGATCTATTTACTAAAATTTTCCTTTGGTCCGTCGGATATTCCACAATGGAAAAGTCAGCAATTTCCAAATGTCAAGTACTCTGAGTATATTTATATGAAAAGCGTAATGACGCATACCGATCAATTAGGCTATCAAATATTTACCAAAAGTGAATCCATAAAATACGAATCCAATATTGCAAGTGATGTAAATATAGTGCCCGTTTCGTATGAATTTATTGATATTCAAGGATTAGAATTTGAAAAAGGTCGTTTTTACAATGAATCAGAAGCAAATTCTGGTGCACCTGTAATAGTCATTGGAAATGATATTTCAAAATTACTTTTTGAAGATTCGGAACCAATTGGAAAAAGCGTGAGATTGTATGGTCAAAGATTCACTGTAATCGGAGTTTTAAAAAAACAAGGTTCCAGCATTTTTGACAGTGATGATGCATCTGCATTTATTCCAGTTAATTTTGTTCGTAGGTTATACGGAGATAACAATCCAAACCTAACAAATGTTATTATTTTCAAACCAGAAAGTGGAGTGGATATGGAGGAATATAAAAGTGAAATATCACAAAAACTCAGGAATTTCAGAGGGTTGAAAGCAGGGGAAATAGATGATTTTTTCGTCAATGTCTTTGGAGGTTTCTTAAATTTCATAGACGAGATTATTGGTAATTTACGAATAGGTGGAATTTTTATAAGCTTCTTTTCCTTTTTGGTAGGAGGATTTGGAGTTGCCAATATTATGTTTGTATCTGTAAAAGAGCGAACCAATCTTATAGGTATTCAAAAATCATTAGGCGCAAAGAATAAATTTATATTGTTCCAATTTTTATTTGAAGCTATTATTCTATGTGTGATTGGCGGAACAATTGGGTTGACATTTGTTTGGTTATTATCAATGCTTTTGACTAATTTATTGGATTTCGAGTTTGTTTTAAGTTTTTGGAATATTATAATTGGAGCAGGATTATCCATTGTAGTTGGTATAATTTCTGGAATACTTCCTGCCATTTCAGCATCAAAATTAGATCCTGTTGAAGCTATAAGAACTGGAATGTAAATAAGAGTTGTTCCAAGTTGAAAAGTCTCTACTCTTTTTCAACTTCTAATGTTTACAGCAAAAAAAAATCCCGATTGCTCGGGATTTTCATTTATCTAAGTGTATTATTTTGAATCAAATCAATATATAAGTTTATCTTATCTTTCAATTCTTTTCTAGCTGTAATAAAGTCTAAGAAACCATGCTCAAGAAGAAACTCTGCAGTTTGAAACCCTTCTGGTAAATCTTTACCAGTTGTATCTCTTACCACACGTGGCCCAGCAAATCCGATTAAGGCGCCTGGCTCAGAAATATTAATATCTCCTAACATAGCATAAGATGCGGTTGTTCCACCAGTTGTTGGGTCTGTACAAAGCGAAATGTAAGGCAATTTTGCTTCAGCTAGTTGTGCTAGTTTTACAGAAGTTTTGGCCAATTGCATCAATGAATATGCAGCTTCCATCATTCTGGCTCCACCAGATTTGGAAATCATTACAAAAGGCAATCTGTTTTTGATAGCATGATCAATTCCTCTTGCAATTTTTTCCCCTACAACTGCCCCCATAGATCCGCCAATAAAAGCAAAATCCATACAGCAAATTACAAGTTCTTTCCCTTTGGATTTACCAACTGCAGTTCTTACCGCGTCTTTAAGTTGTGTTTTGTCCATAACCTCTTTCAATCGGTCTGCATATTTTTTGGTATCAACAAAATGCAAAGGATCTTTAGAAGTCATATTCTTGTCCAATTCAACAAATTCATTATTGTCGAACAAAATATCAAAATAGGCTGCACTTCCAATTCGCACATGGAAACCATCTTCGGGACTTACAAATAGATTACGAGCCAATTCATCAGCATCAATAATTTTTCCGGTAGGAGATTTGTACCAAAGTCCTTTTGGGATATCCATTTTGTCTTCGGTCGCCGTAGTGATTCCTTTTTCTTTTCTTTTAAACCAAGCCATTTATATTATTTTAGATCAAAGATTTTAGATTTTAGATTTCCTCGTGAAACCTAAAATCTAAAATTCAAAATTATAGAGTGTTCACATTGTTTAAGTCCGCAAATGCTTGCTCAAGTCTTGCATTGAAAGTAGATTCACCTTCACGCAACCATTTTCTTGGGTCATAGTATTTTTTGTTTGGAGAATCTGCACCTTCAGGGTTTCCAATTTGAGTTTTAAGATACTCAATATTGTTCACCATAAAATCACGAATTCCTTCAGTAAATGCAAATTGTAAATCAGTATCGATATTCATTTTTACTACACCATAGCTAATTCCTTCTCTGATTTCTTCCAATGTAGAACCTGACCCACCGTGGAAAACAAAATCAACAGGATTTGGTCCAGTTTTGAATTTTTCTTGAACGTAATCTTGAGAATTTTTTAAGATTTTTGGAGTCAATTTTACGTTTCCTGGTTTGTATACACCGTGAACATTTCCAAAAGAAGCTGCAATTGTAAATCTTGGACTTACTTTTGATAATTCTTCGTAAGCATACGATACTTCAGAAGGTTGAGTGTATAATTTAGAGCTATCCACATCAGAGTTGTCTACACCGTCTTCTTCACCACCAGTGATTCCAAGTTCGATTTCTAATGTCATTCCCATTTTGCTCATTCTTTCCAAATAACCTTTGCAGATTTCGATGTTTTCTTCGATTGGCTCTTCAGAAAGGTCAATCATGTGAGAAGAGAATAATGGTTTTCCAGTTGCTGCAAAATGCTCTTCAGAAGCATCAAGTAAACCGTCAATCCAAGGCAATAATTTTTTAGCGCAATGATCAGTATGAAGAATTACTGTTGCTCCATAAGCTTCAGCTAATGTATGAATGTGTTTTGCACCAGCAATACCACCAGCAATAGCGGCTTTTTCTCCAGCATTTGAAAGTCCTTTTCCAGCGTTAAATTGTGCTCCACCATTTGAAAATTGAATGATAACTGGCGCGTTTAATTTTGCAGCCGTTTCAAGAACTCCATTAATAGTATCTGATCCTATAACATTAACAGCAGGAAGTGCAAATCCTTTTTCTTTTGCATAATTGAAAATTTCTTGTACTTGATCGCCTGTAGCTACTCCGGGTTTAATATTGTGTGCCATTTTAATTTCTTTTAATTGTTTTTTTTTAGTTTTTAGATTATAGTTTGCAAAAATAAGAATTAATTAGCACTTAGAAAGGGTAATTGATACCAAAATTAAAAACAGAATTTGCAAAATTATATTGAGTAAACCATCTTTGGTTTATTTCCAAAGCGGGATTGTATGTTTTGAAACCCATATCGACTCTTATGGCAAAAAAACTTAAGTCATATCTTATACCAAATCCAGTTCCTAAAGCCATTTCTTTTAAATCCTCGATACTATTGAATCGAGCGGGTTCATAAGTAACCGCATCCATTACATTCCAAATATTTCCAGCATCTGCAAAAAGAGCTCCATTCCATTTACCTGCAATTAAAAAACGGTATTCGCCACTTATTGCAATTTTCATATTGGCTTCATTAAAATCATTGGAAAAAGAACTGCTTCCTGGACCTAAATTATAAGGCTGCCATGCTCTATTATCATTTGCACCTCCAGCATAATAACTTTTGGTAAAAGGAATAGAATTAGAATTTCCATAAGGTAATGCAATGCCAAAAAAAGTTCGAATTGCAAATACATTTGCTTTATTGACGTTCCAATGTTTAATAAAATCAAACTCTGTTTTAAAATATTCGGAATATTCTAAATTAAATATTTCATAATTCCCTTTAGAATTTTTGGTAATATTTCCAATTTTCGCAACTGCAGACAACAAAGTCCCAGCTGATTCTATTTTGGTTCTAAAAGTATAAAAGGAGTTGTCTTGTAAATCTTTTTTACTTGTTTTGGTATAATTAAAATTGGTTGCCAAAATAAAATCATTATCCGTAAGCCTGATTCTTTGTTGTTCAATATTTAGCACATTTTGATAATCCTGATCAACTGGCGTTAAGGAGGTAAAACCAAAAAGAACATCTTTCGTAAACCCTGTTGTTCCGCTTTCGATTATTAAATTACTGTTTGAATCTATGTAATCAGGGTTGGTATTGTATATTCGAGATAAACCATTTAAAGCATCATAAGAACTTCCATATACATTAAAATAATTTTCTGTATTCAAATTGCGCACAAACTGAAAGTTCAAAAGATCAAATCGAGTAGTCGTATTTTTTTTAGGGGTCCAATTATAAGAGAAAGATCCTGTGAAATTTTCTTTATCCAAACCAATATTAGTCTGTTTTGATAGACCCATACTCATTACTGTAGAAGGGATCATACTCTTGGGAATTATTTTTTCGGTTTTAATCGGGAAAATAATTCGTGGGAAATTCAACTTGGCATCTATACCATATTCCGAAACATTAAAGAAACTATTTTTTGAATTTGCAATGTCATTTGATGCACCAATATTCCCCCTAGCCGAAAGTTCTAAAGTTTCTGCTCCATTAAAAACGTTTCTTATAGTTTCGGTAATACTACCTGTAATTCCAAAATCTTCTATATTGGAATGGGTAAGGTCAAATGTATATCCAAAACTAAATTTCTTTCGAGGTGTTAAATATATTTTAGCAATTAGAGATTCTCTTAATGAGTCATTCTTGTCAATTTCATATTGTATTGTTGGGTAATTAAATATCTTTAAATTATTCAAATACCGAGATGTCAACACAGTCCTAGCATCATTAAAAACACCTCCTTTTGTTAAAAAAACAGCGTCTGTTATGGCATGTGGTGTGTATTTAATTTTTTCATAACCATATAAATTCATATTATTATAAAACACACTATCTTTTATGGGTGAATTGTGGTTTTCTGCTTTATAATCGGTATAAATTTTTACTTCACTGATTTTGTATAGTTTAAAAGGAGCCGTCTTTGTTGAATCATTTTCTAAATAAGAATAATTTCCCACATTTAAAATTGCAGTAGCTTTGTCTTTTTTGTTTATAGTATCAATATCAAATGTTACGTAATTGGATTGAAAACGAAAAGCTCCATTGTTTCTATATAATGTAGTAATCCTGTTTTTTTCGTTTTCAAAATCTTCAGTTTTATATTGTTTCCCTGGAATAATGAGCGATTTTGTAGTTTTATAAAGTGAATCCAGAACAGGAGTTTGAATTGCTATTTTTAATGTATCAACAAAATAAGGGTTCCCAGTGGTCAAATAGTATTTAAATTGAGCTCTTTTAAGCGCCAAAGAGTCTCGCTTATAAGTAGCTTTTACATTGAAGTAGCCGTTATTAAAATAGTAACTCTTAAGTCTTGTTAATGATTTTTTGGCTTTAAGTGTGTCTGCAATTACTGGTGACTCTCCAGTTTGTTTCAAAAAATTATGAATTCCTAGATACCAAAATGATTTTCGAAGCCCCTCCACTTGTTTTGCAGAAAACCACTTAACTTCTCTGTCATATTTCTTTTTATTGTTCAAATACTTTAAATTAAACGCAGAGTCCGGATTGGGATTGGCCAAATTGTAAATGTTTAACATCAATCTATTCCCTAGTATGGAACTGTTGGGCTGTTGGTACAATTGATCGTACATGGTTTGATTCTTGAGCAACTTGCCATTTTCAAAAATTTCATTTTTGACAAGTAGTTGTTTTCTAGCAGGCACTCTCTTTTCTGAATTACACCCATAGAAAAAAGCACTAATTAAGATAAATACTGCTATTTTTGCATAACTGTTTTTTTTTCCTAAAAGATGGACTTTCCTAAATTCAATAGGAAACCTCTTTTTGATTGTAAGGGAAGAAAAAAATCTATTCATGCGGGGATTCTTGTTGTGAAAAATATAAATCAAAAGTACATTTTTTTATGCTTAGTAAAAACCAAATAAAACTTATATCTAGTTTACATCAAAAAAAACATCGATTTGCAAATCAATTGTTTATTGCCGAAGGTGTAAAAGTAATTCAAGAATTAGTAAAATCAAATTTTGAACTGGATCATCTTTATACTACCAAGGACGATTTTAATGAAGTTATAATTCATAAAAAAAGCCTTATTCCTGAAAATGAATTAAACAAAATTAGTGCATTGACTACTGCTAATAGTTGTTTGGCTGTATTCAAAATTCCTTTAGAAAGTAAAATCATAGAATCAGGTTTAGTCTTGGCGCTTGATTCAATTAGAGATCCTGGTAATATGGGAACGATATTGAGGTTGTGCGATTGGTTTGGGATTCAACAATTGATATGTTCCAAAGAAACAGTTGACATTTACAATCCAAAAGTAGTTCAAGCCACGATGGGATCAATTGCACGTGTAAATGTAAATTATACTGATCTGAATGATTTTATAACCAAAACCAGCTTACCCGTTTTTGGAACTTTTATGGATGGAGAAAATATATACCAAACTACTTTACCCGAAGAAGGAATAATTGTCATGGGAAATGAAGCCAATGGTATTTCGGAAAGCATAGAAAAATTGATTACCAAAAAACTCACTATTCCTAGATTTGGCGACATTCAAATGACTGAAAGTCTGAATGTATCAACAGCAACTTCAATTATTTTAAGCGAGTTTAGACGTCAAAACCTTAACTGAAAAATGTGTATTAATGAAAAGTGAAATTAATCAAAAAACCCCTTGATTTCATTGATTCAATATTGCCGGTCCAAGGACTATTAGGGTCTTTGTCTCGAATTAATTCATCAGAAATTCCAAATTGTCCTCTTATCGAAGGTGAAAATATAAAATATTCTGAAAAAATATCAATTCCAAAACCTATTTCATAATTTGTAGTCCAGCTTTTTACTCTAAAACGTTCTTCGAGATTGTCGTCCAAAGATTTTGAATTAGAAGATAAATTTAAATTTGCAGATACACCTCCAAGCAAATAAGGACGTACATTTCCAGTTCTAAGAGAGGAAAACTTCAACAATAATGGAAAATTAATATAAGTACTGCTTATTTCTCTTATAGCATCACTCGAGCTATTAAAACCAATATTTGGCGGATAATGCAATGTTCTATTTGCATAATAAAGTCCAGGCTCAAAACGTAAGTTTATATATTCGTGTAAACGCAAATCAGTTACTAATCCGACATTGAAACCACCAGATTTGTCTGTCTGAATATCAGAAGAGTATCTTGGATCAGTTTCCATTACTTTGTAATTGATTTTAAAATCATAAGAGTTAAATCCTAAAAAAAATCCAAAATACACTCTTTTCTTTTGGTAATTTTCTAGGTTAACAATTGGATTTTTACTAAAAATTCCGTCCGAATTTTGAGCGCTTCCTTTAATGACAATGCATAATAGAATTAATACAATTTTTTTTTTCATACGGAGATAATATTTTTGTTTTATAGGATCCCGATTTCTATCGATAGGAATCGCCATTCTTCATTCCTATTGCTATATTAAAACTTTGCGATTTCATATTTACGCTAAATGCTACAGTACTATTTTTTTGAGGCCGAGTAAATAGTCGCAACTCCAAAGGTTTGAGGTATAGCTTCTACATTTATAAACCCCGTTTTTCTTAGAATATTGTTTAACGCTTCTCCATAAGGAAAAGAAGCCGCAGATTCAGACAAGTACCCATAGGCAACATTATCTTTCGAAAACAACTTTCCAATTAATGGCAAAATATTTTTACTATAAAACTGATATCCTTGCTTGTATGGGGTTTTGTCTGGAACAGACGTTTCTAATATAACAAAAATTCCTCCTGGCTTTAATACCCTCAATATTTCTGAAAGTCCAGTTTCTAAATGTTCAAAGTTTCGAACTCCAAATGCAACAGTAATGGCATCAAAATAATTATCATCAAAAGACATGTTTTCAGAATCACCCAAAACCATTTCAATTGTTTTTGAAAGTTTTTTGTGCTCTATTTTTTGCGTGCCAATTTCAAGCATTCCAGCAGAAATATCGAGACCTATTATTTTTTCAGCTTTGGTTTGTGCCATCAAAATAGCTAGATCCCCTGTTCCAGTAGCAATATCAAGAATGATTTTCGGGTTATTTCTAGCAACCAATTGCAGCACTTTTTTTCTCCATTTAACATCTATTCCAAATGAAATAACTCGGTTTAGATTGTCATAATTTCCAGAAATGTTGTCAAACATTGTTGCAACTTGCTCTTTTTTACTAAGTGTCGAATTTTTGTATGGTGTAATTTGCTTTGGCATTTTTTTTATTTGTACAAATATAACATAAACTTGAGGAACAATAAATACGTTTTTAAAATTCATAAAAAAAATTATATCTTGAATAAAAAAAAAACTAAAAGTCTTTGTTATGCTTTTTTATAAGGAAAAATTAATTTATTAAAAAACAGTTAAATACTACAAATTAACTGGTATGCCCTATGTTTGCTGAAAAATAATTAAATTTTGTAAAATGAAAAATAATTGAAATATCACTGTAAGTGGGTATTGTGGAAACTAATTTTAATACTGATGTTTGTACTTTAAGTTTTAAATATTTAATGAATGACTAGAAGGGAATCAATGACCCAAATCAAATGGATGTTTTTTGCGTTATTTATCTCATTTGTTCTTGTACTCTTTTTTGAAGGTACTACCAGTAATGGTAGTATTAGGTTAAAAACGCAAAATACGTTCTTAGGATTAAATTTGTTTTTGGAAATTTTAATTTTCTTTGCTTTTAGTACCTTTGTGGTATTTGGTACTAAAGGCTTTTTTGAGTTGTACTCTCAAAAATTATCAAATACTATCATCTTCATTTCTGGTGTAGTATTGATATTTGTGATTTGTATATTATGTTATCAAATTTTAGCACAGGAATAGGTCACTCTTCTAATCATCATTAAAAAAAAACATCCTTCGAAAAAGGATGTTTTTTTTTGTTTTATTTTTTTACAAAAGTTTGGTACGTAAAATCAAAAAGATGTTTATCATCTTTGGCATTGAACACCGACTCTATTTCTATCCATTCCGTTGTATTAATTTCCGGAAAAAAGGCGTCCGCTTCAAAACTGTGATGCACTCTTGTAAGTTCTAATTTATCGGTAAAAGAAAGTCCTAAGCTGTAAATCTCACCTCCTCCTATTATAAAAGAAGATTCGTTTTCTGGGCAAATAGCGATTGCTTCCACCATACTTTTAACAACAATACATCCTTCAGGATTGTAATTTTTTTGACGGGTAATTACAATATGAGTTCTATTTGGTAATGGTTTTGGAAAACTCTCAAATGTTTTTCTTCCCATTATAATATGATGTCCAGTAGTTAAGGCTTTGAATCGTTTAAAATCACTTGGAAGATGCCAAACAAGTTCATTGTTTTTTCCAAGGGCATTGTTTTCTGCAACTGCAGCAATCATAATTATCATGTTTCTGTGATTTTATTTTTTACTGTTTTCTTCAATTTTTGTCTCTAATTGGACTATCTTTTTTTGTTGTAAAGCAACAAGACGGTCAATCTGATCTCTTTCCCAATATTTATTCATAAAACGATCTGTTATGAATACTTTTATGAAATGTAATACAAAAAGAAACAACCATAACGTTATAATCCAAATACACCAATTGGTATCAATACCAATATCAAAAAAGCGATGCGCTGTAAATAAGAACAAACTGACCAACATAAAGAAAACAAAATGATAATACAGTCTTTTTTTTTGTTTTATTCGGTTTCTAGCATATTCGTATTGCTCGTGTAACTCTTTTTCCATCGTTGATTTTTTGCTTATAAAGATAAAATTATTTTTTTAATGATGCTCTCGAGATTATTGATTATTTATAATGAAAACGATTTCTTGAATTGAATTAAGAAAATAAATGATTCAATTTTTATATAATAACAAAAAAAGGGTTCTTTTTTTGTTATTATAGTAAAAATCCTTAGTTCTGAAAAAAATTAAAATTAATTCATTTACTTTGTTATAACTTTAAAAATGAAATAGTTATGTCAATCAAAAAACAATTTATAAAAACCAAGCCTGTTTGTAAAGTAACATTTAGTGTTGAAGCAAAAGAGGCTAATCAAGCATCCGTTATTGGAGATTTTAATAATTGGAGTATTGAAGAAGGAGCATTAAGCAAATTAAAAAATGGTACTTTCAAAGCCACTTTCGAGTTAAACAAAGACTCAACTTATGAATTTAAGTATGTTGTAGACGGGGAGTTTATAAATGAGCCCGAAGCAGATTCCTTCAAATGGAATGATTTTGCAGGTGCAGAAAATAGTGTTCTAGCCGTATAGTCGCAAAAAATAAAATCCGCTTTAGCGGATTTTATTTTTTTTAAACTGCTACGTTTCCTTTAATAAGGGCATGTGGTTCGTATCCTTCTAAAGTAAAATCTTCGAAATCAAATTCGAAGATGTTTTTTATAGCTGGATTCAAAATCATTTTTGGCAATGGTTTTGGCTCTCGAGTCAGTTGTAATTCGAGTTGCTCAAAATGATTGTTATAAATATGAGCGTCTCCAAAAGTGTGAATAAATTCACCAACTTCAAGATCGCAAACTTGAGCTATCATCATTGTAAGTAAGGCGTATGATGCTATATTAAAAGGAACCCCCAAGAAAATATCAGCACTTCTCTGGTATAATTGGCAGGAAAGTTTTCCTTTAGTTTCTCCTTTCGATTCATCTGGAGAAGCAACATAAAACTGAAAAAAAGCATGACAAGGAGGCAAAGCCGCTTTATTGTTGGCTACATTTTCTTCAAATGATTTTGTTGTGTCTGGAAGTACAGATGGATTCCAAGCAGAAACAAGCATTCTTCTGCTATTTGGATTTGATTTAAGTTCTGATATTAGCTCCGTTATTTGATCTATTTCTTCGCTATTCCAATTGCGCCATTGATGCCCATAAACAGGCCCAAGGTCACCTTTACTATCTGCCCAAGCATCCCAAATTTTAACGCCGTTTTCCTGCAGGTATTTAATATTAGTATCTCCCTTTAAAAACCAAAGCAACTCGTATATAATGGATTTTAGATGTAATTTTTTGGTGGTAACCATTGGAAAACCTTCACTTAGATCAAAACGCATTTGATAACCAAATACACTTTTGGTACCCGTTCCAGTACGATCTCCTTTTTGACAACCGTTTTCCATAACGTGTTGCACTAAATCTAGGTATTGTTTCATGTCTTTGAGAGGAAAAAAGCTATCTGCTCGTTTATGATTATTATTTATCTGATTTAATTTCAAAAAATAAAGACCGAAAATTAAATTAAAGTTCTCTTTTTGAAATTTCGTCTCGAATTTTTGCTGCTTTTTCGTAATCCTCGTGCTCTACAGCTTGATCCAAAAACTCGTTTAACTCCTGTAGACTGTGTTTGGAATACAAATCTCCCGATTCATTGGTTTCATCTGAATGCCCAAAAGTTTCTGGATTAGAAAGTATATCGTCTATTTCGCTAGAAGCATCTGATTCAAGAGGATTCGCTTTCAAATAAATACCCGCTTTGTCTAGTATGTTTTTATAGGTAAAAATA
The DNA here is from genome assembly GCF_965234445.1 of Flavobacterium rarum (SeqCode). Lineage (GTDB taxonomy): Bacteria > Bacteroidota > Bacteroidia > Flavobacteriales > Flavobacteriaceae > Flavobacterium > Flavobacterium rarum. Next base: position 78,842 of record NZ_OZ248483.1, on the reverse strand, counting down.
GGCGCACTAAATCGTATAGCCAAAGCAATAGCATCTGATGTTCTAGCATCAATTATCTCTTCGATTTTGTCTCTTTCGCAAATAATGCTAGAATAAAAAACGCCATCTACTAACTTATGAATTATTACTTGTTTTACAACAATATCAAATCGCTCAGCAAAATTTTTGAATAAATCATGTGTTAATGGACGAGGTGGTTTAATTTCTTTCTCTAAAGCAATAGCTATAGACTGAGCTTCAAATGCTCCAATAACGATAGGCAACTTCCTGTCACCATCAACCTCGTTTAGAATCAACGCATAAGCGCCATTCTGAGTTTGACTGTATGAAATTCCTTTAATAGATAATTTAACTAAGCTCATGTTGGTATAATAGAAAGCACAATGTACTTTATTAATTGGTATTTTTCTTTGTTCAAATAAAGTGCAATTTTAGTCAAAATTTATGGAACAAAAAAGCTACCAAAAGCAAAGATACAATTATCTTGTTTTTAGGTAGCTTAATTTATAAGAGAAAATAAATTTTAAGATTGTTGCTCTTTGAAAGTTTTAAATTTCTGGATCAATTGGGGTACAATTTCGAAAGCATCTCCTACTATTCCATAATCAGCAACTTTAAAGAAAGGCGCTTCAGGATCACTATTAATTACCACTTTTACTTTGGAAGAGTTAATACCAGCAATGTGTTGAATTGCACCAGAAATTCCGATTGCAAAATACAAATTGGTTGCAACTGGCTTCCCAGTTTGCCCAACGTGCTCTCCATGAGGTCTCCATCCTAAGTCTGAAACTGGTTTTGAACAAGCAGTTGCAGCTCCAAGAACTCCTGCCAATTCTTCTATCATTCCCCAGTTTTCTGGTCCTTTAAGTCCACGTCCTGCAGAAACTACAATATCAGCGTCTGCTATAGATACTTTTCCAGAAACTTTTTCAACAGAAACCACCTTAACTCCAAAATCAGCATCACCGATGGTTGGATTAAAATCTTCTTCTGTTAATGTAGAAGCACTCTCAAATATACCATATGAGTTTTTGGCAAGTGCCAATACTTTTATATCGGTATTGATTTCTGTAATATTGAAAGCTTTGTTTGAAAAAGCAGTTCTTTTTACTTGAAAAGGCGAAGTACTTAAAGGTAATCCTGTTACATTTGATGCAAAACCTGCCTCTAATGCTACAGCAACTAATGATGATAAGTAAATACTATCTGTTGTAGAAGAAAGTAAAACCAATTTTGCCCCTTCTTTTTGAGCCGCTTGCTTGATAACATCTGCATAAGCTTTGGCAGTAAATCCAGCTAATTTATCGTTATTTACTTTTAAAACTTTGTCTACTCCGTATTTTGACAATTCCGAAACATCCCCAGCATTTACTGCCACTGCTGTAACGGTTGTTCCTAATGACTCAGCTACTTTTTTGGCATAAGAAGCTAATTCTAATGCTACTTTTTTAAATTTTCCTTCTGCAGATTCTGCATATATTAATATTGACATATTTTTTTTGTTTAAAAGTTTAAAGTTTAAGGTTTAAAGTTTTGCAACTGAAAACTGCGACTGAAACTGATTACTAGATTACTTTCGCTTCGTTGTGTAATAAATTAATTAATTCATCCAAATTATCTGGAGAGATCAATTTTACCGCCGATTTTGGAGCTGGTTTTTCAAATTTCACTGCTTTGGTATTTACAGCAGCATCAACTGGCTCAAGTATTGTTAATACTTTTGTTCTTGCTGTCATAATTCCTCTCATGTTTGGGATACGTAGATCTTTTTCTTCTACCAATCCTTTTTGACCTCCAATGATTACTGGCAAAGTAGTGCTTACGGTTTCTTTACCACCATCGATTTCACGAACTGCAGTAACGTTTGCTCCATCAACTGTAATATTGGTACAAGAGTTTAAAAAATTATACCCTAAAATACCAGCTATCATTCCAGGAACCATACCACCATTATAATCCAAAGATTCTTTACCTGCGATTACAACATCATAACCTCCATTTTTAATTACTTCGGCCAATTGTTTAGCAACAAAAAAACCATCTGTAGGATTTGCATTGACACGAATCGCTTCATTGGCACCAATTGCCAAAGCTTTTCTCAATGTTGGCTCTGTATCTGGACCACCAACATTCACCACAGTTACTGTAGCTCCTTGTTGTTCTTGAAACCAAATAGCACGGGTTAGACCAAATTCGTCATTTGGATTAATTACATATTGAACTCCATTGGTATCAAACTCAGCGTCTCCGTTTGTGAAGTTGATCTTTGAAGTAGTATCAGGAACGTGGCTGATGCAAACTAATATTTTCATAATATATATTTTATAATTCGTAATTTCTTCGACAAATTTAAAATAATAAATTGAATAATATACTATGCATGCATAATATTTTTTAGAACTATTTCGATTTCGCCACCATATCTATGATTAGATTTATTTTAATCAGAATTATTATAAATAAAAAAGTAGATCTTTTGATTTGAGTACATTCCTTTTGGTTTGATTTTGATTTACAAGTAGTTGTAAATTTATAAATTATTCTTTTTTAGACTAAAACCTAGCCCGGATAGTAGCGGAATCCTTCTTGAGGTCTTGTCTCGTAACTAAAAACGAGACGAGAGATCAAGAAGATATAGCGAATAGCCGGACACGAGTGAAACGACTGGCGAAGCAAATAGCTCCAAAAAAAAACAATACCATAAAACCTTGTTATTTTAAAGTGTTTTATGCTTTTAAGTAATTTAAAATAATTATTTTTGCTTTTCTAAAATTACACACAGACTATATAATATGAGAACGATACAATTTAGAGAGGCCATTTGCGAAGCGATGAGTGAAGAAATGCGTCGCGATGAGTCCATATACTTAATGGGTGAAGAGGTAGCAGAGTACAACGGTGCCTACAAAGCGTCGAAAGGAATGCTGGCCGAATTTGGTGAAAAAAGAGTAATTGACACACCAATCGCTGAACTTGGCTTTACTGGAATAGCAGTAGGATCGGCCATGAATGGGTGTCGCCCGATAGTAGAATACATGACGTTCAACTTTTGTTTGGTTGGAATTGATCAAATTATAAATAATGCTGCCAAAATGCGTCAGATGACAGGCGGACAATTTAATGTACCTATTGTTTTTCGTGGACCGACTGCTTCAGCAGGTCAATTGGGAGCAACACACTCTCAAGCTATCGAGAACTGGTTTGCTAATACTCCAGGACTTAAAGTTATTGTTCCATCCAATGTTTATGATGCAAAAGGTTTATTGAAATCGGCTATCCGTGACAATGATCCTGTAATCTTCATGGAATCAGAGCAAATGTATGGTGACAAAGGAGAAGTGCCAGATGGTGAATACACTATTCCAATTGGAGTTGCAGATATCAAACGTGAAGGAACCGATGTAACTATCGTTTCTTTCGGAAAAATTATCAAAGAAGCGTATATTGCAGCTGATGAATTGGCCAAAGAAGGTATTTCTTGTGAAATAATCGATTTAAGAACGGTTCGTCCAATGGATAATGAAGCTATACTAACTTCAGTTAGAAAAACAAACCGATTGGTAATTCTTGAAGAAGCTTGGCCTTTTGCAAGTGTATCTTCGGAGATCGCTTATTTGGTTCAAGAACAAGCTTTTGATTTTCTAGATGCACCAATCCAACGAATCACTACGGCTGATACTCCAGCACCCTATTCTCCAGTATTATTAAAAGAATGGTTGCCAAATGCTACTGATGTTGTGAAAGCAGTAAAAAAAGTAATGTATAAAAAATAGATTTTTAGACTATTAGACTTAATAGATTGTTAGATTTTTAAATAGGTAAGATTTTATCTAAAATGTCTAACAATCTAAGAAGTCTAAACTTATAACTTCATCAGACATATATATTTGATGAAGTTTTTTTTTTGATAATTATGAAAAAACTTCTATTCTTCGGTTTGTTTTTATTCTTTGCTACAGTAAATTCCATTTATGCTCAAACCAAAGTGAGTGGAATTGTTATTGACAAATCCAAACAACCTGTTCCATTTGCCAATGTAATTTTCAAAAACACTAGTATTGGAACAGTAACCAATGAAGATGGGCGGTTCTATATAGAGTCTCCAAACACCTACAAAACAATTGTGATTAGCTCAATTGGTTTTTCAGAAAAAGAAATTACGCTTACCAAATCTATTAATTATAATTTCACTATTGAATTAAGCGAGCAAGAAAGCTTGAAAGAAGTAGTTATTTTTACTGGAAAAACATCCAAAAAAAACAATCCTGCTCTGGATATTCTAAGAAAAATTTGGGAGAAAAAACGCAAAAATGGACTATACCAATTTGCTCAATACCAAATGGAAAAATATGAAAAAGTAGAATTTGACATTAATTCTATTGACAGTGCCTACAAAAAACAAAAGATTTTCAAAGGCATGGAATTTATTTTCGACCATGTTGATACTTCCACTGTAACAGGAAAAACCTATTTGCCTATTTTTGTAAACGAAGCATTGATAGATGTGTATGGCGACAATAAAATTCCCAAAGTAAAAGAGATAACAAAGGCAAACAAAACTTCGGGATTTGAAGGAAATCAACAAATTCTTTCATTTATAAAAGATTTGTATTCTGATTATAACATCTACAACAACTACATCTCTTTATTCGACAAAAGTTTCACTAGCCCATTATCCAAAACAGGAATTGATGTTTACAATTATGTTTTAAAAGACAGTGCTTTCATTGATAAAAAATGGTGTTATAACATTGTTTTTTATCCAAGACGAAAAAATGAACTCACTTTCAAAGGAGATTTTTGGGTAAATGACACCACATTTGCTATCAAAAAAATCAATATGGCCGTTACCAAAAGTGCCAATATCAATTGGGTAAAAGACATTTATGTAGAACAAGAGTTTGAAGTTTTAAACGACTCTATCTTTCTTTTGACCAAGGATTATTTGATGTCTGATTTTGCTGTAAACAAAAAAGAAAAATCAAAAGGAGTTTACGGTAAACGAACTACATATTTCCAAAATCACAAATTCAATATCGAGAAACCGGCAAATTTTTACAAAGAAGAAGTCAACTTTGTAGACAACGAAGTCTATAAAAAGAGTGATGAATATTGGGAAGAAAACCGTTTTGAAAAACTAAGTAAAGACGAACAAGGGGTATATAAAATGCTAGACACCTTGCAAAATGTAAAGGCCTTCAAAAGAATCACTAACTTAGTACAGGTTCTTGCAAGCGGTTACATTAATTATGATTTCTTAGATATTGGACCAATTTTTTCCACTGTTGGTTACAATGAAGTAGAAGGTTTTAGGGTGCAATTAGGAGGCCGTACCTATTTTGGTCCAAATGATCCTTGGCGTGTACAAGCTTTTACGGCCTATGGTTTTCAAGACAAAAAATTCAAATATGGTTTTGCCGGAAAATGGATGATTGAAAAGAAAAACCGAATCATTGTTTCCGGAGGCAACAGACGTGATGTCGAACAATTGGGCGCCAGTTTGACTACTACCAATGATATTTTAGCAAGAAGCTATGGCTCTTCGGCTTTTTTTACCACAGGTTCCAATGGCAAACTTACCAATATCGGCTTAACAAATGCATACATTGCAATAGAACCTATTAAAAACCTAACGCTACAAACTGGAGTTAGTTATAAAACTTTAGAATCGGCCTCTCCTGTCTTTAGTTTGGACTATTATACAGCCTTACCGACAACGGCAAATCCTGCAGGAATTGTAAAAAGTACTACAACACAATCTGAGTTTAACATCCAAGCCGAATATACTCCAAACAGAAGAACTATTGCTTACGGTGTTGAAAGAAGTATTGCTAATAGCCCCTACTCTACCTTTTTTGCCAATTACAGTCAAGGATACAAAGGTATAGTTCATAGTGATTTTAATTACAAAAAAATCCAAATCTATTATAAACAACCCATAATCATTGGCCCTCTTGGTCGTACCAATTTGATTTTGGAACTCGGAAAAACCTTTGGAACCGTGCCTTTAGGCTTGTTGAGTATTGTACCCGGAAATCAAACTTTTTTTACCATTGAGAACGCATTTAGTAATTTAAACTATTACGAATTTGTAACCGATAAATATGCCACCTTTCAATGGAATCATGATTTCAATGGCAGATTGTTTGCCAGAGTCCCTTTTATGCGAAAACTCAATTGGAGAGAATTTGTAGGAGTAAAAGCCGCTTATGGAACCGTTTCCGATGCCAATAGAGCTATAAATGCTTCGGGACTTGAATATGTAGCTCCAGAAAATGTCTATTGGGAATACAACGCTGGAGTTGGAAATATCTTCAAAGTATTTCGTTTGGATTTTTCCTGGAGAGGAAGCTATCTCGACACACCAAACACCAATAGATTTGCGGTAAAAGGATCGTTTGGGTTCTTTTTTTAGGAGCTTTATCCAGCTATCATTCCAATCTTTTTTTAGGCTAAAAAAAATAGCCTAAAAAAAGGATTTTCCCTTCTATCTGGGCTAGGGCATTCGGGATTTTCAGAAAATTTGTCTTTATAAAAAATCACTATTTGTCTTCGAATATTTTTTTTACCCAAAATTTCAGCTCTGGAAAAATTGAACTTTGGAGCTTACTGTCAATAATCAAAGGTTTCAGACCAATGTATTTTTCATTTTGTAACACATAAATAGAAATTGTTTTTTCAGAAGGATTTACAATCCAATATTCTCTCACTCCATTTTCTTCGTACAAATCGTATTTAATATCCATTTCTTTCTTGGAATTTCCAGGAGACAGGATTTCAATAATCAAATCTGGAGCACCAAGACAACCTTTAACATCCAATTTTAATGGATCACAAACCACACATAAATCAGGTTGTACTACAGAGAGTATTTTGTTTTCATCTGTACTCTCTTTGTGATTTAACAAACGTACATCAAATGGTGCATAATAAAACTTACAAGGTTGATTTTTTAACAGCTTGGCAAGAACCAAAGTAATTGACATTGAAATATCTTGATGGAACCTGCTCGGAGCAGGACTCATCTTGAATATTTTACCTTTTATCAATTCAACTCTTTCAGAAAAATGCCAAAGCAAGTAATCTGCATAGCTATAAGTGCCTTTTAAATCAAGCTGTTTTATATTAGTTATAATGTTGCCCATTGTTATTTGAAATAATTTACTATTCACAAATTTACATATTTTATCTCAACCTATTTTGTTTAAAATTAGAATTTGGACAAGGTTAATTTTAATGCTTATTTTTGCTTTTAGAAAAATACAGCGACAAAAAATGCAACAAGCCATCGACCATCTTTTTCAAAAAGATTCCATATTTAAACACATTATAGATACTTACGGATTGCCTACAATCCCAAAAAGACCTCAAGGATTTGAGACTTTGGTACTATTGATTTTGGAACAACAAGTTTCTATAGATTCGGCGAAAGCCACATTTATAAAGATTAAAGCACATACAGCCTGTACTCCCAAAGCGATGTCTGTTTTACCCGACGAAGAGTTTAGAGCTTTAGGCGTTAGCCGACAAAAAACGAATTACATAAAAATACTAGCGCATGCAGTTCTGAATAAAGAACTTGATATTGACAGTTTAGCCACAAAAACAGCACAACAAGTTCGAGAAGAACTAATCAAATTAAAAGGAATTGGCAATTGGACTATCGATATTTATTTGATGTTTTGTTTACAAGAACCCGATTTAATTCCTTTAGGAGACATTGCAGTCGTAAACACAATTAAGGAATTGCTTGATATTCATGACAAACAAGAAATGGAAATACATACAGAACAATGGAGCCCTTATCGGTCCTACGCCACTTTTTTGCTTTGGCATTATTACCTTAGAAAAAGAAAAAGAACAATTACATACTAAAGAGCAAATTTCACGAAAACGTTATAGTTATATATTGCCTTTTTTTATTGCAGAAAAGCATTCTTTGATTACTTTTGCAGTCGTTAATAAATTAAGAAAAGATAAAAGAATAATGACTGCAGACAAATTAAAAACTTTTGATGTATTAATCGAAATACCAAGAGGAAGTAGAAATAAATACGAGTACGATTTTGAAATAAAAAGAATGCGTTTTGATAGAATGTTATTCTCTTCTATGATGTACCCAGCTGATTACGGTTTCATTCCAGAAACTTTGGCTTTGGATGGAGACCCATTAGACGTTTTGGTTTTAGTAACCGAACCTACTTTTCCTGGTTGCGTAATGGAAGTAAAGCCTATTGGAGTTTTCCACATGGCAGATGACAAAGGACCAGATGAGAAAGTAATCTGTGTACCGGTATCGGATCCAATCTGGAATTCACTTGAAAACTTATCTGACATCAACCCTCACTTATTGAAAGAAATTGAACATTTTTTCCAAGTATACAAAGATTTGGAGAACAAAGTTGTAGATGTTGAAGGTTGGGGAGATGTAAACGAAGCATTTGCAATCATCAAAGAATGTACGCAACGTTTTGATGATATTCCAAATAAACCAGAAGGATTATTTAGTATTAAATAATTTTTACCCATAATATTTATAAAAAAAGCAATGCTCTTCAATGAGTGTTGCTTTTTTTGTTTAAATTGCTATCGATTACAATTTTTATATTAACAAACCAAAAAGAATATTTATGAATACAATTATGATTTATGTGCCAATTTTTATGGCAATTATAGGGCTTATTTTTATGGCTATCAAAAGATCTTGGGTGTTAAAACAAGATCCAGGAGATGGCAAAATGAAAGAAATATCAGATCACATATATGAAGGGGCTTTGGCATTCTTAAACGCAGAATACCGTCTATTGGCTATTTTCGTTTTAATAGCAAGTGTTGTATTAGCAGGAATGTCTTTTGTATTTCAAACAACAAATATATTAATCGTTGTCGCTTTTGTTTTTGGCGCCTTTTTCTCAGCTTTTGCAGGAAATATGGGAATGAAAATTGCGACAAAAACCAATGTGAGAACTACGCAAGCGGCTCGTACAAGTTTACCACAAGCCTTGAAAGTTTCATTTGGCGGAGGAACCGTAATGGGTTTGGGTGTTGCAGGATTAGCAGTTCTTGGTTTAACAGGTTTCTTCATTGTCTTTTTTCATTATTTCATGGGTGGCGTTTGGACTTCTACAGAAGACATGACCAAAGTTCTTGAAACATTGGCTGGTTTTTCACTTGGAGCAGAATCAATTGCTTTGTTTGCACGTGTTGGCGGAGGGATTTATACAAAAGCAGCCGATGTAGGTGCCGATTTAGTTGGTAAAGTAGAAGCTGGAATTCCAGAAGATGACCCAAGAAATCCTGCTACAATTGCAGACAATGTTGGAGACAACGTTGGTGATGTTGCCGGAATGGGTGCCGATTTATTTGGTTCGTATGTAGCAACCGTATTGGCAGCAATGGTTCTGGGGAACTATGTAATTAAAGATATGGGTGGAAACATTCAAGACATTTTTGGTGGCATTGGTCCAATCTTGTTACCAATGGCAATTGCAGGTTTCGGAATTTTGTTTTCTATCATTGGTACTATGGTTGTAAAAATATCGGATGATAATGCCAAAGAAGCTCAAGTTCAAAAAGCTTTAAACATAGGAAACTGGATTTCTATTGCACTTACAGCAATTGCTTGTTTTGTTTTGGTTAAATATATGCTTCCAGAAACTATGAAAATGAGTTTCTTTGGAGAAGGAATAAAAGATATTTCATCCATGAGAGTTTTTTATGCTACAATTGTTGGATTAGTTGTTGGAGGAACAATCTCTTCCATTACTGAATATTACACTGGATTAGGAACTAAACCAGTTATGGCAATTGTTCAAAAATCATCTACAGGTGCAGGTACAAACGTAATTGCTGGATTGGCAACAGGAATGATTTCTACGTTTCCAACTGTACTTATATTTGCAGCAGCCATTTGGTCTTCTTATGCTTTGGCAGGATTCTACGGAGTAGCTTTGGCGGCTTCAGCAATGATGGCTACAACAGCAATGCAATTGGCTATTGATGCTTTTGGACCAATATCAGACAATGCTGGTGGTATTGCAGAAATGAGCGAATTACCAAAAGAAGTTCGTACTAGAACCGATATTTTGGATTCAGTAGGAAACACCACTGCGGCAACTGGAAAAGGATTTGCAATTGCTTCGGCTGCATTAACTTCTTTGGCTTTGTTTGCTGCTTATGTAACTTTCACAGGAATTGACGGAATTAATATTTTTAAAGCACCAGTATTGGCTATGCTTTTTGTTGGCGGAATGATTCCTGTTGTATTCTCTGCTTTGGCGATGAATTCAGTTGGAAAAGCAGCGATGGACATGGTGTACGAAGTACGTCGACAGTTCAAAGAAATTCCTGGAATTATGGAAGGAACTGGAAAACCAGAATATGCAAAATGTGTAGACATTTCGACCAAAGCCGCTTTGCGCGAAATGATGTTGCCTGGCGTTTTAACAATTGGTTTCCCAATTGCAATTGTTCTTTTAGGAAAATTAGTTTACGGAGATAACAATCAATTAATTGCCGAGATGTTGGGAGGTTATATGGCTGGAGTAACCGTTTCTGGAGTACTTTGGGCTGTTTTTCAAAACAATGCCGGTGGAGCTTGGGACAACGCCAAAAAATCTTTTGAAGCTGGAGTTCTAATTAATGGAGAAATGACATACAAAGGATCTGATTCACACAAAGCAGCTGTAACTGGAGATACTGTTGGAGATCCATTCAAAGATACTTCTGGACCTTCAATGAACATCTTAATCAAGTTGACTTGTTTGATAGGTTTGGTTATGGCACCAATTTTAGGTAGTGGCCATTCTGACGCTGCTGTATCGGCTTGTTGTTCGGATAAGAATACAACCGAGATGATTTGTACTTCTAGTAAATGTGATCCTGCAAAATTGGCGAACATGACCAAAGATGAATGCGCTGCAATGTGCAAAGAAAACGGTTGCTCTGAAGAATGTACTACAAAATGTTTATCCATGTATGATGCGAATGGAAAATTTGTGGGAGAAAAAACAAAAACGATCAAGTTGACTACAATGAAAGATGTTCGTGTAGAAATGACCAATGAAAACGGGAAAAGCAAAGCGACAGTAACAACTACAGCTAACGGGACTACAACTACTCAAAATTTTGAAGGAACCGAAGACGAAGTAAAAGCACAGATTGATGCTTTGAAATAAAAATCATTATTGAAGTTACGATTTTAATACTGAAAGCACCTCATAACAAAATTTGTCATGAGGTGCTTTTTTATTTAAAAAAGATTGAAAACCTAGTGCTCTAAAGCATATTCTTTAATCAAAGTAGAAGCTGGAATATGAAGATTTTCTGTAAGCAAACGAATTTGTTTAATAGTCAAAGCTCTTTTGCGTTTGAAAATTTCACTTACACTGGAACGACTATTCAAAATAACGCCTAAATCGGCATCAGAAATTCCTTTTTGTTCCATCATAAATTTAATAGCTTCAATTGGATCGGATTCAGGAATGGGGTAATGGATTTGTTCGTACTTTTCAATAAGTGTAACTAATATATCCAATTCATCTCCTTCTTGAGTGTTGGGTTTAGCATCAAATAGAAGATTAACTCTTTTCAGAGCTAAATCATAATCTTTTTCTGTTTTTATAGGGTTTATTTCCATTTTTTATAAGTTTTTAATATCTTTCAAATTATCATATTCGGAGTTATTTCCTACTAATAAAATAGAGACAATTTGTGTTATATTACTAATTTTCACGATTAGCCGATAATGATTGCCACAAATATTAAAAACCACTTTATTATTGCCAACAAAATCAGCTGAACCAAAAATAGATTTTATAGCATTAGAATTGACAAATATGTTTTTATCAAAAACCTCATGCCAAGCTAATAATTGCTGTTTTGAACTGGGATTTTGTTCCCAGAAATTCTGCAAGGTTCTTTTAGCAATTATTCTCATACGTGAATTTGTAGGGTCAAAGACAGCTTAAAATTCCCTAATTGTGAAAAATGAATTTATTTTTTAATCTTTACTAGGTAAGTATAAAGAACTATTTTCAACATTCTTAGTTTAAGAACTGCAGATGTGCGGTTTATTTAGAAGCTTTTAAATCTTTGATTAATTCAGATACTTCTGTATTCAATGCAAAAGCAATTTTTAGCATATTGCCCACCTTCAATTCTTGTTTTCCTTTAATATTTTTTTTTTAGATTTTCTACATCCATATCAGCATCTTGGGCAACTTCCCTAGTTTTCAACCCCTTTTCTTTGATGATTTCCTCAATACTATTTCCGAAAAAAAATAAAAAAAAGTCATCAAAACTTAATTTGATGACTTAATTATAATTTTACTAATTCAAAAATATTTATTCCATAGGCACTATTGTTTGATAAACTTCATCACTTTTACTTTATTTTCTTCATTGTATATTCTAACGAAATACATTCCACTCTCTAAATCACTAACATTATATTGATGATCTTTGGCTTGACTTTTATCGAAAGTTTTTACCAATTGTCCTGAAATAGCATAGATCTGAACTTTAGTAGTATTAGTATTTAGTACAAAATAATTAGATGCTGGATTTGGGTAAATATAAATGTCATTTAATACATCAAAATCAGTTGTAGCCAAAGTAGAAGTTTTGTTTCCGTAGATTCTAAACTCACCTGGTTGCAAAGAGATTGTTGCATTCATGTCGGTTACCGTATAGGGTGTATTATCCATTAGATTATACCATGATCCTGTATATTGAAAACCTGTCGAAACATTTTTCGCAGTAACATCAAAATTGGCAATTATAAGTACGTCTTTAAGGTCTGTACTAGCCAAAGCGCTGTTAGTAATTTTAATATTCGGAGTTAAACTTGAAGTGTTTGATACAGTTGCCATCCCTGAAAACACCGCTTCAGAAGTTTTCAAACCTATCATTCTTGCCCAATCATAATAGATTTTGTTCCTGTTATTATCCGCAAGCCAGTTGTTTGTCCATTGTGGCTGTGGTTTGGTATCCAATTTACAATCCCCTGCAATAGTTGACGAATTATCATTTACAGTTCCGTTATTACAAGTGAAAATAGATTTTTCCCATCCTAATTCTCCAAAGTGCCAGATCATTTTTGGTCCTGGAATTAATAATGATACGGCTCCAATTGCTGACATTCTAGACAAAGCAACATTTAAAGTTTTTACATTATGAGCTGTATTTGTTGAATTACCAAATTGTCCATTTTTGTACATCAAACGTTCTTCATCATGACTTTCGGCATACCCCATTAATCGATTGGCTGTAAACCCACGGCTCTGACTTGTCATTCCAGAAATATTTGCAGTATAACCCATTGATAACTCATTATAATTTGAGTTCATATTTCCCCACATCATCACTCCTTTACTTATTGGGTCATTAATTCTATAATTTGCCCATTGTTGTTCTTCAGTATTTCCTCCTAAATGTTCAAAAATTGTGTAATGAGTTGCATCCAAAGACCAAGAATAATCGGCATAAGCTTTAAGAACATCTACACGGTCTTGTTGGTAATTGCCCGTACATGCATCTTGACCACCAGCAACATTTGACGGACAATTTTGAGTAAATCCTTTGGTTAAATCCCAACGGAAACCGTCAATTTTGTATTCTTCTATCCATTGTTTAACCACGCGTTTTACATAATTTTGAGTTCTTGGTTGTTGATGATTAAAATCTTCTCCCACACTATAACTGTGCATAGCAGCAGTGTTATAATAAGGATTTTCTGTGGTTGGCGATCCCCATCCATCTCCTTCTGGATCATTCATCCACATACGAATCATTGGATTTCTACCAAAAGAATGATTTAAGGCAACATCAAGTATAACGGCTATTCCGTTTTGGTGACAAAGATCAATCAATTCTTTTAATTTGGTTGAAGGACCATAGAATTTATCCAAAGCCATGTGAAAAGAGGTATTATACCCCCAACTTTCGTTCCCTTCAAATTCCATAATTGGCATTAACTGAATGGCATTGATTTTTAAATTTTTGAAATAATCGATACGATTAATTAGGTCTTGGTAATTTCTATTCGCATCAAAATCTCTTACCAATACTTCGTAAACTACCAATTTATCTTTTTCTGGTTTTACAAAATTGGTTGTTGCCGCACTCCATACATAAGGCGTTTGTCCGGTTTGTAAAACGGTTACTTCTCTTTCTTGCCCTGCTGGATAAACAGGCATATTTGGGTAGGTTGCAACTGGAATTCCTGGGTCATCAAAAGGAGACAATACCAAAGTAGAATAAGGATCAGCTGTTTTTACCAATGCTGGAGAATTGGCTATAGGAGTTGTTTCTCCCACCCAATATTGATAAGTATTATTTACTCCCGAAACTAATCCAGTCAATTCCAACCAAAATTTGGTTGAGCCTAAAGTTGCGTCTTTTTTCATTGCATACAAGTTGTCCGGTTGCCAGTTATTAAAACTTCCGGCTACATATACAAAATCTTTCAAAGGTGCATCAAGAACTAAAGTAGCTTTGGTGGCATCATTAGGATTATAATTGATTCCATCGACCAAACCTACAGGAATAGTTTCAGAAACAGTATTTGGATTTATGACTACAGTGAATTTTTTGGTAACTGTTGTAGCACTTTGAGTTACTTCCAATTCATAGTTTTGGTTTGAAGTAATGTTGGTGTGATTGAATGCATAACTAGAAGTGCTTGCATTTGTATTAATGCTTACGCCGTTTGATTTTAAAATATAATTTGCTACACCATTGGTATTCGTAGCAGCTATCGAAAGACTTCCGCCTGTTGCTAGAATAGTAGTGCTATTTTGTGCAGGTGAAGTTAAGGTAACTTGAAAGGAGCCTACTTCGGCAAGAATATCTTGTGATTTTTTATCGCCAGTTCCATCTTTAGCTTTTATTAGAAAGCCAATTTTCCCAATATTTGTTGTATTGTAATAGGTAGTTGGAACAAAGGTCTTAGTGTAAGTATCACTCCCTACATTATATGTAAATTTACTGGCTTCATCTGAAGCAGTCCAAGAACCATTTAGTGGAGTTCCTTTTTGAGTTGTATCATTTAAGTCAAAAGCCCATGCCCATAAATAGAGTGCATTGCCTGTTACTCCCCAAGTAGATTCATTGATACTACTTCCATTAATGGTAATTGTAATAGAAGTTGTTTCTTCAAAAGTGGCTGGATTTATGGAATAAGTTGCTGTTTGCTGTTGGGCAATACTGCTCAATGACAAGAAAAGAAACAATAAAAGTATAAGTTTTTTCATAATCAAATCGATTTCGTTATATATTTAATAAATATAACTTTATTATAACACTTAAAATAACAGTTAGTTACGAACACATCTACGATAACGTTGTAGTGTTAAAAACTTTATTTTTTCGCGTTATTTTTCTGAATAGTTGAAAATTTTTAAAATAAAAAAGGGCTATCCGCAATGGATAGCCCTTTTTGAAATAAAACTAAAAATTAGTTTTTAGTAATAGTGTATTTGTAAACTCTTGGAACACTTAAGTCTAAAGTGATCGTGTAATTTCCGGCAGCAACAGCGATATTGTCACCGTCATATTGTAAATTAACACCATTCGCAGCAGTTTTTAGTTTTCCTAAGTTAAAAGTCCAAGCATTGTTAGCTCTAAATTTAAATTCTGCACCAGTTAAGTCAGCAGTTACAGACCATAATTTTTTAGTTTTATCATAAGTCATTGCTGTACTGTTGTCCCATCCTCCTGGAGTAGCGCTTCCAATGATTCCCCATGCAGTTGCAGTAGCAGAATACGTTAGTTTTGCAGGATCTGTATCTGCTTTAAACAAGTAGTAACCAGCTGCAGGCATGTCAATATCTCCACCTTTTGGATCTAGAGTTCCAGCAGTTGCACCCATTCCGTAATCAACAGGACCCCAATTAGGCTGTGCAGTCATTTTGTATTTTCCAGGAGCAGCAAAATATACATATCCTTCGAAATCAGTTTTTCCGTAACCAGATGATTCTAGTTGTGGTCCAGTAGATGGAGTCCAGTCAGATCCATATCCAGAAGCTGCTTGATAACCTCCTGGAAGCCATAATTTAGGACTTTCTGTAGTGTAAGGAGTTACAACAATAACAGTAACAGTAGAAACGATAGAAGTAGAAGTACCTGTTGTAGCTACAATTCTAATTTCAAAATTCGCAGCTTTAAAAGGTATTGCTTTCAATTTTAAAGCAGCGCCATTCATTACTTCAACAGTCACAGCTACTTGATTTGCAGAAACTACAGATCCTAAAGTTTCTGCTTTAGAGAAATCTCCTCCTTTTACATCCATTTGAACAGCGTAAGTCACTTCAACATCTCCACCAAAAGTAGCCGAATCCCAAGTGAAACGCTCTGCAGTAGCAGTGGCATTGGCAGGAGACAATACATAAATGGCACCTGCTGTAGGAGCAGTTAATACTGGAGCATCACCTGGAGTAATTACAGGTCTATTTTCAACATCGTCTTGAGTACAAGAGAACGCTACTATAGCGAATAAAGCAATTAATATTTTAGTTATATTTTTCATATTTCGTTAATTTAAGTTTAGATTATTAGTAACCAGGGTTTTGTATTAAATTTTGATTTGCTACGATAGCATCCGCAGGAATTGGGAAAATGTCTCTGAAACTTTGAGTTGGTGATCCCGTTTTAACTCCACCTTTCCAAGGCCAGATGTAAGCTCCGCCTGTGAATTTTCCAAAACGAACTAAATCTGTTCTTCTTTGCCCTTCAAAGTGAAACTCTCTTGCTCTTTCGTCTAGAATAAAATCAAGTGTCAAATCCGTTTGATTTATTGACGTTGTATTGGCTCTTGTTCTTACAGCATTGACATAAGTAGTTGCAGTACCTAAAGATCCAACTCCTCTTACTGCACATTCTGCATACATAAGGTAAGCATCTGCCAAACGGAAGATAGGAAAATCAATATCTACAAAGTTACCTGTTGCATCTGAACCTTGAGCTCCGTTTACTTTCACATTTCTGAATTTTTGAACTGCATAACCATCTGTAAAAGAACCTATGTTATTAATGTCTTTAGATTGTCCGTCAGTCCAGAATTTACCTCTAGTATCTGTGTTTCCAGCAGGGAACTTGTCAACAAATGCTGATGTAGTTCTAATACCACCCCAACCACCGTTGATTCCAAATGCTTTAGGATCCATAGATCCTCCAACTGGAGCGTGAGTTAAGAAAGTAGTTCCTCCGTACGTTTGAGTTCTTAAACCATCAAAAGCAATAGCGAAAATAAATTCGTTTTGTGCTCCATTGGTGTCATTATCGGCAAAAAACAATTGGTTGTAATTTGTGTGGATAGAATAAGGAGAAGCAATTACTTTATTAATTAAAGGTAAAGCCTCAGTATATTTATCAGTCCCAATATATACTTTAGCATTCATATACAATTTAGCTTGTAACATCCATGCTGCAGCTTGATCAACACGAAATTTTTCATTCGTTTTAGGCGCTTTTAAATCAGCAGTAATTGCAGTCAGCTCAGAATCAACAAAAGCGTACAATTCTGCTCTTGAAGAATAAGCAGGGTAGTAGAAATCAGATGGTGACTCTTCAGTTACTAGAGAACCTCCACCAAAACAATCTACTAAATGCCAGTAAGACAAAGCTCTTAAGAAACGTACTTCAGCTCTAAATTCTTTAACAATAGCTTTAGTAGCTGCATCAACTCCTCTTCCGTCTAATTTTGCATCAGTAGTTTGCTTTAAAAACTCATTACAGTTTACAATTTGAAAAGAGATTCTGTAGAATGTAGATTTGATAAATGAATCTCTATCCGTCCATGTTTGAGAATGGAAATCTTTGATAGATCCATCATTCCAACCGATAACAGCTTCATCAGTAGTTAATTCCTGCATTAACCACAATCCTCTTATGTATTGACTGGCTCCTTCATCACCGGAAACGTCTGGCTTTCCTGTAGGCCCTTCTTGCCCAGTAGTAGCAAATCCCGCATACAACTTAGCTAAACTTTCTTTATAAGAAGCTGGATTACTATAGAATTCTTCTCCAGGCACAGCCGTTGTACCTTCTGGCTCTTGAACTAAATCTCCAGTACATGATGACAAGAATCCCATCATCATTAACAAAGAAATACCCAATAATTTTATTTGTATCTTTTTCATTTTTCTTATTGTTATATTAGAAATTAACATTTAAACCTAACGTGAACGTAATTGGTCTTGGGTAAAAATTGTTATCAATACCGTTTGCAATCTCTGGATCTAATCCTTTGTAATCTGTAATTACCAATACGTTTTGTGCTGCAGCAGTCAATTGAACTAAAGGAGCATTTTCTTTTTGATTAAAAGTATACCCTAAGCTTATATTATCTAATCTTACAAAAGAAGCGTCCTGCACGTAGTAATCAGAATGTAATTGTTTGTCGTTAGACGTTGTAAAACCTGTATACAATAAATCTCGCGTACCGTTGCTTAAATAATTACCATTAGTTGTAATAACATTAGCTTCTGTACCATTGTTAGAATCTACATTATTATACATGTAATTACCATAACTTCCTCTAACGTTCATAGCAAATAACCAATTCTTGTAGGATACACTAGTATTGGCACCATAAAACACATCTGATGATGGTTTGTGAAAACGGTATAAATCTTTATCATTTACTACTCCATCTTTATTTCTGTCGATGAATACACCATCAAGTGGTTTTCCATCTGCGCCATATGCTTGTTCAAATACTAAGAACGAATTTGGAGCATATCCTACTTGTAAGTTTTGGATAGTATTACCTGTACCTCCTTGAATACCGCCTGTGTTTAAACCTGGAGTATTTGCTTGAGTTGTTGTTAATTTAGTAACCTCACTTTGTTGGAAAGTTACGTTTCCTCCAATGTTCCATTCCCAATTGTCATCTTTTACAGGAATAAAGTTAGCTGAAACCTCAATACCTTCTGCAGTTACAGATCCAATGTTGTAATTGTCTCTATCAGAAAATCCAAAAAAGGCTGGGTTAAACGTATTCAATAACAAATCGCTTGTTTCTTTTCTATAAACATCAGCAGTTCCTGTGATTCTATTTTTCAAGAATCCAAAATCAAGACCAATATTAGTTGATTCTGTTTGTTCCCACTTCAAGTTATTGTTGTAAGGTTGTGGTCTGTACGTATTGTAATAACTCCCTCCAAATGGATATTGAGCGGTACTGTTAGACACTAAATACAATGGAATCGATGGATAGATAGTACCAATGTCTTGCTGACCTGTTACCCCCCAGCTTAATCTAAGTTTAAGAGAAGACACACTTTCTACATTTTTTAAGAATCCTTCTTCATTGATTTTCCAAGCTAAAGCTACTGCAGGGAAACCTGACCAACGATTGTCTGTTGTAAAACGAGATGTACCATCATATCTATAAGAAGCCGTTAATAAATATTTGTCTGCAAAGGAGAATTGACCTCTAGCAAAGAAAGATTGTAAATTTAAATTGGTAGCTGCTACAGGAGTATCTACTGTTTGATTACTTTCAAAAGTATATCTCGATTGAGTACCATTATTATAGAAATTTTGGTAGTTGTAACCTGCAGTTACATCATAAACCAAACTTGCAGCATCAACAGTTCCTTTATAATTCAAGTACAAATCCATTAACTTATTGAAATTTGTACTTGTATTCCTGTAAGTATTATTAAATCCTGAACCTACTAAGCCATTTTTAAAACCAGCTGCGGTATCTCCATAAGACACTCCACTATTTTGATCGTAACCAAAGTTAGCCGTTGCTTTTAATTCTGGCAAAAAGTGTAATTTATAGTCAAATTGGATGTTACCAATACTTCTAAATGAATTACCCAAATTGTTGGTTTGGTTGATTTGTGACAAAGGGTTTGTGCTTGAATTAGGAGTGATTTTAGTTGGACTATCGTACCATTGGAAGTAGGTTCCGTCAGCATTTTTAACGCTTTGTGTAGGGTCATAACTAACAGCAGAACCAACAGCACCACGATTACTATAGTTGTTAACCATAGAAGAAGTATTGTTATTTAACTCTACTCTTAAATGTTTGTCAAAGAAATTTCCAACCAAAGCGGCTTGAAAAGTTGTTCTTTGAAGATTATCGCGAAGTAAAACCCCTTGTAAATTTGCATAACCAACAGAAGCTCTATAAGTAAGATTATCAAAACCACCACTAAGTGCAATATTGTTATCTGTACCAAAAGCGGTTCTGTAAATTTCTTTTTGCCAATCAGTTGAAGCAGCGCCTAAGAGAGCTATTTTGCTTGCGTCTCCATTTGCATTTACAAAAGATCTGTATTCATCTGTTCCCAAAACGTCTACTTGATTAGTTACTTCAGAAACTTGGAAATTCCCATTGTAAGAAACTTTAAGATCACCAGCTTTTCCTTTTTTGGTTGTAATGATTACAACTCCGTTTGAGGCACGAGAACCGTATATAGCTGTTGCAGAAGCGTCTTTCAAAACCGTAATAGACTCAATATTGTTTTGATTGATCGTAGCCAATGGATTTCTACCTCCATTAATTCCTCCAGCTTGAACAGCAACACCATCAATTACATACAATGGATCGTTGTTTGCAGACAAAGAAGCTCCTTGACGAATTCTAATAGTAGCGCCCTCTCCCGGAGAACCACCGCCATTAATTACCTGCATACCAGCGACTCTACCAGTAACCATTGCATCAGCAGAAACTACCGGTCCTTTGTTGAAGTCTTTAGTACTTAAAGCAGTAACGCCTCCTGTAGCATCTTTTTTCTTAACAGAACCGTATCCTACTTGTACTACTACTTCTTTCAATTGATTGGAATCTTCTTGAAGTTTAATAGTTAATGAGGTTTGAGATCCAACAGTAATTGTTCTAGTTGAATATCCCATATAAGATATGCTTAACACATCTGTAGGTTTGACATTGGTCAATTGAAATTTACCATCAAAACCTGTTGAAGCACCAGAGGCACTTCCTTCTATTTTTACATTTACTCCTGGAATTGGCAGTCCTGTTGCATTATCAACCACCATACCTTCTACTTTGTTCTGTGCTATTGCAAAAAACGGAAGCAGGAGTAATAAAAATAACAACTTTCTATAAATTGTTTTCATACTTTTTGTTTAAATTAATTGTTTTTTGGGTTAAGTTTTGTTTAAGTTATTTTTTACTTCGAATTTCAAAATTAAGGATTTATTAACACGCCCGACATGACATAAATCAAACCGGGTTACGAAAACGTGATAGTGTTGAAAACTTTGCTTTTTATATTTATTTTTATGGGAATAATTACAATAAATAAAAAATTATGTTACCTTTATTATGAATTAATTAGATTAAGAATCTAGGAATGCCACTATGAAGAAAAAAATTACTTTAAAACAAATTGCCAAAGAGCTTGACGTTTCCATCTCAACTGTCTCTAAATCATTACGTAACAGCCCTGAAATAGGAGAAGAAACAAGACTCAAAGTTCAAGCTTTTGCCAAATTCTATCATTACAAACCAAATAACATAGCACTAAGTCTTAAAAACAGAAAAACAAAAACAATAGGTATAATTATCCCAGAAATTGTTCATCATTTTTTCTCCACTGTTATTAATGGAATAGAACAAATTGCCAATGAAAACGGCTATAGTGTAGTCATCTGTTTATCCGACGATTCTTTTGACAAAGAGGTACTTAATATGGAATTATTAGCCAATGGAAGTATCGATGGATTTATTATGTCTCTGTCTAAAGAGACCCAATTCAAAGGTGATTTTCATCATATTACCGAAGTTATCAATCAAGGAATGCCAGTAGTTATGTTTGACCGAGTTACCAACGAGGTACTTTGTGACAAAGTAATTATTGACGATAAAATGGCAGCCTACGAAGCCGTACAAAGCTTAATAGACAAAGGCAGAAAGAAAATTGCACTTGTAACTACTGTTGATTATGTAAGTGTTGGCAAATTAAGAACCGATGGCTATACCAAAGCTTTACTAGACAATGGGTTGTTATTCGATGAGAGCTTAATTATAAAAATTGAAGACATTGATACTTGCGAAATCATTATAGGAAAACTACTAGAAGACAAAGCAATCGATGCTGTTTTGGCCGTAAATGAAATTTTTGCAGTTACTTGTATTAAAACTGCCAATAAAATAGGATTGAACGTACCCAAAGATTTAGCCGTTATTGCTTTTACAGACGGAATGATTTCCAAATACTCTACTCCTACTATTACTACGGTAAGTCAAAGCGGTGTAAAAATGGGCAACAGAGCCGCCAAAATCATTATAGACAGATTGGAATCTGAAGATGATGACGAAGAAAACTACAGTACTGAAGTTATCGAAACATATCTTGTAGAAAGAGAATCTACAGATTAATTTTTTTACAAATTAACACTACTTAAGAGTTCAATTTTAGGATAAAATATCTAATATTATCTTGAACCATTTGTATTAAAATTTCAGAAAAATAATTCTTTTTTGTTTCGTTTTTTTTTAATGAAATCTATTTGAAACTGAAAAGTAAAACTATAAAGTAAAAACTTGCATTAAAAAAAAACAAAACTGGAGGCGTAATACCCATCCAGTTTTTTTTTACAAAACAATTTGTACAATCAAGAAAAATTATCCTATTAAACATGTATTTAATTAATAACTACAACCTTGTAGTTACAAAAATTGATTTTTTTTAGATTTTAATAAAAAATAACTCAATTTAATTTTATACATTTACTTCCCGTTTATGGCTTTTCTTTTACTTCGAAAACAAGATGAGTTTTTTTAAAACGATTATGTATTTGTAACAGTTTGTTAAAATACGACAATATCAAATAATTAAGATTCATAAAATAGCAAGAAATTTTAGTGAATTTCAAAACTGAATAGTAGATTATAACGAAAACGAAATGTCGCTTTTAGATTATATCCTAAACTATTTAAATTACGATACATTTAAATTATTTAAAAAGTTTTTTTTAGAGATGTAAATTATTTTATTTATAAAATAGTACAGAGCTGAAAAATACTTGTCAATAAGCGTGTATAATCAAATTCATTTTATAAAATCTGAAACTAGTTGATAAGCATCGTGTTTATCAAGCTTAATTACATAAATAAGTAATAATGGAAAAACCGAAATTAAGTTTTTGGCAAATTTGGAATTTAAGCTTTGGATTCTTAGGAGTTCAAATTGGCTATTCATTGCAAAATGGAAATACAAGTAGAATTTTAGAAGCACTAGGAGCAGATGTTCATAGTATCGGTTATTTTTGGTTGGCTGCCCCATTAGCTGGATTAGTTGTACAACCTATTATTGGCCTTTCAAGTGATAAAACTTGGACCAAATTAGGGCGTCGTATTCCTTTTATCTTTTTTGGAGCGATTGTGTCTGCGTTAGCAATGTTTTTTATGCCAAATGCAGAATATTTTACTTTCTTGTTACCTCCTTTAGTTTTTGGAGCTGTAATGTTGTTGCTGATGGACACATCCTTTAATGTTACTATGCAACCTTTTCGGGCTTTAGTTGGAGATATGGTTAACGATGACCAACGCAATTTGGGGTATTCTCTTCAAAGTGCACTTATCAATTTCGGAGCCGTTTTTGGATCTTTATTACCTTGGATTCTTGTAAAAATTGGAATGTCGAATGTGCCTGCAGCAGGAGAAAAAGTAGCCGAATCGGTTATTTGGTCTTTTTATATAGGAGGTGCAATTTTGTTGGGAACTGTACTTTGGACCGTTTTTAGAACCAAAGAATATGCACCAAAAGAACATGCTGAATACAATAAAATTGACTTAAATGCCTCTGATATTAAGGAAAAAACTAGCATTTTTAAATTAATTGGAGATGCCCCTAAAATATTTTGGCAATTAGGAGTTGTTCAATTTTTTTCATGGTTTGCTTTGTTTTTGATGTGGGTTTACACAACAAGAGCCATTGCCGATCAAATCTGGGGAAATGGAGTTGCACTAGATGCAAAATCAATTGGATTTAACGAAGCAGGAGATTGGACAGGAGTAATGTTTGCTTTTTACAGTGGAGTTGCTGCACTATTCTCTTTACTGATTCCAACAATCGCAAAAGCAATTGGAAGAAAAAAAACCTACAGTTTTTCACTCCTTTTAGGAGGATTAGGATTGATTTCAATGTTTGTAGTTGAAGACAAAAACATGTTATTACTTTCCATTTCTGGAGTGGGACTAGCTTGGGCTGCAATATTAGCTATGCCATATGCCATGTTATCTGGTTCTTTACCCGCAGATAAAATGGGAGTATATATGGGATTGTTTAATGCAACAATAACAATACCGCAAATAGCAGCAGGTGTATTAGGTAGTACTTTGATTGCTCTTTTTGGAGGTAATCCAATGGCGATTATTGTAATAGCAGGTGCATCATTTTTAATAGCTGGAACTGCTGTGTTTTTTGTAAAAGAGAAAATAGAAACGATTAAATAATAAAGAAGAATATAATGGAAAAGAGAAAAGGGTTTATTTTTGATTTGGACGGTGTCATTGTAGATACGGCCAAATACCATTTTTTAGCATGGAAAAAAATTGCCGCTTCATTGGGCATAGATTTCACATTAGAACATAATGAATTATTAAAAGGTGTGAGTCGAGTTCGATCTTTAGATATAATATTAGAATTAGGTAAAGTAGAAGCTTCTCAAGAAGATAAAGACAAATGGTTAATTCAAAAAAATGAAGATTATCTCTCTTATTTAGTAGATATGAACGAAACAGAAATACTTCCTGGAGTAATGACTGTTTTAAAATTTTTGAAAAAAAACAATCAACCTATTGCTTTGGGATCTGCCAGTAAAAACGCTAGACCAATACTAGAAAAAACAGGTACTTTAGCTTACTTTGATGCCATCGTAGACGGAAATGACGTTGTCAATGCAAAGCCAGACCCAGAAGTTTTTCTTCATGCAGCACGATTATTAAACGTAGCCAATGAAGATGCAATCGTCTTTGAAGACTCGGTAGCAGGTGTACAAGCAGCCAATATAGCCAAAATGTTAAGTATTGGAGTTGGAGAAGAATCAACCCTTCATGAAGCAGAATATATTTTTAAAGATTTCACTCAAATAAGTCCCACTTTTTTAGAATTATTAATAAACAATTAAAACAAAAAGATAAGGTGAATGAGGAATGAAGCAAAGAGGTGTTTTATTCTTGAACTTCAAACCTTACTCCTTAAATTTAAATAAAAATGAATCAAGATTATATTAAACCAGACAATTGGTCTATCATTGAAGAAGGATTTGATAGAGAAAGCGTAAAATCATCTGAAAGTCTTTTTAGCATTGGAAACGGTGCAATGGGACAAAGAGCCAATTTTGAAGAAAATTATACAGGTGAAACTTTTCAAGGAAGTTATATTGCAGGAATTTATTATCCAGACAAAACGAAAGTAGGATGGTGGAAAAATGGATACCCTGAATATTTTGCTAAAGTATTGAATGCACCAAACTGGATCGGAATTAACATCGAAATTAACGGTGAAGATTTTGATTTAAACACCTGTACTGAAGTTGCAAATTTTCGCCGTGAATTGAATATGAAAGAAGGTTGGTACCATCGTTCTTTTCAAGCCACTTTGAAAAATGGAACTCAAGTCGCAGTTGATATTCGTCGCTTTCTTTCTATAAATTTAGATGAAGTGGGTGTTATCAACTATGAAATTACACCATTAAATAAAGATGCAAAAATAATATACAAACCTTATATTGATGCTGGTGTAACCAATGAAGATGCCAACTGGGAAGAAAAATTCTGGGAGCCTATAGATGTTAGGAAATCAGGAAATGAAGCTTTTGTAACGGCTCAAACCTTCAAAACGCATTTCAAAGTGACTACTTTCATGCAAAATACCATATTTGCAAAAGGAGAAAAACAAAATCTTTCTCCAACTTCTGTAGATACTATCGCTGATAAA
Source organism: Flavobacterium rarum (SeqCode) (assembly GCF_965234445.1). GTDB lineage: Bacteria > Bacteroidota > Bacteroidia > Flavobacteriales > Flavobacteriaceae > Flavobacterium > Flavobacterium rarum. The sequence continues at coordinate 52,917 of NZ_OZ248483.1, read as the reverse complement.
ATTTTATTTTATTACGATGTAATTGTTGCCAAAGGCGAAAAATCAAGTATTCAAAAAATTGGTGGTTACACGGTTTCATTAAACCATGCTGATACTATTGTTGCTGCAGAAAACACAATTCAAGTAGCATTAGCAAAAGGATACGATCAATTATTGCAAGATCAAATTGATGCCTGGGCAAAAATATGGGAAATGTCAGATATCACTATCGACGGAGATGTAAAAGCACAACAAGGAATTCGTTTCAATATTTTCCAATTGAATCAAACCTATTTAGGGAAAGATTCTCGTTTGAATATTGGTCCAAAAGGATTCACAGGAGAGAAATACGGAGGATCAACTTACTGGGACACAGAAGCGTATTGTATTCCATTTTATATGGCTACAAAAGACCAACAAGTAGCTCGTAATTTGTTGACGTATCGTTACAATCAATTGGACAAGGCTATTGAAAATGCGGAGAAAAACTTAGGTTTTAAAAACGGAGCTGCTTTATATCCAATGGTTACAATGAACGGTGAGGAATGTCATAACGAATGGGAAATCACTCATGAAGAAATTCATAGAAATGGAGCTATTGCTTTTGCGATTTTCAACTACTATCGTTTTACAGGTGATTACTCTTATATTCCTGAAAAAGGATTGGAAGTATTAATTGGTATTGCTCGTTTTTGGCACCAAAGAGCTTCGTTTTCTAAAAACAAAAATCAGTATATGATTTTGGGAGTAACTGGGCCAAACGAATATGAAAATAATATCAATAATAATTTTTACACCAATTATATTGCTAAATGGTGTATCGATTATGCATACGAGCAAATTCAAAAAGTTTCTTTAGAATATCCTTCGGACCATAAACGTATTATGGAAAAAGTGAAATTATCTGAAACAGAATTGACAGAGTGGAATAAAGTAGCAGGTAATATGTATTTTCCAAAATCGGAAGAGATGGGTATTTACTTGCAACAAGACGGCTTCTTGGACAAAGATTTGGTTCCGGTAAAAGATTTAGATCGTTCACAAAGACCAATTAACCAGAAATGGTCATGGGATCGTGTTTTACGCTCTCCATATATTAAACAAGCCGATGTTTTGCAATGCTTCTACTTTTTTGAAGATCATTTTTCTAAAGAACAATTGGAACGTAATTTCGATTTCTACGAATCATTTACAGTGCATGAAAGTTCTCTTTCTCCATGTGTACACTCGATTCAAGCTGCATTGTTAGACAAAATGGATATGGCATATGCGTTTTATTTAAGAACGTCTCGTTTGGATCTTGATGATTATAATAAAGAAGTAGAGGAAGGCTGTCACATTACATCAATGGCAGGAACTTGGATGAGTATTGTGGAAGGATTTGGAGGTATGAGAGTAAAAGGAGACACCCTTCACTTCTCCCCAAAAATTCCAAAAGAGTGGACTGGCTATTCCTTTAAAATTAATTTCAGAAATCAAATTTTGAAAATTGCAGTTGATCATAAAGAAACCAAATTATCCCTTGAAGGCACTAATGAATTAACCGTTTTCGTAAATGGAACAGCTGTTTTAGTGCAACCAATTGGTTTAACTACAGTATAACTTTAAAAACAAAACCATATAAGGTCATATAAGCTCATTTAAGTTTTTCTTACATTTTCTTATATGGCCTTATTTTGTTAAAAGAACTAGGTTTAAACTTTAGATTTTAAAAATCAAACTATAAAAAGTTATTTAAGTTCTTCTTACATTTTCTTAAAAGCCTTATATGGTTAAAAAAAAAGATTCCATGAGAAAAATAATCTTCCTTTTCTTTTTTATCTCGACATCAATTTTCGCTCAAATTGACAGAGTCGAACCTCCTTTTTGGTATGCCGGAATGCACAACCCTGAGTTACAAATTATGTTTTACGGCAAAAATATTGCCCAAAATGAAGTGACAGTATCCAATGCTATTGTTATAAAAGAAGTCAAAAAAACAGAGAATCCAAATTACCTTTTCGTTACTATTGACACTAAAAACACAACGGCACAAGATTTTATCTTTTCATTTTCGAATGATAAAAAAGTCGTGTTCACGAAAAAATATAGCTTAAAGCAAAGAAGGGAAAATTCGGCTCAACGCAAAAGTTATGATGCTTCTGATTTGATTTATTTAATTATGTCCGATCGTTTTGCCAATGGTAATCCTAAAAATGACAGCGAAAAATCGGTTGTTGAAAAAGGAAACAGGGCACTTCCCGGCGGGAGACACGGTGGAGATATTGCGGGAATGATTCAACATTTGGATTACATTAAAGAATTGGGAGCTACAGCACTTTGGCCAACACCACTTTGCGAAGACAACGACAAAGCCTACTCCTACCATACTTATGGACAATCAGATGTTTATAAAATTGATCCACGTTTTGGGACCAATGAAGAGTATGTACAACTTTCGGCAGAATTGCACAAACGCGACATGAAACTAATCATGGACTACGTAACAAACCATTGGGGAGCCGAACATTGGATGATGAATGATTTACCTACCTATGAATGGATACATCAATTCCCAGGATATGCGCAAACCAATTACAAAATGACCACTCAGTTTGACACCAATGCGTCTCAAATTGACGCCAAAATGTGTATGGATGGATGGTTTGTAAAATCCATGCCCGATTTGAATCAATCGAATCCATTGGTGAATACCTATTTGAAACAAAACGCTATTTGGTGGATTGAATATGCTAATTTAGATGGTTTTCGTGTAGATACCTATTCCTATTGTGACAAGAAAGGAATCGCCGAATGGACCAAAGCAATTACAGATGAATATCCTAGTTTTAATATCGTAGGTGAAGTTTGGATGCACGCCCAAGCCCAAATGGCATATTGGCAAAAAGACAGCAAAATTGCGGCTATAGAAAATTACAATTCGTATTTACCATCGGTTATGGATTTTACATTGACAGATGCTTTAGCAAAAGTATTCAATGAAGACAATGGTAAGTGGAATGAGGGTATGATTAATGTTTACGAGAATTTTACCAATGACTTTTTATATCCAAATATCAATAGCATTATGACTTTCGTGGAGAATCATGATACAAATCGTTTCAATGAAATTTATAAAAATGAGTTGCCGAAATATAAAATGGCCATGACATTGTTGGCAACCGTTCGCGGAATTCCTCAAATTTATTATGGATCCGAAATTGGAATGGCTGGGAACAAAGATAAAAATGGAGATGCGGCTATTCGTCAGGATTTTCCAGGCGGTTGGGAAGGTGACAAGAATAATGCTTTCGCTAAAGCAGGGAGAACTCCCGAACAACAAAAGTACTTTGATTTTTCATCTCAATTATTTACTTGGAGAAAATCAAATGATGCGGTACATTTTGGAAAAATGAAACATTATATCCCAGAAAACAACGTGTATGTATATTTCAGATATACAGACTCGAAATCGGTTATGGTCGTCATCAATAATAATAAAGATTCTAAAACTTTTCCAACGAACCGTTTTCAAGAAAGTATTTTAAATTACAAAACAGGAAGCGACGTGCTTTCTGGAAAAATTATTGATTTGAAAAATGACATTACTATCGAAGGAAAATCGGTTCTGCTTTTGGAATTGAAGTGAAAAAATAAAAAATTTAAACCATTAAGGAATTAAGTTTATTAAGAAAAAGTGTAAATTGATAAGCTTAATTTTTAATGATTTAATAAAAATAAAATAACCAAAAAAGAAGTGACTCAATTGTCTTATGAAATTACTGGGTATGCAATAAAAGTGCATAAAGAACTAGGGCCAGGATTACTGGAAAGTGTTTATGAAAAATGCTTGAAATATGAGTTAGAAACTAATGGTTATTCTGTAAGACAGCAATTATCTGTTCCTATCCAGTATTATGATTTAGAAATTGATGCAGATTTAAGATTAGACTTGTTGGTAAATGACACAATAATTTTAGAGTTGAAAACAGTTGAAGCAATTTTGCCAATTCACGAGGCGCAATTACTAACTTATATGAAGTTATTAGAGATTCCTCAAGGTTTATTAATCAATTTTTACACTTTAAATATTTCTAAATCATTAAAACCTTTTGTTAATAAATTTTTCACCAGGCTAGATTAAAAATCAGCTATTGAATCTCAAAATAATTGAATAAACCATTAAGTCAATAAGTTTAATTAATAAAAACTTTGCCCTTTTATGTATCAAATTACAAACAAAGCTTAATAAACTTAATGCCTTAATGGTTCAAAAAAAAAAAAAATAGGTGAAAAAAAATTTACCATTATAAGTCATCAAATTACAAGCAAAGCTTAATAATCTTAATGTCTTAATGGTTCAAAAAAAAACAGTCATGAAAAAAATAATTCTATTCCTTTTAATTTCAAGTATTTCATTTGCACAAAATGCAAACAGAAAATTTGAAAGTTATAAAGTAGTCAAAAACAACTTAGAGATTAAAACCTCCGATGGCGTTTATTATATCAAACCGTATTCAGATAAAATAATTGAAACTACTTTTTTGCCAATTGGAGAAAACTTAAATTTCAATTCGCATGCAGTTGTTTTAACTCCTGAAAAAGTAGCTTTTAAAATAAAGCAAACTCAAAACGAATTAGTATATTCCTCTAATGGGATTTCGGTTTCTATTGTAAAAAGTCCTTTTCAAATTAGCTATTTGTACAAAAACAAACCGTTAATTTCTGAAAAAAATGGATATGCAAAAAGAGAGAATGCTAGCAAAGAAAATCCAAAAGAAACTTTGGAGTTTAATCTTGAAGCAACCGAAGCGCTTTATGGCGCAGGAGCTCGTGCTTTGGGAATGAACCGTCGAGGAAATCGTTTGGAATTGTACAACCAAGCCGATTATGGATATGGAACGCATTCGAAAAAAATGAATTTCTCGATTCCTTTAGTACTATCATCCAAAATTTATGCGGTACATTTTGATAACGGAGCCATAGGTTGGTTGGATTTGGACAGTAAAAAAGACAATACGTTGGTTTATGAAACCATTTCTGGCCGAAAAACATATCAAGTAATTGCTGGTGACACATGGGCTGATTTGACTTTGAATTACACTTCATTAACTGGTAAACAACCGCTTGTTCCTCGTTGGGCTTTAGGAAATTTCTCCAGTCGATTTGGATACCATTCTCAAGACGAAGTAACCAAAACAATTGACAAATACATCAAAGACGAAATTCCTGTAGATGCCATAATTCTGGATTTGTATTGGTTTGGAAAAACCGTTCAAGGTACTATGGGGAATTTAGAATGGGACAAAGACAATTTCTCTGATCCTAAGAAAATGATAACCGATTTGAACAGCAAAGGAGTTAAAACCATTTTAATCACGGAACCTTTTATTCTAACTACTTCAAGCAAATGGCAAGAAGCAGTGGATAAAAAAGTACTAGCTACAGATCAAGTAGGAAATCCGTTTAAATATGATTTTTATTTTGGAAATACAGGATTAGTAGATGTTTTTAAACCCGAAGGTAAAACCTGGTTTTGGAATATTTACAAAAACTTAATCAACCAAGGAGTTGGTGGATGGTGGGGCGATTTGGGTGAACCAGAAGTATTCCCTTCCGCCGCATTTACAGCCCAAGGACCTGCCGATGAAGTGCATAATATTTATGGTCATAATTGGGCAAAAATGATTCGTGATGGATACAAAACTGATTTTCCAACGGTGCGCCCATTTATTCTAATGCGTGCTGGATATTCTGGATCTCAAAACTACGGGATGATTCCATGGTCTGGAGATGTGAGCCGTTCTTGGGAAGGATTACAATCGCAACCCGAAATTGCATTGCAGATGGGAATGCAGGGAATGGCGTATATGCACTCCGATTTAGGCGGATTTGCAGGCGATTATTTTGACAATGAACTGTATATTCGTTGGTTGCAATACGGTGTTTTTCAACCCGTTTACCGTCCGCATGCGCAGGAAGACGTGCCTTCGGAGCCTGTTTACAAAGACATTATAACCAAAGCAAAAGTAAAAAAACAAATAGAATTGCGTTATCAAATGTTGCCATACAACTATACTTTGGCATTTGAAAACAACAACAAAGGTTTACCATTGATGCGTCCCTTATTTTTTGAAGAACCAACAAACGAAAAGTTGTTGAATTCTTGTGATTCGTATTTATGGGGGAATGATTTCTTGGTAACTCCAATTACAAAATCGGGCGTTACAAACACATCGATTTATTTTCCAAAAAATAATAATTGGTATGATTTTTATACTGGAGCAAAACAAGAGGCAGGAACAACGGCAAACATAGCAGTATCGGCAGATAACATCCCAGTTTTTGTTCGTGGTGGCGCTTTTATTCCGATGATAAAAACGATTCAAAATACATCTAAATACGCATTAGCCAATTTTGATTTGCATTTTTATCATGACGAAAAAGCAACTTCAAGTACTGGAAAATTATACAATGACGATGGCGTTACTCCAAATGATTTTGAAAAAGGAGCTTATGAAATACTCAATTTTTCGAGTAATTCAACCAATAAATTGATTACGGTTAAAATTAATACGGTTACAGGTAAATCTTTTATAAGCGAAGATAAAAACATTACTTTTTTAGTTCATAATATCGCAGGAAAACCAAGTAAAGTGACTGTAAACGGTGTAAATGTAGATTTTAAAACAAATGGAAACATTCTTGAAATTCCCGTTGTATTGAAAAAAGGATTGGATAACGAAATTAAAATACAATTATAAAATGAAAAGTAGAAATATAGTATTAGCCCTATTTTTATTAGCAGTAACCACTTTTGTTAGTGCCCAAGAAAAAAAAGAATCTAAAGCAAAAACCGAAAAAACGCCTTTCGTTTGGGAAGGTGCCAACTTGTATTTTTTGATGACCGATCGTTTTGCCAATGGCGATAAATCGAATGATTTAAATTATAACAGAACCAAAACTACTGGAAAATTGAGAGGTTTTGAAGGTGGAGACATCAAAGGAATCACTCAAAAAGTAGACGAAGGTTATTTTACCAAATTAGGAATCAATGTGATTTGGTTTACACCTGTTGTCGAACAAATTCACGATGGCGTTGATGAAGGAACGGGTTTGAGTTATGGATTTCACGGATATTGGGCAAGAGACTGGACAGCATTGGATAAAAATTTTGGAACCAAAAAAGACTTGTCCGAGTTGGTAAAAAAAGCACATGCCAAAGGAATCCGAATTATGCTTGACGGTGTAATCAATCATACGGGACCAGTTACAGAAGTAGATACGGTTTGGCCAGAAGGCTGGGTTCGCACAGAGCCTAAATGCCAATACAGCAATTTCGAAAACACAACTGCCTGTACATTGGTGGCGAATTTACCTGATGTAAAAACGGAAAGCAAAGTAGAAGTCAGCCTCCCTCCTTTTTTGATCGAAAAATGGAAAAAAGAAGGACGATACGAAAAAGAAGTAGCTTCATTGGGTGCTTTTTTCAAAAGAACGGGCTACCCTAGAACACCAAAATATTACATCATAAAATGGTTGACCGATTACATCGCAGAATTCGGAATTGACGGTTACAGAGCCGATACCGTAAAACATACAGATGAAAGTGTTTGGGCTGATTTTAAAACACAATGCGATTATACCTTTGCAGATTGGAAAAAAAACAATCCAACCAAAGTATTAGACAACAATCCATTTTACACCGTTGCCGAAGTGTACAATTACAACATAAGTTCCGGACAAATTTTTGATTTTGGAGACAGAAAGGTAAATTATTACGAAAATGGTTTTACGGCAATGATCAATTTTGAATTCAAAAGTGATGCTCAAAAAGACTATGCTTTTATGTTTCAAAAATATTCGGATTTGTTGAATAATCAATTGAAAAGTTTTAGTGTTTTAAATTATTTATCATCGCATGATGATGGAGGTCCATTTGATGCCAAGAGAGAAAAAAGTATCGAAAGTGGTACTAAACTACTTTTGACTCCAGGAATTGCACAAGTGTATTACGGTGATGAATCTGCACGATCTTTGGTGGTTGAAGGAACTCAAGGTGATGCCACATTGCGTTCGTTTATGAATTGGGATACTGTAAAAACCAATGCAAAGACTCAAAAAGTGCTGTTGCATTGGCAAAAATTAGGTCAATTTAGAAAAAACCATCCATCAGTTGGAGCTGGTGTGAATATTGAAATTTCGGCAAAACCGTATGTTTGTTCCAGAACTTTTACAAGAGGGAATTACACAGATACCGTTGTAATAGGCTTAGATTTAGCTAAAGGAAAAAAAGAAATTCCAGTAGGTACTACATTCAAAGATGGAGCCAAAATAAAAGATGCCTATTCTGGTAAAATGGCAACAGTTTTGAATGGTAAAGTTACCGTTGACAGTGAATTTGATATTGTTTTGTTGGAATTAAAGAAATAATTTTTGAAGCAGAAAGACTAGGCTTCTTTGGAAATATCGTCCCGCTTTCCGTTACAATCTTTTGTGCCGAACACCTGCACAAAAGGATTTTCACTTCAATCGGGGCTAAAGGGTTAGTATTTTGCTTTTTTGCAATTATAGAACACAGCAAAAGATTTTTAATTGCCTCCAGCTTTAGCTGGAGGTTTTTTTATATTTGTAGCACTATGAACAAAATACTCAAAATAGGACATCGCGGCGCCAAAGGATACGAACCCGAAAACACCTTGGTTTCTTTTGAAAAAGCAATACAAATGGGCGCTGACGGCATCGAACTGGATGTGCATCTAAGCGTAGACGGACATTTGATAGTGATTCACGATGAAACTGTAGACAGAACAACCAACGGTAAAGGTGTTGTGAACCAATTGACAGTACAAGAATTAAAGGCATTTCGAATCAATGATACCTATGAAATTCCAACATTGGAGGAAGTTTTGGACTTGGTCAATCAAAGATGTTTTGTCAATATTGAGTTAAAAAACCAAGATACAGCCGAGCAAGTGGTTCAACTGATCGAGCATTACATTTCTGTCAAAAATTGGACTCACGCTCACTTTACTGTTTCCAGCTTTGATTGGAATGCGTTGCAACAAATTCGATTTTTAAACGATGAAATTAGGATTGGCGTTCTAACCGAAACCGATTTGGACTTTGCTATTTCTTTTGCCAGATTTATGAAAGCCGAAGCCTTACATCCCGATTTTCAATTATTGACCAATGAATATACCGCTAAAATTCAAGAGAAAGGAATTCTGGTTTTCCCTTGGACAGTAAATAAAATCGAGGATATTCAAAGAATAAAATCTTTTCATGTAAATGGAATTATTACAGATTTTTTGGATAGGATTTAAAACGATGATTCTGCACGAAGCTGTGTGAGTGAAAATTTCGACACGAATTTCACGAATTTACACGAATTCTTTTCAAAAATATAATTGCACAAATAGCATTGGAGTCAATATGTTTGTGCCAAAGGCAGAAAAAATTCGTGTAATTTTATTTTTTAGGCGCACAAAAATTAGTGAAAATTAGTGTAATTCGTGTCAACTTTTTTTGACAGGCGTTTGCCCAGCTATAAATGAAAAAATCTTCGGTTCTCCCTTCAAAAACCTACCTTTGCATTTCAACATATTTCCTTTTACAATCATGAATCAAAACTTTGACATAATAATAGTAGGCGGTGGTGCTGCAGGTTTTTTTACGGCCATCAATATTGTGGAGAAAAACCCAAAAATGAAAGTTGCCATACTCGAAAGAGGAGCCGAAGTATTGGGAAAAGTACGTGTTTCTGGAGGCGGACGCTGCAATGTAACTCATGCTTGCTTTGAACCCAATGAATTGGTGAAATTTTACCCACGTGGCGAAAAAGAATTGCGTGGTCCTTTTCATCAATTTTGTTCGGGAGATACTATCGAATGGTTCGAGAAACACGGTGTAGAACTCAAGATTGAAGAGGATGGACGAATGTTTCCTGTTTCAAATTCTTCGCAGACTATAATTGATTGTTTCATAAAAGCGACTCAAAAGCTCGGAATTGCGGTTCTCACAGGTCAAAGTGTTCAGTCCATTTTCAAAAAAGACAATTTCTGGAAAGTGGAAACGCAAAACGAAAACTACATTGCAGAAAAATTAGTTCTTGCCACAGGAAGTAACCCTAAAATCTGGGAAATGCTCCAACAACAAGGTCACGCGATTGTAAGCCCTGTCCCTTCCCTATTTACTTTTAATATAAAAGATTCCCGAATCAAAGAATTACCTGGTGTGGCGGCTCAAGTTACTGTAAAAGTCAAAGACACGAAGTTAACCTCAACAGGACCATTGTTAATCACGCATTGGGGAATGAGTGGTCCAGCTATTCTGAAATTATCGGCTTGGGGAGCGCGAACTTTATTCGATAAAAACTATCAGTTTACTATTTTTGTGAATTGGCTAAACGATATGGATGCCGAAGATGCTGAAAAAGTGCTAAAAACGGTAAAACAAGAACACGCCAAAAAAGCCGTTTCCAAAAAATCTCCTTTTGACTTTCCAAACCGTTTATGGGAAAGTTTAGTTCTGGCATCAAATATTGAAGTCGAAACCAAATGGGCGGATTTTTCTAAAATCCAATTGCAAAATTTATTGAGTCAGTTGACAAACTGTACTTTTCAAGTCAATGGCAAAAGCACATTCAAAGAAGAGTTTGTAACTGCAGGCGGAATCGATTTAAAAGAAATCAACTTCAAAACTATGGAAAGCAAACTACATGAAAACCTTTATTTTGCAGGCGAAATTGTAAATATTGATGCCATTACTGGCGGATTTAATTTCCAGAATGCTTGGACAAGCGGATTTATTGTGGCGAATACTATTTAGGAATCTGTCTTTTAAAAACATCTTTAAATTGATTACAATAAGCGTTCAACTAAACGTAAATCCTCGGTAACAATATCAGGCACTGCTGATATTTCCTGCTGAAAAGCAATATGTTTTTTGTAAGGGATTTTTAGATTGTTTTGATGAAGTAACTTTAATTGGTAGTGTTAAAAAAAGTGTGTAAAAATCACTTGTAATTTTTACACACGTTTTCGAGTACTCCTATATCTGGTATTAGTTCCTATTAACTCCATCGGGTGGGCAATCAATAAATGGCCTATCATCTTCAGCTAAATAAAAATCAATTTTAACTTCATTTTTATTATAGATATCAATAAAATTAGTTTCGACTGTTTTATATCCTAAAGAAATAACCTTTATAAAAAAATATTCATTCTTCAAGTTTTGAGTTTTAAAAGAGTATTCTCCTTGAGATGAAGTTTGAATTTTAACACAACCAACAGTCAGTAGTACAGGAGGATTTATCGGCTTGCCAGTTTTAATATCAAAGACTGTACCCTTAATAGTGACTTCGTCTGAATTAATTTTAGATTTTGCTCTGATTACATTGACCTTATACCCACCTTTATTAGCGGTTGGTATTAACTCGTTTTTAATGGAAGAACATCCACAAAAAACTAATAAGTAGCTGAATAAAAGTAAAATATAGATGTATTTTTTCATGATAAATTAATATAACCCTATTCACATGGAACCGTCATAGCCTGTATAGGCTACAACCCACTTATTTTGTTTTTTCTTCATAATCACTATATATTCATTTGCACTATGTGAATTAAACATATCGCTCTTAAAAAAAGTAAAAATTAGATATTTTTTGCTGCTGTAGTAAATGGGATCTGAAAATGCATAAATCTTATGAAGCGAACTGTCCATATCCATATATTGTAAAAAAGCATTTTCCCAAGAACCATTTGGAATATCTACAAAAACTAAATTTTTTGTTTTTCTAAAATCATTTTCTTTCCAATATTTATTTACAAAGGTCTTTCCTTTTTCAGGAAGTACTTTGTTCTCGTATGTCCTTTTCATTGTTTCCCAATCTTTCTTACTATAGAAATCTTTAATGGACTTTGTATTACCTAAGGAGTCAATAGCAAGTATATAATCCGTTTTTAAAATGTAAATAGTTCTATTTGGACTTACTTTATCTCGTATGATCATTTTTTTCTCGGTTGAGAATTCTTCAACGGTTTCTAAATAATCATTGACAGCATTAAATTTGTCTTTTTCTGTCTGTGAAAATACGTTATTTGATACTGTTACAATGAATAATATTAATAAAACAAGGAATATTTTTCTTTTCATATGTAGATAATATTTATTTTTAATGGAATATGGTATCGTCAGATCTTCATTGGTGTTTTTGGCAACTATTGCCATGACGATTTCATAACTTAAATTATTTACAAGGTTTTCCTACTGGAGATTCAGAACCGATGGTGCCTCCTCTCTGTTCACAGCTATACCTATTTTTTATTCTGGTATAACCAGCGCTTCCTTCGGGAAATTCTTTTTTAAAAGCAGCAGTTTCTAGCAGTCCGCTCCATGCTAAATCTTTGTATACTTGATATGGTGTTGTAAAATTTCCATCATATTCTTGTAGAGCAGTAGCAATAATGTCAACGTATTTAGTCGCCATTGCCTCGTGTTGAGCAGCTTCAGTACCTCCGGGATAATCTTTAACTACATAAGCTTGATATAACATAGGAAGACCATCAAAAGGCATATTTGTAGGGTATGTAGCATAATTATCTACAAGGTTATGGAAATAGGCATGTGTTATTTCATGTAATAATGCAAATGCTCTAAATAATTTAGTTGCGCCTGTGTAGTCAGGACTAACTGTTATTGAATAATCATATTTTGAAATTTTAACAGTTTCGGCATAGTTGTCACCTTTTGTTTTCCCCATCTGCATAGTCACATTAGGTCCATTATTGACACCCAGTGTTTCTAATATCTTGGCTATATCAGATTGTTTGGCATTTTTCAACTTTTCGAGAACTTCTTTTAGGCAAGGATTTAAGTCTTTATCCACAATTATTTTCTCTAAGTTTTGATACATTAGATTTTTATAATAAGCATAATAAGCAATCCCCATTGATGCATAATTATTCATAGATTGTGGTCTAACAAAGTCATAATTCAACATCGTAATATAATTACCACCATAAGGTGGCGCAACATAAGTATTTTTAATAATAACCTCATTTAATTTTATAGGGTCCGGATCAGTTGCGTAAGGAGAGGGATTGTATGATCCTGTAATAGTTCCTTTATTTATTCAAAACCACTAAGTACCCTGCCATCTATATCCGTGGAGTAAACATCCCCTGTAAAATTACCATCATCTATAGGCCTCCTACTAGTCATAGTAATATTCTTTTCAGGAATATGGTGAAACAAAATAGTTTGCAATTCTCCATTTATTTCTATTTGTAAAAATTCCGTTTCTACACCCTCAAATTTAGTGGTTGCGCTTGCTATGTTTAATTTAGCATCTGTATTTGTTATATCAACTTGTTCTAATGATTCAACATCAATTTCCAAACCAATGTCATTTGAAACTCTTTTAGTAAGGCGATCATTATTTAATTTTTTTAAAAAGTTAAGCGTATTTTCTAGTGGTACTGTTTTTAAGTTATCCGGTTGAGAGCCTAAAGGATCTGTTATAATAGTATCATCATGAGATTCATCACTACAACTAAATAAAAACAAAGATGTTACTAGGATAAGACTAATTTCTAATAAGGATTTTTGGAAACTTTTTCATGTATAAGAAATTAAATTTTTAGTGTAAATAGTGTTTTTTCTTTTCGTGTAAGTTTTTGCATAATGGATGATTGTACTTTCATTGTTCTGTTTTTTTTTAATTAATGCTTTTTAACTCAATGAAATTTCAAGACAATCATTAATTCAATCTACCATGTGCACTTGGCTTACTATAAAACTAATGTACGAATATTTTTCAAAAATAATATTAAATATTAGTTTTTGCAGTCTTTTATTTAAATAATTTATGTAAATAAAAATATAATTCTTATTTTTTATGAAGAAGGTCAATTGTGATAAAGCAAAAATTTTATCAAACAAGTGCGTTGAAAAGATTTTTTCGCAATAAAGAAGAGTAGATTTACTTAGAAAATATCTCAATCACAATATAGTCGTAGAGAAAACGGAGTTACTAAAATATTCAAAAAAGAATGAGATAAAATGGCAAAAAAATTTTATACTACTTGAGAAGAAATTTACAAACCATAAGATGGTATTTATATAATCAATAAACAAAATGCCAGTGGAGATTATTCGGGCAGTTATAATCATTTTGGAAGTAAAAATCAATATGTCTTTGAAAAAATGAAAAAAATAATTATAAACTAGAAGAAGGAATAAAAAAGAAGAGAAAAATATAACAGATTTACAACAAGAAATAATTCTTTTAAGAAAGAACCAAAGTACTTAGTATTTTTCAAACCAATCTTTATAAATCAACTTCAAAACCATGGAAAGCAAACTACATGAAAACCTTTATATTGCAGGTGAAATTGCAAATATTGATGCCATTACCGGTGGATTTAATTTCCAAAATGCTTGGACAAGTGGGTTTATTGTAGCGAGTGCTGTTTAGCAAAGGAATAAATTAACAAAAATTTACGGCTATTCTAAGTTTTCTTTAAGGACGATTGAGATAAATTTACTTTCAATAAATTCTTACTTATGAAAGTAAAATTACTTCTTGTTTTCTCTTTATTTACCTCTCAATTCAGTTTTTCGCAAAACCAAGAATTACTTCAAGGAAAAGTTATCAATCAAAACCTTCCTATTAAGGGAGTTGCTATTATTAATTTTAATACTAAAGCTCAAACAAGTACTGATAAGTTTGGTAATTTTTCTATAGCAGCAAAAAAAAATGATTTACTCGTTTTTATTTCAAAAAACTATGAACTAAAAAAGTTACTTGTAAACGAAAAACTGTATGATGAAAAAGGATTGACTGTTTATTTGAACCTAAAACCAGAAGAGCTAGAAGAAGTAGTGATTACAAAAATGTCTTCCCTGAAATTGAGCGGGACTAAAGGCTACGAACAAGGAAAAGTGGACGAAATAACTTTGGATAAAGCTGCAAGTAAACCAAGAACTGGAGTTTACGATGGAACTATAGAAAACGGTGCCGATATCAATCGAATATTTGGAATGGTTTTGGGACTGTTTATAAAAGACAAAGAACCACCCAAAGACAAAGGGCCTGAAATTGAATTTGCAACATTAGCCAAAAACACCTGCAATCAAAAATTCTACCTTGAAACTTTAAAATTAAAACCAGAAGAAATAGATCTTTTTCTTCAGTTTTGTGATACTGATCCAAAATCCAAAAAACTAATTGAAAACACTAATGTTCTTAGCATGATGGATTTTTTGACAATCAAAAAAATTGAATTTAAAAAATTAAAAGAAGTTGTAAAATAGTAACATAACATGAACGTAAAAATACTTTTAATACTATCCTTTTTGGTTTGCCAATTTAGTTTTTCACAATCAGAAAAGCTTCTTAAAGGAGTAGTTTCATCAGAGAATTTCTTATTGAAAAATGTGGATATCATCAATAAAACAACCAAAAAAAGCACTACTACAAATGAAAAAGGCGAATTTGTAATTGAAGCTAAAGTCAATGACAGTTTACTTATTTATGCAAAAGATTACAATTTAAATAGGCTGAGAGTATCGCCAAAACTGCTTGAACTTAATAATCTGCAGATTATAATGCTTAAAAATGTCGAAGAATTAGAGGAAGTCGTAATTGAAAAAAAGCAAAATTTAAAACTAAGCAAAGACAAAAAATACGAACAAAGTAAACGAGATGAGTATGCGACAGAAAAATTTGACAATAGAGAGGGATATCAAAAGATGAGAAAGGGTACGTTTGTCAATGGGTTAAATTTTGTTACAATTCGCAAAAAGCTTAAAGATTTATTGTCAAAAGAAAAAGAACCAGAAAAAGTAACTTTGCCAGAAATTGAATTTGCAACATTGGCCAAAAACACCTGCGATCAAAAATTTTTTACGGAAAGCCTAAAATTAAAACCAGATGAAATAGAACTTTTTCTGCAATATTGTGATGTCGATCCGAAGTCAAAAATATTAAATTCGAGTTCAAACGAACTTAGTATAATGGATTTTTTAATCGTTAAAAACGCGGAGTATAGAAAGAAACCAACATCAAAGTAATTTGTTTTAGCTAAGTCCCAAAAGATTACTGTTTATTATGGCTAAAAACTGTTTTTCTCTATCGATTCAACCACCAAATATTCCCATTCAAAACTGCAGCAAAACTGACCCAAAGCAAATATGGAATAAACAAATAACCTGAAATTTTGTTGATTTTGGAAAATTGAATATACGTTTCATAAATCATTAACCACAATATAATGATTTCAAGACCCGCCAACATTGGGTTTTTTAATCCAAAAAACAGATACGACCACAAGGCATTTAATGCCAATTGAATAGCAAAAAACAACAATGCTTTTTTTACGATTTCTTTCTCGAAATCAATTCTGTTCCAAACCAATCCTGCAGCAATTCCCATCATGATATAAAGAGTACTCCAAACTGGCGCAAAAATCCAATTTGGTGGATTGAAACTTGGTTTGATTAAAGTGGGATACCAAGTGGTTATTGCCGAACGGGTAACCATTCCAGAAAAATAACCAACAACAAGACAAGTTGCAACAATTGCTAAAATTCGAGTAATCTTATTCATTTATGTTTTTTTTGAGAAGTCAAAAGTACTTAAAAACTTTCTAAAGATTATACAAAATAGGAAAACCTCATTTTGGTTAAAAAAAGTATCTTTGCTCAAATTTTTCATTTATGATTGCAGCTGCCGATTTTATTCCTAAGCCCTATACAAATAGTTTAAACCAAGGAAGTTTTACTTGGAGTGCACCCAGTAACATTGCTTTGGTAAAATATTGGGGCAAAAAAGACAACCAAATTCCAGCCAATCCATCGGTTAGTTTTACGTTGAACAATTGTAAAACGATTACAACTTTGGCTTTTGCCAAAAAACAAAACGATGGCGATTTCTCTTTCGATTTGCTTTTTGAAGGAAAACCCAAAGAAGATTTTAAACCAAAAATTCAAAAATTCTTGGAAAGGATTGAAGTTTACTTGCCTTTTTTGAAAGAGTATCATTTTACGATTGATACGCAAAATACATTTCCACACAGCTCTGGAATAGCTTCTTCGGCATCGGGAATGGCAGCTTTGGCAATGAATTTTATGAGTTTGGAAAAAGCGTTACATCCTGAAATGACCGAAGAATATTTCTATAGTAAAGCATCATTTTTGGCGCGATTAGGATCAGGAAGTGCTTGTAGAAGCGTAAAAGGACAAGTAGTAGTTTGGGGAAATCAAGCCAATATAAAAGGGAGTACAGATCTGTATGGAGTTGAATATCCATATGCGATTCATGATATTTTCAAAAATTTTCAAGACACCATTTTGCTCGTTGACAAAGGTGAAAAGCAAGTTTCGAGTACCGTAGGACATGATTTGATGCACGATCATCCTTTTGCCGAAAGACGATTTGCTCAAGCGCATGAAAATTTAGACAAACTGATTCCTGTTTTTGAAAACGGAAATCTAGATGAATTTATAACCATTGTAGAAAGTGAAGCTTTGACTTTGCATGCGATGATGATGACTTCGTTACCGTATTTCATTTTGATGAAACCGAATACTTTACAAATAATTAATGCAATTTGGAAATTCAGAAATGAGACCCAAATTCCAGTTTGTTTTACTTTGGATGCAGGTGCGAATGTGCATGTTTTGTATCCAAATGCGGTTAAAGAAAAAGTGTTGCAATTTATTAAAGCAGAATTAGTTGGCTATTGCCAAAATGCTCAGTACCTTTGCGACGAGATTGGAAATGGCGCATTGTTGAGTTAATTCATTTTTTTCTTATCTTTATTTTCTAAATGCTACAATCATGGATTTGAATGCGGAGAAATTAAGACTAATTAAGAAGATTTTAAAAACAAAGGATGTTTCAATTCTAAAAAAAATTCGCTTGGTTTTTGAAAATAAAGAAAAAGAGCTTTGGAAGGAATTAACTCCCGAACAGCAAGAAGAAATAAACATAGGCATACAAAATGAAAATCGGTCGGATGTAGTCGATTTTTAAAATTAATACAATACACTAATTACCAACCCCAAATTGATAATTTTACAAAATATGAAAGGACCTTTATTTTACTCAAAAATATTACTTTTTGGAGAATACGGAATTATTCGTGATTCCAAAGGATTATCAATTCCTTATAACTTTTACAATGGCGCACTGAAGAAAGAGCTAAATCCTTCTGAAGATGCCATAAAATCCAACGGTCATTTGAAACGTTTTGTAGTCTATTTGGAAACCCTTCAAAATGAACAACCTGATTTGGTCACTTTTGATTTAGAGACTTTAAAGAATGATGTTGAAACAGGAATGTATTTTGATTCCAGTATTCCTCAGGGATACGGAGTAGGCAGCAGCGGAGCATTGGTAGCTGCTATTTATGATAAATATGCTCAAGATAAAATCACAGTTTTAGAAAATTTAACTAGAGAAAAATTACTGACTTTAAAAACAATTTTTTCTCAAATGGAAAGTTTTTTTCACGGAAAAAGTTCAGGATTAGATCCCTTAAACAGTTATTTGAGCATACCTATCTTAATTAATTCTAAAGACAATATTGAAGCAACTGGTATTCCAACTCAAAGTTTTGATGGAAAAGGAGCTGTATTTTTATTAGATTCTGGCATTGTTGGGGAAACCGCTCCAATGGTGAATATTTTTATGGAAAACCTTAAAGACAAAGGGTTTCGTACTATGCTTAAAAATCAGTTTATAAAATACACTGATGCTTGTGTGGAAAATTTCTTGGGAGGCGACATGAAATCTTTATTTGAAAACACGAAACACTTGTCAAAAGTGGTTTTAAACAATTTTAAACCGATGATCCCAGAACAATTTCATGGTATTTGGCAAGCTGGAATTGATTCAAATGATTACTATTTAAAACTCTGCGGTTCTGGCGGTGGTGGTTATATTTTAGGTTTTACAGAAGATCTTGAAAAAGCTAAAGCTTCATTGAAAGATTTCAAACTAGAAGTAGTTTATCAATTTTAATTCACATTTTTTATATTCGAAATTAAAACTCATAAACCTTAAACCCATTCCATGTCAAGCAGGCAGAATAAACTTTTTCTATTAAAAATGTTCAGTTTATTCTCTGTAATAAGAGGTTACAACATTCCAATTATTGCTTTAGCGCAGTATCTTTCGGCAATATTTATTTTGGCACCAGAGAAAAGAGCTTTAGCAATACTTTTAGACTTCCATCTTTTTATAATTGTTTTGGCCTCTAGTTTAACCATTGCTTCAGGATACATTATCAATAGCTTTTACGACAGTAAAAAAGACTTGATTAATCGACCAAATAAATCACATTTGGATCGTTTGGTTAGTCAAACAACAAAACTTCGAGTCTATTTTAGTCTTAATTTTTTTGTAGCGGTGATTGCTTTTTTTGTTTCATTTAGGGCAGTTTTGTTTTTTTCGGTATATATTTTCTTAATTTGGTTTTATTCTCATAAAATAAAAAAATACCCTTTGGTTGGCAATTTAATGGCAGCTCTTCTAGCAGTTTTACCTTTTTTTGGTATTTTACTTTACTTTTATTTAAAAATGCCTTTGTATGAAATAGAAAACAATAGTGGTAAACTTGCCGTTATTCTTTCTCATGCAACATTTTTGTTCCTTTTGATTTTAATACGTGAAATGATTAAAGATCTGGAAAATATAAAAGGTGATTTGGCCAATGATTACAAAACCATTCCAATTATTTATGGCGAAGAATTTTCAAAAAGAATAATAACGATTTTAACTATAATGACCATCTTCCCTGTATATTTCTTAATTGATGTATACGATGTTGGTTATATGGATATTTATTTTTACTGTTGTTTTATTGTTCTTATTTTCTTCTTACTCTATTTATGGAAATGGAACACCAAAGAACAATATGTTGTACTTCACAATGTTTTGAAATTCATAATAGTTGCTGGTGTTTTTTGTATCGTCTTAATAAACCCAAGTGTATTGTGGCACGGTAAAAAAATATTAATGGCTGTATATTAGGTATTCTCAAAAGCAAACCTCCTTTTTTAATTTTACAGACTAAATTAAAGTACATTTAATTAGATAGTTAGCTTTTTCTAATTGCCAAAAATCGTTTCTCAATGATATAAATAGTATCTTTGCACAAATTATAGAATATTATGAACAATAAGGACGGCAATAATAGAGGAAGTGGACCAAGAGCAAACAGCTCTAGACCTAGTTCAAATAAGCCAAAACCTGCGATGCAAAAAAGGGCACAAGGGCCAAAAAAAGTAAAAACAATTGTTAAAGTTGCCGATACTACTGACAAAGTAGAGAAAAAACCGAATCAAGCTCCAAAAAGACCAAAAGTAAAAGATGAGATTCGTTTGAACAAATACATCTCAAACTCTGGGACATGTTCAAGACGTGATGCCGATATTTACATTCAGTCTGGAAATGTAAAAGTAAACGGAATTCCTGTTGTAGAAATGGGATATATGGTAAAACCTGGTGATGTTGTCAATTTTGACGGAATGGTTTTGACTCCTGAGAAAAAAGTGTACATCTTATTAAACAAGCCTAAAAATTTTACTACTGCTCTTGATGAAGGTCAAGAATACAGAAATGTTTTAGAACTTGTAAAAGGTTCTACCACTTCAAAAATTGCTCCAATAGGCAGAATGGACAAAAACACAACGGGACTTTTGTTGTTTACAAATGATACCGATATGATTCGTAAATTTACTTTACCAAGTCAAAAATCATCCAAAATATATCAAGTTTCTTTAGACAAAAATTTGAAGTTTGAAGATTTAGAAAAAATAAACAAAGGACTTGTTCTTGATGGACATAGAGTTTATGTTGAAGATGTAAGTTATATTGAGGGAGAAGCAAAAAGCGAAATCGGAATACAATTAAGATCGGCAAACGTAAAAGTGGTTCGTGCTATTTTTGAAAATTTCAGTTATGACGTTTTAAGAATTGACCGTGTAGCTTTTGCAGGATTAACCAAAAAGAATTTACCAAGAGGAAATTGGAGGCTACTTACAGATCAAGAAATCATTAATCTGAAGAACGTATAATACTTCTCTCTAAAAAAAATCTCAAATCCCTTTCACTTCAAAATGTAAAGGGATTTTTTAATTAAAAAAAACCGAATGACACCAGAAAAATTACAATCTATCGCCTTTAAATGGTTTGATGCTTTTAACAATCATAGTTTGGAACAGCTACTTTCATTATATGATGAAGAAGCCGAACATTTTAGTCCAAAATTAAAAATTCGTAAACCTGAAACCCAAGGATTAGTTTCTGGAAAAGAAGCGTTACGAGCTTGGTGGCAAGATGCTTTTGATCGGTTGCCAAGTTTGCATTATAAAGTAACCTCGCTTACAGCCAATGCAGATCGAGTATTTATGGAATATATTCGAACCGTCGAAAATGAAGAAGACATGCTTGTAGCCGAAGTTCTTGTTGTTAAAGAAGATAAGATTGTAGCTTCAAGAGTCTATCACGGATAGTTTAAGATTTAATTAACAGACGAAAAATGGCCTTTTAGTTAGATTTACAACTTATTAATAAAACCCAATTATGAGAAAAACCCACATTTTTTTGTTTGCAATTGTTGTGTCAATTGTATTGACAAATTGTAAATCGAATGAAAAGAAGCAAGATTTCACGGCTTTGACTAAAAGTTATTTTGATGACAAAAATGCACTGGATCCTTTGGGCGCTACCCAAAATGGTCAATCGGCATACAATGATCAGTTGCAATTTGAAATGACGGATTCCTATAGAAAAACGCAAGCTGCTTTTTTTAATAAGTACGAAACAGCCTTAGCCAAAATAGACCAAACTACACTTTCAAAAGAAGAGAAAAACAGTTTTGAAATTATGAAATGGGAAATTCAAGTTGGGAAACTAGTATTGAAACAACCTTCAAACTTACTCCCTATCCATCAATTCTGGGGAACTCAAGTTACGATGGGGCAATACGCAGGTGGAACTAGTGCCCAACCTTTTAAAACTGAAAAAGATTATGCCAATTTCTTAAAAAGAATAGACAAGTATGCTGTTTGGATTGATTCTGCAATGGTGTATATGAAAAAAGGAATGAAAGAAGGTGCAGTTTTACCAAAAGCATTAACAGTAAAAGTGATTCCACTCTTTGCAGACATGCCAACTGCAAAAATAGAAGACAATTTATTTTATTCTTCTATAAAATTAATGCCGACTTCTTTTAGTGATGCTGTAAAAAAAGATTTGACTGCAAAATATACTACAGCAATTAATGAAAAATTGATTCCAAAGTACAAAAAAATGGCGGAGTTCTTAAAAAACGAATACCTCCCTGCTTCTAGATCAACTAGTGGAATTGGAAGTTTAACCTTTGGTACCGCACTTTATAAAGGACTCGTAAAGCAATGGACAACTACCGAAATGACGCCTGAAGAAATTCACGAAATAGGCTTAAAAGAAGTAGCAAGATTGACACTAGAAATGGAGAAGGTTAAAAATCAAGTTGGTTTTAAAGGAACTTTATTAGCCTTTTTTGATGAAGTTAGAAATAAAAAAGAGCTTAAACCATTTCATAAACCAGAAGAAGTAATTGCAAATTTTGAAAGGATTTATACCAAAATAAAACCAAACGTTGACAAGCTTTTTTCTTTGCAGCCACAATCCAAATTTGAAATTAGAAGAACAGAAGCTTTTAGAGAAAAAACA
Organism: Flavobacterium rarum (SeqCode); assembly: GCF_965234445.1. Lineage (GTDB taxonomy): Bacteria > Bacteroidota > Bacteroidia > Flavobacteriales > Flavobacteriaceae > Flavobacterium > Flavobacterium rarum. The sequence continues at coordinate 30,227 of NZ_OZ248483.1, read as the reverse complement.
GCAAGTGCTGAGTACAATCAAGGATCCGCAGATGGAACTCGACCAGGTATTTTTTATGTTCCTGTTCCAAATGTAACAGAGTATAATGTTTATGGCGACGAAGATTTATTCTTACATGAAGCTATTCCTGGGCATCATTTTCAGATTTCATTACAACAAGAAAATGCAGCTTTACCTGATTTTCGAAAATTTGCTTGGTTTGGTGCTTATGGTGAAGGCTGGGCATTATATACCGAAAGTTTAGGGAAAGAATTAGGACTATATCAAGATCCATATCAATATTTTGGAATGTTAGGCAATGAAATGCACAGAGCAGTTCGATTGGTAGTAGATACAGGTATGCATAGCAAAGGTTGGACCAGAGAACAAGCTATTGATTATTCATTGGCTAATGAAGCTGAAAGTAGAGAAAGTATAACTACTGAAATCGAAAGATATATGGCAATTCCAGGTCAAGCTTTGTCTTATAAAATTGGGCAATTAAAAATTATGGAATTGCGTAAAAAGGCAGAAACCAAAATGGGAGCTCAATTTGACATCAAAAAATTCCATGAAAAAGTATTAGAATCTGGTGTTTTGCCATTGGCGTTATTAGAAAATAAAATTAATGAATGGATTAAAGAAAACTAGTTTATTTTTTGATTGAATTTGTTTAATTAGCATTGAATCGAGAGATGCTATAAATTTATTTAAATCCCATTTCGCTTTAAGTGAAATGGGATTTTTTTTATTTATATAATAATAAAATACTGGAAGAATCGGTTTCGTTTGCGAATAACGAAAACGTTAAAGGGATCAAAATCAAACAATTTTGTTCCATAAAAAATTGTCTCTTAATAAATATAATTACTTTTAAAAACATTAAAATTTAGCTTATTGCTAAAAAATCTAATTATAAAAGATAAATTATATAAAAATGAGATTAAAAATTACACTACTGTTATTCTGCGGTTTTCTGGCATTAGGAGTTAGAAGTCAAAATAATAAAGCTGAAATTGACAAGAAAGTAACCGAACTACTTTCAAAAATGACCATTGAAGAAAAAGTTGGTCAAATGACTCAAATTACAATTACCACATTTGACATTAAAGACAAAAAAGGCGAAATAGATTTGACAAAGCTAAACGAAGCCATACAAAAATACCATATTGGTTCTATCTTGAACTGCCCGAATCCTGGTGCTCCGACAATTAAAAGATGGAATGAAGTAATTACTACTATAAGTAATGAAGCCAACAAAACTCGATTAAAAATTCCAGTACTATATGGAATCGATGCTATACATGGTTCAAGTTATACAGCTGGTGCAACTTTGTTTCCACAACAAATAGGAATGGCAGCTACATTCAACACAGCTATTGTAAAAAGAGGCGCAGAAATTTCAGCGTATGAAACTCGTGCTTCATCAATTCCTTGGGTTTTTTCACCCGATTTGGATTTACCTAGAAACCCTTCTTGGTCAAGAATTTGGGAGTCTTTTGGAGAAGATGTGTATTTGTCTGCGCAGATGGGAGAAGCAATGGTAAAAGGTTTTGAAGGAAATGATGTTGGTTCAAAATACAATGTGGCTTCCTGTATGAAACATTATATAGGTTATGGCAGCACAACTACAGGCAAAGATAGAACGCCAAGTATAATTCCAGAAAGAGTACTCAGACAGTTTGATTTGACCATATACCAAGCCGCAATTAAAGCTGGAGCCAAAAGTGTCATGGTTAGTTCTGGCGAAATTAACGGAACACCTGTTCATGCAAGCAAATACCTGATTACAGATGTTTTGAAAAATGAATTGGGTTTTCAAGGAGTTGTTGTTACGGATTGGAAAGATATAATTTACTTGTATACTCGTCACAAAGTGGCTGAGAACAATAGAGATGCTGTAAAAATATCTGTAATGGCAGGAATTGACATGAGTATGGTTCCAGAAGATTATACTTTTTACAATGATTTATTGGATTTGGTTGCCAAAGGTGAAGTCCCAATGTCAAGAATTGACGATGCGGTAACTCGAATATTAAAAATGAAATTTGAATTGAATTTGTTTCAATCCACTGTAGCAAATTTAAAAGAGTATCCTAAATTTGGTTCACAAGAATTTATTGATGTTGCTTATACCGCTGCGTCGGAATCTATCACATTATTAAAAAACAACAATTCGGTTTTACCATTAAATAAAAATGAAAAAATTTTAGTTACAGGACCTACTTCCAATAGTATGAAATACTTAAATGGAGGTTGGTCTTATAATTGGCAAGGGGAGAATTCCGACACTTATGCGGCCGACAAAATGACTATTCTTGAGGCATTACAGTCTAAAATAGGAAAAGAAAATGTATTGTATACTCCAGGAGCAGATCTCGAAAATCATGATGATTCAGAAATTGCAAAAGCGGTTGAAATGGCCAAAGGAGTTTCTAAAATAGTTTTGTGCTTGGGTGAAAAAAATTACACCGAAACACCTGGAGACATCAGTAATTTATACCTAACAACTCCGCAAATTAAACTAGCATTGGCTTTGTCAAAATTAAACATCCCAATTGTTTTGGTTTTGAACGAAGGAAGACCCCGATTAATAAGCGATTTTGAGGACAAAATGAATGCTGTAGTACAATGTTATTTGCCAGGAAACGAAGGAGCAAGAGCACTAACCGATATATTGTATGGCGATGTAAATCCTAGTGGCCGATTGCCTTATAACTATCCTAGATATCCAAATTCATTAGAAAAATACAATCGTAAATACACGGAAAGCTTAGGAGATGAGGAGCAAAATAATGATGCTAAATATGAAAAAAGTTATTCTCCACAATTCGAATTTGGAACGGGCTTATCCTACACTACATTTGAATATTCGAATTTGAATATCGACAAAACCCAACTAAATACAACAGATGATTTAAACATAACTGTTGATATAAAAAATACAGGGAAAATAAATGGAAAAACATCAGTTTTACTATATCTATCTGACATAATAGCAAGTATAACTCCAGAGGTAAAAGCCTTAAAAAGATTTGAAAAAATTAATCTTGCCCCTGGAGAAAGTAAAAAAGTGACATTTACTTTGACCCAAAAAGATTTACAATTTGTAAACAATGACTTGAAATGGATTTCAGAAAAAGGAACTTTCAAAATTCAAGTAGATACCCTTACAAAAGAGTTTGTTTTAAATTAGGTTGAGTTGATTAGTTAAGAAAGTGATAGCAATTCTAGGATTGTTGTCACTTTTTTTATTAAAATAAATAAGTCACAATAATTACTTGAAAACTTTATCTAAGAATTGATTTATAAAATTAGATTTTACACTTGAAAAAGCATCAGTCTCATTATAGTCTTCACATACAAAATTTGAATATCCCAAAATAACTCTAATGCCTGTTGGAAGTGCTTTAATAATATTGCTTTTTTCTGAATCTAAAGTACTTTGCAAAAATTTTACTTTTTGTTTTTCATTTTTTAAATGAGACAAAGTAAGCATAACAGCAAAATTTAATAGCGCTTTGGCCGTTTCACTTTTTACACCAATTTCATTAGAAATCATTTCTGAAATTCTACTTCTTTTAATAGAAAAAATTAAATTTAAAGGTATAAATCCCTCTTCTTCGAAAGAGTAATTGATATAGGAGAGTTTTCCGTTTTCAAATTCTATAGTATTATAGAAATTAGAGTTTGAAATCGAATCAATAATTTTGTCATACAAAAAATTGGTTTTTATTATGGAATCAAGTCCAATCAATACAGTACAAATACTTGTGTCAATCGATTTTATGAGTACTATTTCATTCTCTTCAAATTTTTTACAAAATATTGAAATTAATGACGAAGATATAGTACTTCTAAGTTGACTAAGCAAAATGGGGGCCATATTTTATCTATTATCAAGTAAATGCTTTATTTGAATTGACTTTAAACAATCGGCAAAACGCATACTATTGCCGATAATCGGATAAATATATGAAAATTTTAACAAAAAACAAATAAATTCATTTTTTTATCAAATTACTTAGATAATTATTAAAAAAAAATGAAAAGTAGAAAACCGTGAAATTGAATTCAACTTTTTTTTATTTAGTAGATTATTCCAAATGTCCAGGGAAATAGTTGTTCATTATTGAAATAAGATCCTCCATTTTTAGGATTTTGTTTTGAAAACCAGATATTGCAGTAAATTTTTCAGCTTTTTGCCTGTCATCTGGGTTAACAGAACTCGTTAACATAATAATAACTACTTTTTGAGCAATCTCCATTTTTTGAAAAGCTTCTACAAATTCCCATCCATCCATAACAGGCATGTTTATATCCAGCAAAATCAACATTGGACATGGAAAAACATCATCTTCTTTTGTATATTTACCAGTATTGGTAAGATACTCTATGGCTTGCTTCCCATTGAGTACGGTTTCAATATGATCTGTTATCCCAGCCTTCTTAATAAGCATTTTACTAATGAAATTAGTGGCTTTGTCATCGTCTATAAGTAAAATGGAATTTAATTTTTTCATAGGTCTTTAATTATTTCTTCACTTCAGTTTGTAGCTTATTCTAGTAATAATACTTGATGTTTGATAGTGTCCAAAACAAAAAACCCACTCAAAGGAGTGGGTTTTGTGGTACCTCCAGGGATCGAACCAGGGACACATGGATTTTCAGTCCATTGCTCTACCATCTGAGCTAAGGTACCGTGCTTATTGCGGGTGCAAATATAATATCTTTTTTAAATTAAACAATACATTTTTAAAAAAAAATCTATTCGTACCTTAGCATTTTTAAAAAGAAAACTATGATTTTGACCATTGATATAGGCAACACAAGAATTAAAGGAGCTGTTTTTGAGGGCTATAACCCCTTAGAATATTTTATATTTTCCAAAAAAGAAATAGAAGAAAAAATTACAATTGTATTAAAAAAATACCAACAAATAACACATTTGGTTATAGCATCCGTTGGAAACATAGAAAAAGATGTGTTTTCATCCTTCAATAACAAGCTCGATGTATGGTTCATTTCTCATGAAGACACGTTTCCATTTACTAACAATTACGCTACCCCAAAAACATTAGGAATCGACCGAATGGTTTTGGCTGCAGGAGCAACATTACAATTTCAAGAAAAAAATAGGTTGATCATTGATGCAGGTACCTGTATAACTTATGATTTTATTGATCAAAACAACATATATCACGGTGGTGCTATTTCTCCAGGTTTGCGTTTGAGATATGAATCATTACATAACTACACAGAGAAACTTCCTTTATTAACTTTAGAAAATCCAAAAAATGTAATCGGGGATTCTACTGCTCAATCCATTCACTCTGGTGTTGTAAATGGATTGATATATGAAATTGAGGGTTTTGTAGATCAATACACCTCACTTTACTCAAATTTTATAATAATTTTAACGGGAGGAGACACAGAATTTTTGGCTAAACGATTTAAAAATACCATATTTGCCAATTCAAATTTTCTTTTAGAAAGTTTGAACCAAATTTTTCAATATAAAATCAAAAATGATTAAAAAAATTATTGTCACTGCTTGTTTCTTTTTTACACTAATGTCTAATGCTCAAAGTGGAACTGCATCGCCTTATTCTTTTTTCGGAATAGGTGAATCCAGATTTAAAGGAAACCTTGAAAATCGCTCTATGGCTGGACTAAACATTGAGCAAGACAGTCTTCATATTAACATTTTGAATCCTGCCAGTTTTGCGAGTGTTCGATTCACTACTTTTACCATAGGTGGAAACTATACATCAACCAGTTTAAAAACAGAAACCAAAAACGAAAAGGCACAAAGAACCGCTCTTGATTATTTGGCAGTGTCTTTGCCTTTGGGAAAAATAGGAGTAGGATTCGGTTTGATTCCCTTTACATCTGTTGGCTATAATATACAGTCTACAAGTTCTGCCCCAGAAGGAGTTAATAATATTTTGAAAGGTTCCGGAGGTTTGAATAAGGCCTTTTTCTCATTAGGATACACCGTTATCCCTAATTTAGTTGTAGGTGCAGATGTACAATATAGCTTCGGAAGAATAAACAATACAAATTTAGAATACATTTCGGGTGTAATGATCGGTTCTCAAGAAGAAAACAAAGCTGATCTAAATGGTTTTACTGCTAATTTTGGTGTAATGTATAAATATAAAATTGAGAAAAAATTAAACTTATATAGCAGCTTAACTTATACACCTCAAACCAAATTGGCTTCTACAAATACTAAAACAATATCAACAGTAAACTATAATTCCAATTTTAATGTAGCAATACTTGAAGTTGCTTCAAAAAAAGAAATTAGAACAGACTTAACGATTCCAGAAAAATTGTCTGTTGGTTTTGGTGTTGGAGAAACCAAAAAATGGTTAATTGGTACCCAAATGACTTTTCAAAATGTTGGAAAATTATCCGACGAATTCAATACAGCAGACAATGTTACTTACGGAAAATATTCAAGCTATAGTATAGGAGGGCATTATGTTCCAAACTTTAATGTTTTTTCAAAATATTATCAAAAAATAGTTTACCGAGCAGGTTTAAAATACACTAAAACCGGAACAACCATAAAATCAGTAGATATTGATGAAAAGGCCGTTACTCTAGGATTTGGTTTGCCAATTTCTGGTACTTTTTCAAATATGAATATTGGATTAGAATATGGAAAAAGAGGGACTACAACCAATGGTTTAATTCAAGAAAATTATTTCACAATGGCAATGAGTTTTTCACTTAGTGACAAATGGTTTAGACAATCAAGGATTGAATAAAAAAATATTGAATTTTAATCTTCAGTAAAATAAATCGGCATGCACTTTTTAAAAAAAAAAAATTCTTCTCTTTTTCTACTTACCTTATTGGCTATAGTAGTAATGGGTTGTGAAAGTAATTTTAAAGAAGTACAAAAAAATGATTATTCCGAATTTGTTCCAAGCGGTGACGCAGACAATGTGAATTTAAAATACACAGACTCTGGAAAAATAAAATCAATACTGATAAGTTCAAAAATGCTTGATTATGCCAATGTGGATTTTGCATTTACTGAATTTCCAAAAGGAGTAGATGTAACCATATTTGACAATAATGGCAAAAAAACTTTTATTGAATCTAATTACGCTATTTCATACAAACAAACCAACATTATAGACTTACAAGGAAAAGTAAAAATCACATCCGAAGCTGGACAAATGCTCGAAACAGAACAATTGTATTTTGATCAAAAAAACGCATGGTTTTATACAGAGAAAAAATTTAAATTGACTGATGCTAAAGGAGGTTCTACCGGACAAGGAATTGATTTCAGCAAAGACTTTAAAGTAGTGAACTCGCAACGAATTGAAGGAGAAATTGAATCTTCGGAATAAAAAATATATAATTATGAATTTTTTAAAATATACATCTTATCTCTATTTGGCTTTTGGAATCTATTTTTTGTACGAAGGATATACAAAATGGAATTCAGACGAAACTCCATTATTAAGTTTTGTCATTGCCGGTCTTGCCATTTTCATGTTTTTCTTTAGAAGAAAGTTTGCGAAAAAATTTGAAAATAGAAATAAACAATCCTAAAAATGGAAATCGGCATTATAATATTGTGTTTAATACTATGTGCCTTTTTTTCAGGAATGAAGATAGCCTTTATTTCATCGAATAAAATATATTTGGAATTAGAAAAAAAACAAAATAACTTTCTATCCAAAACCCTTGTTAAACTTACCGAAAAGCCTTCAAAATTTATTGCAGCAATGCTTATTGGTAACAATATAGCACTTGTGATTTACGGGTTCTTTATGGGTGAATTACTCTTGAATTGGCTTTTGGCTTTTCACATTAAATTTTCACATTTTTCAAGCCTGTTACTTCAAACTACACTTTCAACTTTTATTGTTTTAATTACAGCAGAGTTTTTACCTAAAGTCTTTTTTCAAATTTACGCCAATATACTTATAAAATTTTTCGCAATACCAGCGTACTTCTTTTATCGATTACTTTATTTTATATCTACTTTTCTAATTTGGATTTCTGATTTTATTTTAAGAAAATTCTTCAAAACTGAAGGTGACCAAGTACAATTATATTTCAGTAAAATAGAATTAGGAAATTACATTACAGAGCAAATGAGCACTGTTGAAGATCATGAAGAAGTAGATTCTGAGATACAAATCTTTCGAAATGCTTTAGACTTTTCTGGTGTAAAAGCGAGAGATGTAATGACTCCGAGAACAGAAATTGCGGCAATGGATGTTTTGGAATCTTTAGAAAACTTGAAAAATTTGTTTGTTGAAACTGGCTATTCTAAAATTATAATCTGTCAAAATTCATTAGACGATATCATTGGTTATGTTAATTCATTCGACTTATTTAAGAAACCTTCTACTATAAAAGAAATTGTAATACCTGTAGAATTTATCCCCGAAGCAATATACATTAAGGACGCAATGAGTTTATTGACAAAAAAAAGAAAAAGCCTTGCAGTAGTATTAGATGAATATGGCGGAACTTCTGGAATTATAACAATAGAAGATATTGTAGAAGAACTTTTTGGAGAAATAGAAGACGAACATGATTCAGACGAAGAATTGATAGAAAAAGAGTTAGAAGACAATTCTTTTATATTCTCAGCACGGTTTGATGTAGAATATCTGAATCAATACTACAAACTGGCAATACCAGAAAGTGAATCCTATGGAACACTTGGAGGTTTTATAGTAAATTATACAAAGGAAATTCCACAAAAGGGAGCGATTATTACTATCGAAAATTATCACTTTGTCATAGAAGAAGCCACAAATAAGAAGATTGAATTGGTGAAAATGACTATCAAAGACTGATTATTTTTTTTTAAATTAAAAAAAAACAAAAAAAAAACAGTAGTTCTATAATTATTAATTAGATAATTGTATTTTCGCAAACAAAATTTTAAAATAAACAATAATAAACAATGGCAGTTTTATCAAAAATCAGACAACATTCGGCTATAATGATTGGAGTTATTGCTCTAGCATTATTTTCATTTATAATACAAGATCTTTTTTCAAACGGAAGTTTTGGTAAAAGCTCAAAAGATGTTGGTAGCATCAATGGAAAAGATATCTCTTTTGAGGATTTTAGAATAAAAGTTAGCAATGTTGAGAAAAGTGGTCAAGGGATTACTGCAACTGAAGCTTCAAGAAGAGTATGGGATCAAGAAGTAACAATTGCATTACTTTCTGCTGAATTCGATAAATTAGGATTAAGAGTTGGTGAAAAACACATCTTAGACGTTCTTAAAGCAGATCAAAATATTGGGAAAAATCCAATGTTTTTAAATAGTGCAGGTATGTTTGATGAAGTAAAATTCAAAGAATATTTCAAATCAAATCCAGAGCAAGCTCAATACTTGAAAGACAGAGAAAAAGACGCCGAATTGAATGCTAAATTTCAAATCTACAATACATTAATTAAAGCTGGAATCTACACTACTGAAAGTGAAGGAAAATTTAATTATGAAATGGGAGCAAACAAAGTAAACTTTGCTTATGTTGCTGGTTTGTTTTCTACAATTAAAGATAGTGATGTAAAAATTACTGATGCTGAAATTGTTGATTTTATGAAATTGAGTCCTAAAAAATTCAAATCAGAAGAAACTCGCAAAGTTGAATACGTTTTAATTGAAGACAAAGCATCTGCTGCAGATGAAAATGAAATTAAATCAAAAATAACTGGATTATTATCTGGAAGTGTAGTGTACAATCAAGCTACAGCAAAAAATGATACAGTAGCAGGTTTCAGAACAACTTCAAATGTAATAGAATTTGTAAATTCTAATTCTGATGTCCCTTATGATTCAACTTATGTTCCTAAAAACAATTTACCGGCTTTAGATGCTGATAATTTATACAATTTAGCTCCTGGAGCTATTTATGGACCTTATGTTTTTGGAAAATACTATTGTATTTCTAAATCATTAGGTAGAAAAGCGGGAGTTAATGTTAAAGCAAGTCATATCTTAATTGGTTATGAAGGTTCTCAAACTCCAAACACAAAAGAGAAAAGAACAAAAGAAGAAGCAAAAGCAAAAGCAGAAGAAATTTTGGCTCAAGTTAATGCAAATCCTGATAGTTTCTTAATGATGGCTTTTACCAATTCTGATGATTCATCTGCTCAACAAGGCGGTGATTTAGGATATTTTGGACCAAATCAAATGGTAAAACCATTTAATGATTTCGTTTTTTCTAACGGAATAGGAAAAGTTGGTCTAGTGGAAACTCAATTTGGTTTTCATATTATCAAAATCACAGACAAACAAGACGGTATTCGTTTGGCTACTGTAGCTCAAAAAATTGAAGCTTCAGAAACTACATCTGATAAAGTATTTACTCAAGCAACAAAATTTGAAATGGATGTCGCTGACAAAGATTTTAATAAAGTTGCAAAAGATATGGCACTTACTGTTGTTCCAGGAGTAACAGTTAAAGCAATGGATGAGAATTTTGGTTCATTAGGCAATCAAAGAACTATCGTAAGATGGGCGTTTGAAAAAGACACTAAAGAAGGTGCTACAAAAAGATTTGAAGTAGCTAATTTGGGTCACGTTATAGCAAAAGTAAAATCTATTGATAATTCCGGATTAGTTCCTGTTGATCAAGTAAGACCTTATGTTGAGCCAATTCTTAAAAATAAGAAAAAAGCGGAAATGCTTAAAGCAAAAATGAATGGTTCTTCTTTGGAAGCTATAGCAAAAGCTACAGGTTCTACAGTACAACAAGCTTCAAATGTAACTTTAGAAAATCCAGTTTTAGCTGGAGGTGTAGGTCAAGAACCAAAAGTTGTTGGAAATGCATTTGCATTAACAGCCAATAAAATCTCTGCTCCTATTGAAGGAACTACAGGAGTTTATGTGGTAAAAAACATAAGCACGGTAAAAGCACCTGCTTTGAAAAGTTATGCTCCAAATGTATCTAAATTGAAAGCTCAAAGTGCTTCTGATTCAAACAGAGTAATTCCTGCTTTGAAAGAAGATGCAGACATCAAAGACAACAGAAAAGATTTTAATTACTAAACAGTAATTATTCAGTCATAAAAACCCGATACTTTAATTTGAGAAGTATCGGGTTTTTTTTGTTCAAATTGAAGATTTTACTAGTTATTTACTCAAAGAATCATTTTGTTATAAGGGATTACAGTCTCATACCCTTTAGACACAAAATAAGATGTTGGATCTTCATGTGATACAGCCAATACAAAATCCCCGCCCCAAGCACCTAAACTCTTTATTGTACCGATGAAATCAGGGAACAAAGTCTGTTTAACAGTTTTAATTTCTAGAATTGAACTTAACTCCTTCTCATGTTCATTTAATGCTTGTGAAAAAGAATTATGATCGTTTGACTTTAAAACTTTATCTGTTATTGTAGTAATTGTTTTTTTATAACGCTCCAAATTACTTTTTTTGGCATTGTATGAAGCTATAGCCTCTTTACTACTTTGTTTTTGATTGAGATACACAAAATAAATAGCACTGGTGAATATTGGGTTAAAAATCACTTTTTCAACCTTAGGTTTTCCCTTTTCTAAATGATAAACAATTGGACAGTCATTTTGTGCGCAAGCAATATCATAACCACTACCCCCAAAACTGTTTTTAAGCAACACAAAAGCATTAATTTTAAACCATTGCGCGATATTATTTATCAATGTAGAAGATGTTCCTAAACCCCATTTTCTAGGAAAAGTCAATCGTGTAGCAACAACAAATCCTTCCGATAAATCTATTTGTTTAGGATTCAATAAATATGCTTCGTGCAAGATAGCAATCAAGGTGTTTTTTACAGATTCATTTTCAAAAACACTTTTTGTTTTTATAGCATTAAACGAAATGGTTTCATCAAACCAAACACTTACATCAGCATCAAAACTAGTCCATTTAATTTCTTGATTTGTCCCTTTTTCAACAATTAGATTTTGTCCATATTTTGTCGGCAAAGCCAAAGATTTAGATCCGTCAAGAACCAAATACTCTCCTGTTATTAAAAGTTTTCCGTTGCTGTAAAATGTTTTTTTCATTATCTGAATGTAAACCCTTTTTGAGTTTGGAACTCCGAAAGGGTTAGTTTTTGCCTAAAATTATTTTCTGAGTTGTGTTATAAAATCAACTACGGCACTATGAGAAACAGTATTGTGTTTGAAACGCTTTTTAATTAAAATGCGTTCTTCATCATTGGCTTCTAACTGATTAAGAATATTATTTAAATGCATTTTCATATGACCGTCTTGAATTCCAGTTGTTGTTAAGGAACGTAAAGCAGCAAAATTTTGAGCTAAACCTGCAACGGCCACAAACTGCATTAATTCTTTCGCCGAGGGTTTTTCTAGCATTTCTAGAGACAATTTTACTAAAGGATGCAAAGAAGTCAAACCACCAACTGTACCTAATGCCAAAGGAACTTCAAGCCAAAAACTAAAGATTCCATTTTCTATTTTGGCATGAGATAAACTAGAATATTGACCCTTTCTAGAGGCATAGGCATGCACACCAGCTTCTACAGCTCGGAAATCATTTCCCGTTGCAAGCACCACTGCATCTATTCCGTTCATAATTCCCTTATTATGTGTTACTGCTCGAAAGGGCTCAACTTCTGCAATCTGAACCGCTTGTATAAATTTTTCAGCAAATTCTTGTGGATTTTCAATGTGTTTTTCAACCAATTGTTCCACTGCGCAAGAAACTTCGGCTCGAACAATACATTGAGGCACATAATTGGAAAGAATACTCATTATGACTTCTATCTGTTTCTCTTCTTCGGTAAACAAATCGTATGTATGTGCTTCTTCTTTTAAAGTTTTCGCAAACTGTTCCAAACAAGAATTGATAAAGTTAGCTCCCATACTATCTTTGGTATCAAAAGTAGCATGAAGTTGATAATAATTTGGAATTAGATTGGTTTTGTCTTTTAGAACAATATCCAAAATACCGCCACCTCTTTTTTGCATATTTTTCGTGATACTTTCAGTAGATTCAAAAAACTTGGATTTAAATTGTATAAAAAATAACGACAACTTAGACTCTTCTCCTTTATATATAAAATGTACTTGCCCGATTTTCTCAGTATTCAAAACAGTTGCTTTGAATCCTCCACGAGTGGACCAAAATTTTGCGGCTTTTGCTGCAGCAGCAACAACGGAGCTTTCTTCAATTGCCATTGGAATCGTGCTGTATTTACCATTTATCAAAAAATTTGGGGCAACACCAAGCGGTATATAAAAGTTTGAAATAGTATTTTCTATGAACTCATCATGAAGCTTCTGAATTTTTTCATCTGAATTCCAGTAATTTTTAAGGAGTGCAATAGCTTCATTTGGCGTCGAAAAATAGTGATTGGCAATCCAGTTTATTTTTTCTTCTTTGGATAATTTTGAAAATCCAGCAACAACGTTGTTCATACAGTATAAATTATAACTTTATAAACACAAAGATACGTATTAGAATGCAATCCTTTTTTTTAAAACGAATTGGTATTTTGAATTCTAATATTTTTTTATTGTCCAACTATTTCAATTCTAAGTTGAGATGAAAAACAAGAACAATAAAGCTAGTTATAATCATAAAAATTTAAATACTACAAATTTAGTAGCAACATTCATTGATATTTTCATAATTATTGAAAAACATTCAAAAGGAATGTTAAAAATAATTAATTATAACATTTAACACGGAAAAAGTGTTTTATTTATAAAATTTTCACTAAAATTGTGGCTTTTATAACTTAATCTATATTATGAAATTGAATAAGATTACTACGTTACTTCTCTTTTTGTGTTTAAACGTTTTTGGACAACAAAAAATTACAGTTGACGCAATTTTTACTGGAGTTTTTCGCACAAAAGGGATGGATGAATTGCAATCCATGAAAAATACCAATCAATACACGGTATTAAATTCTGACAGAGCAACAAGAAGTATGCAAATCGATCTTTATGATTTTGCAACCTTAAAAAAAGAGTCAAACCTAATTGACACTAAAAACTTCAAAGAACTTTCAAACGGTATTGACAGTTACACATTTGATGCTTCTGAAAAACAGTTATTAATTGCATCAAACTCAAATAAAATTTTCCGTCACTCTTTTTCAGCCGATTATTTTTTATACAATATTGGTACTAAAACCCTAACGAAACTATTTGATTTTCAGGTTCAAGAGCCTACCTTTTCTCCTGATGGATTAAAAATTGCTTATGCCAAAGAAAATAATTTATACATCTATGATGTAGCTACCAAAAAATCTACTGATGTCACTACTGATGGAAAGAAAAATTCGATTCTTAATGGTATAACTGACTGGGTTTACGAAGAAGAATTTGCTTTTGTAAGAGCATTTGACTGGAGTAAAGACAGTAAAAAGTTAGCCTATATTCGTTTTGACGAAAGTGAAGTTCCAGAATTTTCGATGTCAATTTTTCAGAAAAATTTATATCCAACCATTGAAACATTCAAATATCCAAAGGCGGGAGAGAAAAATTCGGTAGTTTCATTACACCTATATGATGCGACAAGCAACACTACCAAAAAAGTCGATTTAGGAAACTATAACGATTTTTATATCGCAAGATTACAATGGACAAACGACAACAACACATTGTCGGCACAAGTTTTAAACAGACATCAAGACAATCTTGATTTATTGTTTGTGGATGGAACTACTGCCATTGCAAAAGTGGTTTTGAATGAAAAAGACAAGGCTTATGTTGACGTAACTGATAATTTGACTTTCTTAAAAGACAATAGTTTTATTTGGACAAGCGAAAAAGACGGTTTCAACCATATTTATATTTATGACAATACTGGAAAACTTAAAAATCAAGTGACCAAAGGAAATTGGGAGGTAACTTCATACTACGGATTTGAAGAAAAAACAAAAACTGTTTTTTACCAATCCACAGAAAACGGTTCTATAAACAGAGATGTATTTCGCGTTGCATTAGACGGAAAAAATAAAGTGCGTTTGTCCATAAATACGGGAACAAATGCAGCTACTTTTAGCCCTAATTTTCAATTCTTCATCAATACTTTCTCTAGTGCTTCTCAGCCTACGACTTATACTTTAAACGAGTCTAAAACAGGCAAAGAAATACAGGTAATCGAAAATAATCAAGATCTTTCTTCAAAATTGAAGGCTTATGATTTAGCTACAAAAGAATTTTTTGTTTTAAAAACAGACAAAGGAAACGAATTGAATGCTTGGATCTTGAAACCTAAAGATTTTGATTCTTCCAAAAAATACCCGGTTTTTATGTTTCAATATTCTGGTCCCGGTTCTCAACAAGTGAATAACGATTGGAACAGTGCAGATGATTACTGGTTTATCTCGCTTACTCAACAAGGCTATATTGTAGTTTGTGTAGACGGAAGAGGAACTGGTTTCAAAGGAGCCAATTTCAAGAAAGTGACCCAAAAAGAACTAGGAAAATATGAAGTTGAAGATCAAATCGATGCTGCCAAAATTATTGGGAATTACCCATACGTTGATAAATCCAGAATTGGAATCTTTGGTTGGTCTTATGGAGGATTTATGGCATCCAATTGTATATTTCAAGGAGCCGATGTTTTTAAAATGGCAATAGCAGTTGCACCTGTAACCAACTGGCGTTTTTATGATAGCATTTATACCGAACGTTACATGCAAACTCCACAAGAGAACGCTAGCGGATATGATACTAATTCACCAATAAATCATGTGGATAAATTAAAAGGGAAGTTTCTTTTGATACATGGTTCTGCTGACGACAATGTTCATGTTCAAAATGCAATGCAAATGACCGAAGCTTTGATTCAGGCCAACAAACAATTCGATTCTCAAATCTATCCGGATAAAAATCACGGTATTTATGGAGGGAAAACAAGAATTCAATTGTATACAAAAATGACTAACTTTATCAAGGAGAATTTATAACCCAAATCAAATACCAAAACAAAACCAAAATTAAAAAAATGACAGAAACTCAATCGAAAACAGCACATCCAAAAGGACTTTGGGTATTATTTGGAACCGAAATGTGGGAACGTTTCAATTTCTATGGAATGCGAACTTTATTGGTTCTATTTCTGGTAAACTCTTTAATGATGAAAGAAGAAGATGCTTCTTTGATTTATGGAGGTTTTCTAGGACTTTGTTATTTGACACCAATGCTTGGAGGTTTTATTGCAGACCGTTATTTTGGAAATAGAAATTGTATTATGCTTGGTGGATTGATGATGGCTATTGGTCAATTATTATTATTTACAAGTGCGAGTGTTTTTGGAGAAAATATAGGATTAGCTACAACAATTATGTATTCTGGTTTAGGAATTATCATTTTTGGAAATGGTTTTTTCAAACCGAATATTTCCAGTATGGTGGGAAGTTTGTATCCAAAACAAGAAAAAAGTAAATTGGATACTGCCTTTACTATTTTCTATATGGGTATCAACTTAGGAGCCTTTTTAGGTCAATTCATTTGTCCATTGGTAGGAGATGTAAAAAGTACTGGAGGAGTTAGAGACATTCACGCTTTCAAATGGGGATTTCTTGCAGCAGCAGTAGCAATGCTTATTGGAACATTGGTGTTTTATTTCTTGAAAAATAAATATGTGGTTACTCCCGAAGGAAAACCTTTAGGAGGATTGCCTTCTAAAAATGAATCTTCAGATTACGAAGAAGGAGAAGCTCAAAGTGCTGTCTTTACATCAAAATCTTTAATGCTTTCTGTAGTTGCTTTTATTGGAATGTTTTTATTGTTTCATTTTTCAGTTGATGGTGAAAATGTAGTAAAAACAATTATTTATCCAATTATTTATGCAAGTGGTATTACTTTGGCTGGTTTGATACTCTCTGACAGCTCACTAACAAAAGTAGAAAGAGACCGAATTATTGTAATTTATATCATTTCATTCTTTATTATTTTCTTTTGGGCCGCTTTTGAACAAGCAGGATCGTCTTTGACTTTTATAGCTGACAACCAAACCAATAGAGACTTTTTTGGATGGCAAATGCCAGCTTCAATGGTGCAAATTTTTAACGGATTATTTGTTGTTGCTTTGGCAGTTCCGTTCAGTTTGCTGTGGGATAAATTAAGAGCCAATGACAAAGAACCTATTTCACCTGTAAAATTGGCTTTGGGATTATTGTTAATAGCAGTAAGTTTCTTTATGATTGCTACACAAGTAAAAGATCTTGGTTCATCAGGATTATTGGCTATTAAATGGCTAATCCTTTTGTATTTATTGAATACTTGTGCAGAATTATGTTTGTCTCCAATTGGATTGTCATTGGTTGGTAAATTATCTCCAAAACGTTTCTCTTCATTATTGTATGGCGTGTTTTTCTTATCGAATGCTTCAGGATATGCATTAGCAGGAACTCTAGGTTCTATTTTGCCTGCAACTGGGGATAAATTCATTAAAGCAAAAGAACTTGGTATCGATTTGCAAGCAGTATTGGATAAAAAAATCACTCTTACTCCAGAGCAAATACAATTATTAGATACCAATCAAATTATGGATCATAATCCTATTTTTGTAGGTTTTGAAATCCATAATTTATTTGAATTTTTTATGGTTTTTGTAATTTCTACAGGTGTTGCAGCAGTAATCTTATTTGCATTAACACCATTCTTGAAAAAAATGATGCACGGTATTCGATAATTCAAAATAAAAATTCAAAAATACCTGCTTGGTTTTCAGGCAGGTATTTTGTTTTAAACTCCAATATTTATGTGGAAATCGCACCCAAAAGCTCTTCCTTATTTGTTCCTTTCCGAAATGTGGGAACGTTTTGGGTATTATTTAATGATAGGGATTTTTACGCTGTACTTAAAAGATGTCGAATCCGGTTTTGCCATGACCGAAAAAGAAGCCTCGGATTTATACGGAACTTTTATAGCACTTGTTTTCTTGACTCCTTTTATTGGTGGTTTGGTTGCCGACAGGTATTTAGGATATAAAAAGTCGATTGTCATTGGCGGTTTAATGATGGGTGTAGGGTATCTCATGATGGGAATTCATAATTTACCCATGTTATACACTGCAATGACTTTGGTAATTGTTGGAAATGGTTTTTTTAAACCCAATATTTCGACATTATTAGGGAATTTTTACAATGATGACCAGTTTAAAGATAAAAAAGACGAAGGATACAATATTTTCTATATGGGAATTAACGTTGGAGCTTTCATTTGCAATTTTTTTGGAGCGGCTCTAAAAATTCTTTTCGGTTGGCAAGAAGCTTTTATGGCTGCTGGTGTCGGAATGTTTATAGGTGTGATTGTGTTTTTGATGGGCACCAAACATTACGGCGATAAAACCGAGAAAAAAGGGGTGCAAGAAGGAGATATGCCTTTTTATAAAATTGTGCTTTTTATCTTGTTACCTTCTGTAATTTTCGGAATTATAGGATGGTTATTAAAAGGAGTTAGTTCGGATATCAATCTAGACAGTTCTGTTTTTGGTTCAGATAGTACCGATGCTTTTGTTTTTGCTTGTATTCCTATAATTTTTTTTTATGGAAGTCTTTACTTTAAAGCAAAGCAAGATGAGAAACGACCAATAGGTGCCTTGCTTTCTATTTTTGCTGTCGTGATTTTATTTTGGGCCGTTTTTAAATTAAACGGATCGGCTTTAAATAATTGGGGGGATAAATATACCGATCGTGAATTGACAGGAATGTCGCAACAAATTGGGTCAAAATTGGTTCTTACTGATACCTTGACGTATGCTAAAGATTCGGTTGCCTTGTATGATGCCGCTTTTCGAATTCAAAAAAAAGAGGGCAAAGTAATCAAAGTGGTGGATTATCCATTGTATTTTAGAAATATAGCTCCCGATAAATTGCCCAAAGAAAACAGTAAAATATTTACGTGGTCTGCCAATTTAAGCCAATCCATTAATCCTGGTTGGGTTATAATATTAACTCCATTAATTGTGGCTTTTTTCACCTTCCTAAGAAATCGAAAAAAAGAACCTACTACACCTACTAAGATTGCCTTTGGATTACTGATTTCAGCTTTATCTGTTTTGGTAATGGTTGCTGCGATTCATATTGGGAACAACGGCACCGAAAAAGTGTCGGTTTGGTGGTTGGTAGCCAATTATGGAGTCATAACCATTGGAGAATTATTCTTGAGTCCCATGGGATTGTCTGTGGTATCAAAATTAAGCCCCAAGAATATTACTGCTTTAATGATGGGTGGTTGGTTTTTGTCAACATCTATTGGAAATAAATTAAGTGGAGTATTGGCTAGTATGTGGGACAGTTATGACAATAAAGCCAACTTTTTTTGGGTGAATTTTACCCTTTTGATGTTTGCAACCTTGCTGATGTTTGCCCTGGTCAAAAATCTCAATAAGGTAATGAAAGAAAAAGGAATTAATTAATACAATGTTATAAAAAAATGGAACAAATTTTAAGTTTAGAACAAATACAAAATTTTAAAGGGAAATATCCAAAACAATTGTGGTATTTGTTTACTGTTGAAATGTGGGAACGGTTTTGCTTTTATGGAATGCGCGGTGTATTAACCTTTTTTATGGTTGACCAACTATTGCTAAAAGATGAGGCAGCTAATTTACAATACGGAGCTATTCAGGCATTTGTTTATGCCTTTACTTTTATTGGGGGTATATTTGCAGATAAAGTTTTAGGTTTTAAGAAATCATTATTTTTTGGAGGAATCGTAATGATTTTGGGGAATTTACTTATCTCTTTTGCTCCACAGCATTTATTTTATTATGGCTTAGCTTTTTCTATAATTGGTACTGGTTTTTTCAAACCCAATATTTCCTCAATGGTCGGTGAACTCTATCATGAAAGCGATCATAGAAGAGATGCAGGTTATGGAATGTTTTATGCAGGAATTAATATTGGTGGTTTTTTTGGAGGTATTCTGTGTATTTATTTAGGCAAATATTATTCTTGGCAATTGTGTTTTCTTTCAGCGGCTATTGTTATGACCTTTGGATTGCTTACTTTTTTGTTTACAAAAAAACATCTTGGTCCAATTGGGGACTCACCATTACTACATTTAGAGCCAACCAAAAGAAAATTTAGAGAGATATTGGTTTATATAGGATCATTACTAAGTATTCCTTTTATTTTTATAATGGTGAAAAATACGGATTACACTGATTATTTTATGTACACAATTGGGATAATTGCGGTTATTTATTTTACCTACGAAGTTATAAAGTTGGGAGATGTAAAATTGCAAAAAAAGATGATTGCGGCATTTACATTTATTTTCTTTTATTTAGTTTTTAATGCGATCTATGAACAAAGCGGTGGTTCATTGTCACTGTTTGCCAAGGACAATTTAAGTTATGATTTACTTGGATTTACTGTTGACCCAAATGCTGTAAATAACAGTTCTAATACTTTGTTTGTTGTTATTTTTAGTCCTTTAATAGGATTACTTTGGCTTTGGTTAGCCAAAAAGAAGATAGAGCCTAATACTTTAATTAAATTTGGAATTGGATTTTTATTTTTATCTGCTTCTTTTTATATTTTTTATTATACTAAATTTTTTGCAGATGTTAATGGGATCACTTCTTTGAATGTGTTCACATTTGCCTATTTGGTGACAACTATTGGTGAACTTTGTTTGGGGCCTATCGGAATGTCAATTATAACTAAGCTTTCGCCAAAAAGACTCTTCGGAATGATGATGGGATTGTGGTTTTTAGCAAGTGCCTTTGGTCAGTTATTTGCAGGAAAATTGGGTGCCGAAATTTCTAAATCAAATACAGGTACTACTTTAATGTCTAAGTTGCAGTCCTACACAGACGGGTATTATCAATTAGCAATTTATTCATTGGTTGCTGGTTTGATTTTGATTGCTATTTCTCCTTTAATTAAAAAATTAATGCAAGAAGTAAAATAGCCGACATTTTATAGTGCTGTTTTTGTTTAAATTTGTAAAATAGAAATCAATATATAAATCAAATATTTTCAAAATCTATAAATTTTATACCATTATGAGTAGAAATATTTTTTTAGCCGCACTATTCTTCATTGGTGTTAGCACAATGCAAGCGCAAGAGTTAAAATGGCATACAGATGTAAAAGAAGCAATTAAAGTTTCCAACAAAGAAAAAAAACCTTTAATGATGTTTTTTACAGGAAGTGATTGGTGTGGTTGGTGTATTCGTTTGCAAAATGAAGTGCTAAAAACTCCCGAATTTACAAAATGGGCCAAAAAGAATGTTGTTTTGGTAGAATTGGATTATCCTAGAAGAACGGCTCAATCTGAAGAAATTAAAAAACAAAATGCCGAATTACAACAAGCCTTTGGAATTCAAGGTTTTCCAACTGTTTATTTTGCTAAAGCAACAGCTAATAAAGAAGGAAAAGTAAATTTTGAAGGACTAGGAAGTACTGGCTATGTAGCAGGTGGGCCAACAGCTTGGTTGGCAGTTGCAGATCCTTTTGTGAAAAAACCAAAAAAAACTAAAAAAGCTTAAACCCTTTTTTTAATTCATTTTATAGAATCCCTTTTCATTCGTTGCGTGAAAAGGGATTTTTTGTTGCTTACATGATGCTTTCCAAAACTTCTGAATAGTTTTAAAATTGGATCCATCTGCAATTACAATTTTTGGTTTTATGTTTTGCAAAAAACGATCTAGATTTATTTTTGTCGACTGAGTAAGAAGTACAATATCTGGTTGAACTCTTTTTGGATATACCGTTGAACTATCCAAAATAAGTATTTTTTTTCCCTTAAAATAAACGAGATTCTGCAATCCAATTTGATGATTTAGTTGGCAAAAATTCCCGATTAGGTACGATTTAACAACTGTAATGCTTTTTGAATCTTTGGATTGTCTGTCATTTGAATATAAAGTTACTTTATCCCCTATCCGTTCTGTGATTAGAGTTTTGTTTTTTGTATCATAAATTACTAATTCGTTTTGTCTTTGTATATCCCATTTTGTTTTAATACTAGTTAATTGAAACACTATAATCACTAATAAAGTAAAAGTAAGCCTTTTGAAACTTGGCTTTTTGAACCAAAGAATAATGGCAATAATAAGTGTATATCCACTTAATAATAATGACATATTTAATGGAATGTCTTTTATGACAAACTGCTCCAATGATGCAATTGTGTTGATTATTTTATCCAAAAAATAGATACAGAATTCTAAAAATTTTGCGGGATAAAATGGCACATAATTAAAAGCTGCAAGCACCATGACAATTACACCTAGCCCCATAATAATACTTAGAAAAGGAATCACAATTAAATTGGTCACAAAAAACAAGCCTGGAAATTGATGAAAATAATAGATACTTAATGGTAATGTTCCGATTTGTGCCGCAAAAGAAACTGTAAGTATGTCCCAAATGTATTTTTGAACTTTATTTTTTGGCTTCCATAATTGATCAATTAATGGCTGCAACCAAATAATAAAAAACAAGGCTATATAACTCAATTGAAAACCAACATCAAATAAAAAGGAAGGTTGAAAAAGTAAAATCAGTAAAATAGATACCAATAGAGTATGATAAATATTGACACTTCGTCTTAAATGATTGCCAATGGCAACGAAGGAAAACATAGTTACAGATCGAACTACTGACGGGGCCAAACCAGCCAAAATTCCAAAAAGAAACAGTGCCGTAAGTGTTATGATTAGTTTAATGAAAGCTCCTTTTTTAGTATTTGAAAAAGGTTTGAGCAATAGCGTTACAAATAATAATATAAAACCAATGTGCAATCCCGAAACAGATAGAATATGAACTGCTCCTGCATATTGATAATCTTGTATGATTTCGGGATCTATATCTTGTTGCTGTCCCATAATTAAAGCAACTGCAACGTTCAATTCTTTACGATTAAAATTACTTTTTTCTAAATTTTGAATGATCCGAGTTCTCAATTGTGCAGCATAATACCAAATGTCTTGAACGGTATCTGAACTGAGTTTTATCTCATTTGAATCTGTGTACAATTGAGCGTAAATCTGTTTGTTTTCAAGATATTTTTGGTAATCAAATTGGTTTGGATTTTTTTGAGGAGTGGTTTTAAATAATATGGAATTGATTTTTAAACGACTTCCAATTGCAAAAAAGTGGTTCAATTTTCCGCTTCGAATATTAAGCAGAATTTTTCCAGTTGCTTTTTTTTGGTCTATGGAATTGAGCAATGCAATATATCGTTCATTTGAATAAGAGCTTTTTAGTTTTTCTCTCAAAGTCACTTTAAAAGTGTGATTTTTGGTAAAAATATCTTTGGTATGGATATAATTAGTTGGCTGATACAAGTCAGAATGAACCAGCTGTGTAGTTGCACCAATAGAAAAAGCAAATAGATAGGTTGCAATTCCAAAAAGCAATGAAAAGCTTTTTTTTTTCTTAGTTATAAAATACGATACACAAAAAATAAAAGAGGTTATTGCAAGAATTGTAAAAATTACGGAGGGGCTTAATTTTAGGGAATAGACGAAAAGTATTCCTGCAATAAAGGAAATTGTAATTTTGGCAAGAGGAAATTGTAATACTTTCATCAAACTAAAATACAACTATTTGTAAGAAATAAGTAGTTTTTTAGAATAATTTTGTATTTAAGACGCTGTTTTTTTGCGTAAAGGATAGAAGCTAGCTACCGAAGTAGCGCGGATAGCCTGACCGCATAATGGAAAAGAGCCGAATAAGCAGTGTCTATATTTGGCTCTTTTCATTATGGGGTTACGCCCAAAATATTATTAAGCAGCATTTATTTTATGGCTTGAACAATCAAGTGTGCTGTTTTTTTGCTTGCGCCTACTCCACCCAGTTTCTCCTCTAGTAAATCATAGTTTTCTAAAAGTGTTATTCGATAACTAGGTTCTAGGATTTTGGTTAGTTCTTCTTGAATTCGTTTGGTTGAGCAATCGTCTTGAATCAATTCGGTTACTACTTCTTTGTCCATTATAAGGTTTACAAGCGAAATATATTTCAACGTAATAATACGCTTAGCAATTTGATAAGACGCCCAACTCCCTTTGTAGCAAACTACTTCGGGAACTTTGAAAAGCGCTGTCTCGAGAGTTGCGGTACCTGAAGTCACCAATGCGGCTGTCGAATTGCGCAATAAAGCATAGGTTTTGTTGGAAACAAATTTTATGTTTTCTCCAGAAATAAATTGTTGGTAAAAAGAACGTTCCTGACTTGGTGCTCCCGCAATAACAAATTGATAATCGGGAAAATCATTAACCACACTGAGCATTACAGACAGCATTTTGCTGATTTCTTGTTTACGGCTTCCTGGCAAAATGGCAATAATTGGTTTTTCGGACAAATGATTTTCTGCTCTAAAAGTATTGGCATCAATACCCGCTTGATTGTGAATGGCATCAATCAATGGGTGTCCAACAAATTCTACTAGAAATTGATGTTTAACTTCGTAAAAGTCTTTTTCAAAAGGTAAAATCACATACATTTTGTCAATGTCGTGTTTGATTGCTGTAATTCGATTTTCTTTCCAAGCCCAAATTTGTGGAGAAATATAATAATGATTCTTATACCCTTTTTCTTTGGCCCATTTGGCAATTCTCATATTAAAACCAGGATAATCAATGTAAATAATAACATCTGGTTTGAATTGTGTAATATCGTTTTTGCAAACTTTAATGTTGTTTAAAATGGTTTTAAGGTTAAATAACACTTCAATAAAACCCATAAAAGCCAATTCCCGGTAATGTTTCACCAATGTTCCGCCTACATTTTGCATTAAATCGCCACCCCAAAAACGAATATCGGCATTTGAATCTTCTTCATAGATTGCTTTCATAAAATTGGAACCGTGTAAATCTCCTGAAGCTTCTCCTGCAATAATATAGTATTTCATTTTTAGTTTTTTTTGGTAAACAAAGATAATATTTAGACTCTAAGATTCTAAGAAAGTAAGTTGCTAAGTTAAAAACTAACAATTAAAAAAAAATTAGAATCTTAGTGTCTTAACAACATAGTAGCTTAGTTGTTACAAAAACAAAGTAATGAATGTGAGTAATATGACTGCCAAAACGACACCTCTTGCCATAAGTTCTTTATTTATTTTAAGTAAAATACCAAAAGCAACTAAATCCAATATTGAACCTAATGTAACTATTTTTCCGAGATGACCTTCATTCTTCATGGTTTGAATTACAGTTATAAAATCCGAGTGAACGATAAGTGAGATGTAAAGAAACATTCCTAAAAGGGAAGCCAAAATTCCGATGATAAATCCGATGAGTAAGTCTATTTTATGCATTCCAATCTCTTTTGGTTAAGTTTTGTATAGCGTGGTGCGCAGTTAAGTCAAATTGTACTGGAACTATAGAAACATATCCGTTTTGTAAAGCCCATTCATCTGTATCTTCACCTTTGTCTTGATTGACGAATTCTCCTGCAAGCCAATAATAGTCTTTTCCTTGTGGTGTTTTTCGTTTGTCAAATTTCTCTACCCAAAGTGCATTTGCTTGACGACAAATTTTAATTCCTTTGATTTCTTTCTCTTTTAATTTGGGAAAATTTACATTCAAAACAACGCCTTCTGGAAGTTTATTCTTTAAAACCTCAAGTGAAATCGTCTTTATAAAAGATTTAATTTGATCAAAATCGGCATTCCAGTCGTAGTCCAATAACGAAAAACCAATGGCTTGAATTCCTTCAATTCCAGCCTCGACAGCGGCACTCATGGTACCAGAATATATTACATTTATTGAAGAATTTGAACCATGGTTGATACCTGAAACACACAAATCAGGTTTTCTTTTTAGCACTTCATTTACCGCTATTTTTACACAATCAACTGGTGTACCTGAACAACTATATTCTACAATAGAATCATTTTCCTTCGATATTTTATCAAGATATAGTGTGTTATTAATGGTAATCGCATGACCCATTGCACTTTGAGGTTTGTCCGGAGCAACTACAACTACCTCTCCGATTGATGCCATTACTTCTATTAAAGCTCTAATTCCAGGAGCCGAAACACCATCATCATTGGTAATAAGTATTAAAGGCCTTTCATTTTTCATTTGAATACTGTTAAAAAAAAGAATTGTTGTTAAAATTTTTACTTGATAAACAAATGTAGTAACACAAAATCTTATATTGCAAACAAATAAAATATATTTTTAGCATAGTTTTTACTAAGATAAAAATTTCTATTTTATATCTTTAACAAAAAATTGTGCAGCTATATTAAGGATTAGCATAGTTTTTGAAGTAACTTAGTTTAAAAAATTGATGAATACTATTATTAGCTTTATGAAAAAAAATTATAAAATACTCATAGCTGTAGTATGCCTTTCGGCTACTTTATTTGCCTTTACTATTAATTCAAAAAAAACAGTAGATCCGGAAAGAGATAAATTGCTTTTGGAGCTTTTGACCTTTGTTATTGAAAAAGGGCATTATAATCCAGCCGTTATTGATGATGCCTTCTCAAAGGGAGTATACAAAGATTATATTGCTGCTTTAGATCCATCTAAACGTTTTTTCTTACAATCAGATATCAATGAATTTTCAAAATTTGAATTGGAATTAGACGATCAATTAATCAATAAAGATCTTACTTTTTTTAATCTTACATACGACCGATTGATGCTTCGAATGGAAGAAAGCAAGAACATATTTAAAGATATCTTAGGCAAACCATTTGACTATAGTGTTGATGAAGATTTTAATGTTGATTATGACAAATCCCCTTACTCTAAAAACAATGCTGAATTAAAAGAGAAATGGAGAAAACAAATTAAGTTATCTACTCTTTCATCTTTTACCGACAAGAAAAAAATGGAAGAAGATAAAAAGGCCAAAGATCCTAATTACAAAATAAAAACAGATGTAATAATTGATATTGAAACAAGAGAAAGCTCTTTGAATTCATTAAATGAGTCTTTTGGATTTATGAATGAATTAAAAAGAGACGATTGGTTTACGTTATATATCAATTCAATAATGTCTCGTTTTGACCCACACACTACCTATTTTGCTCCTGAAGAAAAAGAGCGATTTGATGTAAGTATGAGTGGTAAACTTGAAGGAATTGGCGCTAGATTACAAAAGAAAAATGATTATACCGAAATTTCAGAATTAATTTCAGGTGGGCCAGCTTGGAGAGGTAAGCAATTGGAAGCAGGCGACTTGGTTATGAAAGTAGCACAAGGAAATGGTGTACCTGTAGATGTAATAGGGATGCGTTTGGATGATGTGGTAAAAAAAATAAAAGGTCCAAAAGGTTCTGAAGTACGACTTACCGTAAAAAAAGTTGATGGAACTATTCAAATTATATCTATAATAAGAGATATTGTAGAAATTGAAGAAACCTATGCCAAATCGAGTATTGTTGATAAAAATGGTTTGAAATATGGCGTAATTTATTTGCCTAAGTTTTATATTGATTTCGAAAATAAAGACGGACGAGATGCCGGTAAAGATATTGCTCTAGAGGTTGACAGATTGAAAAAAGCTGGAGTAAATGGAATTGTTTTAGATGTGCGTGATGATGGAGGAGGTTCTTTATCAACAGTGGTAGATATTGCAGGTTTGTTTATAGAACAAGGACCAATAGTTCAAATTAAATCAGCTGGAAAGAAAAAAGAAATCCTGTATGATACAGACAAAAAAATAGAATGGGACGGTCCTTTGGTAATAATGGTTAATGAATTTTCGGCCTCCGCATCAGAAATTTTGGCTGCGGCTATCCAAGATTACAAAAGAGGAATTATAATTGGAAGCAAGCAAACTTATGGAAAAGGTACTGTACAAAATGTAATCGATTTAAATCAATTTGTTCGTAACAGTTCTGCTGGAGATTTAGGCGCTTTAAAAACTACAACACAAAAATTTTATAGAATCAATGGTGGTTCTACACAACTTGAAGGGGTAAGTAGTGATGTAGTTATGCCCGATCGATATGCTTATTTAAAAATGGGCGAACGTGATGAAGAAAACGCAATGCCTTGGGATAAAATAGATCCAGCCACATATACTATTTGGAATAATACATCAAAATTTGACCAAGCAATAGCTAATAGCAAAAAAAGAATTGAAGGAAACAGTCAATTTAAATTGATTGAAGAAAATGCTAAATGGATCGACAGCAGAAGTAACGAGAATACGTACAGCTTGAATATGGAAAAATTTAAAGTGGCTCAAAATCAAATCGAAGAGGTAGCAAAAAAATTTAAACCAATTTCAGATTATAAAAATAATCTTAAATTTTACTCTTTACCTCATGAATTAGAAGGGATGAGTAAAGATCCTGTTTTAAAAGAAAAAAGAGAAAGATGGCATGAAAGTTTAACCAAAGATATTTATGTAGAAGAAGCTTTAAATGTATTGGATGATCTTCAAACTAAATCAATTGTAAAAAGTACTATTACTGGTGACAAAAAGGGAAAATTAGTCAAATCATAAATAAATACAAAAAAGCGACTGTATTCAAATTTGACAGTCGCTTTTTTTTCAATGGGTAAAAGTATTATCTTATTTAAAACAATCCATTCAACTCTGCATCGATTCTGTTTATAATAAGACCTAAATCTTCTGGATTGTCTACAAAATTTATATTGTCTACATCAATAATCATAATTTTTCCTTTATTATAAGTATGAACCCAGGCTTCATAACGTTCATTAAGCCTGCTTAAATAATCAATGGAAATAGTGTTTTCATATTCACGACCACGTTTATGTATTTGTCCAACTAAATTAGGAATTGAACTTCTCAAATAAATTAATAAATCTGGAGGTTTTACTAAAGATTCCATTAATTCAAAAAGTGAAGAATAATTTTCAAAATCTCGATTCGTCATCAATCCCATAGCATAAAGATTAGGTGCAAATATATGAGCATCTTCATATATTGTCCTGTCTTGAATAATCTTTTTACCACTTTCTCTAAACTGCATTATTTGACGAAAACGACTATTCAAAAAATAAATTTGCAAATTAAAAGACCAACGTTCCATTTGATGATAGAAATCATCTAGATATGGATTATCAACAACTTCTTCAAAATGGGGTTCCCATTTAAAATGTTTAGCTAATAAACGTGTTAATGTAGTTTTTCCTGAACCTATATTTCCTGCGATTGCTATATGCATTTTGGCGTGGCTATTTTTAAATTTGAAGATTATTTAGGTTGTAAAAATAGATAAAAAAAAATCTTTGTATGAGAAATAAAGGAATCATTTTATAAAATATATAGCATTTTTTTATTTGATAAGTACATCATTCATAAGAAGTTTATTTCAAAGCAATCGCATTTAAACAAAAAAACAGCCCTAACAAGGACTGTTTTATAAATTTTGACTGATTTAATTCAGGAATACATTAGTTCACTGTAGCCACGTTTTGATTTTTCATTTTCAAATCACCCTTATATACTTCAGCAGTAGACTTTCTCGACAAAGAGGACACTGAATTGGATATAACTATCTCATGAGTGACTTTTTTTAAATTGGTTTCCACAACCAAGAAATAGACTCCGTCAGGAAACTCCTCTAGGCTATAGGTTTTTACAATACCAGCTTTTCCCGTTGCAACTTCAGAATAAATTTCATTATATGATTTATCATAAATTGTGACATTAGCTTGCTGAATCTCATTTACCGAAAAACTTATTTCTTTAGCTGTCCCTTTTTTTACATTTAGTAAAAAATCACCATCAATTGCATAAGTACTCATCGTAGTCATTACTACTGATACTACTAGACATAATTTTAAAATCGTTTTCATAATACGGTTGTTTTTAATTAGTAATTATTTCTACTGCTAAAGTAGGAGGATAATTCAAATCAAAACACAACAATGTTAGCCAATATAAATACTATATTAACTTTACGAAAACGATATCTGTATCAATAGGACAATTTAACAAACTTTGAAGGTAATACAGAATCATTTTAAAATTTATAAAATGGATCTTTTTCCTAAATTTATAAACTATTTACTAAAATAACGTATCAATTGAGAAAGGCTTTAAAAAGAAGGGATTCGTTTGAAGCTAAAATTTATTTTTATAACAAAAAAAATCCTATTCAAATTAATGAATAGGATTCTTTAAAGAAAGGCGACGACATACTCTCCCACATAACTGCAGTACCATCTGCGCAGGCGGGCTTAACTACTCTGTTCGGGATGGGAAGAGGTGAGCCCCGCCGCAATAACCACCTTAAGGTCGTATTGCAATGGGTAATTGACTTTTGTCAATTAACATTACATAATATCTTAACATACTGAGATAAAGAATATA
>NZ_OZ248482.1:0-131251 GCF_965234445.1 Flavobacterium rarum (SeqCode) | reverse complement strand
ACAGAAAACTAAGCAACTCAAAATAACTGTTTTTAATACCGCTGCAAATAGTTTGAACTATCATTTAGAAACCATTTTAAACTTCTTTAAAAACAGACATACTAATGCAAATGCAGAATCATTTAATTCCAAAATAAAACTCTTTAGAGCAAATCAAAGAGGCGTAGTAGATGTGAAATTCTTTCTCTTTAGAATGGAAAAACTTTTTGCTTAATCCCCATAAAATTTATGTGACCCAGTTATTGTAATGTAATAAAAAAAGCCTACTAGTATTTACTAGTAGGCTTAGGTTAAATAAGGTTTGCAATTATTGGATCTAGACTATAATTGAATTCTTATAATTTTATTTTATCAAATCAAAACTTCTTTTAACAAAAGCAGTAAGTTCCTCTCCTTTTAATAAGTTTTGAGATAATTTTGCCAAATCAAGAGCTTGTTTTACTAAGCTTTCTTGAGCAGATTTGTCTTTGTTATTTAATATGCTTGTTGCCAAATCTGAGTTGGTGTTAACAACCAAATTGTACATTTCTGGCATATTGCCCATTCCAAACATTCCGCCACCGCCAGACTGGCTCATTTCTTTCATTCTACGCATAAATTCTGGTTGCGTGATAATAAACGGTGCTGCATTGCTGTCTAATGCTTCTAATTGTACAGTATATGCTTTTGGAATATAAGTTTCTAATGAAGTTTTTAAACTTTCTTTTTCGTCTTCCGATAATTTTGAAATTGTAGATTCTTCTTTCTTGATTAAGTTATCAATATGGTCTGAATCGACACGAACAAAATGCATTCCACTATTGTCGCCTTCAATTTTTTGGATTAAATGTGAGATAATAGGAGAATCCAAAAGTAAAACTTCATATCCTTTGTCTTTGGCTATTTCAATATAAGAATGTTGCGCTTCTTTATTTCCAGCATACAAAACAACTAGTTTTCCGTCTTTGTCAGTTTGTTTTTCTTTAAGCTTTTCTTTTAATTCTTCAAGTGTGAAGTATTTGTCATCTACTGTTGGGTACAAAACAAAAGCACCAGCTTTTTCATAGAATTTATCTTCGGATAGCATTCCGTATTCTAATACAACTTTAATGTCATTCCATTTTTGTTCAAAATCTTCTCTATTTTCTGTAAACAATGATTTTAATTTATCGGCTACTTTACGAGTGATATAGTTGGATATTTTCTTTACAGCACCATCTGCTTGTAAACCTGAGCGAGAAACATTTAATGGAATATCTGGTGAATCAACAACACCACGAAGCATCATCAAAAATTCAGGGACAATTCCTTCAACATTGTCGGTAACATATACTTGGTTTTGGTACAATTGAATTTTGTCTTTCTGAATTTGCATATCAGAACCCAGTTTTGGGAAATACAAAATACCTGTCAAATTAAAAGGATAATCGACATTTAAATGAATATGAAACAAAGGCTCTTCAAATTGCATTGGGTAAACTTCACGATAGAAATCTTTATAATCGGCATCCGATAACTCTGTTGGTTGTTTTGTCCAAGCTGGATTTGGGTTGTTTATTATATTGTCAACTTCTACTTCGGTAAAAATGTTGTCTTTGTCTTCAGACTCTACAAATTCGCCTTTCTTTTGTTCTATTTTTTCTGTTTTAGTTCCAAATTTGATTGGAATAGGCATGAATTTATTATACTTATTCAATAAACCAGAGATTTTTGAATCTTCTAAGAATTCAAGAGAATCTTCAGCAATATGCAAAATAATTTCAGTTCCTCTGGTAGTTTTATCAGTAGGTTCTAATGTAAATTCAGGACTTCCATCGCACGTCCAATGCGCTGCTGGTTCGTCTTTGTATGATTTAGTAAAGATTTCTACTTTCTCGGCAACCATGAATGCAGAATAAAAACCAAGACCAAAATGGCCAATAATTCCAGAATCTTTGGCAGAATCTTTGTATTTATCCAAGAATTCTTCGGCACCAGAAAAAGCAACTTGATTGATGTATTTTTCAACTTCATCAGCTGTCATTCCAAGTCCTTGATCTATAATGTGGATTTTTTTTCCTTCTTTATCAATTTTAATTTCAATAATAGGAGAACCATATTCTACAGCGGTTTCACCAATACTAGTAAGGTGTTTTAATTTTAAAGTCGCATCGGTACCGTTTGAAATCAATTCACGCAAGAAAATTTCGTGATCACTGTATAAGAATTTCTTGATTAAGGGAAAGATGTTTTCAACCGAAACATTAATTTTACCTGTTGTCATATTTTAAATTTTTTAAAGGTTTTACAATCTATTTTAATAGGCTTTCAAATAGAGTACCAATTGCTATTGAAGTGACAAATTGTCGCAAGTGAATTATATAAAATAAAAATATATTTTCAATCAATTTGATCATTATCTTTGTAAGTATATTAATTTTAAAATTCAAGAACATGAAGAAAATTCTCTTATTATGCATTATTACTGTATTGGTATTTGCATGCAAATCTGCGTCAACAGCCCCAGCTACCCCAGAGCCAGTTTCAAATGCTCCGATGACCAAATTAGACAAGACTTCACAAGTTGGAATGAAAGGAAATTGGCAGATTACCAATGTAAGTTATCCAGGATCAGATTACATTAAGGTTAATTCTTTTGATCTAGCAGATTCCAAGTGTTTTATTGGAAGTACATGGAATTTTATTTCAAATAACAACAAAGGAAACATGACTTTAAATAGTCCAAGTTGTACTTCTTTTACATCTGCAATCACATGGTATATTAATAAAGAAGGTCAGTTTGTTTTGAAAATTTTGGATGAAGGATTAAAATCTAAAAAAGTTAAAACTGGATTTGTACTTGGTGTTGCAAATCAATCAGAGAATTCATTTCAATTAATTGATAAAATTACTGTAGGGAGTAAACCAACAGATGTAGTTTACCAATTTCAAAGAGTTAATTAAAATAAAAAAAAATCAATATGAAAAAAATAATCGTTTTAGGAATAAGTAGTTTGTTTGTATTAAGTTTCTTTTTTACCAGCTGTGAATCGGTAAAAAACACGAATAATACACAAAAAGGTGTTGGAATTGGCGCTGTTGCTGGTGCTTTGATTGGTGGTATCATTGGTAACAATACAGGAATAGGTACCGCAGGTGGAGCGCTTATTGGTGCTGCAGTAGGAGGAGGAACAGGAGCTTTGATTGGTAATAAGATGGACAAGCAAGCTAGAGAAATTGATCAAGCTTTGCCTGGAGCAGATGTTGAGAGAGTAGGAGAAGGAATTCGTTTGGTTTTAAAAGAAGATGCAGTACGTTTTGATTTAAACAAATCAACTTTAACATCTCAAGCCAAATCAAATTTGGATAAATTGGTTCCTGTATTTAATTCTTACGCAGATACAAATATTGAAATATTTGGTTATACGGATAGTACAGGTAAGCCAGAATATAATTTGACGCTTTCTCAAAAAAGAGCCGAAACGGTAAAAATGTATTTGATTTCAAAAGGATTAGTAGCAAGTCGTTTTAAAACATCTGGTTATGGAATTGCAGATCCGATTGCCACAAACGAAACAAAAGAAGGTCAAAGTCAAAACCGTCGTGTAGAATTTGCAATTACAGCAAATTCAAAAATGATAGAAGATGCTAAAACAGGGAAATAATAAGTCCCCTTTTTAATGTATAACTGCTTTTTTATAAAGCAGTTTTTTTTTGGATATAAATGAATTATCAACATAATTTCTTTGATAAACAAGCTATATTTGTTTTTTCAAATTTTAATGTTAAAGAATGCTTCAAGTTCAAAATATTTCATTCGGTTATACCGAAAAAATCATTATTCAAAATGTTGATTTCACCGTTTCCAAAGGTCAGAATATTGCCATACTAGGAGAGAGTGGTTGTGGAAAAAGCACTCTTTTAAAACTTATTTATGGAATGTATGACTTAAATGAAGGGCATATTTTTTATAATGAAAAGGAGATTCGGGGTCCTAAATATAATCTGATTCCGGGTATGCCTTTTATGAAATATTTGGCACAAGATTTTGATTTGATGGAGTATGAAACTGTAGCCGAAAATGTGGGTAAGTTTCTTTCTAATGGTTTTTTACCTTTAAAAAAACTGCGCATTCAAGAATTGTTGGAAATGGTCGAAATGACAGAGTTTGCCAATGTAAAAGCAAAATTACTCAGTGGAGGTCAACAACAGCGAGTAGCATTAGCCAGAGTTTTGGCTTTGGAACCAGAAGTATTATTATTAGATGAACCCTTTAGTCATATTGATAATTTTAGAAAAAATGCATTGCGCAGGAATTTGTTTGCTTATCTAAAGAAAAAAGGAATTACTTGTTTTATTGCAACACATGATAGTACCGATGCTCTATCTTTCTCCGATGAAACTATTGTATTGTATCATGGAAGTATCATTGAAAAAGGACCTTCAGCAGAGGTCTATAATTATCCTTTGAATAAATATGTTGCTTCTCTTTTTGGGGAAGTAAATGAATTGAAATTGTCACAATTGATGTCAATTGACGGGGAAGACGAAATTGTTTTATTATATCCGCATCAGCTAAAATTGGACGCCAATGGATCTCTTAAAGCAATTGTAAAAGAATCTTTCTTTAAAGGAAGCCGTTATTTAATCAAAGCCGTTTTTGATCGAAAAGTTATTTTCTTTGAACATGAAACCCCTTTAGAACTCAATCTGGAAGTGGTATTGAAAATCTCTTAATTAAAAACATCAATAATAAGAATATAGTAAATTTATTTTGCTAAAAATGACGATGTCTTAAAAAAACACTATATTGTGTTCTCTTTTTTCAAAAGATGTTTAAATTTGCAAACTTATTTTATAAAAAATCAACTATGTACCATTCAAAAATAGCAGGATTGGGATATTATGTTCCAGAAAATGTAGTGACTAACGATGATTTGTCTAAAATCATTGAAACCAATGACGAATGGATTCAGGAAAGAACAGGGATTCAAGAGCGAAGACATATCATTCGCGGGGAAGACACCACTACTACAATGGGTGTTAAAGCCGAAAAAATTGCAATGGAACGCTCAGGTGTTGCCGCAGAAGATATTGATTTTGTAGTTTTTGCTACATTAAGTCCTGACTACTATTTTCCAGGGCCAGGAGTTTTGGTACAGCGTGATTTAGGTTTGAGAACTGTTGGAGCCTTAGATGTTCGTAATCAATGTTCTGGTTTTGTCTATGCACTTTCAGTAGCCGATCAATATATTAAGACTGGAATGTACAAAAATATTCTTGTGATAGGTTCCGAAGTTCATTCTACAGGATTGGACATGACTACACGTGGACGTGGAGTTTCGGTGATTTTTGGAGATGGAGCTGGAGCTGCAATTGTAAGCAGAGAAGAAGATTTAACTAAGGGGATCCTTTCTACTCATTTGCATTCTGAAGGTGTTCATGCAGAAGAATTAGCCCTAAAAGCACCAGGAATGGGCGGACGATGGGTAACAGACATTATTGCGGATAATGATCCAGATGACGAAAGTTATTACCCTTACATGAATGGCCAATTTGTATTCAAAAATGCCGTGGTTCGTTTTGCTGAAGTAATTAATGAAGGATTGGAAGCGAATAATTTGCAGGTTTCGGATATTGATATGCTGATTCCGCATCAAGCCAATTTGAGAATTTCTCAATATATCCAAAAGAAATTTGCTTTGACGGATGATCAAGTTTTTAATAATATCCAGAAATACGGAAACACAACCGCTGCTTCTATCCCGATTGCTTTGACAGAAGCTTGGGAACAAGGAAAAATAAAATCTGGCGACACGGTTGTCTTAGCTGCTTTTGGAAGCGGATTTACTTGGGCTAGTGCTATTATAAAATGGTAAATTTTTATAAATATAAAATAATTATCACTATAAAATAGTTTATTATACAAGAAACCCCAGAGTTGGCATACTCTGGGGTTTCTTTCTTTTGCAACCTATTATTAAAACTAATTTTTAAAACCCACCGCTTCCTTGGGTTTCGTTTTTGTCTCTTTCTTTTCTTTGAATGGCTTTGTTTTTACCGGTTCCAAAACGATAATTGAATCCTATAAATGCTGTTTGGCTTTCCCAATGAAATTCACCTGTTTGTGCTTTTGGTTGTGTAGCATCAAATGCAAAGTGCATCGTATTAAAAATATCACTTACTCTTGCGGTAATAGTTCCACTACCTTGTAACACAGTAAGACTAGAGCCCATGTCAATTTTCCACATTGGTTTTCTAAGGAATTGCAATCCTAAATCTTCACCTCTGTACATACCCGTCAATTGAAAACGCAAATTTTTGGAAGCCTTAAATGTATTACTAATACGAGAATTGAAGATAGTAACATCTACTTCAATATAATCAGTTCCAATATAGCCCTTTGTTTTTTTGTTGTAAGCATCAAAACTAATGTTGGCAGAATACCATTTTGTGAAGTCTAAATTTCCAGACAATTCAAGTCCAAAAGCATTGTTGTCGTTAAGGTTTGCGTAAGACAAAATTAATCTTTCGGAATCAATAGGGTTTTCAAAAAGTGTTCGGGTTATTTCATCATTTATTTGACGATAAAATACTCCAGAAGTAATTGAACCAATCTTTGTTTTTCGAGTGTAGTTCAATTCAACCGAATTGGTGAATTGAGGAAATAAATTTGGATTTCCTTGAGAATCAATTTGTGGTGTACTCCATTCTCGAATTGGGTTTACTTGGTCGATGCTCGGTCTGTCTACACGTTTTGAAACACTTAGATTGAACGAGTCATTGTCATTTGGTGTATAGTTTAAAAACCCCGATGGATAAACTGTGAATAGTTTGTCATTAAATGTGCCATCAGCTTCATTTACTTTTTTGAATAACGCATCGGCAGTGTATTTTTCAAAACGAGCACCAACTTGTGCATTCCATTTTTTCCACTGTTTTGAGATCGTTGTGTAAGCAGAATAAATGTTTCTTTCGTAATTGAAATTAGAATTATAAGCGCCATTCTCTAGAAAATTATTTTTTGTATTTTCAATTCGAGTTTCCAACCCTGCTTCAAGTTTGATGGTTTCTGTTAAAGGATTGGTGTAGTCCAAATTGAGTAATACGTTTTCTCCTTTTGTGGTAATGTCATTCGTTCTAGGATCGCTAAAAACACTATTCTCGGTATTATCATTATTATTGTAATTGCTTTCAAATTCTAAAGTATGCCCTTCTTTTTTGAATTTTTTCTTGTAATCAAAGTTATAAGTTTGAGTGTAATTGTCGTTTTTACTATCGAATAGCTGAGTCACATCCGTATTTGAAGAGTTTGTGAAATCAACAGTAACTTTCGAACTGCCATCTTCTTTTCCGATATTTTGTGTGGTATAAATAGAAATAGTATTACTGTCATTTAAATAAAAGTCTAAACCTATTTTGGCTAAATGCGATAGGTTCTCATTTTTGAAATTAAAGTCTTGTGAATTTTCTTCATTTGGTTCAGTAGTATCAATATGTCCATTGTTATGGTATTGACCAGTAGTCAATCCATAATTTGCATACATGTTGATTTTTCCGCTACGGTAGTTCATATCAAAAGAAGAATTCGTCTTTGGTGTTTTACCAAAAGTTACTCCACTGTTTACACTTCCGTTAAAACCAATTTTAGCATTTTTGTTTAATACGATATTGATAATACCGCTCATTCCTTCTGGATTGTATTTGGCCGATGGGTTGGTAATTAACTCAACTTGTTTGATGGAAGTTGACGGTATTTGTTGTAATAACTGAGCTGCATCGACAGTAGATGGTTTTCCGTCTACAAAGATTCGAACATTCGAGTTTCCTCTTAGGCTCACCGCATTGGTTTGAGGATCGACACTTACAGATGGAATGTTGTTCAGAATTTCAGAAGCAGTTGCTCCAGCGCTCAATAAATCTTTACCAACATTTATGATTTTTCGGTCTGTTTTCTGTTCGATTAAGGAACGTTCCTTGATGATATCAACAGATTGAAGTTCTGTGGCTTCTTCTTCTAAAAGGATTTCAATAGAAGAACTTTTTTTTGCAGCGCTCAATTCAAAAGTGGTGGAGTATTTTTTATAACCAATGAATTCTACTTCCAAGGTAAATTTTTTCAACTCTAAATTTTTTATTGAAAAAGAGCCGTTTTCGTCTGCAACAATTCCAGTAATTAATTTCCCTGCCTCTTTTATTACAATTGAAGCATATTGTACAGGCTGGTTTGTTGCTTTGTTTGTAACTTTTCCCGAAAGAACTCCGGGGTTTTCTGCATTTGCGATTCCTACGAAACTCAATAGGAAAAACACTAATAGTTTAGACTTCATGATTTGATTTTTGATTGATGATTTTGATTGATGATTTCCCATAAGACGATTTTATCTTCTATTTGTAACACATTTTTTAAAATAAATTTCAAAATATTTGGATGTTTTAATTGAGTGCTTTGATTTTTAGGATATTCGATGTCTGTTTTTTTCTAAATAAAAAAGATTCTTTATATTGTCAAATTGAGCTGTTCTTCGAGTGAATTATTATAAATGGAAACGGTTTGCATTCAATAGCGCCCTGTATTTTTATAAGATAATCCGTTTTTAGAAACATTACCATACAGAATACTTTTTCACTTTCCATATTTGGCGAATAAGCCTTATATTTGCACACTTAAAAAAATCAAGTATACATGTCATTATCCAATATTCTTACCCCATCTATAGAGAAAGCCATTCAAACTTTGTTTGATGTAACCATTGATAAAGTAGAGTTTCAAACCACAAGAAAAGAGTTTGAAGGCGATATTACGATGGTTATTTTTCCATTACTTAAATTGGTAAAAAGTAATCCTGTTGAATTGGGAAATAAAATTGGAAATTATTTGGTTGAAAATGTTCCAGAAGTAGCTCGTTTTAATGTGGTTTCAGGATTTTTGAATATTGTGATTGCGGATCAATATTATTTGAATTTTTTCAACGAAATCAAAAGTGTAGAAAAGTTCGGATTTGTAACCCCTTCTGCAACTGACAAGGCGGTGATGGTCGAATATTCTTCGCCAAACACCAACAAACCGTTGCACTTAGGACACGTTCGTAATAATTTATTAGGATATTCAGTAGCCGAGATTATCAAGGCTTCAGGGAAAAAAGTATACAAAACTCAAATCATCAACGATAGAGGAATCCATATTTGCAAATCCATGTTGGCTTGGCAGAAGTTCGGAAACGGAGAAACTCCTGAATCTACGGGGTTAAAAGGCGATAAATTGGTTGGTAATTATTATGTGGCTTTTGATAAAGCGTACAAAGCCGAAATCACTGAGTTGATGAATGCCGGAAAAACAGAAGACGAAGCCAAAAAACAAGCACCAATTATTCTCGAAGCACAACAAATGCTTTTGGATTGGGAAAATGGTAAACCCGAAGTAATTGCACTTTGGAAAACCATGAACCAATGGGTTTATGATGGTTTTGCCATTAGCTATAAAAATTTAGGCGTAAACTTTGATAGTTTTTATTACGAAAGTAATACTTATCTATTAGGGAAAGACGTAGTTCAAATTGGTCTTGAAAAAGGAATTTTCGAAAAAGATCCCGATGGTTCGGTTTGGATTGATTTGACCGATGAAGGATTGGATCGAAAAATTGTATTGCGTTCGGATGGAACTGCAGTATATATGACACAGGATATTGGAACTGCAATTCAGCGTGTAAAAGACATGCCGGACGTTGGCGGAATGGTTTACACGGTTGGAAACGAACAAGATTATCACTTCAAAGTTTTGTTTTTGATATTGAAAAAATTAGGCTTTGAATGGGCTTCCAATCTTTTTCATTTATCTTACGGAATGGTAGATTTACCTTCCGGAAAAATGAAAAGCCGTGAAGGAACCGTTGTTGATGCCGATGATTTGATGCAAGAAATGACCGATACGGCTCAAAAAATTGCTGAAGATTTAGGGAAACTTGATACGTATTCGGTTGAAGAGAAAACTAAATTATACAATACAATAGGTCTTGGAGCGCTTAAATATTATATTTTGAAAGTAGATCCGAAAAAACGAATTCTGTTTAATCCAGAAGAATCTGTAGATTTTGCTGGTAATACAGGGCCTTTTATACAATATACCTACGCTAGAATTCAATCGATTTTACGAAAAGCTGATTTTGATCTTACTGTAACATCAAGCATTTTGGAATTGCATGAAAAAGAAAAAGAATTGGTAAAACAATTGGAGTTGTTTCCAGAGGTGATTCAGAATGCAGCTCACAATCACAGCCCCGCTTTGATTGCCAATTATACGTATGAGTTGGTTCGTGAGTACAATTCTTTTTACCAAGCCGTTTCGATACTTGGCGAAACAGACTTGAACAAAAAAACATTTAGAGTACAATTGTCTAAAAAAGTGGCAGATGTTATTGCCGATTCTTTCAAATTGTTGGGAATAAATGTGCCAGAGAGAATGTAATCTGTTAAAAATAAAACCAAAAAATCCGTCTCGTTTTTGAATGAGACGGATTTTTTTATGCGCTATTTCTAAAATAGTAAGTTGATTACTGAATAGCAAAGAGTTGAATTTTTTTTTATATTCAATTTGAAACCATTTTATAATTGATTTCAAATGGTTTTAGAATTTTGTATTCATTGATGCAATCTACCAAATAACGTAATTCCTCCACTTCCTTTCTGTTTAGTAAAATGATAAAGTTTGATTGTAAAGTAGGGATGGGGATCTTCTTTTCATAAATAGAATATTGATATTCCCTTTCCCAATAATCAATGTCTATTTGATTCAAATAATTGGCAAAACTCGTCAGTTCTTCGCTACTC
The DNA here is from genome assembly GCF_965234445.1 of Flavobacterium rarum (SeqCode). Lineage (GTDB taxonomy): Bacteria > Bacteroidota > Bacteroidia > Flavobacteriales > Flavobacteriaceae > Flavobacterium > Flavobacterium rarum. The sequence continues at coordinate 120,466 of NZ_OZ248482.1, read as the reverse complement.
AAATCAAAGCCCAAATTGTTAAACAGCAATTGGTACATATCTCTATGATGGCAATGCAGTAAAATTCCATTCGAGGTACGGTTTACTATTTTCAGATTACACATAATTGTAAATATTTACTTTTTGATTACAAATGAATCAATTATAGCGTCAACTTCCACTTGGGTTGCGGTAGGTTTTAAATCAAATAAAACAGAGAAAAGCGATTTTTTGTTTACCTTTTTTTCTAGCGATAAATCTTTATTGTTTGCATATACATTTCCCCATTTACTTCTTACTTTTTTCCAAAGCTCTTGATTGGTTGCCCACCAGTTTTGAGCTAAAAGACATTTGCTGTCCGCTACTTTGGTATAAATATCCATTCCTTTTTCTTGTGCCAAAAGAACATCATTTCCTTTGTCATCTCTAATGATTTTGTCATTGTCTTGTTCATGAATCCATCCAAATGAAGTAATTTCCTGAATGTTTCTCCTTTTTAAAACATTGTAATCATCACGTTTGGTATGCTCTCTACGTGGAAGTGGAGCATCTGTTGTATTTTTCCAATAATCTGTTCCGTCCACATGAACCCAACTTGAAGTTCCTTCATATCTAGGACTGTCATCTACTTGAAATACTTTTTGTGTCCATTGTCCTTTTACGTTTTTGGTAGGCAATTTGTTGAACTTCCAGGTTTGGTCTTTGAAAAAAGAATACAACTCGGTGTTTTCAAACAGCCAATCTTGTCTCCAGTGCTTAACAATGTCATTTTCTTCCTTTCCAACAATCAATAAATGTTGTAATACAATTTTATTTGGTTGGTCTTCTACCAATTCTATCCATTCGAGTGCAGTTTCGTGTTTGGTTTGTGAGGGTTTGTAGGTGGTAGAGTCTTTGGGATATTCGAAAGTTTCGGTAAAATTGAATTTTACTTCATAACAACCACACATCGCTTTGATGGAATTGATGTCTTCTTGTTTTTTTAAATCTTGACTTTTACCAGTTAGACTTGTTAGTAATACAATCGAAAAAAGAATTGCTTTGATTTTCATACGGTTAGTTTTTAATGACTATTTATTTTTGACAAAAATAGTATTTTTATTTAGAACAAATAAAAATAAGATATATATTTGTCAAAAATTATTAAGAATGTTTCTAAATAAAATAATGAAAATTAAATTTGCTCTTATTGCAGTATTGCTTTTTTTCCACCTTTCTTTTGCTCAAAAAAAAGATACTATTGTTGTAAATAAACTTTCTGAGGTTGTTGTTACAGGTCAGTTTAAACCTCAATCTATAAAGAAATCTGTTTTTAATGTAAGGTTGATTTCGAGTCAAGATATTCAGAATTTGGCAGCGAATAATTTATCAGATGTATTGAATCAGTATTTGAATATTACTGTTAAACCAAGCGGAAACGATGGTCGATCTACTGTTTCAATGTTTGGATTAGATGCTCAGTATTTTAAAATATTAGTAGACAATGTGCCTTTGGTTAATGAATCAGGTTTGGGGAATAATACTGATTTATCCCAAATTAATTTGAATGATATTGAACAAATCGAAATTATTGAAGGTTCAATGGGAGTTACGTACGGTGCAAATGCCGTAAGTGGTGTTTTGAATATTATTACAAAAACATCTTCAAAATACAAATGGGGGATTTCAGCAACACTTCAAGAAGAAACTGTTGGTGATGAATACTCCCTTTTTGATAAAGGGCGTCATATTCAAGCTTTAAAGGTTTCTCATAATTTAAATAAAAATTGGTTTGTATCTATTGGAGCAAATCGAAATGATTTCCAAGGTTATTTAGACAATAAAAAAGGAAAGGATTATAACGAAAATGATGGTTTACGGGGTTTTACTTGGTTGCCAAAAGAGCAATTAAACACTACAGGGTTAGTGTCTTACAAAAAAAACAATTTCAGTTTTTTCTACAAATTCGAATACCTAGACGAAGATGTAGATTATTATAACCGTGCCGTTCAATCGGGTTACAATACTACTTTGGGTTCGTATCGCTATGCAAATGACAAGAGATATTTAACCAATAGATATTTTCATCATTTGAATTCGGCAGGAAAATTATTCTCACAACTCAATTATAATGTTTCTGTTTCCCATCAGAAGCAGGAAAGGAATGTTGAAGATTTTAGATATTATTTGACTACCCAAAGTGAAAGCAATTCTATCAAAATTAATGACCAGTCGATGGAAGTGCTTTATTCTACAGGAACGTTGAGTAATTTTTTTTCCGGTAGAAAAGTTGACTTACAATTAGGGTATGAATTTGTGAATAATCTCGGTTTTTCATTGGTTCAAGAAGCCAACAATATTTTTGTTCCAATAGCAAAGCGTATTGAAAATTATGATTTTTTTGTTTCTGCAGAAATAAAAGCAACGGAGCGATTCTCGATACGTCCAGGAATTCGATTTTCAAATCAATCGATGTTCAAAAATCAATATGCTTCATCTTTAGGGTTGCGTTATTTGTTTGATAAAGGTGTTGAACTACGTGGATCTATGGGAAAATCTTTTAGAACCCCCACTTTTCATGAATTATATTCTAAGTTAATTTTTGATGGACACTTTTTTGTCGGAAATGAAAATCTTATTCCAGAGACCAGTACTTCGTATGAAATGAGTATAAAAAAACAAACGCTGCATGCCTCTGGTGTACAACTTTCGAATATGCTAACAGGGAGTTATTTAGATGTAAATGATAGGATTGATATGGCGCTTGTGGGTTTTAATGAAGACAGTGGGAGTCCAGAATACCAATACATTAATATCAGTAAATATAAAATGTGGAATGTTTCTTCGGTGAATCAATTCAAGAAAAATAATTTGACGGTCAATTTGGGAGCTTCAATAATAGGAGTTTCACAGAAAATTGAGAATCAAAGTTTTACTTCCGATGATAAATTCCTGTATTCTTTTAATTTGAATAGTAGCGTTTCCTATACTATTCCAAGTTGTAAAACAATATTTTCGGGGTATTACAAATACAACGGAAAATCGCAGCAATTTATAGAAACCACATCAGCATATGTTATTTCAGAAGTTGATGCTAGCAATTGGCTAGATGTTTCTGTCCGGAAAAATATCTTCAATGATAAACTAGAAGCCACAATTGGCGCAAGAAACTTATTTGATATAAAAAATGTCAATCAAACAAGAACTAATGAGGGCGCTGGTCACGCAAGCTCTACTGAAGTATTGCTGGCTTATGGACGTTCTTATTTCGTAAAATTAACATATAATCTTAATCTTTAATCTAAATCCAATTACAATGAAAAAAAAATTTTTATTTTTATCGTTTGCCTTATTATCACTTGCATCATGCTCAAATGATGACAATAATTCTCCAATTGAAATTCCTTCTGTTGGAGCAGTTTTACAACCAACAGTTGGAGGTCCAAATCAACCTAATCAGGTTTATCTAGATTTAAGTACTGGAAAATCAGAATCAGTAAACAGAGCCGCATGGGATTTTGGGTTTTCTACTGGGACAGATTTTAGAGTTGTAATCAATGGATCACTAAAAATGGCAGTAAAAAAATTAGCAACTTCGGATATTACTTTGCCTCAAACAAGTGATGTGAATGTTACAGTTGGAGAGGGAATAAGCCCGGCTACAAATGGATATGTTGATAATCCGACAGGTGTTTTAGCAGGTGCCGGAGCAGGGATAGGAACGGCAATTGCTGAAGTTTCCGCTACTGATTCGGACAATAAAGTATATCTTGTAAATCTTGGTTTTTTCGTTTCAACTGCTGTTCCAAGCGTAGGTTCTGTAAGTGTTTACGGAGATCCAAGAGGTTGGAAAAAAGTTAGAATTTTAAGAAGCGGAAATGGATTCAAAATTCAGTATGCGGATTTATCATCTACTACTTTTATCGAAAAAACAATCTCAAAAGATGCTTCTTATAATTTTTCATTCTTTAGTCTGGCTTCAGGAAATACTGTTTTTGTAGAGCCAGAAAAAACAAAATGGGATTTAAATTTCACGACTTTTACTAATTATTTGCCAGGGGCAACGCAAGTTACTTATGCATATTCAGATTTTATCACTTCAAATATGAAAGGTGGAACACAAGTATATCAAGTTTTGGTTGCCGATGGAGGATCTTATGTAGATTTCACAAAAGCAAAAATTGTTGAAACTAATTTCACTGTTTCTGCAACAGATCAAAGGGTTATTGGCGCTAATTGGAGAAGCGGTGGTGGACAAGGTTCTTTGCCAAGTATTAAAACAGATCGTTTTTATGTAGTAAAAGATGTTGCTGGAAATTATTATAAAGTTAAATTCCTTGCCATGACAAATGATGCAGGTGTCAGAGGGCATTCAACTCTTGAGTATGCTATTTTAAAATAAGAAGAAAAGTAAGTTTCTATATTAGTTAGTTTTTATTATTTTGGAAAAGAGGGGACCTTTGTTTGGGAAGCCTCTTTTTTAATGAAAAGGATTTTTATTTTTAATAGATTGGATTAATCCAAATAAACTCACTATTCCCCAAGTTCCTTCTAGTATAATAAAAGGGATATAATTGATTAAAACAGAAGCATAACAGGCAATGCTAGCACCAATAATATTGAGTATAAAATAAAATTTACCTTCTTTTGGTATAAATGAAAAAATATTCAAGAAGTAGGCAATTAAAATAATGCCAACTCCAATAGATCCAATAATGTCATCGTAGCTCATAGTTTTGTAAATTGATTTAATAATTGGTTTAAGTCAGTTTTGTTTTGTTCTAAATGATGAAAGTTAGCTCTAATTGTGGCTTCTTTTTGTATATAAAGGCTGTTTTCTTGCAATTCATGTCCATCGTGTTTTAGCATGTCCTTTAAGACAATTTCATTCATTTCGATATGGAATTGGAGGGCCAAAACATTTGTATTCCATAAAAAACCTTGATTTTTAAAACCTTCGCTTGACGCTAAAAGTTGAGCTCCTTTGGGTAAATCAAACGTGTTTCCATGCCATTGAAAAACCGTATAAGGATTTTTGAAATGCTGAAATAATGACTCAGTAAGTGCAGTTTCATTAAATTGAATCGGGTGAAATCCAATCTCAGTTTCGGTTCCTTTATATACGTTACTCCCTAATGCCGTGGCTATAAGTTGGGATCCTAAACAGATGCCTATTACTTTTTTGTCAAATTTAATAGCTTGCTTGATAAATAGTTTTTCTTGTTTTAACCAAGGAAATTCAGTTTCATCATCGACATTCATATAACCGCCCAAAACAATAAGTAGGTCTATGTTTGACAAGTCAGGCAAAATAAAGTCTTTTTTGAAAAAGTACGTATAACTGATTATGTGATTATTGTCGTTGACCCAATCTTCAATGGTGCCGAGATTTTCAAAGGCAACGTGCTGAAAACAATGAATTTGCATAGGATATTATTTTAAATCATCAAATTCCAAATACAATTGTTTTAGAAGTGTAATGGTAAGTGAATTTGAATTGTTTGTCACTTCAATGTCATTGCTGCCAACTCCTATCGGGTAGTTTTCGATTTTGTTTACAATGATTTGATCTTGGGTTTTATTATTTAAAAGGGATTTAACGTCAGTTTTCACTTGTATAATTTGATCAAAATCAGGTTTGTTTGTGATTTGATGCGCTATAAATTTTTCTTTTTCGTTACCAAATAAAATAAAGGTGTTTGTGGTTGACTTTGTTTTATTAACATTGAATTTATCATAATATATAACAGTCCTGATAGTGACATTTATGTCCGAAACAATTTTTTTTCCGCCTCTTTCAAAATGTCCACGATAAAGATTTGCTTTAAATGGTTTTGTATTATGAATCATATCGGGCAAAACAAATTTTTCTGGTTCAATCGTATATGTATTGTATTCGGGATTGTTTTCTTGATCGGTTACAAACAATTTTCGGGTTTCTTTATCCAATTCCAGTTCCAAAATAATTTGGTAATCATGGGGAGAATGAAACATAGGTAGGTGGGAAGCATAGATTTTTTCTTTTCCAAAAATAAGCATTCCATGTGTTGAAAGTTTGTCTTGTGTCACCACTTTATGATGCTCTTGAGCATAAGTTATGCTATATAAAAACAAAATAATCAGTTGGAATATTTTCATTATTACTATGATATGTTGGAGCAAATGTAATTATTTAAAAGAAAAAGCGATACTGTTTTTTTAAGATTTTCAGTTAGTTTTTTTTCGAATGTGTTTTTAAATAAAAGCATTCTGTTATTAATTTGATAAAAGTTGTTTTTTTATTTCTATTACTATTTAAACTTCAATATCAAATCATTAAATTTGCACCTCAATAAAAGATAAATACAATTATGTTCGATAATTTAAGCGATAAACTAGACAAAGCCTTTCATATATTAAAAGGACACGGAAAAATCACCGAGATAAACGTTGCCGAAACTTTGAAAGAAGTTCGTCGTGCCTTGCTCGATGCCGATGTCAATTTTAAAATTGCCAAAGATTTTACGACTAGAGTAAAAGAAAAAGCAATTGGTCAAGATGTATTAACGACATTGCAGCCAGGACAATTATTGGTGAAGTTAGTCAAAGATGAGCTTACCGAATTGATGGGTGGAGATGTTGCAGGGATCAATCTTTCTGGTAATCCTTCTGTAATTTTAATGTCAGGATTACAGGGATCTGGAAAAACTACTTTTTCTGGTAAATTGGCCAATTATCTTCAGACAAAAAAGAATAAAAAAGTGCTTTTGGTTGCCTGTGATATTTATCGTCCAGCAGCTATTCAGCAATTGTATGTTGTAGGAGATTCTATTGCTGTTGAGGTATACTCTGAACCAGAAAACAAAAATCCGGTTGAAATTGCACAAAATGCAATTAAGCACGCCAAAGCAAATGGCTTTAATGTAGTAATTGTCGATACAGCTGGTCGTTTGGCAGTTGACAAAGAAATGATGGATGAGATTGCCAAAGTGCATAAAGCCATTCAGCCACAAGAAACTTTATTTGTTGTAGATGCTATGACGGGTCAAGATGCCGTAAATACTGCAAAAGCATTCAACGATATCCTTAATTTTGATGGGGTTATTTTAACCAAATTAGACGGTGATACTCGTGGTGGAGCAGCAATTTCTATTAAATCAGTAGTAAACAAACCTATTAAGTTTGTGGGTACTGGTGAAAAAATGGAAGCTATTGATGTTTTCTACCCAACTCGTATGGCAGAACGTATCCTTGGTATGGGAGATGTTGTGTCGTTGGTAGAAAGAGCGCAAGAACAATATGATGAAGACGAAGCCAGAAAAATACAAAAGAAAATTGCTAAAAACGAATTTGGTTTTGATGATTTCTTATCTCAGATTCAACAAGTAAAGAAAATGGGTAACATGAAAGACTTGGTCGGAATGATACCAGGGGCATCAAAAGCAATGAAAGACGTAGAAATCGAAGACGATGCTTTCAAACATATTGAAGCTATCATTCATTCGATGACTCCAATTGAAAGAAGTAAGCCAGCATTGATTGATGTGAAAAGAAAAGCTAGAATTGCCAAAGGATCTGGAACAAAAGTTGAGCAAGTAAATCAATTGATGAAACAGTTTGAGCAAATGAGTAAAATGATGAAAATGATGCAGGGCCCAGGTGGAAAAAACCTAATGAAAATGATGGGTGGAATGAAAGGAATGCCGGGAATGCCGGGAATGAGATAAAATTGGATTAAGGTTTAAAAGTTTTAATTTGTTTAAAGTTTTGAACCTAATTTTTAAAATAACAATACACTAGTTTTTTAAGTTTATTTTAAAGTCATTCAAGTCTTTGAACTTTTAAACTTTCAATTTTTTAAACAAAGTAAAAATGCAACTACTCGACGGAAAAAAAACATCGGAAGATATTAAAAATGAAATTGCGACAAAAGTAAAAGCAATGAAAGATAATGGGGAAAAAGTACCTCATTTGGCAGCAGTAATTGTGGGAACTGATGGAGCAAGTCTAACTTATGTAGGGAGCAAAGTTCGTTCTTGCGAACAAATTGGCTTCGAGTCTACGTTGGTAAGTTTGCCTGCTGATATTACTGAAGAAATATTGCTTGCTAAGATTAAGGAATTAAACGAAGATGATAATCTGGATGGTTATATTGTTCAATTGCCTTTGCCAAAACATATTGATGAGCAGAAAATATTAATGGCTATTGATCCAGACAAAGATGTAGATGGTTTTCATCCTGCAAATTTCGGAAAAATGGCTTTGGACATGGAAACTTTTTTGCCTGCAACTCCATTTGGAATAATGGAATTGTTAGAAAGATATAAAGTAGAAACTGCAGGTAAACACACTGTTGTTATTGGTCGTAGCCATATTGTGGGAAGACCAATGAGCATCTTGATGAGTCGTAAAGGATATCCAGGAGATTCAACAGTTACGCTTACGCACAGTAGAACCAAAAACATTGAAGAATATACCAAAAATGCAGATATTATCATCACAGCTCTTGGAGTTCCGAATTATTTAAAAGCGGACATGGTAAAAGACGGTGTAGTTGTAATAGACGTTGGTATTACTCGTGTTGCTGATGCTTCCCATCCAAAAGGATACAAAATTACAGGAGATGTAGATTTTGATGAAGTAAGTAAAAAATCTTCCTTCATTACTCCAGTTCCTGGTGGAGTAGGGCCGATGACTATCGCAATGTTATTGAAAAATACACTTTTGGCTCGTGAAATGAGAAGGAATAAATAAGATGTTTTTTTGTATAGAATAAAAAGCCTCAGACGAAAGTTTGGGGCTTTTTTGTCTTAAGAATTACATAATAATTGTTGCTGCCTGATTTTTATTAAAAAATAAAGAATACTTTTGCGAAACTTAAAATAAACAACCCAATGGACGATTATTATTCGGAAAAATTGAAAGAATAAAGCACTTGAAAAACATTCAAGATGCTATAACTTAACCTATAGAATTTTGAAATGAAAGCTTTTTACAAAAACAATAACGGATTAATCGAGTCTAATGAGTGGACTCCAAACTGCTGGATTAATATTGAATGTCCAACAGAATCAGAAAAAAAATATCTTTTAGAAGAATTACAAGTTCCCGAAGAATTTTTTAACGATATTGAAGATATTGATGAAAGACCCCGTATAGAAGTGGAGAACGGTTGGACTTTAATTATCATTAGAATTCCAATAATTACAGATAATATAAAGTTGCCTTTCAATACAATTCCTTTAGGTGTTGTTTTTAAAGGGGAAGTTTGCGTTACGATTAGTTTTCATAAAACAGAAATGTTGACAGATTTTGTAATCTATACGCAACGTAAAAATACGGATATCAAAGATTATTTTGATTTGGTATTAAAATTACTCTTGTCATCAAGTGTATGGTATTTGAAATATTTGAAACAGGTCAATCAAAAGATAAAACTAGCGGAAGAAAATCTAGAGCAATCCATCAAGAATGAAGAATTACAAGCATTGCTTCAAATTGAAAAATGCTTAGTTTTCTTTGTAACTTCCTTAAAAGGAAACGATATATTGCTTCATAGGATAAAGAATCTAAAATTGCAAAGAGAGTCTTATGATTCAGATTTGTTGGAAGATGTAGAGATTGAATTGCGTCAAGCACAGGAAATGACTAATATTTATAGTGATATCTTAACAGGAACTATGGACGCCTATGCATCGGTAATTTCCAACAATATGAATACCATTATGAAACAAATGACTTCGATTTCTATCATTTTGATGATTCCTACGGTAATTGCCAGTTTGTATGGAATGAATGTGCCAAATAATCTTGAAGATAATAATTATGGTATGCTAATAATTATATTTGTTTCTGTAATGCTTTCTACTTTTGGAGTGTTTTTGTTCAAAAGAAAAAGATGGTTTTGATATAAAGCGAAAGCCGTTTCAATAAAAGGAAACAGCTTTTTTTTTTAATACTTAATAATGTCCTCTTTTGATGAATTCAGTTGTTAAGTCTGGATATAATTAAAATAAAATGTTAACCCAAAGGGAATTTGATTTTTTTAGGATTGTTTAAATGTTTTTTATGGATTTTTTTTTCATGACATAAAATAGATGTTTCATGACATTTTTTTATAAATATTGTCAATTGAAATTATTTTTGTGCTCTAGAAAATTAAATTTTTAATACCACAAAACCACAAAAAAAAACAAACTTGAAAAATCAATCAAAATCACCAAACTTTAAAATAATTCTGTTATTATTTTGCGTCTTAGCTCTTATTACATCTGGAGTTTTTTATTATTCTAATGAAATGAGTACTGTATCAGATCCAGTTATTAAAACACGAATCAATAAACCTATTTTGTCTAAAAATGAGCCTGATAAAAAAATGATTTTGCAAGAGCTTAATATCTTAAAAAAGAATTATGATGATGTAATTTTGGATAACAAAAAATTGTCTATTGAGTTAATTGAAGAAAGAGATAAGGTAATAAAGCTTATTTCTGAGATAGTTGCGTCAAAAGATGATCAATTTTCATTCAAAAAATACAAAAGTCAAATAAAATTATTGCAAGTTAGAGTTGGAATGAAGATAGTTGAAAATGAGAAACTGAAAAAACAAAATAAATTAATAACAGAACAACGTGATAATGTAAAAGTTGTTTTAAAACATTCTCAAAAAAGTAACGAAATTTTAAAACAAGATTTACAAAACACAGTTGATAAATTTTCTAAATTGGTTATATCAGGGACCAAAATCACTACTTTTAAATTAAAAAATTCTGGAGAGCAAGTTGTTACAGATAAAGCAAAAAAGGTTGATGTGATTAATGTTGCTTTTTCAATCGCTAAAAATGAAATTGCTAAGCCAATAGAAAAAGTCTATTTTATACAAATAGTAAATAGCGAAAATGCAGTTTTAGGTGATGTTAACAATGGAACGCATCTGTTTAAATCATTAAAATACAGTTTGGATGCGAAAGTGAAATATGAAAATAAAATGATTAAAATTTCTCAAAATTTATTAGCTAAGGATTTAGCTAAAGGAATGTATTATGTTAATATTTATGACAAAGAAGAATTGATTGAGGAGTCTATTTTTACACTAAAATAATAGGATAATAACAATCTGTTCCAAACAGATTAAGTCATTAATTAGTAATTGAATTTTATCAAACAAAAAAATGCCAGAAGACTTTTTCTGGCATTTTTTTGTTTGATAAATTAATAATCTCCTCTTTTCTTAAAACGAGGGTCATCTCTTTTGATGAACTCGGTTCTTCTTTTTGTAACTGGTTCTGCTTTTGGTAAGCTGGCTTCCTCGGTTTTGCTGGAAGGTTCAATCAATTCATTAAGCTCTTTTATTTCGGCATCTGTCAAATCACGATAACGACCTACGGGTACATCTAGAGAGATATTTATAATTCGGATACGTTTCAAGGCGGTAACTTCATAGCCTAAATATTCACACATTCTACGAATTTGGCGATTCAAACCTTGTGTTAAAATGATTTTGAAAATGTATTTACTGATTTGCTCTACTTTGCATTTTCGGGTTACGGTGTCCAAAATTGGCACGCCATTGCCCATTCGCTCAATAAAACGGTCGGTTATGGGTTTGTTAACGGTTACGGTATATTCTTTTTCGTGATTGTTTCTGGCACGCAATATTTTGTTGACAATATCGCCGTCATTGGTCATGAAAATTAAACCTTCACTGGCTTTGTCCAATCTTCCAATTGGGAAAATACGTTTTGGGTAATTGATGTAATCTACAATGTTGTTGCGCACTTCGAGATTGGTGGTGCATTCTATTCCTACTGGTTTGTAGAAAGCAAGATAAACGGGTTTTTCGTTTTTCTCACGGATTAATTTTCCGTCTATGCGCACTTCGTCATCTGGCGAAACTTTTGTTCCCAGTTCTGGTACGATGCCATTGATGGTTACGCGACCTTCTTCGATAATTTTATCGGCCTCACGGCGGGAGCAATAGCCCGTTTCTCCTATGAATTTATTGAGGCGTTTTAGATTTTCTTCCATACTGCAAAAGTAGTGTTTTTTTGGACTTCTTGGATTTTTAGAATATTAGACTTTTTAGACTTCTTGGATTTTTAGAATACTTCCTGAAACAAAAAACATTTTCACCTTTTAGCCCCGATAGAAACGGCATCCTTTTTTTTACATATAGCCCTTTCAGAGTTTTGAACTCTGAAAGGGCTATATGTAAAAAAAAGATACAGGGGATTGCTTCGCCAGTTCGGCTTTCAGCCTCGTGTGCGGGAACCCATAACAACAAAAAAGTCTATTTTTCCGCTTCAAACAAAAACTGATATATTTCTTGATATAATGTATCGTCGTGCATGGAATGTCCTAAATCTTGGGTTGTGATGAATTTTCCTTTTTTCCAACCGTTGGCTATTTTTTCACCTTCTTTGTAATTGACTATGGTGTCGGTAGTGTCGTGAGCAACGATGCCTTCAATTTGGATGTGTTTGGCAAATTTTCCTCCAGAGAAATCCTCTAACTTGATTTTAAAATTTTCTAAATAACGTTTTTCCAAAAGAGAGAACATCTTTTTGTTTAAACTCAACATGTTGATGTAATTTTGGATAAGTGTTTTTAAATCGGAAGGTGCACCCAAAATAACCATTTTTTGAATACTGGTTTCTGGATGTAAATATTGATGATAGACACAAGCAGCTCCTCCAATGGAATGACCAATGATAATGCTGGGTTTGTATTTTTCGACAGCTTTGTTGATGAACTCGGCATAGCGAGGAACGTTGAATTCTTTACCACTGCTTTGACCGTGAGCCGGCGCATCTATAGCTATGATAGTGCTTCCTGATTTTTGAAGATGAGGTAGGGTTTTTTCCCAGCGAGCCGAATTGCTTTCCCAGCCGTGAACTAGTAGAATTTTGGTATCATTTCCTTTCCAAGTATAAGTTTGAAAATGGTGTTCGTTGTGTTTAAACGTTTCTTTTAGGGTGTTCTGAAGAATTTCTGGTAGGGTTTCTTTTGAGAGTTGCCCGATTCTAGGATTTGTGAAAAGGTCATAAGAGAGTTGCAATGCCTTTTTTGGATGCACAAAACTTAATAAGTTGATGTATTGACCAACTGATTTTACGGTTAAAAAACGGATGCTTTTTTTTAGACTCAAAATTTGTGATTTATAAAAAAAGCCTCGAATTTCGAGGCTTGATTATTTTTTAGAATTTGGCAAACATTTGTTCCATTTTCTCTCTTTCTTCTTCTGCCAAAACGCTGTCGACTAAGATTCTTCCAGAGTGCTCATCAATTAAGATTTTCTTTCTAGAAGCAATTTCTACTTGTGTTTGCGGTGGAATAGTGAAGAATGATCCAGCAGATGCTCCTCTTTCGATGGATACTACTGCTAGTCCGTTACGAACACTGCTTCTGATTCTTTTGTAAGCTACTAGTAATCGCTCTTCGATTAATGCTTCATACTCTGCAGATTTCTCAGACAAGAAGATTTCTTCTTTTTGAGTTTCGGCCATAATAGCTTCCAATTCTGATTTTTTGTGTTTCAAGTGAGATGATTTTGCTTCCAATCTCTCTTTTGAAGTAGCAATTACTTCTTTTTTATGCTCGATAGAAGCTTTCATTTCTTTGATTTGCTTTTCAGCCAATTGAATTTCCAATTCTTGGAACTCTACTTCTTTTGTCAAAGAGTTGAACTCGCGGTTGTTGCGAACGCTTTCTTGTTGTTTTGTGTATTTTTTGACAGCTTCTTTGTGCTCGTCAATTGCATTTTTTTTCTCTTTGATAAGATTTTCGATCACTTCGAGGTCACTTTTCAATTTTTCTGAACGAGTGCTTAAACCAGCAACTTCATCTTCTAAATCTTCCACTTCTAGAGGAAGTTCTCCTCTTACGTTTCTAATTTCGTCAATTCTAGAGTCAATAAGTTGTAAATCGTATATTGCTCTTAACTTGTCCTCAACACTTAATTCTTTCGTATTCGCCATATTCTATAAGTACTTAACTGGATTTGTATTTTCTTCCGATAAAATGATTGCAAAATTAAGGATTTTTTTCCTAAGATAATCAACAATATACTCTTTTGTATAGCGTTCGCTTTCAAAATGCCCAATATCGGCCAATAAAAGTTGATTTTCGGCTTCGTAATACTGATGATATTTCAAATCGGCAGTCAAAAAGGCATCGGCACCCGCTTGAATTGCATTTTTTATGGCAAAACTACCAGAGCCTCCCAAAACGGCTACTTTTTTTATTTTTTTTCCTGTAAAGGCAGAATGACGGATTCCGCTGGATTGCATTTTGTCTTTGGCGTACAAAAGGAATTCTTTTTCATCCATCGATTCTTCCAGTTCGCCAATCATTCCCAAACCAATATGATTAAACGTATTTTTCATATTGTAAATTTCGGTAGCCACTTCTTCGTAGATGTGATTCTCTCTTAGTGCTTTTATGATTTTTGCTTCAAGATGTTTGGCATAAACAACTTCTATTTTGGTCTCAGTTCCTCTTGACATTACACCTCTTTCGCCAATGGTAGGTTCGCTTTTTTCGTTTCCTTGGTATGTAAAAGTTCCTTCGGAGTTGAAACTGCATTTGTCATAGTTTCCGATGCTTCCCGCTCCAGCTTCAAACAAAGCATTTCGAACTTTTTCGGCATTGTCTCGAATGGTGTAGGTAACCAGTTTTCGAATGTGATTTTGTTTAGGAATCAAAACTTGTGTATTTATAAGGCCCAGAGTGTCACAGAATATTTTGTTAACTCCCTCTGGATGATTGTCCAATGCGGTATGAACAGCATAAATGGCAATGTCATTTTTTATTGCTTTGAGTAAAGCGCGTTCTACGTAGTTATTGCCGGTGATTTTTTTAATTCCGGTAAATAATATTGGGTGAAAGCAAACCACCAAATTGCATTTTTTGCTAATCGCTTCGTCAATTACATTTTCAAGGGCATCGTGACAAACTAAAACACCAGTAGCATTTGCGTCTTCGTCTCCTATTATTAAGCCTACATTGTCAAAGTCTTCGGCATAAGCCAATGGAGCCATTTCTTCAAGTATAGAAAGAATTTCTTTTATTGTACTCATTTTTTAATCTTTTTTGGGGTATTTATTGAACTTTACTCAAAATTATATTAACCTAAATTAATTGGGACAAATTAGTAAAGTTGAGTTAGTTTGTTTTAAAAATTTCCGTTCAAAGATAAAATATTATACTTTCGTATAATGAATTTACTTCGAAAAATATTATTCCCATTTGCCATTTTGTATGGCTTTGTTACAAGTGTCCGAAATTTTCTTTTTGATAAAGGAATTTTAAAATCCTATTCTTTTAATTTGCCTGTTATTGCTGTAGGGAATCTTAGCGTTGGCGGAACGGGAAAGACCCCTCAAATCGAATATTTAATTCGGTTACTTTCCGATAATTATAAAGTAGCTACTTTGAGCAGGGGGTATAAAAGAAATTCGGAAGGTTTTGTTTTGGCAAATAAAACTTCAGATGCTTTACAATTAGGAGATGAACCGTTTCAATTTTATCAAAAATTCAAAAAAATAAAAGTTGCCGTAGATGCCAATAGAAAAAATGGAATCGAACAATTATTGTCTCTTACAAATCCACCTGAAATTATTTTATTGGACGACGCTTTTCAACACCGAAAGGTTAAGGCAGATTTTTATATACTGCTTACTTCTTACGGTGATTTGTATTCTGATGATTTTATGTTGCCTACAGGTAATTTAAGAGAGAGCAGGAGTGGGGCGCAAAGAGCAAATATTGTTGTTGTTACAAAATGTCCTTCAAATCTTTCTTTGTCGGAACAAAATAAAATTAAAAAACAACTAAATCTTACTCCAAATCAAAGTTTGTTCTTTACCTTTATTGCTTATGACGATGTAGTTTATTCACAAAAGCAAACGCAAAGTGTAGAGGAAATTAAGAGTATGGAGAAAATTTTATTGGCAGGAATAGCAAAACCCGAATCATTTTTTGCTCATCTGAAACAAGAAAATGATGAATGTTTAAGCTATCCGGATCATCACTATTTTAGCCAAAGCGAATTACAAGAAATAAAGAAAAAAGCAAACCATAAAATTATAGTAACTACCGAAAAAGATTATGTTCGATTGAAAGGCAGTATATTGAGCGATCAGCTTTATTATTTGTCTATAAAAAGTACGTTTCTTTCTGGCGGGGATAATTTTGATAAAAACATTTTAGATTATGTGGGACAAAGTTCAAGAAACTGTTAGTTATATTTCGAAAAAAATAAATTTCACACCCGAATATGGTGTTATTTTGGGTTCTGGATTGGGCGGATTTACATCGGATATTACAATTGAGCATACTTTGCCGTATGAAGAAATTCCAAATTTCCCAGTTTCAACTGTTCAAGGACACAAAGGAGCATTGGTTTTTGGCACTATTGGCAACAAGAAAGTAGTAGCTATGCAAGGACGTTTTCATTTCTATGAAGGATATTCTATGAAAGAAGTGACTTTTCCCGTGCGAGTGATGAAATATTTGGGAGTAACCAAATTAATTGTTTCAAATGCTTCGGGAGGGGTGAATCCAAATTACAAAGTTGGTTCCATAGTGATTATAAATGATCATATCAATTTTATGCCAGAGCATCCATTAAGAGGTAAAAATGATGAGCGTTTTGGTCCAAGATTTGTCAACATGAGTCAGCCTTACTCTGTAGAAATGATTGCAAGAGTTAAAGAAATTGCAAAGGAGCTAAGTATTGAATTGCATGATGGAGTATACTTAGGGCTACAAGGTCCTACTTTTGAAACCTTATCCGAATATAGAATGGTT
The DNA here is from genome assembly GCF_965234445.1 of Flavobacterium rarum (SeqCode). Taxonomy (GTDB): domain Bacteria; phylum Bacteroidota; class Bacteroidia; order Flavobacteriales; family Flavobacteriaceae; genus Flavobacterium; species Flavobacterium rarum. The sequence continues at coordinate 103,720 of NZ_OZ248482.1, read as the reverse complement.
AAGATTTTGGGAGCCGATTGTGTTGGGATGTCTACAGTTCCTGAAGTAATTGTAGCACGCCACATGGGATTGGAGACTTTTGGAGTTTCAATCATTACTGATATGGGTGATGCCGAAAGTATTCATTCTATTTCACATGATGAGGTTCTAGAAGCGGCCAAAGCGGCTGAGCCTCAATTGAGAAGTCTAATAAGAGAATTAATTAAGAGAGATTAAGGGGGTTTTCAATATTTTGGGCAAGAATGGTATAAAAAACGTCTGGGACAAATGGTTTGGTGATTACATCGGTCATACCAAATGAGAGGAGCATTTCTCTGTTTTCGTTTAATGAAATTGCAGTTAGTGCAAGAATAGGGGTTTTGGTGTCAAATTCTCTAATTTGTTGTGTTGCAATTGTGCCATTTATTCCCAATAAGTGAACGTCCATTAATACTAAGTCAAAAGTAATATTTTTTAATAATTCGACAGCTTCTTCTCCATTATCCAAAATAGTACAGTCAATTCCTTTATTGGTCAACATTTTTTTTGTTATCATTTGGTTGATCTTATTGTCTTCAACAACTAATATTTTTTTGTTTTTAAAAACTTCAGGATCATAATTTTTTATTGGAACTTTAATTAATATGGGTTTGTTGTCTACTTTAAAACTCAATTCAAAGGAGAATGTTGATCCCTCACCAATTATGCTTTTAAGTCTAATTTGACCACCTAATATAGTAACCAATTTTTTGACAATAGTTAAACCCAATCCAGTTCCGCCAAACTTTCTGTTGATTTCTACTGATCCTTGAGAAAAACTTTCAAAGACCGTTTTTAATTTGTCTTCTGAAATACCAATTCCTGTGTCGATTATTTGGAAAAAGATAGTGGCAGTTTCATTTTGCAGATTTATTAATCTAGCCTCTACACTTACGATACCATTGTTTGTAAATTTCAGAGCATTATTGATTAGATTCATGAAAATTTGAGACAATTTTGTAGGGTCTCCAATTAGATTTTCTGGTACTGCGGAGTCGATTTTAAGAATGAATTTATTGTTGTTAACTGTGGCAATTTCTTTTAGTGAATTTTGAATGTCTTCTAATAATTGCTTCAGGTTAAAATTGATGTATTCTATTTCTAGTTTGTTTGAATCGATTTTATTTATTTCTAATATGTCATTTATAAAATTGGTCAAGTAATTACCCGAAAATTTTAAGGAAGACAGATAATGCATTTGAGTTTTCTTAGGATTTTCTTCCAAAAGTAAGTGGGTAATCCCATTGATGGCATTTAATGGAGTGCGAAGTTCATGACTCACAGTGGACAAAAACTCTGATCTGGCTTTGGATGCTTCTTCGGCTCTGTTTTTTGCAACAATCAATTCATTATTTTTTTCTTTTAATAAGGAGTTGGTTTGATTGCGTATAATATTGTTTTTGTAGAGTGATAAACTTAATAATGACAAAATAGAAATGATTGCGATGGCTAAGATACTGATTAGCTTAGAAAATTTATCCGCTTTTTCTTTTTCTCTATTTTCTTTATCTAGCAGTAATTGTTCTTGTTTTCGTTGTGATTCTTTAAAAATTTCATAATCATTGATACCGAGTTTTTCATCATTCGCAAGTACAATACTTTCTTTTAAATTCAAATGTTTTTTTAAATAATTATAAGCTAATGACTTGTCGAGTAACTTGTCATAAACGATGCTTAAGGCTAATAAAATATTTGATTTTTGATTTAGATTTTTAGTTTTCTTGTTTAATTCGAGTGCTCTATTGTAATAATTCAAGGCCAAATTATATCTTTTATTGTCTTGTTCAATGTTGCCAAATTGATAAAGAGCTTCAGTTTTTGTGTTTATTAAATTTTTATTTTCAGGTTTAGCAATAATATCGTTAAATAAAGATGAAGCTAAGGCAATATTACCCCTGGATTTGGCTAGAATTCCTTTTTGAAGGTTGATTTCATTATCTTTTTCTTTTATTTTTAGTTTTCTATATATTTCTTCAGTTTTGAGTATGCAGATTTGTGCTAAGGAGTATTTTTTTTTCTCGATATAGGACAAACCCAAAAAGTAATAGGCATTTGCTACTTTGTAATTTGGTTTTTTTGAAATACTGCTAAACAAAAGAATACTTTTGTTAAAGACTTCAATTGCATCATTATGAAGGTTTAAATTATAGTATATTTTTCCTAAAGTGTAGGTTTGAAATGCCTCTTGTTCAATTTTATTATTTTTTTTGCAATAATCAATTGATTTTTGGGTGTAAAATAAAACATCTTTATAATTATTATTTTTTACATTTTCATTAACTAATTTAGAAAAATAGTATACACTATCTACTTTGATTCTATTTTGAGAATAGAGTAGAGTATGAAAAAAAACAATGCATAATAAAAAGTATTTCATGATTGATCTTATTTTTTATTATTGAGTAATAAAATAAGATCAATAATTCTTGATGAGTATCCTATTTCATTATCATACCAGCCCACTACTTTTACCATTTTGTCAATTACCGAAGTGAGTTGTGAATCAAATATACATGAATTTTTGTTACCTATAACGTCAACAGAAACAATTGGGTCTTCGGTATATTCTAATATTCCCTTTAAGTTGGTTTGAGATGCTATTTTAAAAGCTTCATTGATTTCTTCTATTGAAACCGAGCGATTTACGTTGAAGGTGATGTCTGTCAAAGAACCGTCTGGAACTGGAACTCGTATGCCGCAGCCTCCCATTTTCCCATCTAAGGAGGTGAAAATTTTGGTCAGCGCTTTTGCCGCTCCAGTTGTTGTTGGAACGATGGATTGGCTTGCTCCTCTTGCTCTGCGTAAATCTTTATGGGGCTGATCGTGTAAACTTTGATCGGTGGTGTAAGAATGAATGGTGGTGATGTAGGCTTGTTCAATTCCACAAAGTTCTTGTATCACTTTGATCATTGGTGCCGCATTATTAGTGGTACAACTGGCATTGGATATAATGGTTTCTGTTCCATCAAGGATAGATTCATTAACACCCAAAACGACTGTTTTTATACTGTCTACTTCTGATGGAGCTGAAAGGATTACCCTTTTGGCTCCTGCCAAAATGTGAGCATTTATTTCTTCAAAAGTTTTGTATTTTCCAGTAGATTCAACTACAAAGTCAATATTTATGCTTTTCCAATCCAGATTGGCAATATTTTTTTCGTGGAAAAACAAAAAATGATTCCCATCAACAATAATGCCTTTATCGTCATCACTTACTTTGAAGGGTAAAACTCCATGAATACTGTCGTATTTTACTAAATGCGCCATTGTTTTTTTGTCGGCAATGTCATTTATAGCGACTACTTCTATTGTGGGGTGGTTTAAAAGTAAGCGAAATAAATTTCGTCCAATTCTTCCAAAACCGTTTATGGCAATTCTTGTTTTTGTCATTTTAAACTAGTCGTTTTTCTCCTTTAAGGGTTTGGGGCTATAGTATGTGTTTTTGAGCTTTATAAGAAGATCGAACCAATGGGCCACTTTCTACATGTCGAAACCCTAATTCCAACCCGTATTTTTCGTATATGGCAAATTGATCAGGCGTTATGAATTCTTTTACAGGAAGGTGTTTTTTACTGGGTTGTAAATATTGACCAATAGTTACAATATCCACATTGGCATTTCGTAAGTCACGCATTGTTTGAAAAACTTCTTCTTCTTGTTCTCCAAGTCCCAGCATTATTCCCGATTTGGTTCGGTGGATTCCTTTTTCTTTCAAGTATCTCAAAACTTCCAGACTTCGATCGTATTTGGCTTGTATGCGCACTTCGCGAGTCAGTCTGCGAACGGTTTCAACATTATGCGAAACTACTTCTGGATTGGCCTCTACAATTCGATCTATATTTCTTTCTATTCCTTGAAAATCAGGAATCAGAGTTTCTAGGGTTGTGTTTGGATTCATTCTACGGATGGCTTTCACCGTTTCAATCCAAATAATAGAACCACCATCTTTCAAGTCATCTCTATCTACACTGGTAATTACAGCGTGTTTGATGTTCATGATTTTTATAGAACGGGCTACTTTTTCTGGTTCATCCCAGTCTACCGTTTCGGGTCTTCCTGTTTTTACACCGCAAAAACCGCAGGAACGGGTGCATACATTTCCTAAAATCATAAAAGTTGCGGTTCCTTCTCCCCAACATTCTCCCATATTTGGGCAACTGCCTGAGGTGCAGATAGTATTCAAGCTATATTTGTCTACCAAACCACGAAGTTCGGTGTATTTTTGACCAATTGGGAGTTTTACCTTAAGCCATTTTGGTTTTCCTACGGGTAAAGTATTATCTAAAACAGTTTCCATATATCAATTTTCTGAGTACAAAGATAAGGAATGTTGATTTAGAATTAGAGTTCACTTTTTGTGAATTTTGATAAAACTTGTTTGGTTATCAAATGTTTTTTTGGTTTTTCGAATTTAAAAATAGTTTTATTGCTAAATTAAATAGGTGGTAAATTTTAAAGATTAAGATAAAAATAGCAATCCGTTGTTTTTAAACTTATATTATATTTGTACTTCAAAACAAATAAAATAAAAGATGAACACAAAATTATTATCAGGAGCTTTAGTAGTTGTATTTGGGCTATCTACTGCACAAGCGCAAATTAATTTTGGAGAAAAAGCATTAGGTGCTGTCCAAAAAGGAATGACTGGACTGACTTTTAGTGATGCCAATGCTGCTGCTTTGTCTAAACCTGCCGTTGACAAAATGGATGCCGAAAACAAAGTGGCTGGACCAACAGATCCTTATGCTATTCGTTTGGCTAAAGTTTTTGGAAAATATACCAAAGGAGAGTTTTATACCTTGAATTACAAAGTGTATCTTACCAAAGATATAAATGCATTTGCTACTGCAGATGGCAGTGTGCGTGTTTTTTCGGGCTTGATGGATGTAATGGATGATAATGAACTGATAGCTGTTATTGGTCACGAGATAGGTCACGTTCATAATCATGATTCTAGAGACGCAATGAAAGCTTTGTATCAAAAGGAAGCTTTAATTGATGCAGCTGCTTCGCAATCGGATAAGATTGCTGCGGTTACAGATAGTCAATTGGCAAAAATTGGTAGTGCTATGATTGATAGTAAACACAGTCGCAAGCAAGAATCGGAAGCCGATTTGTTCGCGTATGATTTTATGAAGAAGAATGGCTATGATGTAAATGCAGAGGAATCTGCCTTTAGAATTTTAGCAAAAATGAGTGGAGGTGCCCAGAGTTCTTTTATTGATCAAATGATGAGCTCACATCCTGATTCAAATCTAAGGGCGGATGAAGCCAAAGCAAGAGCCGAAAAAGATGGTTTGTATAAACCTTATTTTCAAAAAATGCCAATAGTTAAAAAAACTACAACTGCTAAAAAGACTACTGCAAAAAAGAAATAATAATTTCATTTTGTATTCAAGACAATAAAAAGAGAAAGCTGAACTTTTGAAGTTCAGCTTTCTCTTTTTTATTATAAATCCAAACTAATTAGGCTGAATAGTAATAGGTAAATTGTACGAAGTCCGAACCGCTTTTCCTTCAAACATACCAGGTGACCATTTGGTTTTTAAGGATTTTAAAACGCGTATAGCTTCTGCTCCTAATCCGTATCCAGGGTCTTTTAATACTTTTATATCGGTCATGCTTCCGTCTTTTTCAATCACAAAAGAAACACTTACGCGAATTGCAGTATCACCTTCTAATTCTGGTTTTTCAAAATTATTTCCAACATAAGTGTAAAACTTTTTGATTCCTCCTGGGAATTCAGGCATTTTGTCAACCGCATTACTTGGGTGAATCGAAATGTCTGGTGTATTTGAAGTACTTGCAATAGCTGTCCCAGTTGAAGGAGTAGTTCCAAGCCCTGTATTAATTGCAGCTGTTGTATTGTCGCTAGGATTGTTTTTGAGTTCAATATTGCTGGCAATATCTTTTGGAGTTGCCGATTCTGCAGCTACGATTTCAGGATTTATTAGTTGTGTATTGGTATTGATGTCGTCTGTAATTGAGCTTTTAATTTCCGGCAAAACCACTTCATCTACTTTTGTTTCTGGTAGCACATAAGTCTCGAATTCTGTAATAACAATTGGTGGTAAATCGGGCATAATGGAAGGAATCCGATGCTCAGGATTTAAATAATTGTAAACCATTGGAATACAAATGGCCGAAGTCAAAAGTAGTACTCCCATAAAGAGTGCAAAAAGGGATGTCTTGGTGTTTTCTTGGCGTAAATGATAAGCACCGTATTCTTTGTTTCTGTTTTCGAATACAAGATCAATCCAACTAGATTCGTAGATGTTTAATTTAGACATAATTTATGGATTTAATGGTTAAGTAGTAATTAAATCATAAGCTAAAGTAGTTTAAACTTCTAACGCGAATAACAGGATTTTTAGTATGTCTACTAAGGTTAAATTGTCAATTATTTTGTTAAATATTTGAAATTAGCACGTATTTTAAGGATTTGCAAGGCGGTATTGTTTGTTAAATTAACAAAATCACCTTCTGTTTTGAATAATTTCAGAAAGCAATTTTTTAGCACGAAGTAGTTTAATCTTCACATTGCTCAATGGTTCATCAATTTTATTAGCGATTTCTTGGTAACTCATTTCTTGAAAATAGCGCAATTGAATTACTTCTTGATAATGAGGTTTCAATTCTTTGATGAATTGCAATAATTGCGAAAGATTTTGTTCAGTAATCAAAACATCTTCTGCCGACGGAGTAGTATCGGCAATATTGTAGGCTTGTTGATCTTGCTCGTTAGTAATCTCTACAAATAAGCTTGATTTGTTCTTGCGAATTAAATCAATATGAACATTTTTCGCAATAGAAATTAGCCAAGTGTTAAACTGATATTCAGAATTGTAAGTGGCAATTTTATCAAATGCTTTGGAAAAGGTTTCTATGGTAATGTCTTCGGCATTGGTTTCGTTTTCAGTTCGTTTGAGCATAAAACCATATACTTCATTCCAATAATAATCCAATAGAAAAGTAAAGGCAACTTGATCTCCTTTTTTTGCTTTCTCTATGTATTTGTTTATTTCCAATGGGCAGGTTTTGAAAAAATATTGGTAAAAAAGACATTAATCTGTGTGAATATAAGTATAATTTCTATAAAGGGATACCAATACATCACATCTTTTTCTTTTAATTTTCCAGCAGCAAATCCTAAAACAATCCATGTAAACAAATACCTAAATCCAAAAAGACTCAATACAAGTATCCATTGAAATTGGAATGCCAATAAAATTGTGAATAGAATGAAAAATAACAATTGGGAAATAAAGAATGTCCCTAGTTGCATTTTGTCAAATATTTTATAATGCTTTGCCGTGGCAACGTGTCTTCTTTTCTGAATGAACCAATCCTTAAATGAAGTTTTTGGTGCCGAATATGTAAAACTTTCTGGTAAAAAACTAATAGTCGTATTGTCTGAATCCGCTGCTTGATTGATGAACAAATCATCGTCTCCAGAACGGATTTGAATATGATCTATAAAGCCATTTACATTAAAAAACTCTTCTTTCTTGTATGCTAAATTTCGACCAACTCCCATATAGGGATGTCCTTTTTTTGCCCATGAAAAATATTGAACTGCTGTGAGTAAAGTTTCAAAACGAATTATTTTATTCAAAAACGAATTCACTATTTTTTCGTAACCACTATATCCCAATACAATTGTTTTTTCTTGGGTAAACTGAGCACTCATCGCTGTAATCCATTCTTTGGAAGTAGGATAGCAATCAGCATCTGTAAATAATAAATGTTCTTTTGTAGCAGCTTTGATTCCTAGTGTTAATGCGTATTTTTTGTTTCCCCAAAAAGCTTCATTGTTTTTTACTTTTACTAATTTAATGTTTGAATATGTTTTTTCAAACTCTTCAAATATGTCTAATGTATTGTCGCTAGAAGCGTCGTCAATCAATACGATTTCAAAGTTGGGGTAGTTTTGTTCTGCCAATAATGGAATGTATTTTACAATATTCTCTTCTTCATTTTTGGCGCATACTATCACTGAAATTGGAATATTTTTGGCTTCAATTTCTTGTGTTTTTGCAAAAGAAAATTTTCCAAAAACAATGAGATAATAAAAAAGTTGAATGACAACTATTGCAATAAAAAAATATAAAGTAAAGGTTAGCATCATTGTATTTTTTGGCTTTTAAAAACGATTGCAAATGTAATTCGCAATTGTCAATTATCAATGTAAATCGGTAATTACTTTCTATTTTTAGTCATTTCTTTCGCTACAGCTATAGATTGAGGGTTTTTTGTTTTTTCTAATTCAGAAATAATGTTTGCGTGATTTTTGTCGTCTCTGTTTTGTGACAGTTTGTTTTGCGCCTGTATTTCTTCAATTTTTATTTCAAATGCTACAATTCCTCTAGTTTGCATCATTGTTTTTTTGGAGAAATCGGCTACTCGAACTGGACATTTCGAATTTTGTTCGTATTTGTCTACCAATTTGGTCAACGAATCAATTACAGCATCGCCTTCAATGATTTTTATTTTCCCATAAACATGTACCGCTGAGTAATTCCAAGTGGGTACATTTTCGTGGTCATACCAAGACGAAGAAATATAAGAGTGAGGCCCTGAGAATACTGCCAAAACTTGGTCATCCGACTCGAATGCTGTCCATTGTGGATTTTCTTTGGCAATATGACCATGTAAAATTGCAGCACCCTCTTTGTTGTAGTCAAATTCTAATGGGATATGTGTAGCACACAATTTTCCATTGGTTTGATTGATAAGCAATCCGAAAGCATTTTCTTTAAGAAATTTCTGAACGGACTCCTTGTCTTCATTTTTGTATATATCAGGAATGAACATATTTATATTTTTTTAAAGGATTTTTTGAAAACAAATCGCGTCTATTCGACCTGCATATTTGCCATAGTTTGGGATTTGTATATAATCTGATTTTTTATAAAATGAACAAGCTTCTTCATTTTTTACTCTTGTTTCTAAAACTAGAGTGTCATAATGGAGTTCTTTTGCTTTGGTTTCCAAAAAAGACAAAATGGATTGTCCAATATTTTTTCTGGGATATTTCGCAAACATTCGTTTTACTTCTCCTGTTTTTTCAGAGAGTGGTCTTATTGCTCCGCATCCCAAAATTTCATGATCTAGTTCTGCTACTACAAATAGGTATTTGGAATTATTGTATTCCCAATCGGTAAAAGAATTTTTGCCGTCACTTCCAAAGCGCTCATAGAGATTTTGAGATAATTCTTCTATTATAGCATAAGCGCTTTGATTATTTGGATTTGAAATTTTTATTATCAACATCTTTTTTAATTGAATTATTTTGAATCTTTTTCTACACTCAATGGTTCATTAGGTCCTAGAAAACTTAATTTTTCTTAATAACTTAATGGTAAAAATTTCTCTTTATTTTTTCCTTAGCCACACAAATAATGGTAGAACCTTGAATCTATATTATATTCACTTCAGCTTCAATATGAATACCAAAAGTTTCGAATACCGTATCTTGAACTGTTTTTGAAACATCCAGAATTTCTTGTCCAGTTGCACCTCCGTAATTTACTAGAACGAGTGCTTGATTTATGTGAATTCCGGCATCTCCAAAACGTTTTCCTTTCAAACCGGCTTGTTCAATCAGCCAACCTGCAGGTACTTTGACTTCGGTTTCTGAAATGTCAAAGAATCGCATTTCGGGGAATTTTTGATGGATTGGCTCAAAATCAGTTTTTAAAAGTATTGGGTTTTTAAAGAAACTACCGCTGTTTCCCAATTCGGCTGTATCGGGTAATTTGCTTTTCCTGATGGCAATTACGGCATTACTCACGTCTTTAAGCGTTGGAGTTGAAACGTTGTTTTTTGCTAATTCGGCTGTTATATCTCCGTAAGATGTGTTTATTTTATGGTTTTGTTTGGTGAGTTTGAAAACCACCGAAACTATTATGTATTGGTCTTTTACTTCGTTTTTGAAAACACTTTCTCGGTAGCCAAAGTGGCATTCTTCTTTGGTAAAGGTTCTCATCTCTTGGTTTTCGATGTTGATGGCTTCACAAGAAACAAAAGTGTCTTTGATTTCAGTTCCATAAGCCCCAATGTTTTGAACGGGAGTTGTACCTACATTACCAGGAATAAGCGACATGTTTTCGAGTCCGCCCAAGTTTTGTTCAATTGACCAAAGTACAAATTCATGCCAATTTTCGCCTGCTTGACTTTCGACCCAAACAAAATCTGCCTCTTCTTGGAGTATTTTTTTTCCTTTTAAATCAATATGAATCACCAAAGCTTCGATGTTTTTGGTCAAAAGCATATTGCTTCCGCCACCAAGAATGAATTTCTTTTGGTTTTTGTTTTGTCCCAAAATGCTTTTCAATTCGGCTACAGTGTGAACGGCAACAAATTGTTCGGCTTTTGCTTCAATGCCAAATGTATTGTAGTTTTTTAACGAAAAATTATTTATGATTTCCATAAAGTGTTAGTTTTAATAGTGTTTGGCTTTTGGGTTTATTCCGAATATAAAGCTCTGTCAATAAAATTATTGAAAGGTTTCAAGGCAATCATTTTTTCGACCATTGTAGGTACAAAATCTTTTTGAGTAACCAGTTTGGTGTCAAATTGTTGGGTAGCAGTAAAGCTTTTTAATTTCAAAAATTCAATGGCTGGATCTTCTTTGTCGTACCCTTTTGGAGGATTCTTTAAAGTCGATTTATCGTCTCTATTTAAATTTTGATAAATAGATTGAAACGTTTTGTCGTTTAGAATTTCTTGTAAATCATCATAGAAAAAGTGAATTTCTTTTCTGATTTTTTGAAGCTGGTCGGGTTGCGGACAATACAATCCGCCGCCAACAAAACATTTTGCGTTTTCTATATGAAGGTAATAACCAGAAGCTTCTGCATTTTTGGCCCCTGCGGAAATCCAAACTCCTAAATTCGTTTTGTAAGGTGATTTGTCTTTGGCAAACCGAACGTCACGATTGATTTTAAACGTGCAGTTTTTGACTTCTAGCATTTCTAAGGAAGAGTCAAGCGGTTTTAAGGCATCAAGAAAAGAAGCAACCAATTGATGGTAGTCTTTTTTTACGGCTTCGTAGCGTTTTTTATTTACGAGAAACCAATCGCGATTGTTGTTGGCTTTTAAATCTTCGAGGAATTGTAAAGTTTCTTTTGAAAGCATAGACCAGATTATTGTAATTGGGTTTTTAAATCCTCTTCGCTGACAAATCCTGATTTTTGCCATTTGATGACTTTGTTTTCATATAATACCAAAGTAGGAAGTTCACTAATTTTCAATTCCTGCATAATGGTTTTGTTTTCGTCTGCATTCAAGCGAATGATAACAACTTTGTCGGCCATTTCTTTTTGCATTTTAAGGATGTAAGGCTCCATTTTTTTGCAGGGAGCACACCAAGGTGCGTAAAAATTGACTAGCACTTTTTTGTCGGATTTTATCAATTCGGCATATTCCTGAGTGCAAACGCCAATGATTTTTGTATTAGGTTTTGAAAATCCCGCAGCTTCCCATTTGAGCATTCCGCCATCAAGATTGTAAATGGTTGTAAAGCCCAATTCAGCTAGTTTGTTGGCGGCTTTGATACTTCTTCCGCCTATTTTGCAATATACAAAAACAGGTTTCGTTTTGTCGTATTTGTCCGTTCTTAAAACAAAACTATCACTAAGCCAGTTTACATTGTCTGAATTTTCGATATTTCCTGAAGCATATTCTTCGGGTGTACGTACGTCAAGAATTTGTGCATTTGGTGTGGCTTTTATTTTCTCTGAATAGGAAGTTGCATCAATTGTTTTAACATTTGGTGACGTTTGTCCGTTACATGATAAAATTATAAAAGATATAATGAATAAAAAAAAGTGATTTGTTTTCATTGTAAAATAAATGATATAGTGTTGGTGTAAAATTAAGCAATTTTTGCTTTTTGAATTGGGAACTAATCTTAAATAAAAGTTACAAATTAAATAAAGTATAACTCTGGTGTGTCGATTTTACGATTGCTTCGGTACGTTCAGGGTGCGTGTCAGATATGAATAACTGTCCAAAGGTATCGTTGTTGACCATTTCGATAATTTTGGAAACGCGACTTTCGTCCAATTTGTCGAAGATGTCGTCAAAAAGGAGAATGGGTTTTACGCCACTTTGTTTTTTTAGGAATTCGAATTGTGCTAGTTTCAAGGCAATTAAAAATGATTTTTGTTGTCCTTGGGAGCCGAATTTCTTGATTGGGTAATTATCGATTTCAAACGAAAGGTCGTCTTTGTGTATGCCCACGCTAGTGTATTGCAAAATTCGATCTTTGTTGATGCTTTGCTGTAAAAGTGTCAATAAATCATTTTCGAATAAATGACTTTCATAATTCAACTGCACCGATTCCTGTGAGCCTGTAATGTTGTGATGATGAAAGTTGAAAATAGGAATAAACTCGGCTATGAACGCTTTTCTTTTTTCGAAAATGGATTGGCCAAATTGCGTTAGTTGTTCATTATATATAGATAAGGTGTCGTTGTCATACGTATGATTCAAGGCAAAATACTTTAATAAAGCATTGCGCTGGCTCATTACTTTTTGATATTGGATGAGCTGTTGGAGATATTGCGAATCCAATTGAGAAATCACGCTGTCCATAAACTTTCTTCGTGTTTCGCTACCTTCTACAATTAAATCCCTGTCGGCTGGCGATATGATGACCAAGGGAATGAACCCAATGTGGTCCGAGAATTTATCATAAGCTTTTCCGTTGCGTTTCAGGATTTTTTTTTGGCCTTTCTTGAGACTGCAGACAATTTGCTCGGTTCTATCGTTTTTTTGAAACTCGGCATCAATCACAAAAAACTCTTCGCCGTGTTTGATGTTTTGAACGGCCAGCGGATTGAAATAACTTTTTCCGTACGACAAATGATAGATGGCATCCAATACATTGGTTTTTCCGATGCCGTTTTTGCCCACAAAACAATTGATTTTGCTGTCAAATTCGAAATTGGCTTCGGAAAAATTTTTGTAATTGAATAAGGATATTTTTTTTAAATACATTTGAAAGTTGCTGTAATAGAAGGCTTTGATTGTTTTGAAAGGGTTTTTCAAAGTGGGTGCAAATTATTGAAAAATATTGGAATAAAATATGGGAATTTGATTTTTAAAAGGAGACACAGATTTGCACAGATTTATTAGGGTATATTTTTGGAAATAAATTGCAAGCAGATTTAGCAGATTTGCGCAGATTTAAAATTTAAAAAAGGAGATACAGATTCCACAGATTTAAAATCTTAAAAAAATAGTATGAGTCTCATATATTAGGGAACAAATTTTTGTAATTTATTTGAGCTCCAGCAGCTCCTTTTGATTATACCATAGCCAACGGTTTCAACCGTTGGAGACAATGCAAGGGAAAATACAATGTCGTAAAATTGGTTTTCCAATACGTTACCCACGTTTGAAACCGAGGGCTATGGCAGGAATGTTGATGAACAATTTTTGATTTCAGAAGTTTAAACTCTGTAAAATCATCAATTTTCTGTTTGCGAAGACCAAATCAAAAATCAAAAATCTTTTTTACTACGTCCGCGGGTTCGCGTGAAGGATAGAAGCTATCCGCCGGGGCGGAGCAGATAGCCTGACAGCAGCTAGGAAAAAGGGCAATGACTACAAAGTAAATAGCCCTTTTTTCTAGCTGGTGGCACGCCCTAATTATTCGGATATTGGAGGGTGTTTTTTGAGTAAAAATAAGGGATTAAAAATATTTTTCTAAAATTTAATATAAAATTGATTTTTTTTACGTGCATTAGAATAAAAATTTTATTTTTGCCGTTCACTAAATTAAATTTTAAATGGCTACTTACAGTAAAAGAGGATATAAAGCACCAAAAGAAAAAGAAGTAAAAGACGATGCAGTTGAGAATGTAATGATTGACGAAAAAGACAGTGCTACGGCTGAGGTTTTTTCTAAATTAGACGAGACAGCTTCTAAAACAGAAGACTGGGTTGCTAAGAATCAAAAAATTATTATTGGAGTTGTTAGTGCTATTACATTGGTAACTGTTGGATATTTTGCTTACCAAAAATTTATTGCTGTTCCTAAAGAGGAAGATGCTGCTAATGAAATGTTTGTTGCTCAAACAAATTTTGAAAAAGCAACTAATGGTGTTGCTAGCGATTCATTGTACAAATTGGCATTGAATGGATCTGAAGGTAAATTTGGATTTGTAAAAATTGCTGATGAATATTCGGGAACTGCTGCTGGAAATTTGGCAAACTATTATGCTGGTATGGCTTACCTTAATACTGCTAAATATGATGAGGCAATCGCTTCATTAGGTAAATTCAGTTCAGAAGACGTAATGTTGAGCGCTTTGGCAAAAGGAGCTATTGGGGATGCTTATTCTCAGAAAAACCAACCAAAAGAGGCGTTGGATTATTATATAAAAGCTGCTGAATCTAGTAAAAATGATTTTACAACTCCACGTTTCTTAATGAAAGCTGGAAAAGTTGCTTTGGCATTAGGAAATAAAGCAGATGCTTTGAAGTATTTCACAGATATCAAAGAAAACTACGAAAACGCTCCAGAAGCTGCAACAGTGGATGGATTGATTGGTTTGTCTCAAGAATAGATTATTCGACTTCATAGATTGTTAGACTTTAGTTTTTCTAATACTCTAAGAATTCTAAATTTTTCTAAGTAATCTAACATTCTATAAAAATGGCTACAATTAATAAAAATTTATCGGATTATAATAAAGACACTGTCCCAAACGCGAAAGATTTTCGCTTTGGGATTGTTGTTTCAGAATGGAATGATACTATTACCGAAGGGCTTTTTAATGGGGCTATTGCTGCATTATTAGAAAATGCTGTTCCGCCTCACCATATTATACGTTGGAATGTTCCAGGGAGCTTTGAATTGATTTATGGTTCAAAAAAAATGTTGCAAACACAAAATGTTGATGCAGTTATTGCCATAGGATGTGTAATTCAAGGGCAAACAAAGCATTTTGATTTTGTATGCGAAGGAGTTACTCAGGGAATTAAGGATTTGAATGTTCAGACAGATATTCCAGTTATTTTCTGCGTGTTGACAGACGATACAATGCAACAATCGATTGATAGAAGCGGTGGTATTCACGGGAACAAAGGAACTGAAGCGGCTATTGCAGCTATAAAAATGGCTTATATTCGACAACAAGCTTCTTTGTCTCATCAAATTGATGATCAGCATTTATTGTCGCAAGGTGCTTTACGTATCGAGAATTTACCATTGCAATTAGAAGAATAATTTTTTTTATTTAATATTTTAAAAGCCTATACTTTTCTCTGAATAGTATAGGCTTTTTTTATGCTTTTTTTGTGATGCTAAGGATTTTACGGAACATTGTTAATTGTTATATTTGAAGCTAATCGTTTAATAAATTAGTTAATGATAGTTTCGAATATGAAAAAGTATGCATTTATTCTGTTTTTGTTTGTATTTGGGTTTAGTCAGTCTCAAAATACAATTGATGAAAACTTAAAAAAGGAATTGGATGGTATTTATTTGTCCGATCAAATTCTAAGAGAATATATTGATAATGATGCTTCTGAAAGTCGAAAATTACAAATACTAAATGAAACAGGATATTCTAAAGACGATTTTGCTAATGGTAAGGTGTATAAGATTTTAAATGCTCGTGATTCTATTAATCTTATCCGTATTGAAGAAATTATTGCTAAGTATGGATATCCTGGAAAAACATTGGTTGGAGAACCTACCAATGAAACAGCTTGGATTGTCATTCAGCATAGCAAAAAAATAGCCAATTATTTTCCTATGATTCAGGAAGCTGGTGCAAGTAATGAAATACCCTTTACAAAAGTGGCCATGATGCATGATAGGATGCTGATGTACGAAGGCAAGGAACAACTTTATGGAACGCAAGTTTCGGGACAGTATGTTCTAAACGCAACAACTGGAAAGAAGGAGTTTTGGTATTGTGTATGGCCTATTCAAAACGCAGAATCCGTAAATGAATTGAGAAAAGAGGCGGGGTTTATAACTACTGTTGAAGAGTATGCAAAAAGTATGGGAGTCGTTTATAGAAAGTATACACTGCAGGAAATTAAGGAATTAACGGGTAAAGAATAATGCCGTTATTGTTGGTTTTAAAAGGATTAATTGCTGTTCTAAATTTGGTTTTTTTTATGACCTATTAAGTTATAAAACCCAATAGAAATTCCTTAAATTTGTCCTCCTTGATTTTAATTTAAAATCAGAAATCTTAAATCGTTAGTCTACAATCTAAAATCTTTAAATGTCGAGTATAATTCAATTGCTTCCGGATCATGTTGCCAACCAAATAGCTGCTGGAGAAGTCGTTCAAAGACCTGCTTCAGTTGTAAAAGAGTTGCTGGAAAATGCTGTTGATGCCAAAGCAACGGATATCAAGTTAATCATAAAAGATGCTGGTAAATCATTGGTTCAAGTAATTGATAATGGTTCTGGAATGAATGTTACAGATGCGCGTATGTGTTTTGAGCGTCACGCTACATCCAAGATTCGACAAGCCGAAGATTTATTTTCCTTGCATACCAAAGGATTTCGTGGTGAAGCATTGGCGTCTATAGCTGCAATTGCTCACATGGAAATGAAAACCAAACAAGAACAGGAAGAACTAGGAACGCACATCATAATTGAAGGAAGTAAATTTGTCTCTCAAGATGTAGCCGTTTTGCCAAAAGGGACTTCATTTGCCGTGAAAAATTTATTTTTTAATATTCCTGCTCGTCGTAATTTCTTAAAATCGGATACGGTGGAATACCGACATGTGATCGATGAATTTCAACGCGTAGCCTTGGCACATCCCAAAATTCATTTTACATTTTATCATAATGGGAGTGATATGTACAATTTGCCTCCATCGAGCTTAAGACAGCGGATTGTCAATTTTTTTGGTGGAAAAACAAATGAAAAACTAGTTCCCGTTGTAGAAGATACGGAGATGATGAACATTCAGGGTTTTGTTAGTAAGCCTGAATTTGCCAAAAAAAGTAGGGGAGAACAGTTTTTCTTTGTTAATGATCGTTTCATAAAAAGTCCGTATTTGCATCATGCAGTAATGGCCGCTTATGACGGGATTTTAGCAGCTGGTGCGCAACCCAGCTATTATTTGTATTTGACGGTGCCACCAAACACTATCGATATCAATATACATCCAACTAAAACGGAAATTAAATTTGATAATGAAAGTGCTTTGTATGCCATATTAAGAGCTTCTGTCAAACACAGTTTGGGGCAGTTTAATGTAGCTCCTGTCTTGGATTTTGAACGAGATGCCAATTTGGATACGCCTTACCATTACAAAAACATGGATGCTGAAGTACCAACCATTCAAGTGGATGGAAATTACAATCCTTTTGCGGAAGACAAATCCAATAAA
Organism: Flavobacterium rarum (SeqCode); assembly: GCF_965234445.1. Lineage (GTDB taxonomy): Bacteria > Bacteroidota > Bacteroidia > Flavobacteriales > Flavobacteriaceae > Flavobacterium > Flavobacterium rarum. The sequence goes on along the minus strand of NZ_OZ248482.1, from coordinate 86,324 downwards.
CTTTTTTCGTCTTATAAAAAAACGGAACCAACAGCAAGTTGGGAAAGTTTGTATGTAGATATAAAGCACGATACCAAAACGGTTATAAGTGGCAATGAATTTGTTTCTGGGAGCAACGAATATTCTTTTGAAAATAATGAGTTTACTTTTGAAAACGAAGAAGTCACTTCTTCATTGTTTAATGATCATGAAGTAGAACAGGCTGTTCATAAGTCCTATCAAATTCATAAAAAATACATTGTTTCTCCTATAAAATCAGGAATGGTAATTGTCGATCAGCACAGAGCACATCAACGGGTTTTGTATGAACAATTTCTTGTGAATATGACCGTGCAACACGCTTCGAGCCAACAATTGTTGTTTCCAATCAATTTGTTTTATTCGGCGACAGAAATGGAGCTTATTGCTGAGTTGCAACTTTCTCTTATAAATACAGGATTTGTTTTTGAAGAATCCAATTCGGATCATATCGTGATATCGGGTATTCCAGTAAATGTAACCGAAAGTGAAGTTGTCACCGTTTTGGATCAATTATTGAGTGATTTACACAACGGAATTCCAGAGAATAGCTTCAGTCAAAACGACACTATTGCCAAATCAATGGCCAAAAGTTTAGCAATCAAAACAGGTACTTATTTAACCGAAAAAGAACAAGAGAATTTAGTAAATGGTCTTTTTGCATGCAAAGACCCTAATGTTTCTCCATTTCAAAAACCAACTTTCATCACTATGCGTGTGGAAGATCTAGATAAAAAATTTGCATTATGATGAATATCACACCTACAGTAAAGCAGTTGTTAATAATTAATATTTTGTTTTATATTGGCTCCATGGTTGTTGGTGAGCCCGCTTACAAGCTACTTTCGATGTATTTTTTCGAAAGCCCAGATTTTCATTTTTGGCAACTTTTTACCCATATGTTCATGCATGCGCCATTGCCAAATATTATGCACATAGCTTTCAATATGTTTGCTTTGTATTCTTTTGGCTCGGCATTGGAACATTTTTGGGGAGGTAAAAAGTTTCTGTTTTTTTATATTTCTTGTGGATTGGGTGCTGCTTTGTTGCATACTGGAGTAAATTATTATTTTTTCGAAAATGGGATTAATACTTTAGTTTCAAATGGATATCAAAAAGTTGAAATACTTAAAATTTTAAGTGAAGGTAAATATGAGACTAAATGGCAAGAAGTATTAACTTCTTCCGACTTTCAGGCTTTTATGGGGGCTTATTTAGGCAATGTTGTAGGTGCTTCGGGAGCCATTTATGGTTTGTTAGTGGCTTTTGCTTTTATGTTTCCAAATGCAGAATTGGCTTTAATGTTTATTCCAATTCCTATCAAGGCAAAATATTTTGTTCCTGCATTATTGTTAATTGATTTATATTTGGGTGTTTCAGGTGGTTCTCTTTTTGGAGGCTCTAGCGGAATTGCACATTTTGCGCATCTTGGAGGTGCAATGGTTGGCTTTGTGATGATGTGGTTTTGGAAGAAAAATCAGTTTGACAGCCATCGTTGGAATTAAGTCCGTCTTACTCAAAAAAGAGTCAGCAAGCTCATAACTCATAACCCATAACTCAAATTATGAACATCATAGACGATTTAAAATTGCAATATAAATTAGGTGGAATTGGCTTGAAAATGATCTTCTGGAATGTTGGTTGTTTTCTGGTTTCTCTATTGTTTTTTTATCAATTTAAATTAGGGATGTTTGATTTTCCTAATTGGATTGCTTTGTCTTCGCAACCTACTGTTTTTGTTTTAATGCCATGGACTTTTTTAACGTACGCTTTTTTTCATAACGATTTTTGGCATTTATTGTTTAACATGATGGTTTTGAACTTTGCTAGTTCTTTGTTTTTGACATATTTTAGTGAAAAACAATATTTAGGATTGTATATTCTAAGTGCTCTTTTTGCAGGATTAGTATTTGTTTTGGGATTCAATTTATTGCATTTAAATGGTGCTATAATAGGAGCCTCAGCTGCAATTATGGCAATTTTAGTTGCGGTGACAACGTATAATCCATTGATGAATGTGCGGCTATTGCTTATCGGAAATGTAAAATTATGGCACATTACAGCTGTAATTCTTATCTTGGATTTAATGCAATTTCGATTGGAAAATACAGGAGGTCATATTTCTCATTTAGCTGGAGCAGTTTTTGGATTTGTTTTTATAAAATCACTTCAAAACGGATTTGATTTGAGTAAGATCGTAAGTGCTGTTTTGGATTTCGTTGTCAATTTATTTAGAAAACCAGCAACTCCTTTCAAAAAAGTACATAAAAATTATAAAAAACCTTTAGAAAAACCAGTTTCAAAAATCGTAGTAAAAGACAAATCACAACAACAGATTGATGAAATTTTAGACAAAATAAGTCAGTCTGGTTATGATAGTTTGAGCAAAGAAGAAAAAGAATTCTTGTTTAAAGCTGGAAAATAGTTTATTTTTATAGTATTATTACTATTGAGCTGTAAAACGTAAACTTTTGTATTGTAAAGTTTAAAACGCATTAAAAAATGAAGAACCTTTCATGGTTTAATAAAGGAATGTATTTGTTGAATTTAGTGCTTATTGCATTAACGTTCAGCGCTTATGTACTCCCTTTTTTGGCTCCCAAAATATTTCCTCTTTTATCGGTTTTTACCTTATTCATGCCTGTGTTTTTTTTGTTAAACGGATTGTTCTTTTTCTATTGGGCAATTCAGTTCAAAAAACGTATGATTTTGTCTGGTCTAGTTCTTTTAATTGGGATCACTTTTTTTAATAAATTTTACAAATTTTCGGCAAAAGAATTTCAAGAAAGCGATAAAGATTTTACCGTTATGAGTTACAACGTAAGATTGTTCAACGTCTTTAAATGGCTCGATAGAGATGACATACCAACAATAATTCTCGAATTTATCAATACGGAAAATCCAGATATTTTATGCATTCAGGAGTTTTCAAATTCAGGGAATATTGATCTAAAAGTGTATCCTTACAAATATGTTTTAATGGAAGGGAAGCAAATTAAGACAGGACAGGCTATATTCTCTAAATTTCCAATTATAGACCAAGGAAATATTGTATTTCCAAACTCGAATAATAATGTTGTATTTGCAGATATTAAAATGGGAAAGGACATTATACGAGTTTACAATATGCATTTGCAATCCATAAAAATATCCCCGGATGTCGATGAAATTTCCGAAAACATAGATGTCATCAATCAACAAAAATCAAAATCATTAATAAGGAGAATAAGTAAGGCCTTTAAGCAACAGCAAGAGCAAGCCGGTATTTTTGAAGAACATAAGAAAGGATGTAAATACCCTGTTATAATCTGTGGTGACATGAATAATAGTGCTTTTTCGTACGTGTATCGAAATATAAAAGGAAAATTGAAAGATAGTTTTGAAGAAGCCGGAAAAGGATTTGGTGCTACTTATAAGTTCAAATATTATCCAGCAAGAATTGATTACATTTTTGCTGATGAAATGATGGAAGTCAAAAAATTTGAAAGTTTTTCTGATTTTCAAAATTCGGATCATTTTCCTATAATGGCCAAATTGTCTATGAAATAGAATTTCAATCATTATTTATAAAAAAGAAAAAACCATTAAAGAATTAAGTTCAAATCCAAATGAATCTTAATCCTTTAATGGTTTTAAATTTTATAGAGTTACATTGTTCAAAGAAGTACTTGATTTTTCAAATAATCCATAGCATATTTTCCTTCATTAAATAATAAATCCAAGACACTTAGATTGTTTACAAACCCATATTTGTCGTCAAAAACTTGTGTGTAGGTTTCAAAAGCAGAAATATCTTTTTTCCCATTTATTAAATAACGAAAGTCCTTAATTTGGGAATTATCTATCTCATGAAAGTATTCGGTTGTTTTGTCAAATTCGATTTTCATTCGCAAACATTTGCATACAATTTCAAAAGCTTCCAAATTAAGATCCATTAAAAAAGTATGTTTTTTTTGAAAAATGGGTAATAAATCATCTTCAAAAAACTCAAAAAAAGGAGAACTTCTATAGGCGGCTTCAAGCGATTTGAAATGCTGTTTTTGCCAATCAAATTCTGGTTCTATTTTAATGTCTTTTGTCTTTTGATGGCATAATTTGGAGTGCTTTATTGGAATGTTTAAAAGTTGTATTCCATTTGGACTATAGATATAAGTTCTGTTGCGGTTGGTTTGCTTTTGAAAATTATCCTCTATTTCAAACGTAACTTTATCAGATTGTGCTATAGCCACAAAATGACTTATGGATGGAAAATAGGAGGGATGTAGTAAGGCTTTCATGTTTTAAAGGTATAAAGAAAAAGCCATACCTCATTTTATTGACAGTATGACTTTTTTAATTGTATTAATTATTTCAGAACCATTTATTTTACAATTCTTTTTTCGCTTTTCTTTTATTCCAAAAATATTCACCAACAAAAAACGCTGCAAGTGCAATTAAAAAATATTTAAAATACGATTGTGGTTGCCCATCTCCACTTACAGTTGTAAATACTCTTTCCCAACGAATTTTGTCTAATCCTTTACCGTTAGTGTCCCAACTCATCCAAATGAAAATCGGCTTACCAACAACATGATCTTCAGGAGTGTATCCAAAATACCTTGCATCTAATGAATTATGTCGGTTATCACCCATCATCCAATAGTAATTTTGTTTGAAGGTATATGTTGTCGCTATTTTGTCATTGACGTAAATTGTGTTGCCATCAACTTTTAACTTATTTCCTTCGTATTCAGTTATGATTATTTTATAAAAAGGAAGTGATTTTCTATCAAGTTTAACTGTTTTTCCTTCCTGTGGAATATAGATTGGTCCATAATTATCACAATTCCAATTATTAGTTACAGATGGTTTTCCATCTTTAAAATCTGGAAATATACCGTCTTCGGTTCCTTTGTTTATGATTCTTGTTACAGCTGTTATCCCTGGGATATGTCTTAATCGTTCCGCTCCTTCAAAAGTTAAAGCTCTAAAGGCTATTGTATCTCTTTTTTGGTCGTTTATGAATCCAGCACCATCTGTTACTTTCATGTCTTTTAGCAAAAACTCAAAATCAATTGGAGTTTTTCCGTCATAAGCAACTTTGTATGAATACTGAGGTTTAGCTCTCTCTGGCAATAGTAATTCCTTACCATTAATAAAAACAATACCGTCCTTTATTTGTAAACTATCTCCAGGAATACCTACGCAACGTTTTACATAATTGGTTTTTTTATCTCTAGGCTTGTCAATTCTTATGTTTGAAGGATAATACATATTGTCCAAAGTATCTCTTGGCCAATTGAAAACAACAATATCATTATTTTTGATTTTTTCAAAACCAGGAAGTCTAAAATAAGGTAATTGAGGTTTGCTTAAATAGGATAATTTTTTAGTAAATGGTAGAGAGTCATGAACCATTGGTGCCGCAATTGTAGTCATTGGGACTCTAGCACCATAATTTATTTTGCTCACAAAAAGAAAATCGCCAATTAATAATGATTTTTCTAAAGAGGAAGACGGAATGGTATAAGGCTGAATCAAATAGGTATGCACAATTGTAGCCACAATCACTGCAAAAAGCAAAGAACTAATAGTGTCAGCTCCTTTGTGATCTGGGCTTAAATGTCTTTCTGCTTCATATGTTAAAGTTTGGGTATAATTAAGGTAGAAGATATAAAACCCAAAAGTCCCAATGACAAGAAGTGTATCTAAAAATGATTTTTTACCAAAACTACGTATAGTCTCCACCCAAATTACAGGAAACATTATTAGATTTATAATAGGGATGAAAAGTAAGATAGTCCACCAAGTAGGGCGACCAATTATTTTCATTAAAACTATTGCATTGTAAACAGGAATGGCAGCTTCCCAACGTTTTCTTCCAGCACTTTCATAAAGTTTCCAAGTTCCTAAGAAATGAATAACTTGAACAACCAAGAAAAATACAAACCATTGATATAGTGTCATAATATGAAAATTAGAAGTTAGAAATTAGAAGTTTTTTTATTTTCTAATTTGATTTTTTTATTAGGAATTTAAGTCAAGTACATCTTTCATGGTATAAACACCGTGTTTTCCGGCCAACCATTCGGCTGCAATTACTGCGCCAAGTGCAAAACCTTCACGATTATGCGCAGTATGTTTTATTTCTATAGCATCTACATCAGAGTTGTAAGTTACTGTATGGGTTCCAGGAACTGTTCCTACTCTCACTGCTTCTATGTGAATCTCGTTATTTTTAGGAGCATCTAATGTCCAATTGGTGTAATTACTATTTTCAATAACACCTTTTGCCAATGAAATAGCGGTTCCGCTTGGTGCATCTAGTTTTTGATCGTGGTGAATTTCTTCCATATTCACTTTGTAATGATCAAATTTTGACATGATTTTGGCTAAATATTCATTGAATTCAAAAAATAAATTCACGCCAAGACTAAAGTTAGAACTGGAGATAAATCCTCCATTTTTTGATTTACAAAGAGCAATCATTTCATCATAATGTTCCAGCCAGCCTGTAGTTCCAGAAACAACAGGTACATTGGAGTTGAAACAATTGGAAATATTGCTTACTGCGGCTGATGGTACACTAAAATCGATTGCAACATCGGCAGATGAAAGTCCTTCATAAGTATTGAATTCGTCTTTTTTCAAAACAATTTCGTGTCCTCTTTCTAAAGCAATTCGTTCGATTACTTGCCCCATTTTTCCGTAACCTAAAAGCGCAATTTTCATTTGTGATGTGTTTTTTTGATTTTTAAAAAGAAACGAAAATTCTCGTGTCTAAAAACGATAATTAATAGTTAGTCCTAAATTTGATTTTAATGTTACAGCATCGGGGGCTATTTGTGGTTGTAATGATAAACTTTGATTGACATTAAATTGTATTAAAGCTGCATCAACGTTGGCATCTATTATATTTAATACATAAAAAGCAATCACAAAAAGTCCAGACAAGGAAGCGTTTCGTTGGTAAAATTCTTGAGCCGATATTAATTGTGTGTCTGAAAATTTATTGTAATAAGGGTCAGGATTACCGGCTAAACGACTTTTGTAGGCGTCTCTGTATTCGTGATATTTATTTTTATTATCAACATATAAATACAAACTGGTGCCCATGGCGCCATACACTATTGGAATTTTCCAGTATTTTTTATTGTATGCTTGACCTAATCCAGGTAATATAGCCGAATAAAATGCGGCTTTAGCAGGTGTCAAAGGGTCTATTTCTATTAGCTTTAAGGTGTCTTTTGGTTTTATAACTGCATCCGTTTTTGCTTGTGCAAAAAGAGCTGCGTTTCCCAAAAGAAAAAGCAATAGGACTATGGAAATGATTTTATTCACTACCCTTCTATTAATTTTATTATTCTATTAAAATCTTCTTCTGAATGAAAAGGAATGGTGATTTTTCCTTTGCCATTTCCAGCTACTTTTACATCGATTTTTGTCCCAAAATACTTATTAAAAGTGCTTACATCTTCATCATTAATTTCAAAAGAAGTTGTTTTTGGAGGTAATGCAGATTTTGGTTTTAAACTCTCGTGGTAATTTTTTACCAAAGCTTCTGTTTCTCTAACCGAAAGATTTTGGCTAACTATTTTTTGATAAATATCTGTTTGAACATCATGATCATCAATATTGATAATAGCACGACCGTGCCCCATACTGATAAATCCATCACGAATTCCAGTTTGAATGATTGGGTCTAATTTTAAAAGTCTTAAATAATTGGCAATTGTAGAGCGCTTTTTACCCACTCGTTCGCTCATTTGTTCTTGGGTCAATTGAATTTCATCAATCAATCGTTGGTAAGAAAGTGCAATTTCAATTGGATCCAAATCATGGCGTTGAATGTTTTCAACCAAAGCCATTATCAAAGATTCATTGTCGTTTGCAATACGTATATATGCAGGTACAGTGGTAAGTCCTATTAATGTAGAAGCACGTAAACGACGTTCTCCCGAAATTAACTGGTATTTGTTGAAGTCTAATTTTCGAACTGTTATAGGTTGAATTACACCAAGTTCTTTTATAGAAGTAGCTAATTCACGTAATGATTCTTCGTTGAAATTACTTCTTGGTTGAAAAGGATTTATTTCTATCGCATCAATTTCAAGCTCTATAATATTCCCAACTACTTTATCTGCATTTTTATCTTCAACCGATTGAATATCATTTTCAGGGTCTTTTAATAATGCAGATAAACCTCTACCTAAGGCTTGTTTTTTTATTGCTTTTGACATACAATTATTTACTGTTTTTCTTTATAATTTCTTGAGCTAAGTTGATATAATTTACGGCGCCTTTGCTTGTAGCGTCATAATTTATAATGCTTTCACCAAAACTTGGCGCTTCACTCAATTTTACATTTCTTTGAATTACTGTTTCAAAGACCATATCATTAAAATGTTTTTGAACCTCTTCGACTACTTGATTGGACAGACGCAATCTAGAATCAAACATTGTCAACAATAATCCTTCAATGTCCAAATCTGGATTGTGTATTTTTTGAATACTTTTTATCGTATTCAATAGTTTTCCTAATCCTTCTAGTGCAAAATATTCACATTGAATTGGAATAACCACTGAGTCGGCTGCTGTCAAAGCATTAAGCGTTAATAATCCAAGAGAAGGAGCACAATCAATAAGGATATAATCATATTGATCTTTTACGCTTTCCAATGCTTTTTTTAGCATATATTCTCTATTTTCTTTGTCTACCAATTCGATTTCGATAGCTACAAGATCTATATGAGCAGGAATTACATCTACATTTGGAGCAGAACATTTTATAATGGCTTCCAATGGAGTATGGCTGTGTTCTAGAATTTGATAGGTTCCAATTTCTATTGTTTCAACATCAATTCCTAAACCTGATGTGGCATTTGCCTGAGGGTCAGCGTCTATTAGTAATACTTTTTTTTCTAAAACACCCAACGAAGCCGCTAGATTAATAGAAGTAGTAGTCTTTCCAACTCCACCTTTCTGATTCGCAATCGCTATGATTTTGCCCATTTATTTTCTAAATTTTGAACCGTAAAAATACAATTATTTATGGTTTTTGAAAATCTATTTTGTTAACAAAAACAAATAGTTTTTAGAGTGCTCAATTTCTCTTAATAATACTGTATGTTCTTTGTTTTTTTGTTGGTTTTTATAACAAAAAAAAGAGAACCTTGTAAAAAGCTCTCTTTTTTTGGGTTTAATATTTTGGTGTTATTTCTGATTATTTTTAATTCATATCGATGTTTATCGATGAATAATGCAAGTGGTTAAGTATTTTTCTTTGCTTTGATCATCATTTCCAATTGATCCCAAAGTTCTTCTGGAATAGCTTCAAGTAAGTTGAATTGTCCAGCACCTTTCAGCCATTCGCCTCCATCAATGACAATGACTTCCCCATTTATATAAGCGGAAAAATCAGAAACTAAATAGGCCGCTAAATTAGCTAATTCTTGATGATCACCTACCCGTTTTAAAGGTACTTTTTTGGCCATGTCAAATTTTTCGGCTAGATCTCCAGGTAGTAATCTATCCCATGCGCCTTTCGTCGGGAATGGTCCTGGTGCAATGGCATTGGTACGTATGCCATATTTTGCCCATTCTACAGCAAGACTTCGTGTCATAGCAAGAACCCCTGCTTTGGCAGTAGCGCTTGGAACCACATAAGCTGATCCTGTCCAGGCATAAGTGGTTACTATATTCAATATTGATGATGAGGCTTGTTTGGTGTCTATCCAGTGTTTTCCAAAGGCAAGCGTGCAGTTTTTGGTTCCTTTTAGAACAATATCTATCACGGTATCAAAAGCATTAGCAGACAAACGCTCTGTTGGTGATATAAAGTTTCCAGCAGCATTATTCAATAAGACATCAACTTTTCCAAATGCTTTTAGTACTTCTTGAAGCATATTTTCTACTTCAACATAATGACGAACGTCACATTGTAGCGGTAAACAGGTTCCGCCAGTTTCGGATTCTAGTTCTTTGGCTGTGTTTTTTAGCTTTTCTAAATCTCTAGAAGTAATGGCTACCTGAGCACCTAACTCCAAGAAATATTTGGTCATCGCTTTTCCTAATCCACTTCCGCCTCCAGTAACTACTATTACTTTGCCTTTTAAAGCATCATCTCTCAACATTTTATCGGTATAACTCATAATTTATTATTTTTTGGATTGTAAATATAGAGCAAAATAGTATGCGTGCATGATTTATTTTAACTAATGAAGTTTCTAAGTTGCTGATTTTCTGCTAAAAATAAGTTATATACTTTAAAAAAAAACTTTGACTCTCAGAAACTTAGTGTCTCAGTAACTATATCGCTTTCAATCTCCTGGCTGCTTCTTCCAAAGTTTGATTGTCTTTGGCAAAACAAAAACGAATTAATTTCAGGTCTTTTCCATTTTCATAGAAAGTAGAAATTGGGATAGCGGCAACACCATATTCCGTGATTAATCGTTTGCAAAAATCGACATCATTTTCATTTGAAATTTTGGCATAAGAAACCACTTGAAAATAAGTTCCTTCGCAAGGCATTAATTCAAATCGGCTGTTTTTTAGTAATAATCTGAAATAGTCTCTCTTTTTTTTATAAAGAGTTCTTATTTCATTCATGTCTACTAAATCTAAATACTCAGAAATGGCAATTTGGCAAATACTATTGACACTAAAAACCAAAAACTGATGCACTTTTTTGATTTCTTTCATCAAATAGTCGGGCGCTACAAGATACCCGATTTTCCAACCTGTAACATGAAATGATTTTCCAAAAGAAGAAACCATGATACAACGATCAAGCAGCTTTTGACGAGTGTGGGTCGAAAGGTGTTTTTGTTCGAAAGTGATGTATTCATACACTTCATCTGAAAGTAATACTACATCAGGATACTTTTCCAAAATTGATTCAAGATGTATAAAATCGGATTCATTTAAAATTTTCCCAGTTGGATTGTGCGGATTATTGATGATAATCATTTTGGTTTTCTGGGAAAAGGCATTTTCAATTACATTCCAATTGGGAGTATAGTCGTCATTGAGTGCTACACGTATTGGTTTTGCTTGGCTTAATAGAATGGGTGCTTCATAACAATCGTAGCTTGGGTCTAGTATGATTACTTCATCTCCAGTTTTTATTAATGCGAGTAATGTGGTGAATATGGCTTGAGTTGCGCCAGCTGTAACGAGTATTTCGGTATCGGGTTGAATGTTACGATTGTAAGATGATTTTACCAAAGTTGCAATTTTAGCTAACAACGGTGGGTAACCCGACATTGGCGTGTATTGATGCACCTCTTCTTGGGCAAGTTTGGCAACAATAGCTGTTAGCCTATCATCAACGGGGAAATTTGGAAAACCTTGCGAAAGATTTATAGCATTGTGTTCGGATGCCATTTTGGACATTACTGTAAAGATACTAGTCGTTACATTTGGTAGTTTGCTCATGTAATAAATAAAATTGTGTTTAACTCTAACCTTTGTCAAAGTTTTGAACTTTGACAAAGGTCCTTGACGGTATTAAATAAAACTAGAATTGTCGATTTTCGATTAAAATTTAGTAACTATTCAGCCTAATTAAAAGTAGACACGAATTTCACTAATTAGCACTAATTATATTCAATTTTAAAATTAATTTCACGAAAATTATCAGTTCTAGAAAATTTGTGTAATTATAAGGACTGTGTTTTCGTGTAAATTAGTGAAATTCGTGTCTTTTTCTCTTTTATTTTGACATTAATTTAGAATAAGCTGAATACAAAATTTATTTTTAAGTTTTTTTTTAGGTGTATAAAAGTAGTTTTTTTAAGCTGATTTTAATTTCTTGAATGGAATTAAATGAATTTGTATTGAAGAAAGTGAAGTGTAGACTTCTTCTGCGTCTTTTAAAATCTCTTCGGAATGATGAAGTTTTTGGTATAAAACAACTGCTCTTGTGAGTTGCGTGAGGGATAGAAATAAGCTACCGAAGTAGCATGGATAGCCCGACCGCATTAAGGAAAACGGCCGAATTTGCGGTATGATTATTGGGCCGTTTTGCTTAATGGGGTCACGCCCAAATGGATGTTGTTTTAAAAAACAAATCCTGTAAAATGATTTTTACAGGATTAAATAGGGTTGCTTAGTTTTTTAAAAGACTGAATTCATTCCATCTTTATAGCCTTTTACACAATCTTTCCAATGGTAAACACCATCAATGATAAGTAAAGTAAAAAAACCTAATGCAAACATTTTGAAATCTCTTTTTGTAAAATTCATTTTTTGTGTTTTTGGTTTAATAGCGAAACAAATATAAGAAAAATACATTAGTGTATTAGTGCTGCTTTACATTTTATGGATGATAAAAATAGTAGGTCGATTGTGTAAATCTACTGTTTCTTTTTTCCAAGCTGTGGCTCTTTTGGTTTTGATATATTCGGTTGGGAGGGTGATATCTGTAGCGATGCAGAGGTAGGTTTCGGGATTTATGGCTTGCAAGATATCTTCTAGCATTTTGTTGTTTCGGTAAGGTGTTTCTATAAAAATCTGAGATTGATTTTTGTCTGATGACAATTTTTCAAGTGCTTTGAGTGCTGTCTTTTTTTCTCCTTTATCAATGGGTAAATAGCCGTTGAAGGTAAAGCTTTGACCGTTCATTCCAGATGCCATCATAGCCAAAAGAATAGAGGATGGGCCAACAAGTGGCACAACCTGAATACCTTTGTCGTGGGCCAATTTTACGATTACTGCGCCAGGATCTGCTACTCCGGGGCAACCGGCTTCGCTCATCAATCCCATGTTTTTGCCTTCCAAAAGCGGTTTTATGAACTCTTGGTGGTCTTTGGTTTCGGTGTATTTATTAAGGATGAAAAGCTTTAATTCGGATTGTTTTTTCTCTGGATTGGTCAGTTTGATGGACTTTCTTGCAGTTTTGTCGTTTTCAACTACGTAGTAATCAATCAATTCAATACATCTTTTAATGGTTTGCGGTAATACGTCCATAGGGTCGCAATCGCCCATAGTAGTCGGAATTAAGTATAGTTTGCCAAGAATTGGTGCTGATTTCATTTGGGTTGTTTTCGCTTTTTAAGAATAAGTTGCTTTGTTTGACTCCTGTCAATGGTCTTTGAGGGAAAAGTTACAGTTTGAAACAAAGTTATAAAAAAACTTTTTTAGTTTTCTCCTGAATGTTTGGTAATCAATCTTTGAGCGATTACATCGCAAGCCTCGTCGAGCATTTCATAAACCAGATCAAAACCGTTTGCCAATCCATAATAAGGATCTGGGACATCAACTTTTTCGTTTGGAAATATTGAATCCAAGATGAGTTGGACTTTGTTTTTTTGATCATCATTCTGAGCAAGATGAATGACATCGTTGTAATTGTTATTGTCCATTACAAAAATATAGTCAAAAGTGTCAAAATCAGATTTTTGAAACTGTCTTCCTTTTTGATTGGAAATATTCAAGCCGTTTTTTTTGGCTGTGGTTATCGAACGACTATCTGGTGCTCGACCAATATGCCAAGAACCCGTTCCTGCAGAATCAACAAGGAATTTGTCTTCTGGAAGTTTGGAGGCCAATATTCCTTCTGCCAATGGTGATCGACAAATATTACCCAAACAAACCATTAAAATTTTGACTGGCATAGTGCTATTATAGCGTTAATTTGGAATGGATATCCTCGACGTATTTTTTGAATTGTTTGTCGGTTGCTACTAAATTATCAACTGTTTTGCAAGCGTGTAAAACGGTAGCGTGGTCACGATCTCCTATTTGAGAACCGATATTTGCCAAAGAAGCTTTGGTGAATTTCTTAGCAAAAAACATAGCCAATTGTCTGGCTTGTACCACGTGTCTTTTTCTTGTTTTGGATTGTAAAGTTTCTAGGTCCAATTGAAAATAATCCGATACAATTTTTTGAATGTAGTCGATAGAAATTTCTCTTTTTACGTTTTTTACAAATTTTTCAACTACACTTTTGGCAAGTTCAATGGTTACTTCTTTTTTGTTGAAAGAAGATTGTGCAATCAATGAAATGATTGCGCCTTCTAGTTCCCTAACATTTGATTTAATGTTACGAGCAACATATTCAATGATATCATTTGGAATTTCAACACCATCACGATACAATATGTTTTTTAGGATAGAAATTCTAGTTTCGTAATCGGGTTGGTGCAATTCTGCGGATAATCCCCATTTGAAACGAGACAATAAACGCTGTTCAATATCTTGCATGTCAACTGGAGCCTTGTCTGATGTCAAGATAACCTGTTTTCCGTTTTGATGTAAATAATTAAAAATATGGAAAAATACATCTTGCGTTCCTGATTTACCCGAAAGAAATTGAACGTCATCAATGATTAAAACATCTATTAATTGATAAAAATGAATAAAGTCGTTTCTGTTATTTTTCTTAACCGAATCGATGTATTGTTGGGTGAAAATTTCAGCCGAAATATACAAAACTGTTTTCTCAGGGTATTTGTCTTTTATTTCAACACCAATAGCATGCGCTAAGTGTGTTTTCCCTAAACCAACTCCTCCAAAAATTAACAATGGATTGAACGAAGTTCCGCCTGGTTTGTTGGCAACGGCCATACCTGCAGAACGAGCCAATCTATTCGAATCTCCTTCTAGGAAATTGTCAAAACTATAATTGGCATTCAATTGCGATTCGATTTTTAAATTTCGAATGCCAGGAATTACAAAAGGGTTTTTTAATTCTGGATTTAAGTTTTTAAATGGAGCATCCACCTCTTGAGGTTTCATTGGTCCTCTATTGGCACTTGGCAATTGTTCTGTAAACGGTTGTTTGTTGCCATAAGTATTCTCCATTTTGATTTTATAGAGTAACTTTGCATTTTTACCAAGTTCTTTGGTTAGTGCCACTTTTAATAATTTTACATAGTGTTCTTCTAGCCATTCGTAGAAAAATTTACTAGGTACTTGAATATATAATGCATTATCGGTAAGTTCAACTGATTTGATTGGTTCGAACCAAGTTTTGTAAGCTTGATCCTGAATGTTGTCCTTTATAAAGGACAAACAGTTTTCCCATACTGATTGTGCAGTCTTGTTCATATATTTAGTTAAATTATTTTATTGTAGTGCTTTTTTTCTTGCAAAAAGAATGTGAAATATATTCTTTTTTCGGGATAACAAATATGTGAACAATTATCTGTAAAAAAAAATTAATTAGGTTATAATTTTCAAAAATATTGTTGTAAGGTGCTTTTTTAATTTTAAAATTTTAACATATATATAATGAAAGATCATCAAATTCAAGTTCGTGTTCGATATTCGGAAACAGACCAAATGGGGGTTGTTTATCACGGAAATTACATTCCTTATTTTGAGATTGGTAGGGTCGAATGGCTTAGAAATAAAGGGATTTCATATAAAAGTATGGAAGAGAGTGGTATTGCTTTGCCAATTGTAAATATGAATATAAATTACAAAAAATCGGCGCGGTATGATGAGTTATTAACTGTGCATACGGTTTTCAAAAGTCAGACGTCTGTAAAGATAGAATTTGATTGTGCAATTTATAATGAATCAAAAGAGTTATTAACAACTGCTCAATTTTTATTAGTTTTTGTGTCCTTAAAAACGGGTAAACCTATTGCTCCTCCAGATTACATTTTGGAACTACTAAAAACTTTTGAGTAATCACCAAAATGAGTTCTTTTTAGTGCGAATTTATAGTTTTATAATGTTAATTTCAAACAATGATTTAAAAGTGTCGAATACCATTTCGGCATTTTTTTTTCTGGTTTTTATTAGTAATTTGCCAATAGGTAAATTAGTTTCTTCCTGTATTTCCATTTCTTGAGATACGATATCCAGTTTTTTTTCTTTGATCACGCGCATCACTTTGTTCATATTTTTATAATCAAATGAAATTTGAAAAGGAATGTCAATTGTTTTTTCGATGATTTCGCAAGATTCTAAAGTGATTTGGGCTGAAGTTTTGTATGCCGAGATTAATCCGCCAACTCCCAATTTTATACCGCCATAAATTCGAACTACAACTACAAGTATATTGGTCAGTCCAAACGATTGAATTTGACCGTAAATTGGAGCTCCTGCTGTATTGCTTGGTTCGCCGTCATCATTTGCTCTGTATTGAATGGTTTCGGCGCCTAATTGATACGCATAGCAAAAGTGAACAGCATGTGTATGTTGTTTTTTTAATACTTCAATTATGGGTTTTACTTCTTCCTCCGTTTCGATTGGGTAAGCATAACCGAAGAATTTACTGCTTTTTTCTTTGAATAATGATTCTTCAGAGGGAAGAGCTATGGTTTTGTAGGTGTCTTTCATGTTCAAATGGCAATATCAATTTCTAAAATCAATGGCAATTACAATAGAATGGCAAAAATCAATTGCAATATCAATTTCAATTGTATTATCAATATCAATTGCAAAAATCAATATCAGTTTAAAATTTTAGTATGAGCGGATTTTATTCTGATGAGCTTGTTCGTTTTTTTTTTTTTTTTATTGCAATTGCCATTGAATGTTGCAATTGCTATTGAATTAAGTTTTTCTCAAACAAATCAACCACATCTTCTTCTCCGACTTGTAAATTCCAAACGGGAAATCCAAGTGCCAAGGCGGCATCTGTGTTTTCTTTTTTGTCATCAATAAATAAAGTGTGTTTGGCTTGAAGACCGTTTTGATCCAGAACGAAGTTGTAAACTTCTGGATTGGGTTTTCTCATGCCGATTTCAAATGAAAAATATATTTTTTCAAAACATTGATAAAAATCACTGTAAAAGGAAGAGCCTGTTTTTTGTTCGAAAGTTTCGATATGAATAGCATCTGTGTTGCTCAATAAAAACAAACGGTATTTTTTGGAAAGCATTTGAAGAAATTCCAATCGATAGAGCGGGAAGTCCAGTAATATGGCATTCCAAGCTTTTGAAATTTCATCGATGGAAGCATTGGGAATGTTTTTTTGAAACCCTAAAAGAAAATCTTCCTCGGATATAGCTCCCACTTCATACTTTAGATTCAACTGTTCCAAATCGTCATTCCAAGCCGAAAGGCCTAGTTTTTGCAAACCATCTATGGTAGCTTGTTTGTCTAAGTTGATAAAAACATCTCCAAAATCAAATAGTATAGCATTAATCATGGTTTCTAATTATTAGAAGTTCATCGGTGTCTATTATGTGCTTTTCTGATTTTAGTTTTGGTAGCAAAGGAGCACAAATTCCTTTCCCAAAAGTTGTTTTTCCGATAAAAATTCGAGCTTCATCCCAAAGATTCGCATCGATAAAGGTCTGTAATGTTTGAAGGCCTCCTTCAATTATAATCGATTGAATGTTGTGTTTGTATAGTGAATCAATAATTTGTTCACCTATATTTTGTTTAAAATCAATTACTTCAAAGGTAGTGTTTTCTTTGTTTGGTGTGTTTTTTGATTTTGTAATGAATATGGTTTTTACTTGATTGTCAAAAACAGTATTGTCTAGTGGGATTCTATTGTTTTGGTCTATTACTATTCGGATGGGATTATTTCCATGCCAATCTCTTGCATTGAGTTTGGGATTGTCGTCGATAACGGTTTGCGTTCCAACTAGAATGGCTTGTTCTTCGGTACGCCATTTATGAACCAATTGTCGTGAAAATTCATTGGTAATCCAAACGGGTTTTTTCTCGATTTTTTCTAATGGCGCTATGAATCCGTCTTGACTTTCTGCCCATTTTAGTATAATGTAAGGTCGCTTTTTTTGATGAAACGTAAAAAAACGTTTGTTGAGTTCATTGCATTCGTCTTCGAGTATACCAATAGTAACGTGAATACCTGCTTCGATTAATTTTTTTATACCGTTTCCTGCCACTTTTATGTTGGGATCCACAGTGCCAATAACCACATTTGGGATTTTGTTTTTTATAATCAAATCACAACAAGGCGGTGTTTTTCCAAAATGACTACACGGTTCCAAGCTCACATAAATAGTTGCTTTTTTGAGCAATGTTTTGTCTTGTACCGAATTTACGGCATTGACTTCGGCGTGTGGTTCTCCTGCTTTTTTGTGCCAACCTTCTCCAATTATTTTTCCTTCATGAACAATAACGCTACCAACCATAGGATTGGGGTAGGTTGTTCCTAGTCCGTTTTTAGCGAGCGCAATGCAACGCTTCATGTATTTTTCATGTATCTTCACTTTGCAAAAATACTAATTTTGAGTTTAGCCTCGAATTTTCGTGATTAGTTTTACTTGAGCAAACGATTGAGCTTAAAAAATAGCCACTGATTCAAATATTTTTTTTCTTGGAAAGCTGAATTTTTAATTTTCGAGAAACTATTTTGCTTTTATTCCGCTCAAGACAAACGCATGAGTTTTATAAACAACCGCAGATTCGCAGATTCATTTTTTAAAAGCTGAATTTTGGGATTTTATAGAAACAAATTTAAGGTAATTCCGCTGAAAGCAGTTAAATTATGGTTGTACTAAAATTTCAATGGTAATTTAAAAAAAAAAGAATTGGAGATAAAGTTGTGTTGACTCTTAACCTTTGTCAAAGTTTTAAACTTTGACAAAGGTGCAAGGCGGATTTATATGAATTTAGATTTTTTGTTTTATGATTAAAATTTCACTAAAGACTAAATTATAATGTTTTTTTATTGTTATCTGCGAATCCGCGGTAAAAATAATTCATTAGTTTGCTTTGATTAGTTTTCAAAAATTAGGATGTTTTCCCGTTTACAATGGTTATTTTTGTGTACTGAATTAACATTATAATAGGATATGGATAATTGGATTATTAGAAAAATACAAAAAGAAGACAATCAAGCCGTTGCTCAATTGATACGAGATGTTTTTGACGAATTGGATATTCCAAAAGTTGGAACAGCTTATGAAGATCCCTATCTCGATTTGATGTTTGAAGAGTATAATAAGCCACGATCTGTTTATTATGTAGTAGAATGTGAAGGTAGAATTATTGGCGGTGCAGGAATAGCGCCACTTGCAAATGAAGCCGAAATATTTTGTGAATTGCAAAAAATGTATTTTCTCCCAGAAACCCGCGGTCAGGGAATTGGTAGTCAGATGATGGAGCAATGTCTGCAAAGTGCGAGGGATTTTGGTTTCTGCAACTGTTATCTGGAAACAATGCCTTTTATGCTAGACGCTCAAAAGTTGTATAGAAAAGTAGGTTTCAAAAACATTTGTTCTCCCATGGGAAGCACAGGCCATACGAGCTGTCCAGTTTGGATGTTGTGTCCCCTAACCCCAGAAGGGGAATAAAATAGCATAAAAAATGAAAATAAAAGAATACAGAACGCATTTTATACAAGAACTTACTTCGATGTATGGTGAAGGCGAAGCGGAGAGTTTTTTCTATTTAATATTGGAAGAAAAACAAAAATTAAAAAGAATTGATTTGGCTTTGCAACCCGATTTGGGTTTTTCTGAGAATGAAATTGAGGCTTGGAATTCGATTTTGGAACAATTAAAATTGGAAATTCCGATTCAGTATTTGTTGGGGAAAACGAGTTTTTATGGATTGGATTTTGAGGTCAATGAAAACGTTTTGATTCCAAGACCCGAGACAGAGGAATTAGTAGATTGGATTTTAGAAAAGCAAAAGGCAAAAGGCAAAAGGCAAAATCAAAAAATTTTAGACATAGGAACTGGAAGCGGATGCATTGCTATTTCGTTGGCTAAAAACCTTCCTAATGCTCAGGTTTTTGCCATTGATGTTTCTGAAAATGCTTTGGCAACCGCCCAAAAAAATGCAATTCAGAATGATGTAAGCATTACATTTATCCGGCAAAATATTCTTGAATCGTTGGATTTAGGTCAAGAGTTTGATATTATTGTTTCGAACCCGCCTTATGTTCGAAATCTCGAAAAACAGGAAATCAAGAAAAATGTTTTGGACAATGAACCGCATTTGGCCCTTTTTGTAGAAGATAATGACGCTTTGATTTTTTATAAAAAAATAACCGAATTAGCTCAAAAAAATTTATCTGTTTCAGGACAATTGTATTTTGAAATTAATCAGTACTTAGGAAAAGAAATGGTTGATTTGTTGGAAGTGATGGGTTTTAAAGATATCGAATTGAGAAAGGATATTTATGGAAATGACAGGATGACAAAGGCTTCTCTTGAATGAATATAGAAAGCGTTTGATTTTAAATCCGAGTAAACTAGTTTTTATGCTAAATGCTTTGTTTACTATGACCTTGTTTTTATAATTAAAAAAAAAGATATTAAAGTATTGCACTTAAAATACACAGTAGTAAAGTTTTGTTCTTTTGTTTAAGTTTAATTTATATATTTGGAACGAAGATTTTCCCCAAAAAAGAATAAACCTAATATGAGTTCCAATAATTTATTTACAACTGATAAAGCTCAAATCATTACTTTATTAGATCAATCTTATACTTTACGAGTTAACAATTTACCCAAAAGTTTTGCTCTTGCAGAGGAGGCGCTTCAAATTAGCACTACAATAGAAGATAAGAAATTAATTGGAAAAAGTTTAAATCTACTTTCTCTATATCATATGATTGTAGGTGATTTTGAAAAGTCTAACAAAATATCAGAAGAGGCCATTCATTTTTTCAAGGAATTAAATTACGAAAAAGGGATTGCCGATGCAAAGTATAATATTGGAAGTGTTCATTACAAAACCAATAATTATCATTTGGGATTGATGTATCTAATCGATGCACTCCAAATATACAAAAAACATCAAGACCATTATAATCAATCTAAAGTTGAAAAAGCTATAGGTACTATTTATGAGTATATTGGTGATACCAACAATGCCTTTAAGTCATTTAAAAGCTCCATAAGAGTTGCGAAAAAAATAAATGATATTAATTTAGAATCGAATGTATATAATAATCTTTCGGGTCTATTGGTAAAAAAGAACAAAGTTAAGTTGGCGATGCAAATTATTGAATATTCAATGGATTTGAAAAAGCGTTCCAACGATATTCGAGGCTTTGCTTTTGCAATTTACGGACGAGGAAAAGTGCATTATAAAAATGGTGATTTTCAACACGCAGAAGCCGATTTTCTTGAAGCTGTAAAAATACATACTTCAATGGGAGAAAAAATGGGTACAGCAATGGCTTACAATAAACTAGGTGAATTGTATCTAAAAGAAAATTTGTTTGACAAGGCTGAATCGATTACAAAAGAGGGACTTGAACTGAGTATAAAATACAATATTTCTATGATAAAGATAAAGAATTACTATCTGCTTTATCAAATTCATAAGCTTAGTAATTACAAATTAAAAGCATTAGAATATTTAGAATTATACATAAAAGAAAAAGAATCGGTTATTAATACTCAAACGCTTAAAGTAATTGAGAATTATGAACTAATACATAAAATGAATACGCTAGATCGAGAGGCAATTCTTCAAAAGGATAGGCAAACGCTAATTGACAAAAAAAACAAGGACGATGAAGAGTCTGTTCGGTTAAAACAAAAATTTATTTCTATAATGAGTCACGAAATAAGGACTCCATTGAATGCAATTACGACCATTGTTTCAATTCTTGAGAATCAAGTTGATGTTGAGAGCCGAAAAATGATAAAAAAACTGCAATTCGCTTCAAACAATCTTATTAACATTGTAAATGATATTTTGGATTTTAATAAGTTGGATTCCAAAAAATCAAAACTAGAAGTGTATCCCTCAAATTTCAAAGAACTTTGCGATAATATCTGCAATACGTATGAAGGAATGGCAAAGGAAAAAGGGATAGACGTTGTGTTTCAAAATGATATTTTAAAAAACAAAACCTATTTAGTAGATGAAACCAAAGTCACTCAGATTTTGGGTAATCTTATCAGTAATGCCATAAAATTTACCGAAAAAGGGAAAGTAGAGTTTAAAGCAAAAATTATAAAAGAAAGAAAGAATCACGATCTATTAGAGTTAAGAGTTATAGATTCTGGCGAAGGTATTTCTAAAAAAGATTTGTCGGATATATTTGTGAGTTTTTCGCAAATTAAACCAGTTACAACTCGTAAACAAGGCGGAACTGGATTGGGACTGGCTATTGTAAAAATGCTTGTGGAACTTCACAAAAGTGAAATTAAAGTTATTAGTAAAGTAGGAGAAGGTTCGGAGTTTTTCTTTATTTTAAAATTAAAAAAAGCAACAGAAATCGTTATTGAAAAAGAAGAGAAGCTTTTTAATTTAAACAATAAAAAGGTGTTGATCGTAGAAGATACGCCTATAAATGCATTTTTACTAAAAAAAGTACTTTCAAAATGGGGTATTCGTACCGATCATGTTTTAAATGGTAAACTGGCGGTAGAGACCGTACAGAGTAAAAAATATGATTTGATACTTATGGATATTCACATGCCAGAAATGAATGGATTTGAAGCTACAAAACATATTAGAGAGAATACAAACAAAAATTCAAATACGCCAATTTTTGCAGTAACTGCCGATGTTATGACCCAAAATGATCAGGAGAATTTTCATTTTTTCAATGGGTTAATTCTAAAACCACTAGAAATCGAAAAACTATATTCGGTACTTTCAAAAGAAATACAGAAAGCAGATGATTTAGAATTTGCAATCTAAAAAGTCCAATTTTGTTTTTGAACTAGATTTCTCGTTTTACGTGATTTGCGCGTGAAGGTAATTTCATAAAGTTTAAAAAAAAGTATAGGTTTTACTGGGATTGTCGAGTCACTTGTGTGATCTCTCCGTCGTCGAGATGACAAACTTACGCGATATTGCATATCTAAAACATCGCTTTTTGTCATTCCGAGGCACGAGGAATCACATAATAAGAGAACGCTAGTAGCTCTCAAGTAATACCAAACACAAATACTATATAGTCCAAAGGCCCATTCTAATTTGGAGAGCAATAGTAAAAAAAGCAACCGCTCCCGATATTTATCGGGACGCAGATTATTCCTTAAAAAAAATAAAATTTTAAAGAAATTAATTCGCGCTAATTCCGCTGTAAGCGGCTAATTTATAGATTAACTTATATTTGAAATCTGCGAATCTGCGGCAAAACAACTCATACGTTTGTCTTAGGGAGAGAGTTTGGGTTGAGGATAAATAATTGGACTAGTTTATATATGTGTTTGGTATAATGAAATTACTCATTAAGTTGTGGGTTTCTCACTACGCTTTTTCAAAATATAACTCTCGCAAAGACGCGAAGACGCCAAGAAATCTGCTCTTAACTTTGCGCCTTTGCGTCTTTGCGAGAAAAAACAAAGCTTAACCTTAATGTGGTCACGCCCAAATTATTGTTTTTAAACGTATTTGTTGCTAAAAATTAAAAACCTATTCGTATCGCAACGCTTCAATTGGATCCAGATTTGCCGATTTTATAGCAGGATACAATCCAGAAATAAGGGCTACTAAAAAGCTTACTACAAATGCTGCAATCATTGCTCCCCACGGAATCACGAAATCAAAATCGATTAAATTAGATATCCCATAACCAATAAGAATTCCGAAAATAATTCCGACCAAACCGCCTATTTGACCAATGAGTAAAGTCTCTATGAAAAACTGAAAAGCAATAGTTGATTTTTTGGCGCCCAATGCTTTTCGAACTCCAATTTCTCGGGTGCGTTCCGTTACTGAAACAATCATGATATTCATCAAAGCAATAGACGAACCCAAGATGGTGATGATTCCGATAAGCCATGCAGCAAGGCCTAAATATTTGGTGATTCCAAGGATTTTGTTGATCAAATCATCACTTCGTACCACGGCAAAATTATTGTCTTTTACTGGGCTTAATTTTCGAATTCTACGCATGGTGCTGTTGGCGTTGTCTATGGCTTGGTCCAATAATTCTTTTTTGGCAACCATAACGCTCATGGTATAGTTGATGTTTGGTGCGGTAAATAGAGAACGCGCCACTTGTATTGGAATCATTACGCGCAAATCCTGACTGTTCCCAAAAGTGGAACCTTTCTCTTTTAAAACACCAATAACCTTGAATTTGGCACCACGAATGGATATGGTTTTTCCAATAGGATTGATATCTTTTAAGAGTCCTTTTTCAAAATCCGAACCAACAACGCAAGTATAGGTATTGTTTGAAACATCAAAATTGGTAAAATTTCTACCCGAACTGGTTTCAAGTCCAGAGTTGGTCAAAAAGTGCTCGTCGACACCAAGAACGCTTATTTCAGGATCGGTTTTGGTAGCTTCATACTTTACTTCGGCAATCGATGTTGCAGTGAAAGAAAGGGATGTTTCCGTCAAGGGATAATTGTATTTGTTCTTGAAAGCCACCGCCTCAGGATACGAGATAATAGGATTTATGATTTCTCTTTCGCCTCCACCACGTCTGCGGGAATTGCTTTCGTATTGATTAATGTTGAAAGTATTGGCTCCCATCGAGGCAAAATCGGAGGAGAGCGTGTTCTCCAGCGCCGACACAACGGTCAGAATTCCAACCAGCGCCGTTATACCAATGGCAATAATCAGTACCGTCAAAATGGTTCGTAGCAATTGAGTTCGGATCGAACCAAATGCAATTCGGATATTTTCTTTGAATAGTTTTAGCATCATGTTTTATTTGACTCGAAAATACAATTTTTGTTACAATTTCCTTTTGAGAAATTCCTCTAAATATTTTTTTAGGAGCTAATTCCAGCTATTCGTTTCAATCTCCTGAGCCGAACCTCGGCTCAGGAGGATTTCCACTACTATCTGGGCTAGGGCATTCCGTCGTTGAACCTAAATTATGTAATAGAACACAGATGTCACAGATTTAACGGATTTACACAGATAAAAATTAGTTAATCCATATCCAGCCTTAAAGATTTATGTGTATTTCTTATCCTAAGTTTTAGTTTACACCCAAAGAATCAGTACCAATCTGTCTAATCTGTCTAATCTGTCTAATCTGTCTAATCTGTCTAATCTGTGTCCCATTATGAAGTATAATTTGTGTTCACAAAATAGATCAGGGCATACCGTTGTTAAAGAAACATTAAATCAGTATGAGTATACGTGATTAATACTAAACCGATAAAATTGGCCACAGATTATACAGATTCTCACAGATTTTATACGTGAGATTAAAGAAATCTGTGAGAATCTGTGTAATCTGTGGCAAAAAAAATATTTGGGACACTTTGTGGACTGTCCTATTAAATTAAATCACAAATTTTTCAAACGGAATTATTTTAAAAGTAAGATATTTGCAGAATGATTTAAAGGATTTCGTTTTCGATTAAGAAAGTTTTACTTAAATCTAAAATTCTAAATTAAAACAATGGCATCAAAACCGAGTATTCCAAAAGGAACCAGAGATTTTTCACCTGCTGAGGTGGCAAAAAGACAATACATTATCCAAATCATAAAAAGCAATTTCGAAAAATTTGGATTCCAACCTATAGAAACACCCTCCTTTGAAAACTCCGAAACCTTAATGGGAAAATACGGAGAAGAAGGCGACCGATTGATTTTCAAAATATTGAACTCAGGGGAATATATTTCTAAATTTAATGAGACACTTGTTGAATTTATACGTTTTTCTATAATATATCATAGAGATTATTTACAAAAGAGAAATGAATCTTTTGATATGAAAGATTATGATGTATTGTACAAAAAAAATCTTTTAGCACACTTAAAAAGTAAAAATTTACACTTTTTTAAAGATGCATCAATATCAGAAATTGAATTATTAGATGATGTTTTTTATTTAATAATGAAAAGACTTGAAAAATATGATTTACTTTCAAAATCAGACTCAGAACTAGATGTTTTTGTCAAAATCATCTTTGCAGATTTTTATTATGAATTAAAGTATAAATATTTAACGGGTTATATTTCCGAAAAAGCCTTGCGTTATGACTTAACCGTTCCGTTTGCGCGTTACGTAGTGCAACACCAAAACGAAATTGAATTCCCATTCAAAAGATACCAAATTCAACCGGTTTGGCGTGCCGACCGTCCGCAGAAAGGGCGTTTCAGAGAATTTTTTCAGTGCGATGCCGATGTGGTTGGATCAAAATCGCTTTGGCAAGAAGTAGAGTTGGTGCAATTGTACGATTCGGTTTTTACCGCTTTGGGTCTTGCGGTAGTAACGATTAAAATCAACAACCGAAAAATACTTTCTGGTATTGCCGAAGTCATTGGCGCATCCGATAAACTGATTGACTTTACAGTTGCTTTGGACAAACTCGACAAAATAGGCGAAGACGGTGTAAAGAAAGAAATGATCGAAAAAGGAATTTCCGAAGAAGCGATTGCCAAAGTACAACCGCTATTCAATTTTACGGGAACCATTTCTGAGAAAATCGAGAAATTGTCTGTTTTACTTTCATCCTCAGCCGAAGGAATGAAAGGAGTAGAAGAGCTTCGTTTTATTTGTGACAATGTTACCAATCTAGGATTGTCAACTGCCAGTTTGGATTTGGATGTAACACTAGCCCGAGGATTGAATTATTATACAGGCGCTATTTTTGAAGTGGCTGCTCCCAAAACAGTTGCCATGGGTTCCATCGGTGGCGGTGGTCGCTATGATGATTTGACCGGTATTTTTGGATTGAAAAACATGAGTGGAGTAGGAATCTCTTTTGGACTTGACCGAATCTATTTAGTTGTTGAAGAGTTAGGATTGTTCCCAGAAGCAGTAACATCTACTTCCAAAGCGTTGTTCATCAATTATGGCGAAAAAGAAGCCTTTTATTCGATGAAAGCCATTAAGGAATTACGTGCTGCCGGAATTAAAGTCGAATTGTATCCTGACAATGCCAAAGTGGCCAAGCAATTTCAGCACGCCGACAAGCGATTTATTCCCTATGCGGTAATTGTAGGTGAGGAAGAAATGAAGGACAATCAATATAGTTTGAAAGATTTGGTTTCTGGAGAGCAGAAAAAAGTAGGACTTGAGGAATTAAAAGAGATTCTAAAATAAATAAAAAGGCTGCAATTGCAGCCTTTTTTTATGGAATTAATTTAAACTGACTTAGCATCCAAGTATAAATTTTATCTTCTCTAAAATAATTTTCTACACTGCTGTGATTACCGCCTTTGACAATTGTAAAGGTGAGATTAGCATCGGGATTGCAAGTCTGTATGGCTTTGACCATTTTTTTGGATTCCGAAATTGGAACGATAAAATCTTTGTTTCCGTGAATAACCCACAAAGGAACCGTTGCCAGATTGTAAGCGTCTTTTGGATTTCCGCTTCCGCAAATGGCGACTGCCGCTGTGATTTTGTCGGGGTATTTTCCAGCAAAATCAAAAGTTCCGTAGCCTCCTAAACTCATGCCGCATACATAAACGCGCGACAAATCGGTATTGTAATTGTTTTGCACATATTCCAGAAGTTTCAAGAGTTTGTCTGGATCCCAAGCACCGTGAGCTACTTGAGGCGCAATAACGATGGCGGGAATTTCTTTTCCTCTTTCGATAGCTCTTAGTACGCCGTACCGTTTTACTCGATCCAAACTAGTGCCAGACAGACTTTTTCCGTGTAAAAATAAAATGATGGGCGCTTTTTTATCCAAAACCTCTTGATTGGGCAGATTGATCCAAAATGGGTAGTCAGTTTGATCGGTAATCGCTTTTAATTGTGCTTGAGCTGAAGGAATGATGCAAAAAATAAATAAGTAAAGAAAAATAGGAAGGCGCATTTATTCGGAGTTGTTTTTTTTGATGGATGTGCAAATTACCTTTTTATAATTAATGACGCCAATTTTTTTGGTTTTTTAATGGTAAAAAACTAATGAATAAATAGTATATTTTATTTGCTTTCTCTTGAAAAGCCTATCTTTTTTTTTGTTTAAAATCTTTACTGGTCTAAATCGTCAACGGCAGCAATCTGGTCTAATATATTGGTTTGATTGGGCGAGATGTAATTTTTTACTTCACTAGCATTTTCTTTCTTGAAAAGTAGGTCTAATGCATTGTACAGTTTCAATAAAACGTCTCTATCTTCTTTTTCTATTTCTAAGGCTGTATTGAAATTAAAAACATAATTATTTGAATTGCGAACTTCTACTTTTATCGTTTTAGACGTGATTTTAAATTTGACTATATCCATATTGTTCTATTGCTCTTTTTTGGTGTTTGACATTCTCTTATTGAGTCCCATTTTGTTGTATTGTAAATCTCCGTCTTTACTTTATAATATTACTTGCCGAAAATACTATTTTGATTTGATGTAAACACAAAATCTTTGATAATTGTATAAAGGATACTAAAAATTCTTTCCTCGCATCCAACGGATGGTGTACTAAAAGAGTGTTTTTTTAACGTGATCCTCTCCGTCAGCTTTCGAA
Organism: Flavobacterium rarum (SeqCode); assembly: GCF_965234445.1. Lineage (GTDB taxonomy): Bacteria > Bacteroidota > Bacteroidia > Flavobacteriales > Flavobacteriaceae > Flavobacterium > Flavobacterium rarum. Next base: position 58,089 of record NZ_OZ248482.1, on the reverse strand, counting down.
ATCATAATAGTTGGGAGAATTTTAGAGGATGTAAGATGATGATTAGATGCTACTTGTGTCTTTTCCGCTTAATGTTCGCATCCCAATTTTATGAAATTCCTCACTCCATTTCTCACTGGAGAGTTTTTGAAAGCAGTATTTTCAAAACACAATTCCAATAACAAACCCTTAAACAATTGATGTTTAAGGGTTTGTTTTTTGTAGCCCCGCCCGAACAAATGTCGAACTTTTTTGTAGAACATTAAGAGCGTTTACTTAATATTTCTAGAAATATCTAATGTTAATTATCGTTAGTATTAATAAACTTATTATTTTCCAAAGTCGTCTTTAAATTTTAAAAAAAGACTATTGTTAGCAGTTTATAAAGCAATTAATAATTTATTTATTTAAGGGCCTTTTGATTGAGAATTTGTTCCACTTATACAACTAGGTCATGATTTGAATCGGTACTTCTCTTCTGGAGTAAATATTATTTGGCATAATTCAATTTCTTTTATATTTGGTAATTGACCATCTCTAGAAGAAGTAATTTGCCCTGCACTTTCCAGTGAAATTAAGGTGGGTCACTAAATAGTCATTCCTTAAAAGCTCACTTTTTTAGTTTTTAAATTTATAGGTGCTTAAATGATTCTATAGGATGTTTTTTTTGTACATCGCTTTTCAGTACTAGAAATTATTGTAAAAAAAGCATCTTAATTGTAAAAATTAAGATGCTTTTTTTTAGATAGGAATGTAGGCTTTGATATCTTATAAGATGGTTTGTGTTTTACTTTGTTTTTAATTTCTCTTTTATCGAAATAGCCACACCTCCACTAGCTGCTAAGTGTTGTTCCAATATAGTTTTGCTGTTGATAATTACTTTTCGAATGTTGTAGGATTGTGGGTTGTCAAGATAATGGGCTCCTTTTCCGTCCTCATAGATGGTGGCTTCATACGGTTTTCCGACAGGTAAAAAACTAAAATCAATTATTGCAGTTCTTGAATTTTCGTCTGTAATTCCGCCTATAAACCATTCGTTTTTGTTTTTTGCTTTTCGGGCAATAGTAATATAATCTCCCGGTTCTGCTTCAAGTATGTAGGTGTTGTCCCAATCCAAAGCTACATCTTTTATAAATTGAAAGGCATCATCAAACCGTTTGTAATTTTCAGGTAAGTCTGCTGCCATTTGCAAGGGGCTGTACATCGTTACATAGAGTGCTAATTGTTTGGTAAGAGTTGAACTTAATTTGTTTTTCATTGTTCCGTAAACTGACAAATCTCCTTGGAAAATTCCGGGCGTATAATCCATTGGTCCTCCCATCAATCGAGTGAAAGGCAAAATTGTAGTATGATCTGGGTTATTCCCTCCAAAAGATTCAAATTCTGTTCCACGTGCTGATTCCTGTGCAAACCAATTAGGGTAAGTTCGGTTTAATCCTGTGGGTCTAACCGCTTCGTGTGAATTAACCATGATATGATGTTTTGCAGCTTCTTGAGCCACATAAGTATAGTGGTTGACCATCATTTGTCCGTCATGATGTTCGCCTCTGGGGATAATAGGGCCTACATACCCTGTTTTTACGGCATTATAGTTATTGTCATCCATAAAACGGAATGCATCGTCTAACTGTCTTTCGTATTCAGATGTTGACGAAGTGGTTTCGTGATGCATGATTATTTTGACACCATTTTGTACTGCGTATTTGTTTAATTCCTTTACGTCAAAATCGGGATAGGGTTTTGTGAAACTGTAGATACGTTCTTTTTTGAAGGCAGTATTATCTTCCCAGCCTTCATTCCAACCTTCGACTAGTACAGCATCAAACCCATTTGCAGCTGCGAAATCAATATATTCCTTTATATGTTTTGTGTTTGCACCATGGGTCCCATTTGGTTTTAACTTATAAAAATCGGTTTTTCCAATGACAATATCCTGATCATTTGAGTATGCCCATGTAGCACCTCTTCCTATGAAATACTCCCACCAAACTCCAATATATTTAATTGGTTTTATCCACGAAGTATCATCAAAAGAACACGGTTCATTCAAGTTCAATATGAGTTTTGAGGCTAGTATGTCGCGGGCATCATCACTCACAACAATGGTTCGCCAGGGGGTATAAGTTCCTGTTTGGATATATCCTTTGTTTCCAACCGCATCAGGAGTGAGATGTGAGCTGGCTCCAAATGATTTGTCATCAATATTGAGGGACATAGCAGGATAATTACTCAACGAAGCTTCGTGAATGTTAATATAAAGTCCTTCTCTGGTTTTCATCATCAGAGGGGTTTGAACGGCCAAATTTTTTATGGGTGACTGTGCTGCCAAGGATTCATTTAAAGCCACTTTTATAAGTTTGGGAATTTCAGAAATTTTAGAAGTAGTGTATTTGTATTCATTGGTGTCATAATCACCAGGTAACCAAAATGCTTTATGGTCTCCTTCCAAATTAAATTCGCTTGTTTCTTCCTGTATAATAAAATGGCGGAGATTATCTTGTATTGGAAATTCGTAGCGAAAGCCTAATCCATCATCAAATAAGCGGAAATATAGTATCATTTTTCTATTGCTATTGTTTTGGGTAAGTGCGATTTTCATTTCGTTGTTATGATTTTTTATTGTCTTTTGCTCTCCCAAAACAGGCTCCCAAGTATTGTTTTGTGTTTGGAATGTGGTCTCTGTTATTTCAAAATTTTCATTAAATGGAATATTGGGCTTTACAACAAACCCCATTTTACTTTCTTTAATTACAGTCTTTTTTTTATAGCGTAGCGAGTAGATGGGAGCTCCATTAGCATTCAATTTGAAAGTCAAATTTAAGTTGCCACTGGGTGATTTTAAATCTTGTGCATTTGCTATTGAAATAAAGACAATAAAACAGAAGCAGACTAAGAAATTATTTTTCATGTGTTGATAGTATTAGAATGATATTTAAATTTTTTTTGGGGCTTGTTTTTTAGATTTCATGCATTAGAATTAATTACTAAAGGACTCTTTTTTGGTCTAAAAAGCTATTTTACTAAATCGATTTAGCAAATGTATTAAAAAAAATGCTTTAGCATAAATAAAAATATTTTTAGAAAATTTAATCCATTATTTAATTAACATCAATGTTTATGCGGTATTCGATAAGTTGAAGAGTTCTTTGTAAATTAAAAGTTAAATTATTTAAAAAAAAATAATTGCTAAATCGATTTAGTAAAATAATTTTTTTATATTTGCTACGCTAAGGAAAAGTTAAATAAGATAAAACTAAGCCAATTATGAAAAAAATCACGATGAAAGATATTGCGCAGAAAGCTGAGGTTTCGGTTTCTACGGTTTCATTTGTGTTAAATAATATTGGTCCAAAAATGGGAATCAGCACAGCAGTTATAGATAAGGTTTTGCTTGTTGCCAAAGGGTTGAGTTACAAACCCAATATGATTGCGAGTAGTCTTAGAACAGGTGAAACAAGATCAATAGGTTTAATAATTGAAGATATTTCGAATCAGTTTTTTGCTGATTTAGCAAAGGTGGTGGAAGATGAAGCACGAAATTTGAATTACAGGGTTTTTTATTGTAGTACAAGTGGAGATGATCAACGTGCAGAGGAACTGGTAGATAGTTTATTGCAGGCTAATGTCGATGGCTTTATTATTGCGCCAACTAAAAATCTAGAAAAGAGCATTGACAATCTTCTGAAAATGCGAGTACCCGTTGTAATGATTGATAGGTATTTTCCAGGTCAATTGGTAAGCAGTGTTGTAATGGATAATTATGAAGGGGCGTATTCTGCAACAAAAAAAATGATTAACGCAGGTCGTCGTAATATTGGCGTTGTCAATGTTAACTCTGGAATGATTCAAATGGAATTAAGAGAGTCAGGATATGCAGATGCATTAAAAGAGAATAATGTTTATGACAAATCTCTTGTACTAAGAATGGATTTTCACAATAGTGAGAACGATAAAATAAGATTGATTGCAGAATTTTTAAAACTGCATCCTGAGATTGACGGATTGTTGTTTTTGTCCAATTATTTAGGTCTTTGCGGTTTGCAGGCTTTTCGTCAATTGGGAATTGTGATACCTAGAGATATTTCAGTAATTAGTTTTGATGATCATGATAGTTTCAGATTGCATACGCCTTCCATTTCGATTGTTGCCCAGCCCATAGAGGCTATGGCTAAAAAAGCAATCGATATGCTTGTAAGTCAAATGACAACTGGAAATCAAGTAAAAGTTGAAAACGTAATACTCAAAGGAAATTTTGTAGAACGGGAATCTATATAATGCTATTTTTTTAAAGTTTTTACTAAATCGATTTAGCAATTGTTTAAGGTTATTGAAAATATATTGAATAAGGTGGGCTTATTGTGTTAATGATGTTAAAATTATCATGAATATTGTGAAATGGACTGTTAAAAATACAAGTTTATGTTTTATGTAAATTGTTATAAACAAAACAAGGAAAAAATGAAATGTTCAAAGATAATTTAGCACAAAGAATAGCTGTCAAAACCTATTTTTTTACAATTTTTACTAAATCGATTTAGCAAAAAAATAATGATAATTAAAATTCATTAAAAAAAACACAGAGATTCTGTTAATCAAATTAAAATTCAGCTAAAAATTAGGAATAGGTTGATTGAAAACACAAGCTATTCTTTATATAAATATTAACCAAAAACTAACCATTATGAATTAGAAACCTTATGAAAAACAGTAAAAAAAACTTGAAAAATAAAACTTATGAAAAACAAAAACTTATGAAACACATATTATTGGTTATAGGACTGGTATTGTTGGGGAGCTTTAGTGCGGTAGCACAAAACCGACCAGTATCAGGAGTGGTTATGGATGCAGAAAACAAAGTAATAAGTGCTGCTACTATTACGGTTAAGGGAAAATCAATTAGCGTCATTACAGATGCAGAAGGGAAATTTGAAATTAAAGTTCCACAACAAGATGTAACGCTGTCAATTTCTTCTATTGGTTATGTCCCACAAGCTTTAAAGGTTACTATGGATGATTCTAAAATATCAGTTATTTTAGTTCAATCTATTGAGAGTTTGAAAGATGTAGTAGTTACCTCATTTGGGGTAAAAAAACAAAGAAAAAGTTTAGGATATGCCGTTGGTGAAATTAAAGGTGATGACTTAACAAAAACCAAAGAGATTAACTTGGGTAATGCACTTCAGGGAAAAATTGCAGGTGTAAATGTTTCGGCTCCCGTTACAGGTCCATCTGGTTCCAGTCGTGTTGTAATACGTGGCGCTACTTCGGCTTCGGGACTTAATCAACCTTTATACGTTGTAGATGGTATTCCTATTGATAACAGTCAACAAGGAAATGCAGGAATGTGGGGTGGAGCAGATAAAGGAGATGGTATGTCTTCGTTCAACCCAGATGATATTGCCACAATATCAGTATTGAAAGGTAGTGCGGCCTCTGCACTTTATGGGTATAGAGGTTCAAATGGTGTTATCTTGATTACAACCAAAAAAGGAAAAGCGGGTAAGGGAATTGGAGTAGATTTCAGCACGAACTCTACCTTTAATACTCCTATAAATCTTTTGAAATGGCAAGATCAATATGGAGCGGGAGCGCCTGTGAATGGTGTCCCTACAAGATTTGCTGATTTACAAGAGCTTAGAGATAGTTATTATTTTGCCTGGGGCGATAAGTATGACGGAACAAATTCTTTATCTATTGATGGACAGAAACGACCATATACTGCTTATGGCAAAGATAATGTTGATAATTTTTATAGAACTGGATATTCCTTTACCAATACTTTAGCGGTATCTGGAGGAAGTGATACAACTAATTTCAGATTATCATTCGGAAACACCAAAGACGAATCAATCTTGCCGGGAACAGATTTCGGTAGAAATAACTTTGCTTTGAGTTTGAATTCAACTCCAAATGAAAAAATAAGTGTGGAAGCGAATGCACAATATATTACTGAAAAAAGTCATAATAGACCTTATTTGAATGACTCTCCAAGAAATGCTTCTTTTCCTGTTACATTCATGAGTCCCGGAACAGACATCAGATGGTTGAGTAATCCATACGATGCAGATGGAGGTGAGTCGGATTATTTGGGTGCCAACGTGTATCAAACGAATCCTTATTTTGCTACTGCCGAAGATTTAAACAATGATAATAGAAAACGTTTTATTGGTTCTGCAAAGCTAAATTATAATATTACAACGAATGTATATGCTAAAGCGGTAATTGGAGTAGATAATATCGGCTATGAGTACACCGAAGTTGAACCAACAGGAATCAACTATAACCCTGGAGGATCTATTGAAACTAGGAATGAGAATCGCTCAGAGGTAAACGGATCTGCTTTTTTAGGGTATAAAGGAAATTTAGCTAAAGATCTTTCATTGGATGCTTATGTTGGGGCAAACCGTCAACACAACAGATTCAGTGGGCTTAAAATAAAAGGAAACAACTTTATCGTTCCATTTGAATATTTTTATGGAAACACGATGCCAGACAAATCAGAGGTATTGTATTCTGAAAGTGAAGTAAACTCTCTTTTCTATTCAGCTGATTTAGGATACAAAAATTATTTATTTCTTAATTTAACAGGTCGTGAAGATTGGTTCTCTACTTTGGACCCTTCAAACAACAGTACTTTTTATCCTTCTGTTAGCTCGAGTTTTGTTTACTCTGAAGTTATCGATTTACCGGAATGGATGTCTTATGGTAAGTTTAGAGCAGGTTGGGGTAACGTAGGAGGAGCATTGCCAGACGCTTATGCTTTATCACTTACATATTCTGCACCAGATGGACAAACAGATTCATTGGGTCAACCAATTTTGGGAGTGAATGGAGAAACTGTTCCTAACAAGAATTTAAAACCATATAATGTGAGCACAATCGAATTTGGTTTTGAAAATACATTCTTAAATAACAGAATTAGTACAGACTTAACTTTTTATAGAAAGAGAACTACCAATGATATTACCGATGCGGATATTTCTCAAGCTTCCGGTTATAGAACAACCAAAATTAATGTGGGTGAAATCTTAAACCAAGGGGTTGAGTTTGCCATTAATGCAAAAGCAGTTAGAACAGATAATTTTACTTGGAATGTTGGTTATAATTTCGCTTACAATGATAGTGAAGTAATCAACCTGTCAGATCAAATAAAAACAAAATCTTTAGAAGGAAATAGAGATTCAAGAGCTTCAGTAGTTTTAGAGAAAGGACAGCCTTTTGGAGTAATCAAAGCGTATGATTATTTAAGAGATGCCAAAGGAAATGTCGTGATTGGTTCTAATGGTAAATTCATGAGAGGTAATTTAATTATAGCCGGACAAGGTGTAGCTCCAACATCAATGGGTCTTACAAATGATTTTACCTATAAAAATTTCACACTTTCCGTTTTTGTGGATGCTAAATTTGGAGGAGAAATTTATTCTGCCACAAACCAGTTGGGAACACGTTGGGGATTATCAGATAGTACACTTCCCGGTCGTGAAGGAGGAATTGCTGTAACAGGTACCGATCCTACTGGAAATCCTGTAAATAAACAAGTTTCGGCTTACGATTATTGGAGAAGTTATAGTGACGTGACATCAAATTTTGTATATGATGCTGATTTTGTTAAGCTTAGAGCTATTTCTTTAAACTATAATTTTCCAAAATCATACATGACAAATTCGCCATTTCAATCAATTAGCTTAGCATTGTCTGCCCATAATTTATGGACAATTTATAGTGCAACATCAAATATCGACCCGGAGTCAAATTATTCCAATAGTAATGCTCAAGGTCTTGAGAGAGCCTCGATGCCTTTGACTAGAAACTATGGTTTAACGCTTAATGTCAAATTCTAATCATAAAAATTGAAAGATGAAAAATAAATATATAAAACTATTTTGTATCGCAATTGTTAGTGCAATGACATTGACTTCATGTGATAGCGGATTCGAAGACTTGAATACGAATCCAAATGCTTTATCGAAACCAGCGGTGAAATCTATGTTTACGTTAGCCGAAATTTATGTGGACGGACAGGATTATTCCAATACGAGAGCCAACAATGCTTATGCAGCTCAAATGGTTCAGCATTTTTCCTCATTGGGTGGGCCAGGTTCAAAATATACCTATTCCTCTGAGTATTCAGGTTCTTTGTTTGGAGAATCGTATGGCAAGGGACTGAACCAAATTTTTCAGTTGATGTCGGTTTTGCCTGATACGCCAGAAAATTCGAATATGATTCAGGCTTGTAGAATCATGAAAGTTTTTATGTTTCAAAAATTGACTGATACTTATGGGGAAATTCCTTATTTTGAAGCAGGTAAAGGATATAATGGAAATGTTTTTGGTCCAAAATACGATACGCAACAGGCAATTTACAACGACCTTTTAAAAGAGTTGGATGAAGCCGGAGATGCTTTAGATGCCAATAAAGGTTTTGCGGGTAATGCCGATTTGTTTTACCAAAGCGATGTGGTAAAATGGAAAAAATTAGCCAACTCATTAATGTTAAGAGTAGCTATGCGTTTGTCCAAAGTTGATTCTGCAAAATCGAAACAGTTTGTAGAAAAAGCTTTCGCCAAAGGTGTTTTTAGTTCCAATGATGATAGCCTTGTGTTGAAACACGAAGCGAATCCTCAAGGAGTTAAAACAAATCCAATTACTTCTTCGTGGGTAAGGAATGATTTGAGTGGAGGTGATGGAAATACAAAATTCAGCAAAACTTTCATCGATTTATTGAAAAACAACAATGACCCTCGTTTGAGAATTTATGCCAAATTGGAAGACACAGGAGACAACAATCCTGCAAACCAACAAGGGCTTGCCAATGATGCAAAAGAATTTCCAGGTGGAAATAAAAAACTTTTCTCAGACCCAAACACTTCTACCGTATTGCGATTGGATGCTCCTACATTAATTATGTCGTATGCCGAAGTAGAATTTTTGTTGGCAGAAGCTACGCTAAAAGGGTGGAATGTTTCGGGAACAGCACAACAACACTATGAAGATGGGGTAAAAGCAGCAATGCAAATCCTTACTATTTTCGGTGACAAAGTGCCAGCGGTTACAACATTAGAATACAACACTTATATTGCTGCTCATCCTTTTAACGCTACTGGTACAAATGCTGCTAAACTGGAACAAATTATAACGCAAAAGTGGATTGTTTTGTTGTTTAACGGTTTTGAAGCTTATTCTGAGTGGAGAAGAACAGGATATCCTGTTTTGGTTCCTGTCAATGATCCTGCAGGAGAAACTGGCGGTACTATTCCAAGAAGATTAATTTACGATCAATCGGAACTGATAACAAATGCAGCTAATTATAAAGAAGCAGTTCAACGTCAGGGTTTAGATTTAATGACAACTAGAATTTGGTGGGATAAATAAATCGTCCTTCATGGTATGATGGTTTTAAGCAAGTCGGGAAGTGTTTGTTTTCCCGGCTTGTTTTTATAAAAGTTTTGAATTTCACTAAAAGAAAAGAATCTAATTAGAACAGCAGAATTAAAGTCTTTTATTGGTTTTTTCGCAATGGTTACATTGCTGAAACAAGTAATAAATGCAGTTAATAAACTAGCTTGGTGTTTTTAGAGGCTGGGTTTTAAAATCAAAACGATTATCTATCAATTATTTATTGAAATTATTAAATTGTTTCAAACTGAATTATTGAAACTATTACTACTATTTTTTTTTAATAAAAAGAGTACACATGGAAATCAAATTCTATAAAACATTAAATTAGAGCGAAATAAAAAGCATTGGTTTAGTTTATAAATTAAGAAATAAAAAATGAATCTAAGAAAATCAAACTCCATTCTTTTGGGATCTTTATTGTTGGTTATCGTTTTCTTAAGCGGATGTTCCAATAATCATAATATTTCGATTGAAATTAATAAAGACTGGCAATTCCATCAAATTGGTAAAAACGATTGGAATCCTGCAAAAGTTCCCGGTGAAGTTCATACCGATTTGTTGAAAAACAAATTAATACCGGATCCTTTTTATCGTGACAACGAGAAAAAATTGGTTTGGATAGAAAAAAAGGATTGGGAATACAAAACCACTTTTGAAGTTGAACAAAAAGTATTGGACAAGAAAAATAATCTTTTGGTTTTTGATGGTTTAGATACCTATGCAACGGTTTATTTGAACGATATGCAAGTTTTGAAAACCGACAATATGTTCCGTCAGTGGAGTGCTGATGTGAAACCCTATTTAAAAGAGGGAAAAAATGAATTGAGAGTAGTTTTTAAATCCGCTCAAAATGTAGTCGATTCTCTTGCCCAAAAAGATTTTCCTTATGTCATTCCAGACAACCCTAGAGCGTATGCACGTAAAGCCCAGTATCATTTTGGTTGGGATTGGGGGCCAAAATTCACTACTTGCGGAATTTGGAAAGCGGTTAGATTGGAAGCTTTCAATGAGAAAAAAGGGGAGAAGGAATATAAAGGACCACATAAATACGAATTGGTACAAGATGCCGATAGCGTTGGAAAATCATTTTATTTCAAAATAGATGATAAGGCCGTTTACATGAAAGGAGCAAATTATATTCCATCGGATGCATTTCTTTCTAGAGTGACCCATGCAGAATATGACAAAGTAATTGCCACTGCCAAAGAGGCTAATATGAACATGCTTAGAGTTTGGGGAGGCGGAATTTATGAGAGTGATTATTTCTATGATTTGTGCGATAAAAATGAAATTTATGTATGGCAGGATTTTATGTTTGCCGGTACAATGGTTCCAGGCGATAAACATTTCTTTGATAATGTAAGAGAAGAAGTAAAATACCAAGTGAAGCGTTTGCGTCACCATCCATCGATTGTGGTTTGGTGCGGTAACAATGAAATTGATGAAGCTTTCAAAAATTGGGGATGGCAAAAAACATTTAAAATGAATCAAAAGGATTCTATTCGATTATGGAATGATTACAAGAGATTGTTTCAGGACAGTATCCCAAAATGGGTAAAAGAAGTAGACACACATCGTCCTTATGTAAGCAGTTCACCTCTATTTGGTTGGGGAAAACCACAAAGCATTACCGAAGGTGACAGCCATTATTGGGGAACTTGGTGGGGACTTGAAGATATTGAAGTTACCCAAAAGAAAACAGGTCGTTTTGTAAGTGAATACGGAATGCAGGCAATGCCGAATTATTCTACCACCGAGAAAATTACAATTGAAGAAGACAGACATTTGTATTCGGATGTTTTGAAAGCGCATCAAAAAGCGGGTAAAGGTTTTAATAAACTGAATTCGTATTTGCAACGCTATTTCAAAGACACAACAAATGTCAAAACGTGGTCTGTAAAAGATTATACCTATCTCACACAGTGCCTGCAATATTATTCTTTTAAAAACATAATAGGAATCCACCGTTCAAAAGCACCCTACAATATGGGAACCATTTTGTGGCAACTCAATGATTGTTGGCCTGTGGCAAGTTGGAGTATTACGGATTATTACAACCGTCAGCCAAAAGCGGCTTGGTATGCCGTGAAAGAAGCCTACAGAGACGATGCGAAACCCGTAGTCGATTTGACACGCCCTATAAATTTGAAGCTGGAAAATCCTGATATCACGTTTAAAGTGATTGGAAAAAAAATAGTTCTTAAGGCCAATAAAGACGCTAAATACGTTTGGGTCGACATTAAAGGATATACCGGAAGATTGAGTGACAACTATTTTGATTTGAAAGCAGGACAACAAAAGACCATTGTTATCGAAAGTCCGATTTCAAAACCAAAAATCACGATTACCTCTTTGTATGACGTTTTAAACAGGAATAAATAGAATGTAATCTTAATAAATAGAAGATGAAATTAAAAAAAATAGTTTTTGTAGTTACCTGGATCAGCATAATAGTATCTGCTTTGCCGACCTATTCTCAAGGAAAGTCGAATAAAAAAGCAGGTTCAAATTATACTCAGTATGTAAATCCATATATAGGATCGGGAGGACACGGACATATTTTTGTTGGAGCCAATGTTCCCTTTAGCGCCGTTCAGTTGGGACCTTCCACCATTTTTGAAGGTTGGGATTGGTGCAGTGCTTACAACTATTCGAGTAACACCATTTTGGGATTTACCCACACTCATTTGAGCGGAACAGGAATTGGCGATTTGAATGATATTCTATTGTTGCCCGTTTCCGGAAAAGTGACTCTAAAAAAAGCAACCAAAGAGGATGCAAGCGGATATGGTTCTACATTTTCGCATGCTAATGAAGTGGTAAAACCAGGTTATTATAGCGTTCTTTTGGACAAATACAATGTCAAAGCAGAACTGACAACGAGCGAGCGAGTTGGTTTTCACAAATACACTTTCAATTCGAAAGAAGAAGCACACATATTACTTGACTTGGCAGATGGAGTAGGATGGGATAGCCCAAAAGAGACTTTCATCAAAAAAACAGGAAAAAGAACTATAGTAGGTTACCGCCATTCTAAAGGATGGGCTACGGATCAGCGTTTGTTTTTTGCCATGGAATTTTCGGAAGATATTTCAAACCTGGTGATGTATGATAGTACCAAAGTTGTAAATGGAACGGAAGGAAAAGGGTTGAAAATGAAAGCAATTCTTGATTTCAAAAACAAAACCAAGAATGCTGTTATGGTAAAAGTGGGACTTTCTCCTGTGAGCTTCGAAAATGCTTTGGCTAACATTAAAACTGAAATTCCTCATTGGGATTTTGCGAAAGCGGTTCAAAATGCAGATGCCAAATGGAATAAAGCTTTAGCCAAAATCGATATCAAAGCAGATACCGATACCAAAACAATTTTCTATACGTCTTTCTATCACACTATGTTTGCACCTTCTATTTTTAATGATGCGAACGGAGATTATAGAGGAACGGATAAAAAAGTGTACAAGAATGCAGGATTTGTAAACTATACCACTTTTTCATTATGGGATACGTATCGCGCTTTGCATCCGCTTTACACCATCACACAGGAAGATAAAATCAATGATATTGTCAAGACTTTTTTAGCCATTTACCAACAACAGGGAAGATTGCCGGTTTGGCATTTAATGGGGAATGAAACCGATTGTATGAACGGAAACCATTCCATTGCTGTTATTGTTGATGCTTATTTTAAAGGATATAGAAATTACGACATGAATTTGGCTTACAAAGCAATTAAAACTACAGCCATGCAAAAAAGAGCCGGATTAGATTATGTACAACAATTGCAGTACATACCGGCAGACAGTCAATTGGAAACTGTTGCCAATGCTTTGGAATATGCAATTGACGATTGGTGTATTGCCCAAATGGCAAAAGACTTGAAAAAAATGGATGACTATGCTTATTTCACAAAAAGAGCGGAGTTATACAAACAGTATTTTGATAAAAATACCGGATTTATGCGCGGAAAATTGAAAAACGGACAATGGCGTGAGCCTTTCAATCCGCTTTCTTCTGCTCACAGAAAAGACGATTATGTAGAAGGAAATGCTTGGCAATACACTTGGTTGGTTCCGCAAGATCCTTACGGTTTGATAGAATTATTTGGAGGAGATGATAAGTTCATCGAAAAGTTTGATCAATTATTTAAAATTAACGAAAAAGTCGAAGGAGAGGAAGCTTCACCAGACATCAGCGGTTTGATAGGTCAATATGCGCAAGGCAATGAACCGGGTCACCATATTCCGTATCTTTATGCTTATGTGGGGCAACCATGGAAAACTGCCGAAATTGTGCGTGAAGTTTTTGATAAATTTTACACCACCAAACCCGATGGAATTTGTGGGAATGAAGATGTCGGACAAATGTCTGCTTGGTATGTGCTGTCTTCGATGGGATTCTACGCTGTAAATCCTGCCAATGGTATTTATGTTATGGGAAGTCCTGCTGTTGACGAAGCCACTATTCATTATAAGCCGGCTATATCTTTCAAAATGACGGCAGTGGACAACAATAAAGAAAATAAATACATTCAAAAAGCAGAATACAACGGCCAGCCTTATACAAAATCATACATTACCCATGACATGATTGTAAAAGACGGTGAGTTGAAATTATATATGGGAAGTCAGCCATCGAAAACATTTGGGATCAAAAAAGAAGATAGGCCTTTGTAGATTTCAAGAAAAGAATTTATACATGATAAATAAAAAGAAAATATGAGAAGAATAATTTTTGTTTTTGGAGTGTTTTTTGTCATTGCAAATGCAATTTCACAAACCAAAACACAATTGGATTTGAACATTATGACTTTTAATATTCGTTATGACAATCCTGGAGATGGCGCAAACAGTTGGCAGTATCGCAAAGAAAATGCCATGAAGTTGATTCGTTTTCAAGAAATTGATGTACTTGGAATGCAAGAGGTACTTGTGAATCAATTAAAAGATATTACGGGTCAGCTGACAGAGTACAATGCTGTTGGAGTGGGACGAGAAGACGGGAAAGAAAAAGGGGAATTCAGTCCAATTCTTTACAATAAAAATAAACTTACATTAATTAAATCAGGTTATTTTTGGTTGAGCGAAACTCCAGATAAACCTTCAAAAGGTTGGGATGCTGCATGTGAACGTATTGCGACTTGGGTTCAATTAAAGGATAAGGTAACAGGGAAAAAAGTATTTGTAATGAATACCCATTTTGATCATATTGGACAATTAGCCAGACAGGAAAGTGTGAATTTGATTAAAGCCAAAACTACTCAATTAAGTGAGGGTTTACCACAAATTTTCATGGGTGATTTGAATGCTGATCCAAAATCTTCTGTTGTCAAATCATTACTGGCAGCCGATGATTCTTTAACTTTTTTTGATTCTAAAAATAAAGCTTCCGTAGTTTATGGACCAAATTGGACATTTCATGATTTTGGTAGGATCCCTTATTCAGAAAGACCTCTTATAGATTATATTTTGGTAAACAAAGCTGTTACGGTTAAAAAATATGGAGTTTTGGCAGAAACCTTAAACGATATTTTCTTGTCAGATCATGCACCGGTGTTTATTAAAATTTCCTTGTAGGTACAGGCAAACATAAAAATGAATCGGGTTTGATGCCCTCTAAAAATAAATTTATAATGCAAAATAAAAAAATATTTTTTGGTGTAATTCTTCTATTATCTTTTTTTGCAAATGCACAAAATAAAACGATTGATCCCGTTGATTATGTCAACCCTTTGATGGGAACACAGTCTGCACCTAATCTTTCAAACGGGAATACCTATCCGGCAATTTCACGCCCTTGGGGAATGAGTTTTTGGACACCCCAAACCGGAAAAATGGGAGATGGATGGATGTACACCTACACGGCTGAGAAAATTCGTGGTTTTAGACAAACACATCAGCCTTCACCTTGGATTAACGACTACGGACAGTTTTCGATTATGCCGGTAACCGGTAAATTGGCTTTTACGGAAGACGATAGAGCGAGTTGGTTTAGTCATAAATCCGAGATTGTAAAGCCTTATTATTACAGCGTTTATTTGGCAGATTATGATGTAACCACCGAGATGACTGCTACAGAACGAGCTGCTCATTTTCAATTTACTTTTCCGGAAAATGAGCAGTCTTCCATCGTGATTGATGCATTTGACAAAGGTTCTTATGTAAAAATTATCCCTTCGGAAAATAAAATTATTGGTTACACGACACGCAATAGTGGTAGCGTACCACAAAATTTCAAGAACTATTTTGTAATTGTTTTTGACAAACCTTTTGCCTTGAGCAATACTTGGCAGAATAAATCTTTGGAGAAAGACAAACTGGAAATGTTGGCGGATCATGCCGGAGCCGTTGTTGGGTTTAAAACCAAAAAAGGCGAAAAGGTGAATGTGAAGGTAGCGTCTTCGTTTATAAGTTTTGAACAGGCAGAATTGAATTTGCAGCATGAATTAGTAGCAAGCTCATTTGAGCAAACCGTTGCAGAATCAAAAAAGGAGTGGAATAAAGTTTTAGGAAAAGTTACTGTTGAAGGCGGAACTGACGAACAGTTGCGTACATTTTATTCCTGTCTTTACCGCACTGCCTGTTTTCCCCAAAAATTGTATGAAGTAGATTCGAATGGAAAAATCATTCACTACAGTCCGCATAACGGACAAGTATTGCCAGGATATATGTTTGCCGGAACGGGTTTTTGGGATACTTTTCGAGCCTTGTACCCGATGCTGAATTTGTTTTTTCCTTCGATAAATAAAGAAATGCAGGAAGGTTTGATAAATGTATATAAAGAAGGTGGCTTTCTCCCTGAATGGTCAAGTCCTGGATTTAGAGACTGCATGGTGGGAAATAATTCGGCTTCTGTAGTTGCCGATGCTTATCTCAAGGGAGTTCAAGTTCAGGATATTCAAACTTTATATACTGCGGTTTTGAAAGGGGCGAACAACGAAGGACCAAATGCTACAGGTAGAAAAGGAGTTGCCTTTTATAATAAATTGGGGTATGTTCCAAATGACGTTGGAATTAATGAAAGTGCGGCAAGAACCTTAGAATATGCCTATGATGATTTTACTATTTGGCAATTGGCGAAAGCCTTGAAAAGACCAAAAAAAGAAATTGATTTGTTCGAGAAACGGATGATGAATTATAAGTTGCTTTTCAATCCGTCTGTAAATCTGATGAGCGGAAAAGGCAAAGACGGGAATTTTTTTCCTTCTTTCAATCCATTCAAATGGGGAGGTGATTTTACAGAGGGCAACAGTTGGCATTACAGCTGGAGTGTGTTTCATGACATTCAGGGATTAGTTGATTTGATGGGAGGTGAAAAACAATTCGTTTTTAAACTGGATGAAGTTTTTACTTTACCGCCTGTTTTTGATGACAGTTATTATGGTTCGGTTATTCACGAAATCAGGGAAATGCAAATCATGAACATGGGACAATATGCCCATGGAAATCAACCAATTCAGCACATGATTTATTTGTATAATTATGCAGGAGAACCTTGGAAAACTCAATACTGGTCGAGAGAAGTGATGAATCGCTTGTACAAACCTACACCCGATGGGTATTGCGGAGATGAAGATAATGGACAAACTTCGGCTTGGTACGTTTTCTCTGCTTTGGGATTCTATCCTGTTTGCCCGGGAACGGATGAATACGTTTTGGGAGCGCCATTATTCAAAAAAGTAACAGTTGATTTAGAAAACGGAAAACAGATTATCATCAAAGCTGATAATAATTCTGCCGAAAATAAATACGTTCAGGAATTGAAGTGGAATCAGTCGCCTTATGGTAAAAATTATATCAATCATTTTGAATTATTGAAAGGAGCTGAGTTGGATTTTGATATGACAGCAACTCCAAACAAAAAGAGAGGAACCTCTTCGGAGAGTTTTCCGTATTCATATTCAACACAGAAAAAATAAAAAACTATGCAAACACGTAGAAAATTTATAAAAAATACTGGGATTTTTTCGGCCGGAGTTCTTGCCTTGCAAACAGATGCTTTTGCTTTAAATTCGGATTCCGTTTTTGATTTTCAGTTAAAAGACTTTGTGAGCCAACGTCCGCCATTGGCACAAAGAAAATTCACGAGTAAAGCTATTGAAGAGGCTATCGTCAGAATCAAAAAACAAATTGCGAACCCGGAATTGGCATGGTTGTTCGAAAACTGTTTTCCCAATACATTAGACACCACTGTAGATTTTGAAATCATTGATGGCAAACCGGATACGTATGTGATTACGGGAGATATAGATGCTATGTGGCTTCGTGACAGTACCGCACAGATTTGGCCTTATATTCCTTTTGTAAAAGAAGATAAAAAATTAGGAGAACTCGTAAAAGGAGTAATCAACCGCCAAACGAAATGTATTTTATTAGACCCTTATGCAAATGCTTTCTACAAAGATTTCAATCAGGTAAGCGAATGGAAAAATGATTTGACCAAAATGAAACCAGGTATTCACGAACGCAAGTGGGAGATTGACAGTTTGTGTTACCCCATCAGGTTGGCACATGGGTACTGGAAAGAAACAGGTGATATCAGTATGTTCGACAACGATTGGAAAGCGGCTATGAAATTGGTTTTGCAAACGTTCAAAGAGCAACAACGTTGGACAGACAAAGGACCGTATTCTTTTCAAAGAAACACGGCTTGGGCTACAGACGGCGTGCCTTTATCAGGTTATGGTTATCCGGTAAAACCTTGTGGGTTGATTGTTTCTACTTTTCGCCCAAGTGATGACAGCACACTATTTGGCTATTTGATTCCGAGCAATATGTTTGCAATCGAAGTTTTGGGTTATTTGATAGAAATGTTCTCTACTTCGGCTTTAAAAGATGATGCTATTGTTACTACAGCAAGGGAACTTCAGGAACAAGTACAAAAAGGGTTGACAGAAAACGGAATCATCACACATCCTAAATTTGGAGAAATAATTGCATTTGAAGTAAACGGTTACGGAAGCTTCCATTTTATGGATGATGCCAATGTGCCATCTTTATTATCGTTGCCTTATTTGGGAGCTATAAAAGCGGATAATCCACTGTATTTGAATACAAGAAAAGTAGTTCTTTCAGAAAACAATCCATTTTTTTATAAAGGAAAAGCAGCCGAAGGAGTGGGAGGACCTCACACAGGAGCCGATACCATTTGGCCAATGAGTATTATTCTTAGAGCGATTACGAGTGTCGATGAAAATGAGATTAAATATTGCATTGGAATATTAAAGAAAACCCACGCCGATACCGGATTTATGCACGAATCTTTCCATAAAGATGATGCCAAACAATTTACCCGTAAATGGTTTGCCTGGGCGAATACCCTCTTTGGGGAAATGATTGTTCATACGAGTATTCATTATCCTCAACTATTAAAAGATAAAAATATTTAATTTCCTTCCTTTAATTTAAAACCAATCCAATGACGAGAAATATAAAATTTATTTTGTTATTGCTTTTAACGGTCTGTTATGCAAATGCGCAAAAAGCTAAACAACTTGACATCATTGCCTATTACACAGGTGATGATAAATTGATAAATGAATTTGAGGTAAATAAATTGACTCACATTATTTATAGTTTTTGCCATTTGAAAGAGGGTAAATTAAATGTAGATACTCAAAAAGATTCTCTTGCCATTAAATATTTAGTGTCATTGAAATCAAAAAATCCACAATTGAAAGTGATGTTGTCTTTGGGGGGCTGGGGAGGTTGTGCGCCTTGTTCTGAGACATTTTCAACAGCAAAAGGAAGGGACGTTTTTGCAAAATCTGTTAAGGAAGTAAATGATTATTTCAAGTGTGATGGATTGGATTTAGATTGGGAATATCCCACTATTGAAGGATATCCAGGGCATTTATTCCAAGCGGCAGACAAAGTGAATTTTACTGAACTGATAAAAGTACTTCGAAAAACGCTGGGAGATAAGCATGAGTTGAGCTTCGCAGCTGGCGGTTTTCAAAAATATTTAGAGGAATCGGTTGAGTGGAAAAAAATAATGCCATTGGTCAATCGAGTGAATATTATGAGTTACGATTTGGTAAATGGATACTCAAAAGTTACCGGTCACCATACTCCATTGTATAGTGCCAAAAAAGAAGAAGAATCTACAGATAGAGCGGTGTCCAACTTGTTGAAGATAGGAATACCGGCAGGTAAGTTAGTTATTGGCGCCGCTTTTTATACCCGTAATTGGAAAGAAGTTTCCAATACAAACCATGGTTTATATCAATCTGGAACACCAACTGAAGGGGTAAGCTTCAAAGATTTTTCCAAAACGTTTTTACCGATAAAAGGTTGGAAATATTTTTGGGATAAAAAGGCAATGACACCTTATTGGTATAATGAAAAGGAAAAATTATTTGCCACAGGCGATGATATTGCTTCTGTAAAAGCCAAAACGAGCTATGCCATAAAAAACAAATTAGGCGGCATTATGTTTTGGGAGCTTGTTTTAGACAGTACCCGAAACGGTATGGTAGATGCAATGTATCAGCTTAAAAAGGCTAAATAGTATTGATTGCCATATATCAAATTAAAAGAATGAAGTGTACTTAGGATTTTATGGAAATCTTGACACAATTTTTAAATACTAATTAAAAGTACCTAATTGCTAAGACTGTTAGGGTACTAATTGACAATTCAAAATGAAAAAAGTATATGCTATTGGAATGGATGTAGGAGGAACCCATATTACTTCTGCAGTTATTGATGTTACAGAAATGAAGGTTTTGAAATCTTCTGTAAACAAAGAATCTTTTGATTCAAATTTGCCGGTAAATCAAGTTATGGATTTTTGGGAAAAATCAATTCGACTTTCCC
The DNA here is from genome assembly GCF_965234445.1 of Flavobacterium rarum (SeqCode). GTDB lineage: Bacteria > Bacteroidota > Bacteroidia > Flavobacteriales > Flavobacteriaceae > Flavobacterium > Flavobacterium rarum. The sequence goes on along the minus strand of NZ_OZ248482.1, from coordinate 37,897 downwards.
TAAACAATTCTGGGATAGAAAATGTAGATGGAATAACGGTTTGTTTTCCTGGACCATTTGATTATAAAAATGGAGTTTCAATGGTTAAGGGGCAGGCAAAATATGAAAATTTTTATGGTTTAAATATTGGTAAATTAATTAGAGAAAGAATTAGTCTTTCGGATGATTATACTGTTTTTTTTGAGAATGATGCGGTTTGTTTTGGTAAGGGAGAAGTTTATAAAGATAAAAATAACCTTTCCAAAAAAGTAATGGCTGTTACATTGGGAACAGGTTTAGGATCCAGTTTTATTGACAAAGGAGTGTCAATCAGTGCAGGAACCGAGGTGCCAACAGATGGCGAAATATGGAATTTACCTTTTAAAAATGGAATCGCAGAAGATTATGTGTCTTTGAGGGGGATTTTGTCGAAGTATTTTACCTTGAGTGGAATCCAACTTGAAAGTGGATTAGAACTTTATAATCGAGCAAAAGAAGGTGACCAAAAGGCTTTAAAAGCATTTGAAGTAATGGGGGAGGATTTGGCTGAAATTGTGATTCCGTGGTTGAATAATTTTTCAGCTGAGCATTTTATAATTGGAGGAAAAATTGCCAATTCAAGTTCTTTGTTTTTACCAAGTTTCAATAAAAAAATTAGAAAGGCAGGTTTCGAAATCAGTATTCATGTTTCCTGCGATAATGAAAATGCGGCATTGCTAGGAGCAGCGAGTATGCTTTCTAAAGTGTAGTTTTTAGATTTATTTAACCATATAAGAAACAGTAAGGACATATTATAAAATAATTTTTGCTGCAATAAAACTTAAATATACTTAGATGTCTTATATGGTTTAAATCTCATGTTGTTGATTTTAAATAGTATTTTAATAACGGGAAAATATGACAAACAGAAGAAATTTTATAAAAACGACTGCCATAGGCTCTGTAGCATTAGCCTTGAGTTCATTTCAATCAGAATCCGAAGAGGATAAACTTCCTGTTGCAATTAAAAGTGTTAGGAAACCTATCGTTCTTTCTACTTGGCGTTTTGGAATCCACGCTAATGAAGCAGCATGGAATGTGTTGAAGAATAATGGACGAGCCCTAGACGCTGTTGAAGCAGGAGTTAAAATACCAGAAGGGGATCCCGAAGAAAGAAGTGTAGGCTATGGTGGACGACCAGATCGGGATGGACGTGTGACACTTGACGCCTGTATTATGGATGAGTTGTCCAATATAGGTTCTGTGGGATGTTTAGAATTTATAAAACATCCTATTTCTGTTGCCCGGGCTGTAATGGAAAAAACACCACATGTGATGTTGGTGGGCGATGGAGCATTGAGTTTTGCTTTATCACAAGGTTTTAAAAAAGAAAATTTGTTGACCAAAGAGTCCCAAAAAGAATGGAAAGAATGGCTTAAAACAAGTCAATATAAACCGACTGCCAATATCGAAAATCATGACACGATAGGAATGATTGCTTTGGACGCTAATGGAAATCTTTCGGGAGCATGCACTACAAGCGGTATGGCTTTTAAAATGCACGGGCGATTAGGAGATTCTCCCATTATTGGAGCGGGTTTGTATGTAGACAATGAGATTGGCGCTGCAACTGCTACAGGTCATGGAGAGGAAGTGATACGGATTTCAGGCTCACATTTGGTTGTGGAATTAATGAGACAGGGGCATTCTCCTCAAAAAGCGTGTGAAGAAGCTGTGGCAAGAATTGTAAAATTGATGAACAACCGAAAGAAGAATCTGAAAGATATTCAAGTGGGTTTTATTGCGTTGAATAAAGATGGTGAATACGGTTCTTATTGCGTTCAGGGCGGTTTTAATTATGCGGTTTGTGATGCAACTGGAAATCGATTAATAGATGCTGAATATTTTCTAAAAAGTTAGATGCTATAAAAAATGAACAATAAGAACCTAGAAATTGCCTGTTTCAATTTGGAATCAGCGGTTATAGCTGAGAAAAACGGTGCTGATCGAGTAGAACTTTGCGCCAATATGTTGGAGGGAGGCACAACTCCGGATTTTGAAACTGCCCAAAAAGTACGTGATGAATTGAATATAAAAATGAACGTGATGATTCGTCCCCGAGGTGGTAATTTCGTTTATAATGAAGCCGAATTTGAACAAATGAAAGTTGATATTATTCATTTCAAAAAAATCAATGTGGACGGATTCGTATTCGGAATCTTGAATACCGATAATAGTTTTGATAAGGAAAGGAATAAGGAATTAGTGACACTTGCCAGTCCAGTTTCCTGTACTTTTCATCGTGCTTTTGATGTTATTGCTATAGCTTATGAATCTTTGGAGTTACTAATTGACTGTGGATTCAAAACAGTATTGACTTCGGGGCAGGCTGAAAATGTAACCGAAGGAATTGAAGTTTTAAAAACTTTGGTCGAAAAGGCCAATAGAAGAATTGTAGTTATGCCAGGTGGTGGTCTGCGATCTAAGAATATTGAAAAGTTAGATCAAAAGGTGAAAGCTACTTATTACCATTCTTCTGCTATTACTGATTCGTGTGAAATTGCAAATGGTGAAGAGATAAAAAAAATAAAATCTTTTTTGCGATAATTTGAAATCAACTATTTTATTAATTCCTGAAACAAGAGATACTATATAAAATAAAATAATTTTAATTTAAAATAAAAAAAATGAATTTGAATATCCCTAATAATTTAGAAAAAAAGGCTGTTTTTGAGCAAATAGCCAAAGCATTACAAAAAGAAAATCTCACAGTAATAAATCAAGATCAAAGCAGACCATGGGGAGGTTTTTTTGTAATTGACGAAAGTCAGGCTAAAGCTTTCGCAACCAAATTTTTTCCGCATTTAGAAATAAATTCCATCAAAATTACAAATAAGTTAAGCCCAAAAATTTTAGTGGTTGCTCCAAATAAGCGATTATCATGGCAATATCACCATCGCAGAGCAGAAGTATGGGAAGTACTGGCTGGTGTGGTCGGTGTAAAAACAAGCTTGACAGACGAAGAAGGGGAAATTAAGAAACTTACTCCAGGTACTTTTATACAAATGGACAAAGGGGAACGTCACCGCTTAATTGGATTAGAATCATGGGGAGTCGTTGCCGAAATTTGGGAACACACAGATCCAGAAAATCCTTCGGATGAAGAGGATATCGTTCGTTTGCAGGATGATTTTGGACGATAGTTATTTCATTCGGGTGAAACAAACCTCTGCACTTTAAATGCATGCTATTATCTCCACCGCAAGAGATAGTGCCATTCGTTTTGATGTATTGGCAAATTGGCAAGGTTATTTTCGAGGAAGAACAACATGGAAAAGAAAGGGCGGACTACGGCGATTTTCATACAAAATCATTGTCTGAGGGCTTGCAACCTCAGTTTGGTAGTGGCTTTTCAGTTCACCAATTGGAAACTTGCAGGCAGTTTTTCCGTACTTTTCCAATTGCGCACGCACTGCGTGCGCAATTGAGTTGGACTCATTATAAAAAGTTAATAAGTATTGACAACCAAGATAAAAGGGAATTTTACATAGCCGAAACGACAAAAAACTATTGGACAGCGAGGCAATTGGAAAGGCAGGTAAATAGCCAGCTTTTTGAATGTCTTTTGTTGAGCAATAATATAAAAGACGTGTTGGCTGGAGCACGTGAAGAAAAATACCCTACAGATGCCAAAGAAATCATCAAAGACCCGATGGTATTGGAATTTTTAGGGATTAGAAGAGAAAGTGCCTACTGTGAAAAAGACTTAGAAACTGCTATTATTACTCATTTATAGGATTTTATTTTAGAGCTAGGCAATGGTTTTGCATTTGTGGCACGACAAAAACGAATTCATATAGAGGGGACGAATTTTTTATAGACCTTGTTTTCTTTAATCGGTTATTACAATGCTTTGTTCTAATAGAAATAAAAACTACCAAACTCACACATCAGGATATTGGACAATTGCAGATGTATGTAAATTATTATGACCGATACGAAAAACAGGAATTTGAAAATACGACCATTGGAATCCTGTTATGTACCGACAAAAATGATGCAGTAGTTAAAATAACATTGCCCGAGAACAATTCGAAAATTATAGCCAGTAAATACCAATTGTATTTGCCAACCGAACAACAATTGATAGATGAAATGAAGATAGAGAATGAAAAGTTGAGTAAAGGGGAAATGGAAATATAAATTGTAGAGTAATTTTTATTGTTCTGGAAAAGGGTTTTGATGAAATTGGAGTTGAAATTGTTTTTTTTAATCCATTTTTCCGTTTCAAATATATAGTATTACAGTGTCTATATAGTCTTTTTAGTTAGCGTAACGCTCTAGAAAAGCAATTCCAATAATCTTTCGCTCGGTTTTTTTATGATTGAATACAGGGGTTTTAGTTCAGTTTTTCAATAATGAATGCGTCTTTTTTATAATTCAGCAGTACTCACTTGTCATAGATATATAAAGAAAGAGTTTGAAAACTTAATTCAAAGCGCAAAGCGCTTTTATTTAAAGAAGGTAAATTGATTTGGCTAAAAACTTTTAAATGCTTGTTTTCTAGTGTGATAAATGTTGTATTTGAAAACATTCAAAAACATTAATTCTTGAAAAAGTCGGAAATTATTCGGGAATAAAAAACCCTAAACTATTGAATTTCAATTGTTTAGGGTTTTAATTTGTAGCGAAGACGGGAGTTGAACCCGTGACCTCAGGGTTATGAATTCGGAATTGAAAAATTAATTCCTTTGTTTATAGGGGTTTCTGAGGACTATTTTAGTTAAAAATGGCACAAATTGTATGCGTTTCCGTATGCAATTTTGTTATTGAATTTTCCTTATATAATCAAAGGTAAGCTAAATCTTTGAATTGTTTATATTTTCTGTTTTTTATATATTTTAATAGTTATCATTTACAGTTGAAAAAAAACTTTTAAAATTATGGATTATAAAATTTTCGAATTATAGTTTTTCAATTTCTACAATTTTTATTGGAAAAGTCAACATATTCATTTCTCTAACACATTGAATTAATGAGTACTTTGCAATGTTTGACTGAACTTTATCAACATTATTTTTTATTTGTGGTACTTTTTTTAATTCTGATTTAAATGCCATAACAAATTGAATGTTTTTACCACCTGTTTTAAATTTAGCTTTAAAACTATCTTTGTCGATAAGCCTAGCTGAATTTACATCTTTACTGTTGTATGCATCAATTATTGACAAAATAAAATCTTCACTACCAGAGTTTCTTTCATTCATAAATCTACTTGCTGATATTTGAATTTGATTACTTAAATCCCTAATCTTTGCATCAAATCCATTTTTAACGTGAATAAAATATATTGTATTATCATCTTCATACATAATATCACATAGTTCAATTTTCTGACCTATTGCTTTATCTAAAACCCAATAGTTATTTTGCAAATGATATTTTCTATTATAAGCATCTTCATCTTCGGTATCATTCCACTTTTCAGTTATTATTCCAGAATTTAAATAATTATTGTCAATCATTCTTGAACATATTTCATTTATTGTATTTGTGAAATTATTCTCTACTTTAAACCATTTTGCATCAATTTGAAATATTGGTCTTTGTTCAACATTAATTTCACAAACAATATGATCTAAAAACATTGCGTGAGTTATAAAATCTTTTTTTCGCATTCCGTATAAATGCAAGCCAGAGATTATTTTTTTAAATTCTATTAAATTAAAATTTTCTAAACTTTCATAAACTAATTTTAATCCATCAAGGTATAAACTTTTCCTGTTTTGGAAATTATGACCTTTACGTGTTCCTTTAAATTTGAAAACATAAAATTCAGCTTCGTAAAACTCTTGTATTTTTGAAGGATGTACAAATTCTATATCTAATTTTTTAGGTGCTTCACCTCTCGCAGGAGAGAAGAAATCCATCATATTTTCATACAACTGCAATAAAAGTTCTTCTCTGTAAATGTTTGAAATTACTCCTTTATCCTTAACTTCAACAAAAGATGTTAGAGATTTTGTGGTTTCCGATTTAGAAATTTCATTTATTTTTTTAAAAAGTAGATGTAAAGATTTAAAAGGTATTCTATGCTTAATGTTGAAGTATGAACCTATTTCGATAGTAGTAATTCTATTTTCAAACTCTATAAAGTCAAAAACGCTATCTTTTATTTCTTGTTTTAATATGATGTTTATTTTTGAAGGAATATTTGTGAAATTTAAAATATCAACCAGTTTTAAACCATCTTTAAATATATCTTTCCTTTTCGTAAGTTTACCCGAGATTCCTCTTGTTTCAATTGAAATTACATCTTCATTCAAATCTGTTATAAATTCAAAGAAATCTAATCCAAATCTATGATTTTGAAAACGAATGATAACTCTACTGCCTCCACCACCTACTATTGCATAAATATTATCTTCTATACTTGCAAACATTGCAAATGAAAGTTGCTGAACTTTAAATACTAAATTATTTGATAAACTTTCCGGTATGAATTTTTTCCAAAATGCATCCTTTTCCTCTTCATTATAGACATAAGTAAAATAATCAACGTCATCTATTAGTACTGGAACAATCTTTTTATTATAATTCTCAATGTCCTTTACTTTTATTCGATGCTCATTGATGATATAATTAATGATTTGTTCATTGTTTAGAAGGTTATGCTTTTTAAATTCATAAAATGATTTGTCTATTTGAAATATCTTGATTTCATATTCAGCATTTTCAGAGTTATTTTTTACTTCCATAGAATTCAAAATTAATGCTCTACATCACCCCATTCAAACAATTTTCCTTCATCTGGCTTAATTGATTTTATGAAATTTTTAAAATGTAATCTTGGAGGTTCAGCATATTTTACTTTGTTAATTGGTAAATTGTGTAACATTCTATATTTTGTTAAATATCCCTCGTTCTCCCAATCTTTACCAAACCCAATTATATAATTATAATATAGCATCAATTGTTCGTCATTTGACATTTGAGCTCTTAAAACTTTCAAGTATTCACGAGACATATTATATGTTATTAAACCCTCTTTTTCTTTATTTACGACATATTTTACAGTACTATAAAGATGTCTATAATAATGGCCTAATCTGTTTTCGTGTCCAGTGAATGGTGCATATTTTATATGTAATTTTATGTTCTTATTTGGATTTCTTGTTTCAAACTCATTCATTCCTCCAACACTTCCTTTATGTTTATCTCTCACTATTTTCAATTGGTCTTTAATCATTTGAATATACTCATGATTAATTGTATTTGAGGAAATAAGGCTTGATTGTGAGCCAAAAAAGAAAATCCTATACGATAATTCTAATAATTCTTGAGAGCCATATTTATCTGTAATATCATATAACTTACAAAATTCATAACAAGCAACTAGCTCCTTTACCATAGTAACAAAAACCTTTCTGCCTTCAACAAATCTCTCTACTTGACTTCTTGTGATTGTAGTTTCTTCAGTTTTTTGATTGATAGTTGTAGAAATATTATAATCATAACCAGAAATCTTCATTTCATTAATGTTTTCTTTGTGAAGTCTTAACATTTCATAAAATTGGCTCTCAAATTGCTGTATTTTAAATTGATTTTGTACTTCTTGATTGGCTTTGAACTGTACCCAAAATGCTAAAAAGGTTAATATTGTTGCTGGAACAGCAAAGATTGGATTTAAAATACCTCCAACAGTATCTCCTACAATACCAATATTTTCTAATTTATCATTTGAATAAAAGAGCATTGGTAGCATAATTAAAACAAAGCCAATTACACCAAGAATTATGTATAATGCGCTTAATCTAGTTCCAAATTTTATAGCTTCGTTTTCTTTGTTTATTTCTTTAATCATAAAAAAAATATATTACTCTAATCATTAATTCGGAACAAATAAGTAGTTTTATTTTAATTGAGTTTCCCGAGGGCAATTTTGATAAAACTGCACAAAACGTATGTGTTTTTTAATTTTTTAATAAATATCAAAAAAATCTTTTCTACTTATTTTAAAGTAATCTAGCATTATGGCAAGAGTTCCTTTAAGTTCTGGAGTTAATTCTTTAGGAGGTGTAAGTTCTTTTTGAAATGCAAGTTGTTCGAAAGCTATTGCCCATTTAAATATATTTTTTATTATTTCTACTTTAGAAAAATACTCTTTTAATGTATCAGTTTCTGAAGTATCTAATGATTTCTTTATTTCATTTGCAGATATTTTGGAACCGACAATTTGGATAGCCATTTTTATTGTTTGGTCTACACCTTCTTTACCTAAGTTTCCATATTTAAATCCATCACTTAGTTTTTCCTTTCTTAAATCAGGTTCTAGGAATGCTATGTCCTTTAAAATGTAATCTAAAATTATTAGACAATGAGAAAGAATAGCATACGAAGCGCGCAATGCTGTGTTTTTCTTTTGAACATCAAAGCCTTTTAAAAAGAAATAATTAAGTTGCATTGATGTTGAATTAAATCCACTGAAGTCTAATTCAGATAAAACTCTAGATTTAGAAATCTCATAAATATTTTTCCAACTATAATTTACATAGGTTTTTAAGCTTTTAAACTGATTCAACTCATATAGAAACTCTTCTTCACTTAATCTTGTGGTTGTGTCATAAACAAGTTTTTGTAAAAAATTCCCATCTAAAATTATCACATTATGTTTAAGACCATAATTTCTTATTACTTCTCGTCTGTCTGTTGTTGCAACAACACAGCTACTATAGTTTAATAACTCTTGAAGTCCTTTTGCCCAAAGAATTCTTTCAAAAGCCTTTGCGCTTTTTTTGTTTTTTATATCTACATTTGTCCTTTCTCTTGTTATACTTGAAGTTCGACCATATAAAAATAAATCTACATCGGTTATTTCATTACTTTCAAAGTTGTATTTCACACCTCTTGCAACATAATATCCACTATTAAGGAAATAGAGTCTCAGTTTTTCTTCCATCATTTCCCCTTTGAATAATTCTACTTGTTTTTCCATGATTTATTTAGGTACGCATTGTTCTTAATAGTTCTCCAACATTTACATTTGTTGATGTGTCTTTTCTTAACCTCAATTTTGTTCTATTTTTTTCAGGTCCAGTGTAAATAGTAGCATTTGAACTTGAAAAATGACTCTCTAAAGTAGATTCTTCTGCTAGATCACCATTTACAAGAACATTTAGAGCTAAATGGCAAATATCATATTTTAATAATTTCATGAAGTATCTTCCGTTATGACTATATTCTAGTTCAATAACTCGATTTAACTCTAAAATTTTATAGTCTTGACCAATAGCTGTACAAGGTCCAACTTTTTCGCCTCTTAGTAATTTGCTCAATGTATTTCTTAGCATATTGTAACCTGCAATTCTTCCTCTTGAATTTGAGCTTATTTTCATACCATAGATTAATGATGAAATGAAGGATTTTGCCATATCTAACGCATCTTCTTCAAAAGGATTTCCATATTTCGCAAAAGATGATGGTTTAGTAAGGAATACTTTTGAATGTGTTTCATTGCTAACTTCATTAAAATCATACATAGCTATAGCTTGTAATTTTGATAGTAAAGTAGAGCCCAAAATTGATAACGCTATATCTTGGGATACACATCCCTCTTTAGTTAAAAGTTCATCTAATTCGTTTACCTTTAATGAGTCGCTATTACTCAATGAGGATAATACTTTAGTTGTTTTTTCTATTGAATCTCTTTTAAAAAGATTTCCGTTATAATATGTTTTTTCTGATTCAACTATTTCGTAATCAATTAGACCTATTTGTTCTGCTTGTTTAAATAAATCGATATTTGTTTTTTTATCAAGTTTAAAAGTATCTCCGATATATTCTTTTAAAATACCTTCTTTAAGTGGCTTGTCTGAGCTATAGTTTGTTAATTCTAATGAAGCTTTTTGAAAATTATCAGTTGTTGAATTTTCAAAAATATCGGCTGTATGAACTAATACATTCGAGGTTGTAATTCCTATTACAGAAATATCTCCTGTATTCGAAATGTCAATTAATTGAAATTCTTTTAAAGTGTTTTTTATAGTTTCTATTTCAACTTTTTTAATATTTGATGCTTTTGCAATTGCATCAACTTTGTTTTTAGCTAATGTGCTTTGGGAATCTGAAGCAGCTAAACTGGATAAAAATAGACCACATTTTCCTGCAATTTCAATATCACCAAAATCAATAGCACTGGTTACTTCTTGAATTTTTTTTGTATGATTTATAATCCAAGCTCCTTCCGTTCTTTTTTCCATAAATATTTTTAAATTTATAATATTTAATTAATGTGGTATTTGGTAAGTGTATTCATATTTAATACTAATGCATTCAATTCTTGTTGTTCTTAAAAATATGATTATGATTTTTGTTCTCTTCGCTATAATCAGCTGGAAAAATCCATTTATAGAAGATTACATTCAAAGTGTATTTTGTGTATCGAAACCAGTATGGTTTTTTCTTTTTCAAATTGTTTTAATTTATATATTTTAATTTTTCTTCCAAACCACTCGCATATCACTATGCGGGTTGACTTTTATCGTGGTCATTCGGTTTTAAGAGTGATTGTAAAAAGGCTTTGTCTTTTTTTAATTCAGCATTTTCTTTTCTTAAAGCTTCATTCTCAAATTGCAATTTTGTTAATAAGCTATTTTGGCTCATTTCGGCTAAGGTTTCATTATAGCCTTCAAACAATTCAAACAGGTTAACTTTTAAGGCATTTGCTATATTTTGCAATTTAGAGAGCGGAATGTCTGATTTTCCGTTCTCGTAATCTACATAAGTTCGCTTTTTTATGCCTGAAAGTTCAACGATTTCGTCTTGAGTTAGTTTTTTACTCTCTCTTACTTCTTTGATAATCAGTTGCATGAAATTTGTTTTTGGAAATTTGTGGTATTTTTTTATAAAAATTGCAAAATATTGCAATTGTTGCATATATTTGCAATGGTTGAATTTGCTATTTGTACGCCTTTGTAGCGTAATTGTAGCCGCAAATGTAACAAATATATATTGCAGTTTATTGCTATATGGTATAAAATGTTGCAGATAATTGATTTATTATTCGTCACAAAGTATAAATAGTACACTGGTAATATGATACGAACTTCAAAAAGGAATAGACGATACCGATTGCATCAAAAATTAAGAAGAGCTGGATTACGCTATAGTGCAACGCTTCGAACCATTTATGTACCGTGGAATTTTGAAATTGAGAATGCTGACTTGAAAGAATTACAAAATGATTTTAGTTACCAAATACAATTTGAAATATGATTAACAACCAAGAAAGAACCTGTATTATTAAAACTTTAGGAAAGCAGTACTCTGCCACAATTTCCTTGCATTTGAAAAAAAAGAAAATCAAAAACGCTATTGGCGAAGACTACACGAGACAAAGCATCCGCACTTTTGTCAATGGAATGCGTGAAAATGAACAAGTAGAATTGGCTATTATGCAATTGGTCAACAAAACCGTAAAAGCCAAAAAAGCACTACAACTCAAACGTCAACGATTATTTAAAGTGTAAGGGCAATGAACAATCCCAAAGTTTTATCCATACTTAACAATGCAAAAATCTTTCTTTCCCCCGAGGAATTGAAAGAACTCGCCTTGTGTATCGATAAAGAAGTGGGAAGGCCTGAAACCCGAAAAATTAGAAAATCAAAACCCTTACAGAATTGGACTTTAGAAAGTGTAACCGAAAATTTATTGGCTACCCAATTCAAGAGCAAACGTAGATCCTAAAAATACCTCCAGCAAATGCTGAAAATTCTTTGTTGTAATCGGGTACTATTTGCCCGATACAGCAAGGATAAATGCTGACAATATGAAAAATAACTCTTTAGATAGCAATGTTTTTTCATTAGCTTCTCATCTTTTTGGTTTTGGAAACACAGACCATAAAAACAAAACGCTTGAAAGCATTGCAACGACCGTTGCAATTTCTTTGCAACTCAAAAATAGAATCATGGCAGTTTATCCTGCAATAACCATGGAAGCCTTTTCAATCACTATGGATAACTACCGAAAGTACATTGTAGGCTATAATTTTAAAACGAATGCCGAGAATGAATTGATAGATAAACACAACGACAATGTTAGATTGTTTCTGAGGAACAATGAACTCACAGAGGTTCAGAAATCATTTTCTGTCCTTTTTGCAAAGAAAAATCAATCCTTAAAACCAAGAGCGTTTAATCAAAGTGTAGATGATTTTTGCAATGAATACGGAATGATTATTTGCAAAAAGAAAATCCAAACGGTTAAGTATGCCACAGAATTGGTATTTCAAAATTTGCTCCATCTCTACAATTCTCAATTGATGAAGCGCAACGAACAGTACATGAAGCTGGGAGTAACAGCCATTCGACCCATAGAGGAATTTAAAATCAATTCGTTTTTAGTAACCGAGTTGAAGCGTAATGGAGTGAATAGTTTAGCTCTTTGTACTAAAACCGTTCGGAATCATAGACAGCGTTTGGAAGAATGTGGCGTGTTTGTCGATTATGTATTCAAAGGGCAAAATAGACCTGTAGAATTGCATATCAATCCTGAAATTTTAACCGTTTTAGACCTCAAGACCTCAAAATTAACAACTACTGAAAATCAAAACATTACCTCTGAAAGCGAGAAAGTTTTACCTGATAACAATGAGAGTACTAGAACATCTTTAAATGAATCTCAAAAGAAAGAGAATGTGAAAAACATTTCTCTTTTTAATAGGGAGTTCCCTTCGGTCACGCCTTCTCATTTGTTTTTTACAGGAACACCAGCCAGCAAGATGCAAAACCCAACCGAGGTGGCGCGGGCGGAAATTGTTAAAAATGAAGCTACTTTATCGGATAAACTGCAAAATTTAATTTTGCACCCTCAGGAATTGGCGGTAAACTTGGCTAACAAAGAGTATAACAATTACAAACCGATTGATATTCGCTATTTGTTTAAAGAAGCGTATTCGGGAACGATGCTCAAAGAGGATTTCAGGCAATTGGTGATCCAAGATTTTTTCAAGAGTATTTCTAAAATCTACAAGAATTCCACACCGTTTGCAGGTTCATGGAAAAAAGCCATTTCACTTTATATGGAATACAAATGGATCGCTTTTACAGGAGAAGCCTTCAACAAAGCTTCCATTGTGGACGATATTCAGCAAATGCGTTGGCGTGCAGAATGGGCTAGAAAATGGTTTGTAAAAAATGAATTCCCTCCATTATTTCCCTTCGATTATTTTGATATGACCCGAAAAACGGCAAAAGAAGTCGGTTTTGAATACACCAAAGTTAAGTGGAACGAGCATTTGCAAGGAAAAGCTAAATACGAAGCCATAAAAAAGAAACAGGAATGTAATGCGCAACGCAGAAAAGAAGCAATTAATCACGCTAAAAAATGCGAGAATGAAGTCAACCGCTTTTTCAAAAACAAAATCACGCTACCGCAGTTATTTGATTATGTCGAAAAGAATTTGCCAGCGACCTACTTGGAAAAGCTACCCCAAATGATTGAAAAAAAGTGTTTGAAAAGCAATGAAAAAGTAGTTGCTGCTTCTGATTTTGTGCAATATGATTTGAGTGATTTTTAACCTAATTCCATTATAACTATGCCAGTATTTGCACCCGAAGTTTCCAAAATCAAAATGGTAATCCTTACCAAAAGCAAACAAGACAATGCGGTTTGGTGGTCGCCAATCAATCAAAACAAACGGAATTCACAACGCATTATAGAAAGCATGCTAAGACGATTCGAGAAACACGCCCTTGCAAAAATTACCAATGTGATCCAGTTCTATGAAAACGGGAGCCTAATTGCCGAAAAAAAGCTATGACCAGTATTCAATTAAAAAAATGTACCCGAGACGAAATCGAGGTGATAAGAGAACAAATCAATGCTTTTATTCAGCAAAGAACCGAAAAGCAAATTTGCAAAGGCAAAGGCAATTTTGATTTTTATGTCAGTTGTATTTTGATAGATATTTTGAGACGAATATCCTTAAAGCTTCGCAACAAAATCGAGTTGAGTTTCAAGAATTGTATTTCTGTTCGGATGACAGTTTTTGAAGCAACCGCGCTATTAATTGTATGTCATTGGGAGATAGCTTTTTTAAATGCCTATCAAAAAAATGTCCTTTTGAAAACCCGAAATAGTATCGATCAACAACTAACCAATTTGAATTAAAACCAAGGAACATGCTAAAAACACTATACTATATCCGAAACAAAAAAGAGTTGCAAGAGTTGTATTTGAGCCAAATGCCTGAGAAGTGTATCCGAATTGAAATCAATTCCATTATCAACGAAACCCGAAAAGATATTTCCCCTGGTATGCGATTGAATGCCAAAAACATCAAGACCGAAGAAGCCTTAATTTTCATTGACCGAAACGGAACTCCTGACGGCTATTTGTTGTCAGAAGAGTTGAAAATAAAGCTTAATGAATACCGAGAAGCTGAACTGAAAAACAAACAATTTTTAAAGAAAATCAACCATGTCTCGTAAATACGCCATTGCATCAAGCAACCCAACCAATGCTTTTATCAATCGGAATTTTATTATCCGAATTCTCGAAAACCCAAAAGAGAATCCATCGAAAAACACCAAATTAACCTCCGCTAATAAGCTTTCCAACTTCATAAAAGACGAACAGTAAATTACGCGATAGGAATTTCAAAAGGATAATTAAAGGTTTTGCTATGGTTCCAGAGACCGTTAAAGCATGCCCTTAGTTTTTTACTTAGGGCAATTTTTAAGACAAGTATATTATTTAGTTTTTCAAAATAAGATCCAAAAGCAAATTGAATATACAAATAAAACTACAGATTAAGTTAAGATTCGTTTTTGTAATTAATTTGAATGATAAATATTCAATAGATATATCAAAGTAGAATATCTTCTTTTACTGATTACTTTAATTTTACAATAATTTTAAAACCTCCTATTTTTTCCATGAATGATATTGTCTCTTGATGTAAATAATAAAGTCGGCTTAAAAAGTGAGCACGATAAAGTTTATTTGATAAATCTTGAAATAGACCTTGGTTTATAATCACCCCAAGGCATTAGACGTTTTGTAGGATAAGATACAAACAAAAATCTTTTGGAGCGAGTAAAGGCAACGTAAGCGTTATTTTTTTCTTGTTGCAATTCAAGTCCTCCTTTATTTACAGCCCTGTAATCAGGAAATGTACCTTCATCCATTCCTATTATAAACACAATATCACTTTCCTGACCTTTCATGGTATGGACAGTACTTAAAGTAATACCATTTTCATTTTTAGGATGATTTGTAATCCCTAGTGAAATTGAGTTTTTAAAACCGCTCAAAGTTCTTTTTTGATTCTTCATTTGATAAGTTTTCCAATTACTATAAAATTCATCTATATCCTCAATAATAAGTTTTCTATCATCGTCTGTTAAACCATCAACTTTATTTTCTTCAAACAATTTTCTAAACTTTTTAATTTCTAAAGAAAGATTATCTATTGTTAGAGTATTTACAAAACTTAATGAATATATTGACTCAGGAAACTTAGATGATTTAATCATTTCTTCATTATATACATCTGATATATTGAGTAACTTTTCAAGCCTACTCAAATGGAGTTTGTCAGAAGGATTTATTTTTATGCGAAAATAGTAATCGAAAATTTGCATAAGCGTACTACTAAATTTCAAACCTATATTTCCACTTTTATAAAAATAAGGCATTTTATTTTCTTTTAGCAATGACTCTACATTTTTAAAAACGTATTTATTTCTGGCTAAAATTGATATATTATCGTAATTAATTTCTCCCTCAATGTCTTTATGCTTTTTTAATTCGATTAACTTTTTGATTTTATCAACAACGAAATTTGCTTCTTCCTCTTCATTTAACAAGCCATTTATTTCAACAATTCCATCGATTACGTAATTAACTGCTTCAGCTTGCAAGCCCATTAATTTATTTGATGCTTCAATAACACTTCTGGAACATCTATAATTTTCAGTTAGTGTATAAACTGTTGCTCCAAAATCTTCTACAAAATCATTCTCCATATAATCGGAGGTAGAACCATTAAAAAGATATATTGCCTGATTTGGATCCCCAACCATCATTATATTTTTATTCTCATTACCAACCAAAGCTTTTAGTAGATAATATTGGGATTTATTTAAGTCCTGAGCCTCGTCTAAACACACATATTCGTATGTTTTACGGTAAAGATTAGCAACCGATTCATTATTTATTAATAATTGATAGATTAATAAAATTAGGTCATCAAAATCTATAGCATTGTTTGACTCTAATATGTCTTGGTATTCTTCATATAAATTACGAAATTCTTCGTTTTCAGAATTAGATATAAGTTCCTCTGGAGATATTAATTCTCTTTTGACTTGAGAAATAAAATTCAAAGCTTTGTATTTGTATTCAAACAATTGTTTTCCCTCTAAACCGGAATATATCTCTTGAAAATATGGAATTTGAAAAATAGCTTGTTCTATCAACTCAATTCTATCTGAATCTTCTTCAAAAATATGTGGCATTGAAGAGTAACCCAATAATTTAAAGCGTAACTCCAAAATTGATTGACAAAAGCTATGAAAAGTACCAACAAAAACTTTTTCTTTTACCCTTTCAGATGTTCCAAGTCTTTCTTTTAATTCTTCGCCAGCTTTATTTGTAAAAGTAATGGCTAATACTTTTCCCTTAGATATATTAACTATTCGCTTTATCCTTTCCGTTAGAACTCTCGTTTTTCCACTTCCAGCACTTGCTTTAATTAAGTATGCTCCCCCATCAAGATTTACAATTTCCTGTTGATTTTTAGATAGTTTAATGCTATTCATTTCCTGTTGGATTTAATTTTTTACTAACCTCCTCAAATAGTTCAACAATCTTTGCAGGCATCTCTTTAACACTGTTATATATTAATTCAGATAATATAGGAGGATATTTGGTTTTGCTGTCTGAAAGTAAATCATTCAAGGCTAACAAACGACCACCATAAACGTTATAATCTCTCAAAACATCTTCGAAAATATTTTGATTACATGTTTCACAAATATTTGCGGTTTTATTGCGATTCTTTAGAGTTCCATCTTTCTCAATAATTTTATCTTCTAATCTGCCTTGTAGTAATTCATTCAAGCATAATTCTATTTCGTCTTGAAAGCCACATCTTAATAAATAGTTTTCAAAATCATCTCCATCATCAAAAAAACAAATATTTTTATAATTAAGTAAGTCAATATCTTCGTTTGAATTAGTGAGTTTCTTTAAATCTTTTTTAAGTTTTTTTAATATTGGGATTTCTCCGTCACTTAAAACATACCAATTTATTCCTAATTTTTCTGCAAAGTTTATGAAAGGAAAATAATTCCCTCCACCTCCAATACCAACTATATCAATACCTAACTCAATTACATCCTTACCAAAATGTTTCTTAATTAAAAGAGGAAGTGATTGTTCTTCCGTTTCACCTTCACATAATATTATTGCTTTTGAAAAAAACAGTTCCCCTCTTGTATTAACAACATGTCGTTCAATTTTTCTTATATCCTCTGGGGAGAATTCAGTAACTTCAATTTTTTTTATTTCTACATTTGAACTATTTTTTGTCAATGAGCGAATTTCCTTTAGTTCTGCAGAGCCTGCAATATAACTTGAATGTGTTGAGATGATTTTTTGTCCAGGAATAGATTTTAATTGAGAATATAACTTCTTTTGTGCATTGGGGTGCAAGTGTGATTCGGGTTCTTCAATAGCAATAATCGGGAAATACATCTTTTCACTTGCTTCAAATTTTCTCTTGTAATATTGTAAAAAAGATTTTAGCACCAATAAAGAAGACCAACTTCTTGTTCCCATTCCGTGATAATCCATTGAAAATTCGGAATAAGTAATATTAACACCTTTGTTAAGATCCTTTAATTTCTTTGTAAAAGGCGTAAGACTTACTGTGTTTTCTGGATTATCCATAGCCGTATCAAGATCTAAAAGAGTTGATTCTATATTTGAAAGCACATCACTACTTTCTATGGTACGTCTATTCAACTCTTTAATTAATTCTTCAATAGCTTCTTTATCATTGGAATCGTATTCTATTGTAGATAATAATCTACCAAAATAAGAGGTTTTTGATTTAATATCATCCAATATATCTCTATTAGCATCAATGTAGAAAAATGGAATTTCATCAAAATAGAAATTCAAATCTTTATCATATTCGTTTTCGTACCAAGAAATACCTCCATCTTCAAATTTTGCCCACTCGTCAATGATATATTGTTTTTTTCTGTATGTTTTTTTTGAAAGATCTTCTTCAATTATTGTTCGGAAACTAAGAATTTGTTTTCCTTCGTCTGTAAGGGTAATTCTATCAGTTGTTATAACAGAATGCCAATCATCTTCAAACTCATCGATTTGTAAAAAGTCACCATCAACCGGAATCATAAGTACATCGATGATTATTTTATTTGACATTCTTGCTTCACAATAAAAAAAATCATCAATAGAAATTGATAAAGAATTACTTAAAGCAAGCTGAAGTGCTTTTAAAAGAGTTGTTTTTCCAGAATTATTACTCCCTACTAAAATTGTATTAGGTTCAAAATCAATCTCAATATTTTCAAGTCCTCTAAAACCGTATATTCTTACTTGCTTTAATAAAATTCCCATATTTAATTTCTTTTACTTTAATTAGTCTTTACGGATTATCTTTTTCTTATGAAAGGGAGGCGGTTTTGGAAAAACAGATGAATTTAAAAATAAGAATCGTCTGCCTAAAGTTTACAACTCCCTAACAATCTCTAAAAAGTTTTTAGCAGTATAACAACCCTCAACGTTTTTATTCTCGAAAACCATAAAATATTTATAGTTCTCTCCTGATTTTTCAGCCCATTTTTTGCCTAAAACATTTTTTGCTTTACTGTCATCATTGTCTAGGAAATCGCCTTTGGTTTCCACTAAAATGATGTTTTGTTTTTGTGTGTAAAGAATAAAATCGGGGTAGTGATTGTTGCTAAAACCGTTTAGATAAAATCCTTTATCTTTGGTTACTGAATTTCTATGCCAAAACAAAACATTTTCTTGTGAAGCAATATCCATAATCAAACGTTGTTCAAAATTATTCATATCGCCTTCACGTTCGTAAAGTGATTTGTCAATTTTAGCCCCTTCTTTTGTGTGAATTAGTGTTTCTTTAAACTTGAAACTTGGCTTTACAATTATTTTATTGGTGTCCAACAATCTACTAAATTCTTCTTTTGCATGTTGGTTTGATAATTCTAAAATCTTGGCTTTTATTTTGTAGACGTAATTGTATTCATTGTTTACCGCATCAATAATCTCTTCTGTAGAAAATTCACTGAAGATACGCTCGATGTATTTCTTGATTTCTTGTTCTGGAATTGGTGTCATATTACCAATTTTACCCACCATTATACTTGTAATATCTTTAACCTGCTTTTCCTTTGGTTTGGCTACAATGGTATCAATCAATATTTTTTTTGCTTGAATACTAAATTTAGAAATTATAGCATCTTTACGAACTTCATCATAATCGACCTTTACAATGTCGGCACTAACACTGTTAAAATCAATTTCAATATCTTTTGAAGACAATTTGAAGGTACTTAATAACTGGTCTCTATTCAAAAAAACTTCTCCTTGACTTAATTCGTCAAAAATTAATTCGCGACTTAAAACATCTGTATCTAATTTTTTGTAAAACTGAGGTAACTCTATATTTTCGGCTACTTGATGAAAATGTTCAACTATTTTGTAACGTTTTGGTTCTTTTCCCATTTCTCTTAAAAGGTATTCGGTACTATCTCCTGTGTCTTCATTTAATCTTGTATCAAATGCATTTCCTTGTTCGATAGCTTTTTGAGTAATTTGATTTATTGTTGAATTCGCAGTGGGTGTAAACTCTTTTTCTAAAGGATCAAATTGAATTGCACCTATATTGATATTTGTAATATCGTTATCATCAAACTGTTCACTAGATTTGTCTTCGTTTGAAGTTCCAAACAAATCTCTATCTAAGGCTTCCTTGTCTGATATTGGCGCAACATTGTTTTCAGGGATAATTTCTTCGGCATAATAGTCTTTATTGCTAAATCCTGCATCTTGCAGTCCTTTGACAATATTATCCAAGGTTTCATTGAATTTAGCAGAAGCTGTTAAAACAAAAGACAAATTTAATAAGGGTTCTTTATGCTTTAATACATAAGGCTGACGCAATACTCTCCCTAAAATTTGTTCTACTTCTACTGCTGATGATTTGTCTGCTAATGAAGCCAAAATATAGGCAAATGGACAATCCCATCCTTCTTTTAGTGCATTGATTGTAATAATGTATCGAACTGGGCAATTTTCATCCATTAGGTCGATTCCTTTCAACTCATCTAAACCACTTACTTTTATTTTGATTTGCTCTTCAGGAATTTTTAACTCAATTAGTTTCTCTTTAATCTTAGTATAGGTTGTATTGTCACTTCCTTTAATATTGGATTGTGCCTGAAAAAGAATAATTGGTCTTATCTTTTTGCCACCTTCTAAAGATTCTTGAATTGCTAGCTGTTCTAATTGTCTTTGTAAATGTAAAGCACTATTGATTACTTCTTCTTTGCGGCTGTGGTTATAGACAATAACTGGTAATTTTACCATATGCTCTTTTTTCAATTCGATAGCATTGACATAACTAACAATATTGCTGTTCTTTTTTGGCGTAGCGGTTAAATCTAATACAAATGATGGATTCAAATTTTGCAACATTTCAACACTCAAATCACTTTCGGCATTATGACTTTCATCAACAATAACCAATGGATTTAGACTTCGAATAATATTGATTAAAGCACTTTCGTCAGTGTCAGGTAAAACCAAATCTTGCTCAACAACAGTATCTCTAAATGCTTCCAAGGAGCCGTTTTGTTGGTATATTTTTCGGTCGTCTTTTTTCTTGGAATTAATTCGTAAACTACTAAAATTGAATACAAAAATATTCAACTGTTCGGAAACGGATGTTGGATTAAAATTAGCTCCTTGCAACAAACTTTCTTTTTCATACACTTCCACACTATGATTAAATAAAGTGTTTAATTTTTGGCGGTAAGGATGAGATGAATCAGATAAACTTGAGGCTGTTTGTTGTAATAAGTTACTCCATGGCACTAACCAAACCACCGCTTTTGGTCTGCTACTGTCATAAGTACTAAAAATAGAGTGTATGGCATTGCAGGCAATAAATGTTTTTCCTCCAGCGGTTGGAACTTTTATTGCTATGTGTGGTGTATTAAGAATGTTGTCTTTGTAGGGAACCATTCCGCTATATGTACCATCAAGCTTTAATTCGTATGGTCCAACTTTGTCTTCCCAATAGTGTTTGAAGGCTTTTGCTGGGTTAGCATACTTTTGAAGGTATTCTAAAAATAATTCTAGATCAGTAATTACTTGTTGCTGATAGGATTTTAACTCCATTTATTTTTTATTTGCTTTTTATTCCTGTTTTTGCATTGAGTTCTTCATACCGTTTGGATGAAGGAAATCGAGAAACGCAAGCCTAGATGCTTTGCGTTTTTTGCTTTTTATAACTTTTTGTTTTCTAAAGTGGTCGAATTCGACCACTTTAAATAGTTTCTAATTTTGAAATCCAATTTTGAAATCTTAGGCATTTATTTCTGATTCTTTCTAATCCGATAACAGACAATAGATCAATACCCGATTGTTTTTTATTAAATCTACGAATGTGCCTAATTAATCTTTTAGAAGGAGCTGTAACAGTGCTGTCATTTATATCTTCTGGATTTAGATAATCATCACATATTTTTTTGAGAGCATATAAATCTGCTTCCTCTTCGTCATAAAGCAGTTCGAAAGCATTGTAGTCAGAAAAAACAAGTGCCTCAAATTCATGTAATTGAATGTAAGGGATAAATTTTATCTCGGCTACAATATCAAAACCCATGCTTTTTTCTAAGAGTTCCATTCGGGCTGTCTTATCTGATATTAATTTTGAATCTGCCCAATTTGGAAATTTATGACTTTTGTCTATACCATAATAATCCAAAAAGGTTGTAATCGTGGCTTCGGGATATTCTTGATTTATTTTATTGATTTGATCTTTTATGTTTACCCATTTCGTTATTCCTCCATCCTTGGATTGAGCCGTTAATTCATAATATAAGGCTATCTGAAATTTTTTTAAATGAGGTTCTAAAATGTCTTTACAAAATGCTAATTCAGAATAACCCTCGCAAATAATAAAAATTTTCTTCATACTATTGAGGTTGTCCTGAATTAATAATATTTCGTTTCCATAAATCACCTAATGCATAATCTTCTAACCATAAAGATAAATTTTCTCTGCTGAGTCTTGTAAATTCTGTTTTTCCTTGCATTTGGTCAACCGTTAAAACATCTTCGGGATTGAAATTATTAATTAAATCGGTAGATTGAGTCGCCATTATAATTTGACAATCGTCGTTTGCAGCTCCTTGTATCATTCCTGACAAAATACCAATTGCCCATGGATGTAAACCTAATTCAGGTTCATCAATGATAATTGTTTTAGGCAGAATGGGTTGCATAAACAAAACTGCTAAAGCAATAAAACGTATAGTACCATCGGACAAATCATTTACACCATAAATAAAAGAACTGTATTTGTCTTGCCAAAACAAGCGAATAGTCCCTTCATTGTCTGGAGTTAAAAAAAAGTCGTTAAAGTATGGAGCAATTCTTTGAATTACCATTTTAATACGTCGGTATGTTTTTGGTCTTTCCTCTCTGATTCGGAACAAAATTGCTGCTAAATTTCTACCATCGTTATACAGCATAAAAGAGTCCTTATGTACATTAGACGGTAAATTGAAAGGAGAATTTTTGCCAGTATCGTGAAAATGGTATTTTTTTAAACTATCTAAATATTCTCTGATATATTGCGCTCTTGGTTTTGTATTGTATCGTAATTCCGCTTCGGTATCATAATTACATATTTCTATTGGAGACCCAAAATAATGACTGTCATACCATAAAATTTCGGAAGTAAAGATAAAATGAGGGTCGCCCTTTTTAAGATTAAACGAATAATGATTTTTATTAAAACCAATTTTAGAATATAATTCGATACTATTTGTTTCGCCTTTATGAAGCATTTTTTCAACACCTCCATTTAGTGCTACATATTCTTTTAATTTCCCTTCGTAAAGGTTGTTTAGAAATTCAAAAAAAGACAATAAGTTACTCTTTCCTGCACCATTTGATCCAATAAGGATATTAATAGGTTTGAGTTCTATTTTTGTATCCTTTATAGATTTGTATCCTTTTATTTCTATATAATCCATTTTGTTAGATTTGAAATTATTATTTTAAAAATGCAAGCATTCAAAAACTATTTTTTTCCTTTCCCCAATCCCTTGACCACTTTGTCGAAATCGGAAATGATTTTTTGAGTTTTGTTAAACGTATCGTATTCTTTTATCGCTTTTTTGTCAGCGGTAATCTTTTTCATTTTTCCTTTTCCTTCTAAGACTTTGTAGTCGTTGAAAGTAAGGAATTTGTTAACACTACTAGCTAACCCTTGCATTGTAAAAGTATTCTCTCTTTCTATTAAGCCTTCAATATAATCGAAATAGCTTGTAACAGTTCGTTCTAATTGCTTGATTTCTTTTTCTTGCAAATAATTCTTAGCAACAATAACATCTGACTTTAGTATTCGTCCAGCAGGTGCGTTTTTCCAAGAGGTTAATCCCATATTTTCCTTTTTGCTATCTGCTGTTTTAGATATTATTTCAGCTGCTGTTTTACCAGTGATTGCAAAATGAAATTTATTCTGAACCATTGCATAAAAGTTCTTTGTTATTTCTGAATTTTTATCATAATCGATACAGCACTCTGCAAAAATATCGGTTACTTGTTGGTATATTCTTCTTTCGCTCGCACGGATAGAACGTACTCTTTGTAGTAATTCTTTAAAATAATCTTTACCAAAAAGAGTTTGCCCTTGTTTCAATCTATTATCATCAAGCACAAAACCTTTGATTATAAATTCTTTTAAGGTTTGCGTCGCCCATTTTCTGAACTGAACGGCTTTTACCGAATTTACTCGGTAACCCACCGAAATTATGGCATCGAGATTGTAGTGTTTAGTTTTGTAATTTTTCCCATCAGATGCAGTTGCCGAGAAAACCTCGGTAACTGAATTTTCTTCCAACTCATTGATTTCGAAAATATTTTTTAAATGCAAGGAAATATTATCAGCAGAACAATCGAAAAGTATTGACATTGCCTTTTGAGACAACCAAACGGTTTCGTTTTTCAATAAAACATCTACCCGAATTTCTCCGCTTGGTGCGGTATATAATATAAATTTACTTAATCCTTCTTCCATAATTCAAATAGTATAGTCTAAAACCTCGTTATATCTCTCGGAATTTTTTTGAAAATGATGTGATGCTTTAGCATAAAATCTTTTTCGAGTAAGCAGTTATCTGCATAAATGATATATTGACTGGCTTTGTGTTTTATTTTGGCCATAAAATCATAATCTACCGTTGTAATCGCATCTTTAATGTAATAAAAATAATAATCTGTTTGGTCTTTTGAACCTATGCGATAGTTTTCTTTTACAAGTGAATGCGCTGTTGGGTTGTAAGATGTTCTTGTTTCGGAATACCAAATGTATTTTAAAATATTTTCTAACCCTACAGCTTCATTAAGTACCTCTTCCTCCAAAAACAAGGGATCGCCCAACTCATAATAATCAAAACTTCCTCCTGTGCCTTCTGTTTTTTTCTTGTCTTCACCATAGCCATTAATTACTCGTTTCACTCTTTCGGCAGTAATAGTATTGGCGTAATCTTCCATTTCTATCAAAATGAATTTTCTATTTCCGCCATCTTGTTTATTCAAATTCAAGACTGCATGGGCTGTTGTTCCTGAACCCGCAAAACTGTCAAGGATTAATGAGTCTTTGTCAGTTGCTTGTTGCAAACAATATTCTATAAAATCAACTGATTTAGGAGTGTCAAAAGTTTTTTCTTGAAATATTTTTTTTAATTGCAGTGTTCCAGCTTCGCTCGAAAATTCTGAACCGTGCCAAAATGATTTTGGTTTTATCCTTTTGTTTACTCCTTCTTTTTCTAAATAATCTTTTTGAAATACATCATATTCATTTCTTGTTTTGACCTTTTGAGATAAAAGTTCATCAATCCTTTCATTTGCTGTGTCTTTACCCCATCGCCATCTTCCATCTTTTCCATCAGATAATTTTGGTAATATCTCAATATCATCATTTGTTATCTTATTCAAGGAAAGGGTTTTATTTTTTTCATTATAATAAAAAGGGTAGAACATATTAGGTCGGTCTTCCCTTAAAGCACCTGATCCTCTTTTTCTTAGTCCTTGTAATCTAAAAAAACCTTTTTCATCATTTAGTTTATATTCATCTATGTATTCATTTGGAACCACAACACCATTCGTAATAAAATTCCCTTTGTGAAAAATTAATAAACTCTCGTGTGCAGTTGCAACAAATTTATCATCGCTTCTCCCTTTGAAATTATTTACAACTGCAATATTCCCTACAAAATTATTTCCGCCAAAAATCTCATCACAAAGCAACTTCAAATATGCTTGTTCATTATCGTCAATACTAATAAAAATAGCTCCGTCTTTTGCTAATAGTTTGTGTAATAGTTTTAATCTTGGGTACATCATACACAACCATTTGTCGTGGCGTGTTAAATCTTCTCCGTCTTTACCTACTACTTCGCCTAACCATTTCTTGATTTTAGGATGGTTTACGTTATCGTTATACACCCAACTTTCGTTTCCTGTGTTGTAAGGAGGGTCAATATAAATACATTTTATTTTGCCTTCATATTCTGGCAATAGGCTTTTTAGGGCTTCGAGGTTGTCACCATGAATGATTTTGTTGCCACTTTCGTTAGGTTCAGATTGTTGTACACCATCAGCAAAGCTATATTGTGGCTCTAGTATTTTGTAGGGTACGTCTTGGTGATGGTTGATTACTTTTTCTTTTCCGATCCAGTTTAATGTAGGCATTGCGAGTCGCTAGTTTTGTTATGATTTTTTTGCATTTGAATTGTGTCGACAGTGTCGGCACAATTCATTTTTTTTCTTACACTAACATAAATTATAACTTAATTGCAAAATATGTTAGTGCCAATCAACAAACATACAAAAATGCAATTGATTGTAAAAGGAAGTTACTTGAATATCGTGGGCAGTATAACCCAAAAAAAAGTGCATAAGATTATTTATATAAAATATAAAATATAGCTTTTTTATTACTTATTTCTGTTAAATGAAGTATAGTATAGTTGAAGTAAAAGAGGGTTGTTTGAACAATAAATTTCATAAACCCTTTGCAAACCCTTTGCAACTTTACCCCATCCTTTGCAAAGCCGTTGCATCCTCTCCAACCCTCCAATTCCTAAATAAAAGCTTTTGATCTTTGAGTTCAAGAAACAAAAGAAAGCCTGATACGCTATGCAAGAACGAAACGAAAATGGACATTGATAGCTTGTTACAACGAAAACTATTAGGCGGTCAAGAGTACGAGCCGTTGTTTCCTAAAGTTGCTTGTGATAAAACAAAATTAGGCAACGGCAATACTTTTGATACCGTTCGGATGATAAAGGAAATGGTAGTTAAGTACAACGACCAAACCAAACAAGTTGCAACGCTTTTGCAAAAGGAGACTTTAAAAGAAACCTGCGACAAAATCTATTGGTTTTTGTACCATCACATTCAGTACAAGGCGGATGGCATGGAGCAAAATTTAAGAAGTCCAGCCTGTGCATTCAAGCAACGAACCGAAGGAGTTGATTGCAAAACCTATTCGATTTTTGCCAGTTGTTTGCTAGTGAATTTAGGGATTAGACATTACATAAGACAAATAAAACAACCGAGTTTTCGCCCTGATTTATTTACCCACGTGTATGTCATTGTGCCTTTGAATCAGGAAACAGGCAACATAAGCGAAGGCTATTTTATCATTGACGGAACGACGAATAATAACCGAGAACCCATACATACCATGGCACACGACACCGAAGTTAATTTACCTCATTTTGGATTGAATGCCCCCAAAGGCAATCGCAAAACCGTTGCAAAGAAACCGCATTTCTTTGCAAAGCCTTCTTCAAATGTGGTGGTGGTATCGGCTATTGTGGCGGTAATTGGAGGAGCGTTTGTATTTGGAAAATCAAATTAAACTATGCAGTATGATAATTATAAATGATGGCGGAGTAGGATTAGGAAAATCCAAGTTCCTGAGAAAAATTAGGCTTCGAGACGTGAGCTTAAAAAACACAATCAAGGTAGCGAAGTTTGCTGCACCTATAGCAGCGAGTTTTATTCCTGTTGGCGGTGGCGTAGCTTCCAAACTAATGGATTCTAAAACGGGTAGATTGGTTCGAAAAGTAGCCAAATCCAAGGCCGTAACTAAGGCGGTGCAATTGTCAAAAACACCTATTGGAAAACAAGTGGTAGATACGATTAAGAACCGTCCGAGACCACAATTGACCACGGTAAACGAGATCACGCCTGCTTCATTTGCAACCCCTGAAATGGGGAATGAACAAAGGCAAAGTGCCGATACGAGTTCGTATCAAAGTGAAGTAAGTGAAAGCAGTACGACTGAGAAAGAACCCGTTGGCGAGTTAATGCCCATTAAACCCGTTGAGCAAAAACCAAAAGACAACACCATGCTTTATGTAGTGGGCGCGTTGGTTTTGGGCGGAGGAATTTACATGGCTACAAAAAAGTAAAACGTAATTAAATCAATAAAAGTAAGATGAATAAAGAAGTAGCAATCATTGGTGGTGGAGTTGTTGGAGGTGCGGTATCAAATGGCGTTAGCACTTTATTACCCCAATCCGAAAGTCCGATTATCAATATCGTTTTGGCAGGAGCTTCGGCTTTTGGAGCCACAAAAGTCAGAGGAACATCCACAAAAGATAATCTTTTGAAAGGTGCTTTGATGGGTTCAGCTGTGGTGCAAGCCTTGACAGGAATCAAAAAAATAGCCGATAAAAGTTTGAGTAGCAAACTTACAGGCGATAGTAAAGCCACCCGATTTATCAAAGGAGCTGTAGGCTTGGCTTGTCCTTGTGACGAAGGTTTGCAAGGTACTTTCATGGGAGGCGATGGTCAAATTTACCAGTACGATGAAAACGGCTTGAACGGCACTTTCATAGACGAAGCAGGAAATGTTTTTGAAATGAATAACGGTCTTAATGGCGCATTGGAAGACGAATTGTACGACCACGGATTGCAAGGACCAGAAGCCAATATTTACGGAATGGAAGACGAAAGCGGTCTTAACGGTTCCGATGAAGAAGATTTGTATTCGGAATTATACCAATAGCAAAAACAAACAAACTAAATCTTGACTCCCCTTTCCTTTGGAGAGGGGTCGGGGGTGAGGAAAACAATCAATCATCAATCAAAAAACAATCAAATGACTAGAAGAGTAGAATTAGCGTCAGCGGTAGCGACAATCAAGGCTAAAAGAAATGGTGGAATTCCAAGAGTAGGGCAATTAAAATTGACCGACAAAACTCTTTACTTAAATGTGAAGATCAAAGGAAATGCAGGTATTGTAAATCTAGTAGATGTCAACACTAGAAGAGAAGTTGGAATTACCAACATTGATGGAAACAAATTAAACGCAGGCCGTGACTACATTTTGGATAGCATGCGTGTTTTGGTGGGAGCCACGGGTTCCGACGATTTGAAGAATGAAACTTGGGTAAGTCCATGGAGCATTACAGGACAAAACAGTTTGCCTAAAGCCTTTTTAGGAGCTGAGTTCCGAATTAACCAAGACAGAAATCAATTGGTAGATATGCCAATCACCGATTTATGTCAAGATGGATTTGTGTCTTCTTTCAGAAGTTTATCCACTTCGCCTTTGATTCGTTCGAATATGGAGTTTGAAATGGAAATCGAATACCCAAAAGGTGTTTCCGTTCCGGCTGACCAAGAGTACAACATTCGAATTGAAGTAAGAGCACACCAAGCGCAAGTTTAATCCGTAAAGGTTCAATTTATAAAGCCGTATCCGTAATGTTTACGGCTTTTTTTCAACACTATTCACTATGGCAGTAAGAGAAAAAGTAATCAATTTATTGATTCCAACCGAAGGAAATGAAGCAATGCTTACCACGGCTTTAGATGTGGGTTTTATACTGGGAGCCGAATTGCATACCAACCACAACGACCCTGATAATTTTGCCGAGTTTGGAATTTATGATGATAGTGGCGTAGCGTTTTCAAAACCTACTCACGTGAATCATTGGAAACGAAGAGAAGGCGCAGGATTTGAGGATAGTTACAAACCCTTGCTTTTTGATACCGAATCCAAAACCTTCACTTTCAAAGCAAAGACGGCAAAATCAGTAGATAAAGACACCTATTTTCATTTGATTTTGATGTACAAGATAAATCCATCTAGCTGTTAAGACCACTCAAATGAAACAAGACATCCTAATAATTACAACAGGAGTAGTTTTTTTAAAACTCAAAAAAGATCAGGACATCACCATTGATGATGTAACTACTTTGCAAGTAATCAATAATGGATTTGTGCCTGTATTTATAAATGATTTGGAATTGGCTAGTAAGGAGCGATTAACGATTGTAGTCTCGGATGGTTCAACTTCAAAAGTGGAATTGTCCATTCGATTTGCACCAACGGATACCAATGGTTCGAGTGAATTTTCAAAATTCAGTTGGAACAAAAAAGAACTAGATATTGTCTATAAAAAATTAATACGATGCAGGAATTAGATCATCTCATAGAAAAATTAAACACCGACCAGTATTCGGCAGTTTCGGTTTTCGATTTAGATACCAATTCATTTGTGTTTCGCAACAAAACCCATGCTGAAATCACAGCTGATGAAGGAACGGCAGAACAGTTTTTTGAAACCCTTTTTGCCAACGGTCACAAGCGATTAAGTTTGAGTTTGAAGCGCAAAAACGGAAGTACGTTCAAAATTGATGGTCAAAGTTTTGAAGTCAATTTTTCAAAAGATACTTCGGAACCAATACCAGCACCTCAAGCACCCAATGTGCCACAACAGCCAACTGATTTTTTTCAGAATTCGTATGGTTTAGGAACACTGGACATGATTAATTTATTTGTAGCCAAAGGCGATGCCCAACGATTGTTGACCGAAAATGAAGTCTTGAAAGCCGAAAATAAAGAGTTCAAAAAGCAAAATGAAGAGCTGAAAGAAGAACGCTTGGCATCCAAATATGACATCAACAAAAGCAAAGGCAATCAAGAAATGTTGTTAGGAGCCATTCAGCAATTGCCCGCTTTAATGAGTTTTGTCAAAGGTACACCGCCTGTAGGTTTGGGAAATGCAGTGGAAAGTTTCACTTCGCCAGCTAAAAAACAATTTGCAACGGCTTTGCAAAACATAGACGATTCAGTGGTAAACGTCCTAGATAACATCAACAACGGATTGAATTCTAATGCTGAATTCTCGAATGAATTAGCAGAATTATTAAAAAAACATCACTTATGGGAAGCGTAAAACAAAGCATTCAAATCGAAGTGGTTGCCAAAACCCCTTTTGAGTTAAAACCAAAGACATCGGCAATCAAAGAACTCGCCAAACTCGATGCAGAAGTATTGACCAAGTTGGCGGAACTATCCAAAAATAAATCAGCCATCACCCAATTGAAAACCAATTTTGAGATGATAAAAGGGTTTTTAACGGCATAAAACAAAAGGAAGATGGAAAGTACAATGAGGTTGAGCCCAACAGGAATGACCGTTTTGAAAGTGGCACTCTTGGGCGGAATTTTTGCCTTTGCCTACTATAAAATTTTCAAAGGATTCCAACAGTTACTAGCCGACAAAAGATACAAACCAAGCAATATCAATGTAACCCAAGCCAAAGCAAGAGCCGAAGCCATTTACACGGCATTGCTGGGTTTTGGAGCCAATTACAAAACCGTAGAGAACAACTTAACAGGTTTGAATCACAACGGGTTTATTATGGTGTACAATGAGTTTGGAGAGCGAAGAAGTGCCACGTTGGTTAAGATGAATTTAGTAGAATGGTTGCAAGATCAGTTCAATGAAACCGACATTGCCAAGTTGCGATTTTTAATAAAAGGATTTTTCTAATGACAAATAAAACGAAAATACTACTAGGCGTATCGGTTTTGGTTATTGGAACAGGGATTTTTTTTCTAACCAAGAAGAACAAAAACGGACAATCGGTTTTAGGTGGAGGAACTAAATATATTGATGAAGGCGATGTGAATATGATTCCAGTTTTTTCAGCCAGTCAAAAAGCCACAGCCTTGTACAATGCCATGAACATTTACACAGGAACAGACGAACAAACCATCATTGAGGAACTAACAGGTGTTACACAAGCCCAATTCGGATTAATTAGTAAAGCGTTTGGACTTAGGAATTACAACCGCTATTTGGGGTACAATACCATTGGCGGAACTCCATTGCCTTTGAAAACTTGGTTGAGAGAAGAACTGAATGATGCTGATTATCATTTGTTGCGAAAAAAATTTCCAATGTATTTATAATGTAGAATATGAAAGTGAGCAAAGAAAATAAAGTACTACTAGGAACAGCAGTAGTTGGAGCGGGAATTTTAGGTTTTCTGTATTGGAAGAAAAAGAAAAAAGAAGCCGAAGAGGATTTGATGGTTTATACTCCAGAACCCGTAGCACCATCAACCCCAAAAGTAACCATTCAACAACCCGTAGTTGGAGCCGTTTTAGACAAAAACAAACTATTGTTTAAAGGAAGTAAAGGGCTTGAAGTGCGAGAATTGCAACGTTTGTTGGGCGTTAAAATTGATGGTGATTTTGGAAATATGACCAAAGCAGCACTATTGGCCAAAAAGGGAGTGACCAAAATCAGTCTCAATGGATATGCTAAAAAGAAAGTAGCCAGTAAAGCACAACCAACCGCTTTTGTTTTGCCCAAAAAAGGACAAAAAGTAATGGCGATTCAAAATGATGTGAGCGTTTTCAATGCCCAAAAAACAGCCGAAGGAACTTATTTCAATACAGGAACCAAGCCTTTTATCGGTGGAAGCTTTGATTATGGAGAACATATCGGCGTGTTTGTCGCTTCAAAAGTGGGCGGTCAATATTTAATCAACCGTAATGGGGTGTATTATTTTGTGAATGGCAATGCCGTAAAACCATATTAAGATGAACTCAGAAACCAAAGTTGTACTCGGAGCAGTAGCCATCATTGGATTGTTGTTGCTCATGGGAAATAAAAACAGTGAACCACAAAAAGTAGTATTGTAATGGCAAATTTCAATTTATTTCTACCCGAATTACTAAAAGCGGAAGGAGGGTATCAAAACAAAATTTCCGACCGTAAAGGCAATACCAATTCCCTTGGGCAAATGGTGGGGACCAAGTACGGAATATCAGCACCCGTTTATGAAACGTATATCAAACGCCCGCCAACGGTAAGCGATATGAAAAATCTGCCTTTATCTACAGCGGTTTTGATTGCTAAAAAATATTACTGGGATGCTTGCAATGCCGATGAAATTGAAAATCAATCGGTGGCGAATCTTATTGTAGATCATTATTTCAACTCGGGAAAACGAATGTTTGTCAAGCAAGTGTTGAAAGACCGATTTGGAGCCAAAATAAAAGTAGACAGCAAGATTTCAAGAGATACCATTGCGCTCATAAACGCATCGAATCCAAAGTTTTTGCATTTCGAATTAAAAAAATCCCGAGAGAAGTATTACCGAAGCTTGGGCGGTGTAAATTTAAGAGGATGGCTCAATCGTTTGTCTCGTTTTGTTTTCGAAAAAAAAAAGCCCAAACCGAATAATCACCCAACTGCTTCTGCCAAGTCTAGTTATAGCTACGCTTGGGATTGGCTCGTATTTACTAACAAAAAAGCATTCCAAAAATGAAAAGTACCTTCTTAAATAGTATCAAAGAATATCAGGATTATTTCCTTTTTCTCATTGTGGTTTTGGCTGGCGTTTTTACCAAAGTGTATAATGCCATTTCCAAGGGTAAAAGGCCTACGTTGAGTTGGTTTCTTGCTGAAGGCATTATGAGTTTTTTTGTGGCTTTCTCGGTATATGCTGTTTGCGACCAGTATTTGAATTTGAATAAAATTCTAACCTATGTCATTTGTGCTTGGGGAGGTTCCTTTTCCACCTTAATTCATAGTGAGGTTGAAGACTTAATTAGTAGCTTTTTTGATGTGCTAAAAAGTGTCATAAAAGCAAAATTTAGATAACCATGAATCCAAATTATCAATCCGAGAATCCATTAAAAACCTTTTTGCAAACGCTATTGGTTTTGGGTTTAGTTTTCTTGCTTACCCTTTTAATGAATGGGTGCGCTTCAAAACCCCTAGAAAAAACACATACCATCGAACGAGTGGTAACCTACAAAGCGGATAGCTTGAAAGTAACGGTTGTCAACCAAGCCGTTTTAGATAGTTTATTTATTCAGGTTTTCAAAGTGAAAACCCTAAAACCCGAATGTGATAGCATCACACAAATGACCCTTGACCAACTTTTGATGCAGCTCAATAGCAAAAAGAAATCAGGAGATAATGCAATGGGTATTTATTACGATACCATAAAAAAAGTGATCGTGGGTTGGCAGAAAATGGTGCAAACCCAAAGCGAAAAGTCAGCGAGTAACAAAACCACAAACGCCATAGCCATTGAAAAAGAAAAAGTTCAAGTGCCTGTGAAATACATTCCCATTTGGGTTAAGATTTTGGCGATTTTGGGAGGTATAAGTCTTGGTGTTTTGGTGTGGCGAGTAGCTAAAGTTTGGGTGTAATTGTTTTAATAATCACAAAATGAGTGTACGAAAAATTATCATCGGTGTGGGTATAGTGGCAGTAGTTGGCTATTTTTTATTGGGCAATAAAATCAAGAAAATCATTGAGCAGTTTCAATTCGTGAAAGTGTATCCAGTGGCTTTCAAAAAGTTTGATGTCAAATGGAATGATGGTGTTCCCTTTGTGACGTTTCTTTTGGATTTGAAAATGGTTAATCCAACCCAAGTGAATTTTGATGCCAATATTGTTGCCGTGACCTTAAAACGCATTTTGTTTTATGACAAAAGAAATATGCTTTTTGGGAGTTCCGAAGTGAATATTAACTCGATCAATATTCCAGCCAATTCCAATATCATACTCAAAGAAATCCCTGTAAAACTAGATTTACAAACCGCTATTACCACCGCAATCACCATTTTACGAAATGATGGTTTCAAAATAAACGAGATTAGAACAGAAGCCGTAGTAAGCATTTTAGGAATCGATTATACACTTTCATAATATGACTTTAGCAGAAGAATTCAACAACTTAAACGGGAAAGTGATTACTAGAGAAACACTTGAAAGCTTATTAGTAAAATCCGAAAAAGAGCAAAATTCCACTATTTCTAACCGAATTAGAAAAGTGTTGCAAGCCTATACAGCCGATACTTTTTTAATTGAATTGCAACATACCGAATCCGCTTTTGGGTTAAATGGTGTGGATGTTCAAGGACATACAGGCTTGTTGAATGGTTTGGATTTTATTCCTGAATCCGAAGATATTGGATTGGGAAAACCCGTTTCTCCCGATGAAATCTATGATATGGTGACCAAGCGCATGATTGATTTAATCAAGGATGCTAACAAAGGCGATTACAAAAGAGCTTGGAAAGAAGAAGGCTATTTGGTTCCTTATAATTTCATTTCCAAAAAAGCCTATCGAGGTGTAAATGTGGTGATGTTGTCTCCGCTTTTTGGGATGTTGGATAATCCTTATTTTTTGACGTTCAAGCAAATTCAAGAGAAAGGCGGGAAAATCAAAAAAGGAAGTCATGGGTATCGTGTGATTTATTATTCAACCTACGACAAAGAATATTCCGATGCTGAAATTGAAAGATTGAATTCGGTAATTGAAGATAACAAATTAGAGAAAGGCGATAAAAAGACAGTCTATTTCTTGAAATACTACAATGTCTTCAACGGACAAGATATAGAAGGAATCGATTTTGATTTAGAAAATTTTCCGTTGTTAGGCAAAGTAGTGAACAATGAAATAGAAACTGGAAACAATCAGAAAATTGAAGTAGCCGAAGCGATAGTGAGAAACTATCCCAAGCCACAACCTGAAATTCGATTTACAGGAAGCAGAGCTTTTTATGTTCCAGCAAAGGATTTGTTAAGTATGCCTGAATTGTCAAAATTCAAAACTTCAGAGGATTTTTATAGAACCTATTTCCACGAGTTAAGCCACAGTACAGGACACTTTAGTCGATTGAAAAGAGATTTAGCCAATGAATTTGGGTCGGCTGAATATGCTTTTGAAGAGTTGATTGCAGAGTTTGGAGCCGTTTTTTTATCGGCACAAGCAGGGATTATGTTTTACACCAATAAAAACCATGCAGGCTATTTGAAAGGATGGAACGATGTGTTGTTACCAAATTTAGAAAACGACAATCGTTTCTTGATGAAAGCCAGTAGCCAAGCTCAAAAAGCAGCAGACTTTATTTTGCAACCCGATGCTAATGGTGATTTCTTGTTTGTAAAAGAACTTTTGAATAAAAAAGGGGAAGTAAGAAAAACAGTAACCAAGCGCGCTTCAAAAGCGCCAACCTCAAAAAAAGCATCAGTAATACCATCAAAAAAGTCAACCCAATCCAAAGTAAAAAAGACAGTTAAAAAGCCAATACCAAAAATCGATACGAATGCAATTGCTTCTTTAAGAGATATTGGAAATGGATTTTTGATGATGCATAAAATTGAACTTAAAGCCACGGAATATAAAGAAAGTAACGAAGTGGTTTTTGAGCCGAGAAGTTTTGGAAAAATCAATGTAGATGGATTAATAATCAACTACAACACCAAAACCAAAATTTTTGTAGTTGCAGAAATGCAAGCAGGTAAAAAGGAAGACCAAATTTGGGTGTATTTAGAAACTAAGCAATTTGTTATGGCTTTGAAAGAACTCATTAAAGGTAATAACAGAAAGCCTAAGAAAATTATTGATATGTCGGTGAAGACTAAAACAACTAAGAAAGTTGCCAAACCAAAACCAACAGTTGATAAAATTGAAACGGTAGAGGAACCAAAAATCGAAGGCGGGCAATATGCGCTTTTTGGAGTGGTTAAAGGAAACAAATCTAACCGAAACACTTTGGCTTATAAAATGGCAAACAAATCTAAAAACGTCAATTATTTTAGGATTGACAATACAGAAATGGTGCAGTTTTTAGGTCAAATTGAACGCAAGAAAAAAGAAAGTGTAGTGATTTCGTTAACAGGCGGACAAGGCTCGATGAAGACCAGAATGGCTTTTCAGTTTATGAATGCTATGGCACAAAATTACAAAGTGGGTCATGCCAGTATCGAAGAGCATCCTGAGAGTAATTTATATTTTGACAAAGCAGAGCAATATTTAAATGCCAAAGCTTTGAATCATATTGAAGCTCCCGAAGTGAAATCGCTACAGGATTTAGAACAACTCATTGCCAAAAACGATGTGATTGTCATTGATAGCTTTACTAAAATGCAAGAAATGCACAAAGGTTTTGAGGTAGATAAAGACTTGCGAAAAAAACACGATGGTAAATTGTTTCTAGTGATTTTTCAGCAAACTACCGATGGAAAAATGCGTGGCGGTAGCAAAAGTCAATTTGATGCGGATATTGTTTTATTTACCGAAAAGAAATCCGATTACCGAGAGAATTATGTCTATGCAGACAAAAACCGTTATCAAGACAAACCTTTGGACGGCTTGAAGTTCAATATTTTCAATAAGCGATTGATGCGAAGTGGAACAGAAACAGAAGCACCAACCGTATCCACTAGTAAAAGACGATTGTCATTTAGCGTAAATTAAGTATGGAAACGATCAAACAACTCGAAGCTAGATTGTTATTTGAAACCAAACAATCCAATGCCTTTAGATTTAAAAGAAACGAAGCTAAATCTATAAAGGAACAGAAAGCTTGGCAAGCCTTAATTGATTTAGCTGACCAAAGTAAAAAAGAACTTAAAACTAAAATTGAAATTATGAAAGCAGGATTAAAAAAACCAAGTGTGAGAGGTTTAAAAACCGTGTGTACTAGAGTAGTAAAGGCCACTGGCTTGAAAGTAGATGGTACACTAAAAAAAGGCTACAAATACATCAAAGGCGGTAAAGTAGTCAAAGTGATACAACCAAAAAAGCCAGTAAAAAAACGTGTGGTAAAAAGAGTTGCTAAAGCAAAAACACCAAAAAGGAGAGTAGTTCGAAAAAGAAAAGTTAGAAGAGCGGCTTAATTTCTAAGTATGAGCAAAATTGTAAAATTTGTAAAAGATAAAAACGGAAATGTCTTGTTGTTTCGCACACAAGACAATTTCCTAATTACCTCTTTTAGTCCGGCACAAAATGTGGTTGGTGTTCCTTCGTCTTCTTCTATGTTTAAAATCCAATCCGAAGCTTCATTTGGAAACAATCCTTTTGTAATGGATTATTTGCAGGTAGCTACTGAATTGTGTGAACCGATGATTATGGCTCAAAACTTCAATGCTTTTTTAATTGAATTATCCGAGAAATTCTTTTTTACCGAGAATTGTTGTGATGGTGGAACTGGAGAACAGGGCATTCAGGGAGAGCAAGGAATCCAAGGGGAACAAGGTATTCAGGGAATCCAAGGAGAAAAAGGCGAACAAGGAATTCAGGGTGTCCAAGGAGAACAGGGCATTCAAGGCACAAAAGGAGATAAAGGGGAACAAGGACTTCAGGGTATTAAAGGCGAAAAAGGCGATCAGGGTATTCAAGGAGAAAGGGGAGAACAAGGAGTACCAGGAACAGGAACTTCGGGACCAATTCCCAATCGATTCGAACCCAATTCTGGGTATAGTCCAAACTATGATGGGTATTCATTAATGGATTATAT
>NZ_OZ248481.1:0-144237 GCF_965234445.1 Flavobacterium rarum (SeqCode) | reverse complement strand
AAGGAGCGATTAACGATTGTAGTCTCGGATGGTTCAACTTCAAAAGTGGAATTGTCCATTCGATTTGCACCAACGGATACCAATGGTTCGAGTGAATTTTCAAAATTCAGTTGGAACAAAAAAGAACTAGATATTGTCTATAAAAAATTAATACGATGCAGGAATTAGATCATCTCATAGAAAAATTAAACACCGACCAATATTCGGCAGTTTCGGTTTTCGATTTGGATACCAATTCGTTTGTGTTTCGCAATAAAACCCATGCTGAAATCACAGCTGATGAAGGAACGGCAGAACAGTTTTTTGAAACCCTTTTTGCCAACGGTCACAAGCGATTAAGTTTGAGTTTGAAACGTAAAAACGGAAGTACGTTCAAAATTGATGGTCAAAGTTTTGAAGTCAATTTTTCAAAAGATACTTCCGAGCCAATGCCAGCACCTAAAGCACCAAATGTACCACAACAGCCCACTGATTTTTTTCAGAATTCGTATGGTTTAGGAACACTGGACATGATTAATTTATTTGTAGCCAAAGGCGATGCCCAACGATTGTTGACCGAAAATGAAGTCTTGAAAGCCGAAAATAAAGAGTTTAAAAAGCAAAATGAAGAGCTGAAAGAAGAACGCTTGGCTTCCAAATATGACATTAACAAAAGCAAAGGCAATCAAGAAATGTTGTTAGGAGCCATTCAACAATTGCCCGCTTTGATGAGTTTTGTCAAAGGTACACCGCCTGTGGGTTTGGGAAATGCGGTGGAAAGTTTCACTTCACCAGCTAAAAAACAGTTTGCAACGGCTTTGCAAAACATTGACGATTCTGTGGTAAACGTCCTAGATAGCATCAACAATGGATTGAATTCTAATGCTGAATTTTCAAATGAATTAGCAGAATTATTAAAAAAACATCACTTATGGGAATCGTAAAACAAAGCATTCAAATCGAAGTGGTTGCCAAAACCCCTTTTGAGTTAAAACCAAAGACATCGGCAATCAAAGAACTCGCCAAACTCGATGCGGAAGTGCTGACCAAGTTGGCAGAACTATCCAAGAATAAATCAGCCATCACCCAATTGAAAACGAATTTTGAGATGATAAAAGGGTTTTTAACTGCTTAATAAAAAAGGAAGATGGAAAGTACAATGAGGTTGAGCCCAACAGGAATGACCGTTTTGAAAGTGGCACTCTTGGGCGGAATTTTTGCCTTTGCCTACTATAAAATTTTCAAAGGATTCCAACAGTTACTAGCCGACAAAAGATACAAACCAAGCAATATCAATGTAACCCAAGCCAAAGCAAGAGCCGAAGCCATTTACACGGCATTGCTGGGTTTTGGAGCCAATTACAAAACCGTAGAGAACAACTTAACAGGTTTGAATCACAACGGGTTTATTATGGTGTACAATGAGTTTGGAGAGCGAAGAAGTGCCACGTTGGTTAAGATGAATTTAGTAGAATGGTTGCAAGATCAGTTCAATGAAACCGACATTGCCAAGTTGCGATTTTTAATAAAAGGATTTTTCTAATGACAAGTAAAACGAAAATACTACTAGGCGTATCGGTTTTGGTTATTGGAACAGGGATTTTTTTTCTAACCAAGAAGAATAAAAACGGACAATCGGTTTTAGGTGGAGGAACCAAATATATTGATGAAGGCGATGTGAATATGATTCCAGTTTTTTCAGCCAGTCAAAAAGCCACAGCCTTGTACAATGCCATGAACATTTACACCGGCACAGATGAGCAAACAATCATTGAGGAACTAACAGGAGTTTCACAAGCTCAATTCGGATTAATTAGTAAAGCGTTTGGACTTAGAAATTACAACCGCTTTTTAGGTTACAATACCATTGGCGGAACCCCATTGCCTTTGAAAACGTGGTTGAGAGAAGAGTTAAATGATGCCGATTATCATTTGTTGCGAAAAAAATTTCCAATGTATTTATAATGTAGAATATGAAAGTGAGCAAAGAAAATAAAGTGCTAGTAGGAACAGCAGTAGTTGGAGCGGGAATTTTAGGTTTTCTGTATTGGAAGAAAAAGAAAAAAGAAGCCGAAGAGGATTTGATGGTTTATACTCCAGAACCCGTAGCACCAGCAACCCCAAAAGTAATGATTCAACAACCCACAGTAGGAGCCGTTTTAGACAAAAACAAACTATTGTTTAAAGGAAGTAAAGGGCTTGAAGTGCGAGAATTGCAACGCTTGTTGGGCGTTAAAATTGATGGCGATTTTGGAAACATGACCAAAGCTGCATTATTGGCCAAAAAAGGAGTCACCAAAATCAGTATCAATGGGTATGCTAAAAAGAAAGTAGCCAGTAAAGCACAACCAACCGCTTTTGTTTTACCAAAAAAAGGACAAAAAGTAATGGCGATTCAAAATGATGTGAGTGTTTTCAATGCCCAAAAAACAGCAGAAGGAACCTACTTCAATACAGGAACTAAACCTTTTATCGGTGGGAGCTTTGATTATGGAGAATATATAGGCGTGTTTGTCGCTTCAAAAGTGGGCGGTCAATATTTAATCAACCGCAATGGGGTGTATTATTTTGTGAATGGCAATGCCGTAAAACCGTATTAAGATGAAATCGCCACTAATAACAAGTTTGTTGCAAACAAACACTGATAAATAAAAGGCGATACCATATTTGACCTTTAAAAAATAAATTTTACAAATATGAAATCAGAAACCAAAGTTATACTCGGAGTAGTAGCCATCATTGGATTGTTGTTGCTCATGGGAAATAAAAACAGTGAACCACAAAAAGTACTATTGTAATGGCAAATTTCAATTTATTTCTACCCGAATTACTAAAAGCGGAAGGAGGGTATCAAAACAAAATTTCCGACCGTAAAGGCAATACCAACTCCCTTGGGCAAATGGTGGGAACCAAGTACGGAATATCAGCACCCGTTTATGAAACGTATATCAAACGCCCGCCAACAGTAAGCGATATGAAAAATCTGCCTTTATCTACAGCGGTTTTGATTGCAAAAAAATATTATTGGGATGCTTGCAATGCCGATGAAATTGAAAATCAATCGGTGGCGAATCTTATTGTAGATCATTATTTCAACTCGGGAAAACGAATGTTTGTCAAACAAGTATTGAAAGACCGATTTGGAGCCAAAATAAAAGTTGACAGCAAGATTTCAAGAGATACCATTGCGCTCATAAACGCATCGAATCCAGAGTTTTTGCATTTCGAATTAAAAAAATCAAGAGAGAAGTATTACCGAAGCTTGGGCGGTGTGAATTTAAGAGGATGGCTCAATCGTTTGTCTCGTTTTGTATTCGAAAAAAAAAAGCCCAAACCGAATAATCACCCAACTGCTTCTGCCAAGCCTAGTTATAGCTACGCTTGGGATTGGCTCGTATTTACTAATAAAAAAGCCTTCCAAAAATGAAAAGTACCTTCTTAAATAGTATCAAAGAATATCAGGATTATTTTCTTTTTCTCATTGTGGTTTTGGCTGGCGTTTTTACCAAAGTTTATAATGCCATATCCAAAGGGAAAAAGCCAAGACTGAGTTGGTTTCTTGCTGAAGGCATTATGAGTTTTTTTGTGGCTTTCTCGGTCTATGCCGTATGCGACCAGTATTTGAATTTGAATAAAATTCTAACCTATGTCATTTGTGCTTGGGGAGGTTCCTTTTCCACTTTAATCCATAGTGAGGTTGAAGACTTAATCAGTAGCTTTTTTGATGTGCTAAAAAGTGTCATAAAAACAAAATTTAGATAACCATGAATCCAAATTATCAATCCGAGAATCCATTAAAAACCTTTTTGCAAACCCTTTTGGTTTTAGCGTTCGTTTTCATGCTTACCCTTTTGATGAATGGGTGCGCTTCAAAACCCTTAGAAAAAACACATACCATTGAACGAGTGGTAACCTACAAAGCGGATAGCTTGAAAGTAACGGTTGTCAACCAAGCCGTTTTAGATAGTTTATTTATTAAGGTTTCCAAAGTGAAAACCCTAAAACCCGAATGTGATAGTATCACGCAAATGACCCTTGACCAACTTTTAATTCAGCTCAATAGCAAAAAGAAATCAGGAGATAATGCAATGGGTATTTATTACGATACCATAAAAAAAATGATCGTGGGTTGGCAGAAAATGGCGCAAACCCAAAACGAAAAGTCAGCGAGTAACAAAATCACAAACACGGTAGCCATTGAAAATGAAAAAGTTCAAGTGCCTGTGAAATACATTCCCATTTGGGTTAAGATTTTGGCGATTTTGGGAAGTATAACTCTTGGTGTTTTGGTGTGGCGAGTAGCTAAAGTGTGGGTGTAATTGTTTTAATAATCACAAAATGAGTGTACGAAAAATTATCATCGGTGTGGGCATAGTGGCAGTAGTTGGCTATTTTTTATTAGGCAATAAAATCAAGAAAATCATTGAGCAGTTTCAATTCGTGAAAGTGTATCCAGTGGCTTTCAAAAAGTTTGATGTCAAATGGAATGATGGAGTTCCCTTTGTGACGTTTCTTTTGGATTTGAAAATGGTTAATCCAACCCAAGTGAATTTTGATGCCAATATTGTTGCCGTGACCTTAAAACGCATTTTGTTTTATGACAAAAGAAATATGCTTTTTGGGAGTTCCGAAGTGAATATTAACTCGATCAATATTCCAGCCAATTCCAATATCATACTCAAAGAAATCCCTGTAAAACTAGATTTACAAACCGCTATTACCACCGCAATCACCATTTTACGAAATGATGGTTTCAAAATAAACGAGATTAGAACAGAAGCCGTAGTAAGCATTTTAGGAATCGATTATACACTTTCATAATATGACTTTAGCAGAAGAATTCAACAACTTAAACGGGAAAGTGATTACTAGAGAAACACTTGAAAGCTTATTAGTAAAATCCGAAAAAGAGCAAAATTCCACTATTTCTAACCGAATTAGAAAAGTGTTGCAAGCCTATACAGCCGATACTTTTTTAATTGAATTACAACATACCGAATCGGCTTTTGGGTTAAATGGTGTGGATGTTCAAGGACATACAGGCTTGTTGAATGGTTTGGATTTTATTCCAGAATCCGAAGATATTGGATTGGGAAAACCCGTTTCTCCCGATGAAATCTATGATATGGTGACCAAGCGCATGATTGATTTAATCAAGGATGCTAACAAAGGTGATTACAAAAGAGCTTGGAAAGAAGAAGGCTATTTGGTTCCTTATAATTTCATTTCCAAAAAAGCCTATCGAGGGGTAAATGTGGTGATGTTGTCACCGCTTTTTGGGATGTTGGATAATCCTTATTTTTTGACGTTCAAGCAAATTCAAGAGAAAGGCGGGAAAATCAAAAAAGGAAGTCATGGGTATCGTGTGATTTATTATTCAACCTACGACAAAGAATATTCCGATGCTGAAATTGAAAGATTGAATTCGGTAATTGAAGATAACAAATTAGAGAAAGGCGATAAAAAGACAGTCTATTTCTTGAAATACTACAATGTCTTCAACGGACAAGATATAGAAGGAATCGATTTTGATTTAGAAAATTTTCCGTTGTTAGGCAAAGTAGTGAACAATGAAATAGAAACTGGAAACAATCAGAAAATTGGGGTAGCCGAAGCGATAGTGAGAAATTATCCCAAGCCACAACCTGAAATTCGATTTACAGGAAGCAGAGCTTTTTATGTGCCTGCAAAGGATTTGTTGAGCATGCCTGAATTATCAAAATTCAAAACTTCGGAGGATTTTTACAGAACCTATTTTCACGAATTAAGCCACAGTACAGGACATGTTAGCCGATTGAAAAGAGATTTGGCCAATGAGTTTGGGTCGGCTGAATATGCTTTTGAAGAGTTGATTGCAGAGTTTGGAGCCGTGTTTTTATCGGCACAAGCAGGGATTATGTTTTATACCAATAAAAACCATGCGGGCTATTTAAAAGGATGGAACGATGTGTTGTTGCCTAATTTAGAAAATGACAATCGTTTCTTGATGAAAGCCAGTAGCCAAGCTCAAAAAGCAGCGGATTATATTTTGCAACCTGATGCTAACGGTGATTTCTTGTTTGTTAAGGAACTTTTGAAGTCAGAAGGCAAAGTGAAAAAACCGACAACCAAGCGTGTATCCAAAGTAGCTACGCCCAAAAAAGCAAAAGCTACTCCAGCCAAAAAAACAACACAATCAAAAGCAAAAACACCAGTCAAAAAACCAACACCAAAAATTGACACCAATGCAATCGCTTCTTTAAGAGATATTGGAAATGGATTTTTGATGATGCATAAAATTGAACTTAAAGCCACGGAATATAAAGAAAGTAACGAAGTGGTTTTTGAGCCGAGAAGTTTTGGAAAAATCAATGTAGATGGATTGCTCATCAACTACAACACCAAAACCAAAATTTTTGAAGTGGCAGAAATGCAAGCGGGTAAAAAGGAAGACCAAATTTTGGTCTATT
Source organism: Flavobacterium rarum (SeqCode) (assembly GCF_965234445.1). Lineage (GTDB taxonomy): Bacteria > Bacteroidota > Bacteroidia > Flavobacteriales > Flavobacteriaceae > Flavobacterium > Flavobacterium rarum. The sequence continues at coordinate 137,809 of NZ_OZ248481.1, read as the reverse complement.
TAGAAACCAAGCAATTTGTATTGGCTTTGAAAGAACTCGTTAAAGGCAATAACCGAAAGCCTAAAAAAGTCATTGATATGGCAGTGAAGCCCAAAACGACAAAGAAGAAAGTTGTTCAACCAAAACCAACAGTTGACAAAACGGAAACGGTAGAGGAACCAAAAATAGAAGGCGGTCAATATGCTTTGTTTGGAGCGGTAAAAGGGAACAAAACCAACCGAAATACTTTGGCTTATAAAATGGCAAACAAGTCTAAAAACGTCAATTATTTCAAGATTGACAACACAGAAATGGCGCAGTTTTTAGGTCAAATTGAGCGCAAGAACAAAGAAAGTGTCGTGATTTCATTAACAGGTGGACAAGGTTCCATGAAGACTAGAATGGCTTTTCAGTTTATGAATGCCATGGCACAAAACTACAAAGTGGGCCACGCCAGTATCGAAGAGCATCCCGAGAGTAATTTATATTTTGACAAAGCCGAGCAATATTTAAATGCCAAAGCCATGAATCATATTGAAGCTCCCGAAGTAAAATCGGTGCAGGAATTAGAGCAGCTCATTGCCAAAAATGATGTGATTGTCATTGATAGCTTTACCAAAATGCAGGAAATACACAAAGGATTTGAGGTAGATAAAGACTTGCGAAAAAAATACGATGGTAAATTATTCCTTGTGATTTTCCAACAAACCACTGATGGTAAAATGCGTGGCGGAAGCAAAAGTCAGTTTGATGCCGATATTGTTTTATTTACCGAAAAGAAAACGGATTATCGTGAGAATTATGTCTATGCCGACAAAAACCGCTATCAAGACAAACCTTTGGATAGTTTGAAGTTCAATATTTTCAATAAGCGATTAATGCGAAGTGGAACGGAAACACCAACTGTAACCACTAGTAAAAGAAGATTATCATTTAGCGTAAATTAAGTATGGAAACGATCAAACAACTCGAAGCAAGATTGTTATTTGAAACCAAACAATCCAATGCCTTTAGATTTAAAAGAAACGAAGCCAGATCTATAAAGGAACAGAAAGCTTGGCAAACCTTAATTGATTTAGCTGACCAAAGTAAAAAAGAACTTAGAACTAAAATTGAAATTATGAAAGCAGGATTAAAAAAACCAAGTGTGAGAGGTTTAAAAACCGTGTGTACTAGAGTAGTAAAAGCCACAGGCTTGAAAGTAGATGGTACACTAAAAAAAGGCTACAAATACATCAAAGGCGGAAAAGTAGTCAAAGTGGCACAACCAAAAAAGCCAGTAAAAAAACGTGTGGTAAAAAGAGTTGCTAAAGCAAAAACACCAAAAAGGAGAGTAGTTAGAAAAAGAAAAGTTAGAAGAGCGGCTTAATTTCTAAATATGAGCAAAATTGTAAAATTTGTAAAAGATAAAAACGGAAATGTCTTGTTGTTTCGCACACAAGACAATTTCCTAATTACCTCTTTTAGTCCGGCACAAAATGTGGTTGGTGTTCCTTCTTCGGTTACTCAGTTTAAAATCCAATCCGAAGCTTCTTTTGGGAACAATCCTTTTGTTATGGATTATTTGCAGGTAGCTACTGAATTATGTGAACCGATGATTATGGCTCAAAACTTCAATGCTTTTTTAATTGAATTGGCTGAAAAATTCTTTTTTACCGACAATTGTTGTGATGGTGGAACTGGTGAACAGGGCATTCAGGGAGAGCAAGGAATCCAAGGGGAACAAGGTATTCAGGGAATCCAAGGAGAAAAAGGCGAACAAGGAATTCAAGGTGTTCAAGGAGAACAGGGCATTCAAGGCACAAAAGGAGATAAAGGGGAACAAGGACTTCAGGGTATTAAAGGCGAAAAAGGCGATCAGGGTATTCAAGGAGAAAGGGGAGAACAAGGAGTACCAGGAACAGGAACTTCGGGACCAATTCCCAATCGATTCGAACCCAATTCTGGGTATAGTCCAAACTATGATGGGTATTCATTAATGGATTATATAACTGCAAATGGCGATAGACAAACGTTTGTCAGCCTATTCAATGAGCAAGGAATTCCTTCGGGAACTTTGGGAATGATCGATACGGATGGTGTTTACAAAGCGTTGATGAGTTTAGCTACAGTGGAACGTGTAGTTGAATTTGCTTTTAAATATGTGGATTTGGTTAATGGTCTAAACACTATTGCTTTACCTGATACTGCTAATGGAGAAGTAATAGATGTGTTAAGTATTCGAGATGCATCAGGAAATAACATTCCTTTTCGATTTACTAATGTTGAATACTGGCGAAATGCGAACATCTTTGTAACGCAGGCCTATTCCAATGTGAAGATTAATTTTTTAGTAAGCCATTTCAAATATTCACCAGTGAATTTTCAACCTGTTTGGTAATAGTTTTCAATGAGAGTGATTTATACTTTTCATCCCACAATTCTAAGTAGAGAATGGGTAAAACCTGATTTTCAACAATGGTTCCTTAGAAAATCTATCAAAGATGCTTTGCGGTTTTATTCAGAGGTCTATTTTTATACCAACGATGAATTTGCAAAGCATATCAAAGACATTCAAGGGATACATATTATCATTCAAGAACCAAGACCATTTGATAAAGAGCTTTGGGCTATGCCTAAAATTTTTGCTTATGAAGCACAAAACACGCCTTTTTTATTCCTTGATTTAGATGTGATTTTAGGACATCAACCCGAATTTGATTCTGTTTTGGTTGAAAGTATTGATAATGGTGCTTTTTTTAAAGAAAGCTACAGACAAGCTGAAAAACACCATACTCATGCCTTTAATATGGGAGTTTATGGTTGTAAAGATTTAATTTTCAATGCTGAATTTTGTAAAAAAGCGCATCAATTTATTGCTGATAATTATGAAAAATTTGCCAAAAAAGGAATACTTCGATTCATGCCCATTTATTTCGAACAATTAATGTTGGCTGAAACTTTGAAGGAATTCAATTTGGAACCCAAACTAATCGATAACCCCAATTATGTTCACTTAAAAAATCAAAAGTGGGATCTTGAAACGTATAATATAATGCTCAAAAAATAGAAGAAAACTATTTATTGAGCATTATTAATATGTTGTGAATAATCCTCAGGAAGAACTGCATCAATATCACGTAAATATTTATCCAAAGCAACCATTGTTTCGTGACCTGTAATCAACATCAATTTGCTTTTAGCTTCAAATGGAGTGCTGTTTTTTACAAATTCATGGTACAGTTTGGTAATGAAAGTGTGTCGAAAACTGTAAAGACCATAATCCTTACCTAAGCCTAAGCTATCTTTTACTTTTTTGAAACGTTTACTGAAATAATCTCTTTTGTCAGTTTCATTTGTTGCCCACTCATGCCCAATTCCATTAGGAGTAAATAAATAACTCTCTGGATGGAATTTCTCTAAATCGGGTAAAGTAGAAAGTAATATCTCGGGAATGATTTTCACTTTTACGGCTTTGTTTTTGGCTCTCACGTAAATCCTTCTATCTTTTACGTTTACGTCTTTTATTTGTAAACGAACCACTTCAACGGGGCGTAAATGATTATAAGAAATGAATTGAATGAACAGTAACATTAATTCATCATTACTTTTTAGATAGTTGAAAATGTCAACTTCTTGTTTACTGCTATAGGTTTTGTTTCGCTCAGGATTGGATTTTAAGACATTGATTTTTTTGACAAAATTGTCTGGAATAATGTCGTTGTCTTCCAATGACTGAAAAAACATAGATAAAATAGCTCGGGTGTTGTTACGGTTTTTAGCACTAGTAGTCGATAAAACACTATTCAAAAACGTTACAATTGTTTTTTTATCTACAGAATTGATGGTACGGTTTTCAAATCCATTGGCATAAAGCCATTTTTCAAATGATTTTATTCTTACCCTGTAATCTCGAAAACTGTTATCTTTTAAGGTATTCTTTTTTAATTCCAAAGAAAAAGTAATAGCATCTTCAATGGTATATTTCTTTTCTTCACTAGTAGAAACGATTTCTTCATCCTCGTAAGGATTGTATCCGCTTTCCAAAATGTTCTCAACGGCTTGAGCTAAGATCTTAATGGCATTCTTACGTTCTCTGAGAGTTTTGAATTTATTTACGCCAGCATAGATATGAGTTTGTCTTTCTAGCTTGTCAGTTTCAGGATTTCTGAAGGAATAATACACGTACCATCTCTTGGATAAATCTCCATTGGCATCGTAAATATTGGGTGTAGAATATTTCTTTTTTAAACTCAAAACGTGTGCGCTAGCGTGTTCATTTGTTAAAAGGGCGATGATTTTAGACATAAAAAAAGCGGCTTTAAATCACTCTAAAGCCGCATAAAATCTACATTTTTTAGTCTTTCAACCTAGTAGCGAGACCGAGATTTGAACTCGGGACCTCAGGGTTATGAATCCTGCGCTCTAACCGACTGAGCTACCTCGCCATATTCGGGACAATTACTGTCCCTGAATGCGGGTGCAAATATAAAACAATAATTAGAGTTTGCAAACAAAAAAAGAATAAAAAAAAATATTTTTAGAATTCCTTTTTTTTTGGCGTAATAATCTATATATTTCCAAAAAATTAAACGCTGTTTATGGATTCAAAAGTACGTTACGAAATCGAATTCCCTATTAATTCATCCCCACAACTATTGTATCAATACATCTCAACTCCTTCTGGATTGTCGGAATGGTTTGCAGACAATGTAAATTCACGTGGTGAATTTTTTACATTTATTTGGAATGACTCTGAAGAAAAAGCCAGGCTTGCTTCTAAAAAGTCAGGAGAAAAAGTTAAATTCAAATGGATTGATGATAACAATAAGGATACCGAATATTTTTTTGAATTGAATATATTAGTTGACGAACTTACCAAGGATGTTTCTTTATTGGTTGTTGACTTTGCTCATAAAGAAGAGGTTGAAGAAGCAACTCAATTGTGGGAAAATCAAATTTCTGACTTGAAACATGTAATAGGTTCGGTCTAGTAAAATTGTATTTTATACCTTATATTTGCCTGAATTAATTCAGGCTTTTTTTATGATAAATTTTAACGGAATGATAGTGTCAGAGGATGCAAACATAGTGGCGAATAATCGTGGTTTTTTATATGGCGACGCAGTTTTTGAAACAATCAAAATTATAAATTCTAAAATTCTATTCCTAGAAGATCATTATTTTAGACTAATGTCTTCTATGCGTGTTGTAAGGATGGAAATTCCAATGGATTTCACGATGGAGTATCTTGAGGAGCAAATTCTCTCTTTGGTTAAAAAAAACGGCTTAGAATCGTCTTCTCGAGCAAGAATCACAGTGTGTAGAAATGACGGAGGATATTATTTGCCAAAAACCAATACTGTTTCTTTTTTAATTCAGGTAGTTTCTCTTGAAAATCAAACCTATTTATTTGATGAAAAAGAGTATGAAGTTGATTTGTACAAAGATTTCTATGTGACCAAACAATTATTGTCGTCCATAAAAACTACGAATCGTTTACTAAATGTTACCGCTAGTATTTATGCAAGCGAAAACGGACTTGACAATTGTATTTTATTGAATGATAGTAAAAATGTAGTGGAGGCTTTACAAGGCAATATTTTTATGCTAATAGGAAATAAATTGATTACCCCTCCAGTTTCCGAAGGGTGTTTGAATGGTGTCATGAGAAAGCAAGTTTTGGAAATAGCCAAAAAAATCTCAACTATTGAAGTTGTAGAAGAAATAATTTCACCGTTTGACCTTCAAAAAGCAGATGAATTATTTGTAACCAATGTGATTAAAGGAGTTCAACCCATAACAAAATACCGAAAAAAAGAGTTTTCAACGGAACTTGCAAAGATTTTAGTAGCAAAATTAAATGATTTTATAAAAGTAGATTTAGTTTAAATACGGATTCTCTGGTGCGTTTGACCAAATAAGATATTCTCCGCCAAGTTCCATAATTTGTTCTTTCCAGAAATGAGTGGTTGACTTGGCTATTATTTTATTTTCATAATTATTTCTAGTTATTATCCAGGAGTTTGATTCCATTTCTTTCTCAAGTTGATGTTCTTCCCAACCGGTATAGCCTAAAAAGAAACGAATGTTTTCTTTTTTAATTTCACCTTTATTGATAAGTTCTTTTGTAGATTCAAAATCACCACCCCAATATATGCCATTTGAAATTTCGATACTGTTTGGTATCAATTCTGGAATATTGTGAATGAAATAAAGATTGTCTTGTTCTACTGGCCCGCCATTAAAAATCTTGAAATTGGCGTTTATTTCTGGAATCAAATCATTAATACTGTACTTTAATGGTTTGTTCATAATGAAACCTACTGAGCCATCTACATTATGATCTGCCAAAAGTATAACGGATCTATTGAATGATAAGTCGCCAATTATAGAGGGTTCAGCAACAAGTAAATATCCTTTTTTTAATTTTTCTGAAATCATAAGGCTCTATTTTTAATTAAATTTAAGAAAAATTAAATGGAATAACCAAATTTAATGAGTTTAAATCGATTAAAAGCATAAAAAAACCTTCCAGTTGGAAGGTTTAATTATATGAGTTAAACTGTTATTTAGTTTACAGCTCCTTCTAAATCTGCTCCAGCTTTGAATTTTACAACATTTTTTGCAGCGATTTGAATAGTTTTTCCAGTTTGAGGATTTCTTCCGTCTCTTGCAGCTCTTGCAGATACAGACCATGATCCGAAACCTACTAAAGATACTTTACCACCTTTTTTCAAAGTTCCACCTACATTTCCTAAAAATGATTCTAATGCCAATTTTGCAGCAGCTTTTGTAATTCCTGCATCAGCAGCGATAGCGTCGATTAATTCTGATTTGTTCATAATAATTTGATGTTAATTGTTGGTTAAAATAATTGTTAATAGAGCAAAATTAACAGGAAATGCGGTCTTTGCAAGTATTTTGTGAAATTTTAACGAGTTTTGTTAATAACTTAATTTTATTGTTCATAAATCGAGGTAAATTCACTCAAAAAAGCCACTTAACTCCCGTTTTTGTTGGTCTTAATACACTTTTGCAGTTTCAGAAAAAACAATTCCATTTAATAACTCTTGCGTTTTCATTTTCTTTTTGCCGGGAAATTGTAAACTCAATATTTCAATATATCCATTTTCTACAGCTACTTTCATTTCTTTTTTGCTACAAATCAATTGCCCAATAGCATGTGTATGCTCTTCAAAAATGATTTTAGATTCATAAATTTTAACGTTCCATTCATCACTTTTATCACTAAAAAAGCACCAAGCAGCAGGATATGGGCTTAATCCTCGTATGAGATTGTTGATTTCTAAAGCCGACTTTGTCCAATCTATTTTACAATTTTCTTTATTGAGTTTGTAAGCTGTTTTAATATCTGGAGATTCATTCTGTATAGTGGTAGTTACTTTTTTATTTTCAATCAAATTCAATGTATCAATAACAGTAGCGCTTCCCAAATGCATTAATCGATCGTGAAGATGTCCAGCGTTTTCAGTTGCTTCAATTTCGATTTCTTGACTCATTATCATCGCTCCAGTATCTATTTTGTCGTCTATAAAGAAAGTGGTAACGCCTGTTTTGGTTTCGCCATTTATTATAGCCCAATTGATAGGAGCGGCTCCTCTGTAATCTGGAAGTAATGAAGCATGAAGGTTAAATGTCCCCAACGAAGCCATTTCCCAAACTACTTTTGGTAGCATTCTAAAGGCAACAACTATTTGTAAGTTGGCATTCAATGCTTTTAATTCCTTTAGAAAATGGTCGTCTTTTAGATTTGTAGGTTGCAAAAGGGTTAAGTTGTTTTCTAAAGCATATTCTTTTACTGCAGAATATTTTATTTTTTGACCACGGCCCGCAGGTTTATCTGCAGCAGTGATTACACCAACCACTTCGTAATTGTTTTTGATGACAGTGTCAAGAATCCCAACAGCAAACTCTGGGGTTCCCATAAATATAATTCGTAACTTTTCCATTATGATTTTAAGGTGTATTTGTTGTTTTTTTGAATGATTATAATTTCATTTTCTAATAATTCTTGTAATGCAAAGATAACATCGTCTGAGGAAACTTTGGTTTTAATTTGTATTTCTCTGGAGCTTAATTCTTCTTTTTGTAATAGCTCCATTATTTTTTTATAAAGAACATTGCCGTTTTTTTTGATTTTTGTTTTGGTAATACAATAGGAGCAAATACCACAATCTGTTTTGGCTTTCTCTCCAAAATAAGCCAATATCAATTTGCTTTTGCAGGTGTTTTTTTCTTTTATATAATGAAGAACGGCTTGAAGTTGCTCTTTTTTTAATTGATTTTGCCTTTCCAAATATTTAGATACTCTACTTATCGTTCTTTCATCTTCCCGAATTTCATTAAAAATTAAAGTTGCATCATTGCTTTTGGAATGATAATCAATAATCTCTTTTTCTTTCAGTTTATGCAAAACAGCTTGAATTTCTGCCTCGGTATGATTCGATTTTTTGGCTATAAGTTGAATGTTAAAAGCAGTTTGCATTTCATAAATCCCAGGATAAGTCCTTACTATTGATAGAATAATTTCTTCGTCATTAGGATTTAAACTGGTATAGCGAATCACTTCTTTGGAAGGAATTAAAAACTGTAAAGAGATTTTTTCCGAAAACTCTTGAGACAATGAAATTACCCCTTGACCATCCAGAAATCGCATAGCATTGAAGGTTTTTAGAGTCGGAAATTCATATTTTAAACAAAAATGCTGCAAATTAAACGTAAACTGCTCATCGATACCTTCTCCATATGCAATCTGGAAATAATTGCAAAGTTTGAAATACATTTTATTCAAGAATGCTTTGTCTGGAAGGACACTTATAAATTGATTTTCGGTTTGAATAATATCGTATTCGCTGGTCAATAATACCGCAAAGGCTTTTTCTCCATTTCTGCCAGCACGTCCTGCTTCTTGGTAATAATTTTCTATGTTTTCTGGTAATTGAATGTGGATTACCGTCTTTACATTGGCTTTGTCAATCCCCATTCCAAAAGCATTTGTGGCCACAATAACTTGTGCTTTTTCATCCATCCACAGTTGCATATTCTTGTCTTTTTCTTTAGCCGAAAGGCCACCGTGATAATAAGTCGCCTTAAAACCTAACGATTGCAATTGGTTGGAAATTTCCAAACATGATTTTCTATTTCGTACATATATAATGGAAGGGTCTGGATTTTTTTTAAGAATTTGTTCAATTCTAAATAATTTGTCTTCTACTTCAAAAACCATATAGGCAATGTTTTCTCTGGCAAAAGATTTCTCAAATTGGTTGGGAGTTTTTAAACCCAAATCGGCAATAATGTCTTCTTTTACTTTTGGCGTTGCAGTTGCGGTAAGCGCCAAAAATGGAACGTTAGGAAAATGTGTTTTTAAATTTGAAATCTTCAAATAAGCAGGTCGAAAATCATGTCCCCATTGCGATACACAATGCGCTTCGTCTATGGTAATCAAATTTATAGGAAGTCCTTTTATGCGTTCCAGAATCCAATCCGATTGCAAACGCTCTGGAGATAGGTACAAGAATTTATAATTTCCAAATTGACAATTGTCCAGTAGGTCAATCATTTCATCAGATTTTATGCCTCCCGTCAAAGCAATTGCTTTAATGTTGCGTTTCTGCAAATTGGCAACTTGATCTTTCATCAAGGCAACAAGGGGAGAAATGACTAAGCAAATTCCTTCTTTCATCATCGCTGGAACTTGAAAACAGATTGATTTTCCGCCTCCAGTTGGCATCAAAGCAAAAGTGTCTTGACCAATTAAAACCGAATCAATAATTTCTTTTTGAAGGGATCTGAATTTGTCGTGTTTCCAATATTTTTGAAGAATTGCTAATGCTTCTGGCATTATATACGGTTTAGATTGGTACTAATCTGCAAATTTTTACTTTTATGAATTTGCTAAATTTTATCTAATATATAAAGAATTCTGTTATCAACACTATCTTTTGGCACCTCAATTAAAGAATAACCATAATTGGTGTAGGTGTCTTTGAGGTGTTTGTGAATTTTTTTGGCCTGTTCAAAGCTCTCGTAGCGTTCATTGTCGCTTACATAAATTTCCTCCCAAGGCGGAAGTATAAAAATTTTAGTATACACATTTTCGCGACAAGCATGGTCAAAATGCTCGGGAAAAGAATCACCAATGTAATTCAAATAAGCTACTACATCGGGAATTCCTCTGTCAATAAAAACCCATTGATGCGATTCTTTATGCGCACTATTAAATTGCTTAATTCTTCCATCAAGCAACATTTGACTAAACAACAAAGGATCTTCAAGAAACAATTGTTCGATACCTCGTCTTTGTGCTTCATGAGTAAGTTCGCGAGAAATTTCAGGATAACAACAAAAATTTTTTGCTGCCAACCCTTTTATTATAGAACTCTTACCCGTACCAGGGCCACCAATGATAACAATAATTTCTTTCTGCACCTTTTTCAATTAAACGGCAAAAATACTCAAACTTATTGGTTTTTAAAAAGATTATTACAACCTAATTTTGGATAATAATTAGGAGCGAAAAAATAGGCTTTTTCAGGAAATAGGTTTCCTGCTGTCCACTTGTATCTTTTGTGCCAAACACTGGCACAAAAGGATACTGCTCCCATCAGGGCTAAAATGGGAGATATTATACATTTTTGGAAAAGGCAAAGAGAAAAGTATATCTTAAAATCAAGAAAAATGCATATAAGTGACGTTTCGTGTCTTCAATTTTCTATTTTTTTTTCTCCATTTTCTAAAGTCTATTTTCTATTCTCTACATTCTATTTTCTATTTTCTATTCGCTATTCTCTTTTTTCTAAAATCTAAAATCTAAAATCTAAAATCAAAACCGTATATTTGCCTTTATTTTTAATTTTAGAATGGACGACAATAAAAAAAAAGAGACTGCAGAGTTTTACGAAAGACTCAAGGTAGAATTGGACAATAGCAATTCTTGGCCAGCAGAATATTTGTTTAAGTTTATAGTTCCCACATCAGAGCAGAATATACAAAAAGTAGAAGATGCCTTCGATTGTATGGGAGCAGTAATAAAAACAACAAAATCCAAAACAGGAAAATATACCAGTATTTCAGTAGATTTATTGGTCAAAGATTCCCAAGAAATAATTGATAAGTACCAAGAAGTATCCACAATAGAAGGTATAGTTTCCTTATAATTATGATCGAAAAATATAAAAAAGAAATCGCAAATGATGTTGTTTTCAATTTAGAATACAATTCTGAAAGAGTGCATCTGATTATTCCAGAATACGGTCGTCATTTACAAAAATTGATCGATCAGGCAACCTTGATTGAAGATGAAATCGAGCGCAACAAAGCCGCTAAATACATCATTCAAGTAATGGGAAGTTTGAATCCTCATCTGAGAGATGTGCCCGATTTTCAACACAAACTTTGGGATCAATTATTCATCATGTCCGATTTTAAATTGATAGCCAATTCACCATACCCAATTCCATCCAGGGAAGTGTTGCAACTCAAACCAGATGTTTTAAAATACCCACAAAATTTCCCAAAATACAGGTATTACGGTAATAACATCAAATACATGATAGATGTTGCCAACAAATGGGAGGAAGGCGAAATGAAAAATGCTTTGGTAAAGGTTATTGCCAACCACATGAAAAAATCCTATTTAAGCTGGAACAAAGACACCGTAAAAGATGATGTCATTTTTGAACACCTTTTTGAATTATCAGATGGGAAATTAAATTTAATCCAAAGTTCGGAAGAATTATTAAATACCACCGATTTATTACGAACCAATAAAAGGATTTCAAATAAAATTACACCTGCAGGACAACCAAAAATACAAAGCAATAAAAATACCAAAACGGGAAAACCAAAACCGTTTATCAAGAAATAATTAATTATAAAGAAGAGACTAAGATACTAAGTTTGATGTGAACGTATTAGTTCAATATCTCAGAAACTCAGAAACTTAGAAACTTAGAAACTTAAAAAAAAATCATGGAAGTTTTCAAAATTGAAGGAGGCGTTCGCCTTAAAGGGGAAGTAATACCACAAGGAGCCAAAAATGAAGCACTACAGATTTTGTGTGCCGTGCTTTTAACTCCAGAAAAAGTAACCATTAACAATATACCTGACATTATTGATATAAATAAATTGATAACATTATTGGGTAATTTGGGAGTCAAAATTGAAAAAATTGGATCTGGATCTTATACTTTTCAATCAGACGAAGTAAATGTAGGATACCTAGAAACTGAAGCATTCAAGAAGGAAGGCGGTTCACTTCGAGGTTCTATCATGATCGTAGGCCCACTTTTGGCCCGTTTCGGAAAAGGATATATTCCAAAACCAGGTGGAGACAAAATTGGACGCCGAAGATTGGATACCCATTTTGAAGGGTTTATCAACCTAGGAGCAAAATTTAGATACAACAGAGAAGACCATTTCTACGGTGTAGAAGCATCAGAAGGTCTTGTTGGTACAGATATGTTGCTGGATGAAGCTTCTGTGACCGGTACTGCCAATATTGTAATGGCAGCTGTTTTGGCCAAAGGAAGAACAACGATTTACAATGCTGCTTGCGAACCTTATTTGCAACAACTTTGCAAAATGCTAAATTCAATGGGTGCCAATATTACTGGAGTTGGATCCAATTTATTGACTATTGAAGGTGTTGAAAAACTAGGTGGTTGCGTACACAGAATTCTTCCAGATATGATCGAAATAGGTTCTTGGATTGGTCTTGCAGCTATGACAAGAAGTGAAATAACAATCAAAGATGTGAGTTGGGAAAATCTTGGGGTTATTCCAAATACGTTTAGAAAATTAGGTATCACTCTTGAAAGAAGGGGAGACGATATCTTCATTCCAGAACACAATGACGGTTATGAAGTAAAAACAGATATAGACGGTTCAATTTTAACGATATCAGATGCACCATGGCCGGGATTTACTCCCGATTTATTGAGTATTATTTTGGTAGTGGCTACACAAGCAAAAGGGGATGTTTTAATTCACCAAAAAATGTTTGAAAGCCGTTTGTTTTTTGTCGATAAATTGATAGATATGGGCGCCAAAATCATGTTGTGCGACCCGCATAGAGCTGTGGTAATCGGACACGATTTCAAATCGGTGTTAAAAGCAACCACTATGTCTTCTCCAGATATTCGTGCCGGAATTTCATTATTGATTGCTGCGCTTACTGGAAAAGGAACTAGTATCATTCAAAATATTGAACAAATTGATAGAGGTTACGAAAGAATTGATGAACGATTAAGAGCGATAGGAGCCAATATAGTTCGAGAAAAACAATAGAAATAAACAATTTTAAAAATCGCTTAAATAGACCTTCAGTTTGTTTAAGCGATTTTTTAGTAATAAATAATAGATGATGGATAAAACTAATGAGCAAAAAGCAATAAAGGCTACCTATTTTAGTATTATTGGAAACACTTCTATGGCTATTATAAAAGGATTAGCAGGGTTTTTTGGGAATTCTTATGCACTGATTGCGGATGCCATAGAATCAACTACAGATATTTTTGCTTCTTTTTTGGTTTTATTTGGTATAAAGTATTCCAATAGACCCGCTGATGAAAATCATCCTTACGGACATGGGCGGGCAGAACCTTTAATTACTTTTTTGGTGGTTGGTTTTTTAATTACTTCAGCTACAATTATTGGGTATGAAAGTATCATAAACATTCAAACACCACATGATTTACCCAAATCGTGGACACTTTTTGTTCTAGGTGCTATTATTATCTGGAAAGAATATTCGTTTCGTGTTGTGATGAAAAGAAGCAAAGAAACCAACAGCTCCTCTCTCAAAGCCGATGCATGGCATCATCGAAGCGATGCTATAACTTCGGTTGCCGCATTTATTGGTATTTCGATTGCCTTGATTTTAGGAAAAGGTTATGAATCTGCCGATGATTGGGCAGCACTTTTTGCCGCTTTTTTTATTCTTTATAATAGTTACCTCATTTTTAGACCAGCACTTGGCGAAATCATGGATGAACATTTGTACGATGATTTGGTTGAAGAAATCAGGCAAGTCTCTCATCAGGTTGATGGAGTCATAGATACCGAAAAATGTTTTATCCGAAAAGCTGGAATGAAATACCATGTTGATCTTCATGCTCGTGTTAGTGGTGCTATTTCAGTAAAAGAAGGTCATGATATTTCGCATAGTTTAAAGGACACTTTAAAACAGGAGATACCAGAACTGGGACATGTTTTAATTCATATTGAGCCGGATTAAGTAGATTTTAGTTCAAAAAATAAAACCAATACTGTTTTTAAAAGTATTGGTTTTTTTTATTGCTGCTTTGATTTTACTGCAATAAAAAAGCAACGTCTCTTCGAGTGATTTAGAATAGTAATGCGAGAGCTTTACCATTCTAAATTGTATCGAGAAGCCTACTAGGTGAGGGTTCTCGATACATTTCATTAAAAAAAGCTATCGCATTTTTTAACGAAACACTCGAACAGACGTAGAACTAGATTATTTTATAAAGGTAAATTTAAAGTCTAAATGGTATTACTTAATTTATGCTAATTTTGTTGGCTTGCACTTGCTCGCGTGAGGGATTTTAGTGGAGCTCTTTTTTATCCCGCTTTTTTGCGGGATAAAAAAAGCGGGAACGGAAAGCCCGACCCGTTGTTTTTACTGAGGGTCACGCCCAAATAAACAATGTGGTTTTAATCTAATTCATGAATTTTATCCCAACAATTACACCTTCATTTTGGAATCCGTTTTGATAGGAACGCACATAATCGATTCGGAACATTTTTAGTTTTCCAAAACCCAGATTGTCCAAGCCTACGCTGTACTCCGAATAGGGACTGGTGTTTGGTACCGCCAGTAAATGATAGCCCAGAACTAAGTTTGATTTAAGCAGGTTCAACAAAGGGATTTTGTTCATTATGAATCCTCTGTCATTGTGCTCCGTGTGGAATTCAAAATAGCTGTCATTGGTGCTGTTTGTGTAATAAGGCATTAAATTAAATACATTCAAATAATTGCCAGTTAGCCCAACATACGTTTGGTTTCCGTTGAAATGCTGGTAATCCATAAAAGCAATGTTATCACCATTAAAGAATTTTCCAGCTTTTAGGTTCATTCCAAAATCTCCTTTGTTCCCAAAAGTATGGCTGTATTTTAGTTGTGTATTGAATTTGGTAAACTCATATTTCTTCTCGGTTCCAGCAAATCCTTTTTCAAGACCTAAATACAAAGTGGGGAATTTACCGCTTCTGATATTATATTTCCCGTCTGGTCGCGAAGCGTATTTATTTCCGAAATTTATTTTGGCTGACAAATTCAGTTTAGCCAAACTGTGTTTTTCGAACCCAGGGTTTGTGTAATCAATTGGATCTAAAGGATTATTAGAAAAGTACATGTCCTCTTTATTGTAAAAAGAAAAATCCGTCGTGTTGAATAATGGTTTTCGCTGTTCATAATCAATCTTTCCTTTAAGATAGACACCGTTTGCAACATCTTGACCGTACTCTATTTCGGCAAATTCCAAATTGTATAATTTTATGTAATTGTCCTTGAAAAACAAAGTACTGATGGAATTAATAAATGGGCTGATGGGTTCATCTCGATTAAACTGCTGTACTGTGCTTCCTCCGGCAACTTTTAAATTCGCATAATTCTGATTGTTGAATTGGTGCCAATATTTCCCGTTAACGCGTAGACGATCGTCTGAAAAACCATAATTAATTTTCACATCCATGTTGGTTTGGCGTCCTTTTTCTTCCTGTTTCCAGTTGGAATAGGAGAAACCGGTATCAAAGTTCCATCCTTGCACAGTATTAAAACTTAAAGAGCTGAGGTCAAGTAATCCTTTATATCCCAAAGAGAATTTCTTTGAACTGCTTTTGTAGGTATAGCCCGTAATAGGGTCAAAGAATTTAAACTTGTTCTCTTTTTTATCAATTGAATCTAAGTATTTTGGGGAGTTACGAACTTTATGAATGCTGTCTTTCCTTACATAATCGGTAATTTCCTCGGTAGTTAGCGGAATGGGTCTGTTTGCATTCCAGAAAAGGGTATCTTTTTTATTCGAATTTATATCGACGGTAGTGATTTCGTTGGTAAATGTTTTTTTGTCAAAGGAATCAACAAATTCATAATTGTTGTAAACGTAAGTGTACTGGCCGTTGAATTTAATTCCAAATATTCCAGCACTAAATTCAAGACTTTGTGTGTTTTTTGCCCAAATTTTGTTGTTTTTGTTGTAACTGAAGTTTTGCTTCAACGTCATTACGTCGATAACATCTTCCTTCATTCGATAGCCTTTTATATCTAAATCAATGGCATAAATAGCCCAAGAATTATCCAAAATATAAATATAACCTTCAAAAACTGGTTCTTTGTCTCTTTTGGCAATGACTTTTATTTTATTAATCGTTTGATTGTTTTCATCTGTAAAAGTGCTCTCCAATCTATATTTATAATAATTGAATGCATTATCAGCAATAGGTGAAATCATGTTAATGCCAAAATTTATGGTATTGTCATAAAAATCATAAAATGAAGATCTTGCAGTATTGTATGCATAACCTTTATTATCTCCGCTTACTTTTGAAGCAGTAACGACTTCTTTCAAATTGTTTGGCTTTTCATAAACAATTTTAGAAAATGTTTCTGACAATGATATAATGCCAGTTCCAGTAGAATCTAAAGCGCCATTCATATCGCCTATTTTTTGTCCAAATATTTTTTTAGGAGCATTTTTTAATTTAAAAATGCCTTTCGAATAAAAATCGGCTTTAAAGCGTGATGTTTTGTTTGTGTTTTCTTTTTTGCTGGCAATGGCGCTTTTTATGATTGCATTTGCTGGATTATCTTTTGTATTTATCACTACTTCATTAAGTGAGTAGCTTTCTTCAATCATTTTTACATCCAAAGAAAATGCTGATTTATCTGTTGGAATTTCTATCTTTTGAGTTTTAAAACCTAAATATTGAAAAACAATTTTATTCTTACCAGTAGATTTTAAATGGAGCTGATACTTTCCCTGCTCATTTGTGGTCGTTCCGTTGTAGGTGTTTTCTTCGAAAATAGTGATAAATGGTAACGGATTCCCCTTTTCGTCGGTAACGGTGCCTTTTATTTGGGCAGAAGCATGGAAGGACAATAGTAGTAAAAAGAACAAAAAAGCGTTTTTCATAGTTGTAGTTTTGCTATTGGACGCCTTTTTGTAAGATTGTTACATGGAAAAATGCTTTGTGAATTGTAAAAATTTGTTAAAAATATTACAAAAAAGATTGAATGGCCAAATCGTAGCTTTTTAAGCCAAAACCAAGAATGACTCCTTTGGCATTTCCAGAAATATAAGACTGATGTCTGAAAGTTTCACGAGCATACGTATTTGAGATATGAACTTCTATTACAGGAGTTGTTACTGCTTTGATGGCATCGCCAATACCTATAGACGTATGTGTGTATGCACCAGCATTGAGAATAATACCGTCATAAGAAAATCCTAATTCTTGTATTTTACCAATTAACTCCCCCTCGATATTGCTTTGATAGTAAGTCAATTCTAGTTGTGGAAATTTATTTTTTAAAAGCTCAAAATAATCTTCAAAAGTTTGTGTTCCATAAACTTCAGGTTCTCTTTTTCCTAGTAAATTCAAATTGGGACCATTAAGGATGGCTATTTTCATGTCTATTTTGTTTTTTTGTAAAAATAAATAATCCATGCTGATTTTAGAGGTTCTTTTAATCAAAAATTGAAGCTTTTTTTTAACAAATCAAAAGAAATAAATTTTGTGATAGAAAAGTATCAATTTTCTATTTTTTTTATTGCTACTATTTTTAATATCGGATATAAAAACCTTGTATATAATTGTATATGTTTTTTTTCTTTAAGTTAAATTAAGGGTTAGTTGCTGTTTTTTGATACGTATTTCGTACATTTATATTCGTATCAACAAACGAAAAACAAAAAATGAAAAAAAATATTTTAGTATTAGTAACTGTAATTGCTTTTAGTTTTGCAAATGCTCAAGATTCGGGAATGCCAAAAGCTACTTTTTCAAGAGGAAATATGTGGCTTGAGGGCGGAATTACCCTAACAACAGGTGATAGTAGCGATGATTATTTTGCATTAACACCGAAATTCGGCTACTTTTTAGATCAAAAATGGGCTGTAGGTGGTGATTTTAATGTTTCATCTGTTTCCTATTTACCTAACAGCAATAATCTTGATAAATCAAGTTCATATGGAGTTGGAGTATTTGCAAGATTTTATTTCTTGATCTTGGGTAATTTTAAGGCTTATGGAGAAGCGGGTTTGGGTTACAATCATACAAAATTAGAATATTTGGATGGTTCTACAAATATGAACAATGGTCTAAAAGCTAATATTGATTTAGGAATTAATTATTTTTTTACCCCAAAATGGGCAGCAACATTTACTCTAGCAGAAGTTTTAAGTTATAATAATGCTAAACCTGAAAATGGATCTAGCAGTAGTGATTTAGTTATAAATGTGAATTTGTTTAACAATATTTTTGCTCAACCAAAATTTGGATTATTATACAAATGGTAATTTATACCATCTAAGTTATTAAAACCGCTCAATTTTGGGAAATTATTAATGTAAAACAGTTACATTTAAGACATGTTTAATAATTTATTAGTAAAGGTCAATTGATTAGTTATAGTTTTTACCCTCCTTTTTTGACGTAACAGTTTGGTTTTCAGCATTGAATTGTATTTTTGTTAATGTGTAAGAAAATTAATTCTCTATTTTGTATGGTAAATTGTTTTTTATAATATATTTGTAGAAAATAACTATTAATAAAAACAAAATGAAAAAAATTATTTTATCAGCTGTTGCTGTTTTAGCATTTGGATTTACAAATGCACAAGGTGTTAAATTTGGAGCTAAAGTTGCTTTAAACGTTGCAACTCTTACTGGAGATGTAGAAGATGCTTCTTCTTTAGTAGGTTTTCAAGTTGGTGGTTTTGCAGAATTTAAAATTTCTGAAAAATTTGCAGTTCAACCAGAATTAATGTACTCTGCTCAAGGATCTTCTTCTGATAACGATGGAGATTTGAAATTAAACTATATCAATATTCCAGTAATGGCTAAATATTATGTGGCTAAGTCTTTTAGTTTA
Source organism: Flavobacterium rarum (SeqCode) (assembly GCF_965234445.1). Classification (GTDB taxonomy): domain Bacteria; phylum Bacteroidota; class Bacteroidia; order Flavobacteriales; family Flavobacteriaceae; genus Flavobacterium; species Flavobacterium rarum. Next base: position 118,708 of record NZ_OZ248481.1, on the reverse strand, counting down.
GAGGCAGGACCACAAATTGGATTTCTAATGTCTGCAAAAGATAATAGTGGAGATGTTAAAGATTTTGTAAGTTCAACTGATTTCAGTGCTAACTTTGGTGCTGGATATGACTTTACTGAAAATCTTTCGGCTGGTTTAAGATATAATCTTGGTTTGACAAATGTATTTGATTTTGAAGATTCTGGGGATGCTAACAACGGAGTTTTCTCAGTATCTTTAGGATATAAATTCTAATATTTTATTAGAAATTAAAAATGAACCTCCCAAAATGGGAGGTTTTTTTATGTGCAAAAAAGTCATTACTTTGTAACTATGAATTGGGAAACGTATTTAAAAAGCTATCAGTCGTATTTAAAAATTGAAAGGGGATTGTCAAAAAACACTATTGATAATTATACTTTTGATATAGAGCGTTTGAGTTTGTTTTTGACTCAAAATTCCATTCTGGTTTCTCCTATAAGTATAAAGGAAGAAACGCTTCAGCAATTTATATACGCTATTTCCAAAGAAGTAAACCCGAGATCACAAGCTCGGATAATTTCGGGTTTAAAGAGTTTTTTTTCATATTTAATATTTGAAGATTTTAGAAATGACAACCCTTTGGAATTAATAGAATCTCCAAAAACGGGACGTAAACTCCCAGATACTTTGGCTGTAGAGGAAATTGATACACTTATTTCTGCTATTGATCTAAGTTTGAATGAAGGGGAACGCAATAGAGCATTACTTGAAACTTTATACGGTTGCGGACTTAGGGTTTCTGAATTGGTCTCTTTAAAAATCTCCGATTTGTTTTTTGATGAAGGTTTTATCAAAATAACGGGTAAAGGAAATAAACAGCGTTTTGTTCCTGTTGGTGATTTGACTCAAAAATACATTGAAATTTACAAAAATGGTATTCGAGTACATCTCAATATCCAAAAGGGGCATGAAGATACATTGTTTTTAAACAGAAGAGGAAAGCAATTGACTCGGGCAATGATTTTTACAATCATAAAAGATTTGGCTGTAAAAATCAATTTAAACAAAAAAATAAGCCCTCATACATTTCGACATTCATTTGCTACTCATTTATTAGAAAATGGTGCCGATTTACGTTCTATACAGTTAATGTTAGGACATGAGTCCATTACAACAACCGAGATTTACGTGCATTTGGACAGGAAATTTTTAACCGAAGTTCTAAATGCATATCATCCAAGAAAATGATTCGATATTAAAATGTGCATAATTCTACAAATAACACCATTATAAAAATTGTTAACGATATAAGCTGTATAAGATTAACCCGTTGGGTGAAATTCAAATAAAATAAAAAATTAACCACATAGAATCATAGATTAATGCTGAATAGGCAAAGAATAAATAGAAATAGTACTATTTCACACATAGAATAGCTATGTGAATAGTAAAACGTCTATCTATCTCTTTCTTTTAAGAACTATAAATTCTATGTTTCTATGCGGTAAAAAATAATTTCACCCAACGGGTTAAGTTTAATTTGAATAGAATCTGGTAAAGCCAATTATTCATTTAATAAAATCACTTCAGCGTGTAAATACTGTTTTAAGCGATACGTTTTCCTTCGCAGACCACATTTTTTTAAACTTAAATGGCTTATTTGTTTAAAATTAAATATTTTGTTAAACATTAAAATGCATTTTTATAAGAATATCTATTTAAGATTCAATATTTTTGTTAGAAACTTAGAAGTATTATAAATCATGATTTTTACAACCAATAAAAACCCAGAAGATTTAAATAAATTATACGAAAGTCTAATTAAACAACTTCCAAATATTATATTTCAAATTAGGGTAAATTCTCAAAAACATATTTCGGTAGATTTTTTAAGTAAACCCATTGAATTTTTAGATGAGTTTTCTATTAATGAATTTCTTGAAGATTCTTATAGATTATCAAATTACAAAATATATGAACCCGATTTAAAAGGGTTTTTAGAATCCTACGAAGATGCTATTATAAGTAATAAGAAGTGGGAAATTGATTTTCGATTACTCTTACCTGAAAGTGGTTACAAATGGATTCGAATCGATGCGACACCCAAAAAAAATGACAAAGATGAAATAGTTTTTTACGGACTAATTTCGGATATAACAATTGTAAAGGAACAAGAAATTCGATTGAAAGTAGCTGATGAACGCTATCATTTTGCTGTTCAAGCTTCGGATAGAGGAGTTTGGGATTGGGATTTAATTACCAATAAAGTGTATTATTCTTCGGAGTCAATGAAAATTTTAGAGCTCACAGAATCCGATCTAGTTGCTGCTCCAGAAGAATGGGATGAAAGAGTGCATCCAGACGATCGAAAAGAATATTATGGAAATATAAACCTGCATTTTGAGAACAAAATCCCTTTTTACGAAACTTGTCATCGCGTTTTGTGTAACGGGAAATACAAATGGATTCTGGACAGAGGAAAAGTTATAGAAAGAGATGAAAACGGAAAACCATTGCGTATTGCGGGTACACATACTGATATTTCTGAGCAAAAAGAAAAGGAGATTGAATTGGCTAAAATGCTTGAAATTGTAAATATTCAGAATAATAAACTTTTAAACTTTGCTCATATTGTATCTCACAATTTGAGAACACACAGCGGTAATATTAAATCATTATTGGATTTGCACAAAGAAGGGCTTTTGTCAGTCGAAGATACAATGGGTAATATTCAAATTGTATCGGATGAGTTGTTTTCTACAATCGAAAATCTGAATGATTTGGTGAGTATTTATGCAGAGAAGGAAAACAACATGCAACATTTGGAAATCAATAGTTTTGTTGAAAAAGTATTAGACGTTTTGCATGATTCAGTTAAACTCAATAAAATTCAAGTATTGAATTATGTTCCAAATTCCTTAAAAGTGATGTGTATGCCCGCTTATATGGAAAGTATAATGTTGAATTTGGTAACCAATGCAATTAAATATTCTGACCCTGAAAAAGAACCTAAGATTGTTTTTACTTCCGAAATAAATGATGAATATGTTGTTTTAAATGTAAAAGATAATGGTTTAGGTATTGATTTAGAAAAGCACAAAGACTCCATTTTTGGATTGTATAAGACTTTTCATAAAAATAATGATGCTAGGGGAGTTGGTTTGTATTTGACAAAAAATCAAATAGAAAATATGGGGGGTAAAATTGAAGTGGAAAGTGTACTTCATTTTGGAACAACTTTTAAAATTTATTTTAAAAAGGGATAGTCAATTTTTAAAAACATATGGTTTAAAAAAAAATCCAAATCCCAATATGATAATTGGAATTTGGATTTTAAAATTTTAATGCTAAGATTTTTACTTAGCAATATTTACCGCTCTAGTTTCTCTGATTACAGTGACTTTAACTTGACCAGGATAAGTCATTTCGGTTTGTATTTTTTGTGAAATTTCAAAAGATAAAGTAGCAGCATTGTCATCAGATACTTTTTCACTTTCTACAATAACACGTAATTCTCTACCAGCTTGAATAGCATACGCATTTTTCACTCCATTGAATCCGTAAGCAACTTCTTCAAGATCTTTTAAACGTTGTATGTAGGAGTCCAATACTTGTCTTCTCGCACCTGGTCTTGCACCAGAAATAGCATCACACACTTGAACAATTGGAGAAAGTAAAGATTTCATTTCTATCTCATCGTGGTGTGCTCCAATAGCATTACACACTTCTTCTTTTTCGCCGTATTTTTCAGCCCATTGCATTCCTAATAAAGCGTGTGGTAAATCACTTTCGGCATCAGGAACTTTACCAATATCGTGAAGTAATCCTGCTCTTTTGGCCAATTTAACGTTCAATCCAAGTTCTGCAGCCATTATTCCACAAAGTTTTGAAACTTCACGGGAGTGTTGCAATAAATTTTGTCCGTAAGATGAACGGTATTTCATTCTACCTACTACTTTTATTAATTCAGGATGCAATCCGTGAATTCCTAAATCGATTACGGTACGTTTACCTACTTCAATGATCTCATCATCAATTTGTTTGGTTGTTTTGGCAACAACTTCTTCGATACGAGCAGGGTGAATACGTCCGTCTGTAACTAATTTGTGCAATGCCAAACGTGCAATCTCTCTACGAACTGGGTCAAAACAAGACAAAATTATAGCTTCTGGAGTATCGTCTACAATAATTTCTACACCCGTAGCGGCTTCTAATGCTCTAATATTTCTTCCTTCTCGTCCAATAATTCTACCTTTTACATCATCCGATTCAATATTGAATACCGATACACAGTTTTCAACAGCTTCTTCTGTTCCTACTCTTTGGATCGTATTGATAATGATTTTCTTGGCTTCTTGTTGAGCGGTTAATTTTGCTTCTTCAATTGTGTCTTGAATGTGAGACATCGCCTGACTTTTTGCCTCTATTTTGAGTCCTTCTATCAATTGGCTTTTGGCTTCTTCTGTAGATAATCCAGATATAACTTCCAGCTGTTGCAGTTGACTTTTGTGTAGTTTTTCTACTTCAACTTGCTTTTTGTCAAGAACATCTATTTTTGAATTGTATTCAATAGTTTTTGCTTCAAAATCATCATTTACTTTTTTAGCTTTTGATAATTCATTTGAAATTTGAGATTCTTTGTCACGAACCCTTTTTTCTACTTCAGCAACTTTTTTGTCTCTTGCTAGAATTACTTGTTCGTGTTCGGATTTTAGTTCGATAAATTTTTCTTTTGCTTGAAGAATTTTATCTTTTTTGATGTTCTCGGCTTCAAGATTAGCGTCTTTTAAAATTGATGCTGCTTCTTTTTTAGCACTTTTAATTAAATTAGAGATATTGCTTTTTTCAATTACTTTGGCTATTCCAAATCCTCCTGCAATACCTGTAATTCCTGAAATAATTATTGTTAAGATGTCCATGTTTTGTTAAAATTTATATATAAAAAAGCCTACATTAGGTGTTTGTATAAACTCGAAAAGACAAGTTTTGAGCTAACTCACTGTTCAAGTTTCCTCGCCGAAGCGTGGCATGCTTTAGTAGTGATGATTTGCTCATTCTAAATTGTTAGTGTTGAGTTTACCAATATGAACTAATGTAGGCAGTATCTTAGTTTGTGTAAAGAACGTTTAATTATCGAGATATTGATCTAAAAGCGCATTGATTTTTTTTAATTTATCAATAGTTTCGTCACCATTTATGGCATTATCAATTTGTTTTTGTTCTACTTGAGAGGCAAATTGTAAAGCACACATCGCTAATACATCTTGCTTGTCTCGAACGGCATAATTTTCTTCAAATTGCTTTATCATTACATCAATTTTTTTAGAAGCACTTCTAAGTCCTTCTTCTTGAGAGAAATCTACCGTCAATGGGTAAACTCTTTCTGCGATTGATATTTTAATTTTAAGCTTTTCGTCCATTTTTTTTACTAATCTGATAGTTGTGCTATACAGTAATCAATTTCACGAATTAATGAATTTATTTTAAGCTTTGTATCTCTTTTATTATCGTCACTGCCCAATAATGAGTTGGCTATTTTGAGCGTTTCTAATTTTGTTTTTAAAGCCTCAATTTCAAACGATTGAGTTTCTATCAACAGTGCAGCATTTTTTAACTCTAAATTTAATTCTTGATTGTTTTTTTCTAAACTTTTCATTTTATTAAAAAGTTTTTCAATCTTATTTTCAAGAGTATCAATTATTTCTGCAATCACACTCATTATAATTCCTATTCATTACTTAATCTTACAAAGTTAGTATTCCTTTTTATTATTACAATATTTTATCGCTTTTTTTACATTAAAATAATCAAATATTTAAAAATCAGTTTCTTGTAATTCGCTTTTGTTTTGTCTTGTGGGTTTTAGTTGCTTTTTTTACCTTAGCAAAAATGTATTATATGAAATTTTCTTTTTTTCTATTCTTAATCTGTAGCTCTCTTTATGCACAAGTAGATTATCCGAAAAACGATTTTTGCCCGCCGCTTGATATTCCGATGCAATTATCTGGAAATTTTGGAGAGCTGAGACCCAATCATTTTCATGCAGGTTTTGATATGAAAACCCTTCAAAAAGAAGGTTTGAATGTCTATGCTGTTGCAGATGGATATGTGTCAAGAATAAAAATCTCCACTTTTGGTAACGGAAAAACCATTTATATTGATCACCCAAATGGATATACTTCGGTTTATGGGCATTTGCAAAAAACATCAGATTCTATAGAAGCATATGTAAAAAAGACACATTATAAGGAACAATCATTTGAAATTGAAATGTATTTTAAACCAAATCAAATGCCTGTTAAACAAGGACAACTCATTGCTGTTTCTGGCAATACAGGTGCTTCTGAAGGACCACATTTGCATTTTGAATTTAGAGATACAAAAACGGAGAAAATCATTAACCCTTTATTTTTTGGTTTTGATGCTTTTTTGAAAGATAGTAAAAAACCAATAGTATCCAATTTGTATGTTTATCCTTTGGATTTAAAAACCACTGTTAATCATTCTCAACGTCCTATTCCGATTAATTTGTCTTTACAAAAAGATGGTTCTTACTTAGCCGATAAGGTAGTTTCAAATGGTAAAATAGGTTTTGGAATCATAACTTTTGATTACGATGATATTTCATTTAATAAAAATGGTGTTTTTAATGTGGAATTATCTTGTAATGGAAAATCGATTTTTGGTTATCAATTTAATACTTATTCTTTTGATGAAATGAGGTATATAAATGCATTTATAGATTATCCTCATTATAAGAAAACAACACAAAGAGTTCAAAAATTATTTATGACTGCGCCTTATAAATTAAGTATAATTAAAACTGACGATACAAAAGGCGTAATTGCAGTAACACCAAATTTAACTTCCATTTGTCGATTGGAGGTTTCAGATTTTTATGAAAATAAAACAGTTATTGTAATTCCTGTTCAATATGATTCCCTTTCTACTAATATAGAAAAAGAAGCAGTTGTCTCCAATTATTTTGTAAAAGCTTCGAAAGACTGTCTTTTTGAAAAAGCGAATTCCACTGTATTTTTCCCCGCAGGTACTTTTTATGACGACTTCAATTTAAATTTTGATGTTCAAAAAGGTCTAGTAACTATTCATGATGATACTGTACCTGTTCATTCTAGTTTTGCAATTTCGATACAAAATGATAGTTATAAAGAAGATCAAAAAGATAAAGTCTTTATCGGACGGGTTCAAGGTGAAAAAATAAGTTACAATTCTACTTCTCGTAAAGAGTCTGTTTATGAAACTAAAGTCAAGACTTTGGGGCAATATGAATTAGTATTGGATACTGTTTCTCCTGTAATTTCAATTGAAAAATCTATTGAAGGAAAAGATTTAACCAATTATAAAACGATCCAAGTTAGTATTAAGGACAGTTTGTCGGGTATAAAATCGTATAATGGATATCTGAACGGAAAATGGATATTAATGGAATATGACAATAAAACAAGGCTTTTGACTCATTACTTTAGTGATGGAATTGTTGCAAACGGGAACAATGAATTAAAAGTGGTTGTAGTAGATAATGTAGGGAATTCTTCTATCTTTGAAACTCATTTTCAAAGAAGTCAAAAACAATAAAAATATATCATTTGAAGATCTTAAGAATTCTAAAGTTTTTCGTTTTTTTTGGGTTGGGGTTTGCCTCTAATGCTCAAACAGCTTATATAAAAGGAATTGTTTTGGATCAAAACAATAATCCAGTAGAAAACGTAAACATTAGTTGTTTGAATAAAAGTACTCAGACTAATGAGAGTGGTTTTTATCAAATTTCAATACCTGCCAATCAAAAAGTAATTGTAGAGTTTACCCATGTCTCGCTAAAAAAGACTTCATTAAAAATCATATTAAAATCTAAAGAGATTTATGTTTTTAATATGAATATGAATGATAAAGAAGAGCAGATGGGGGAGGTTATTGTCAATACTAAAAACAAAAAAGCCGTTCAAGGCATTCTTACTTTTGATGCCAAAGACATTCGATTTATTCCTGGAGCCAATGCGGGTATCGAGAATGTATTGAAAACACTGCCGGGTGTTAATTCAAATAATGAACTAAGTACTCAATATTCTGTACGCGGAGGAAATTACGATGAAAATTTAGTTTATGTAAATGATGTCGAAGTATATCGTCCTTTTTTAATTCGTTCTGGTCAACAAGAGGGACTGAGTTTTGTTAATACAGATTTGGTTCAGAATATTGATTTTTCGGCTGGAGGTTTTCAAGCAAAATATGGTGATAAAATGTCATCTGTCTTGGATATTACCTATAGAAATCCTACGCAGTTTGGAGCTACACTCGAAATGAGTTTTCTTGGTGGAAGCCTTGCTATTGATGGCGTTTCTAAAGATAAAAAATGGTCAGCCATTACAGGAATACGGTATAGAAATAATAGTCTTTTGGTCAATAGCCAAGAAACCCAAACCAATTACACACCGACTTTTGCCGATGTTCAGACAAATATTATGTATCAAGCATCTGCAAAATGGCAATGGAGTTTTCTTGGTAATATTTCTCAGAACAAGTATTTGTACCAACCTCTTACGCGCCAGACCAATTTTGGTACTGTAGATGCTCCAATGACTCTTGCTGTTTATTATGAAGGAAAGGAAAAAGACAAATACGATACTTATTTTGGTGCTTTAAAAACGACCTATCAAGTAAGTGATACTTTTACATTGAAATTTATTGGATCTTTATTTCACACCATAGAACAAGAATATTTTGATATTTTCGCACAGTATAGATTGGGAGAGGTCGATGCCAATATCGGGTCTGATACGTATGGAGATGTTGCTTTTTCAAGAGGGATTGGTTCACAGCTCAATCACGCACGAAACGATTTGGATGCTTTAATTGCCAATTTAGAGATCAAAGGATTGAAAAATTGGAAACAAAATCAAATTGAATGGGGAGTAAAATACACCAAAGAATCCATTCGGGATCGAATTTCTGAATGGGAGGTAATTGACTCAGCAGGATTTTCAATAAGACCACCAAAGATTTTGCCTAAAAATGATGAGCCTTATCAGCCTTACACGGGACTTTTGATTCCGTACCAGTATGTAAGTGCTACTAATTTTACCAATATTGATCGATTTTCGGCCTATGTTCAATGGCAAAGAAAAGACAATTTGGGGTCGAATGAAATATGGTACAATCTTGGCGCACGAATGCAAAGCTGGGAAGTTGCGGGGGATAATTTGGTGAGTAAACGTCAAACCGTTTTTAGTCCAAGAGGGCAATTTGCAATCAAACCAGATTGGGAGAAAGAGATGCTGTTCCGCTTAACTGTTGGAGTATACAATCAACCTCCTTTTTATAGAGAGTTGCGGGATTATGATGGAGTGGTCCAAACCGATACCAAAGCTCAAAAATCAATAAATATTGTTTTGGGGAACGATTATAGTTTTAAAATGTGGCAACGCCCTTTTAAATTGGTTACCGAAGCCTATTATAAAAAAATGACAGCCGTCAATCCTTATACTCTTGATAATGTCAGAATACGATATGCAGCTAATAATAATGCTGTAGCGTATGCACAAGGATTGGATTTAAGGCTGAATGGTGAATTTGTTCCAGGAACTGATTCTTGGTTTAGTATAGGGTATCTTAAAACCGAAGAGAATATTGATAACAAAGGATATATTGCCAGACCAACTGATCAACGATTAAAGTTTGGACTTTTGTTTCAAGATTATATGCCTAAGATACCAAGTATGAAATTGTATCTTAATTTGGTTTATAATACGGGATTGCCAGGAGGATCACCTTCCTACGCTGATCCGTATTTATATCAAAATAGATTGAATGATTACCGCCGGGTAGATATTGGGTTTTCTAAAGTTTTTATTGATCAAAAAGTGGGAATGTCCAATAAGAAATTTTTAAAAAAGCTAAAGGAATTATCTCTTGGTTTTGAAATTTTTAATCTCTTTAACAATCAAAATGCCATTACCAATACTTGGGTTCGAGATGTATACACCAAAACAGAATATGCAATTCCCAATTATATGACCACACGTGTTTTTAATTTGAAGTTAAGTGCGAGGTTATAATGAGTATTTTAGATTTTAGATTTTAGATTTTTTTGAATTTGCCATTGCTATTGAATTTGCCATTGCCATTGAATTTGGCATTTAATAAATCTGTGGTATATTTCCCTTTCCATTTTTAAAAATGATTACATTTGAGTTTATTTTTTAATATTAAAATTATTATGAGAACATCACATTTTGTCTATATAGGAATTTCGCTTTTACTTTTAATAAGCTGTAAAGAAGAAACAGAAAAGCCGAAAGTGATTTATGATGCTTCTAAAAACAGCAGAGAATTAACCAAAGCCGATTCGACTCAAATAAAAATAGCCGATTTGCCAATTCAAATGCAAGGAACCGATTATTTGATTCATCCAGTTGGTGATTTGAGTGTTTATGAAAAAGGATCCAAAAACAAATATGGTTCTTCGAGTGTAAATGATTTAAGTTTTACGATATCAAACGAATCCGAGTATGAGATTACCGGTTATTTACAAAATCTAAAATTCCAAAAAATAGGCTCAGATTCTATAAAAGCACTTACAGATAAGCCAGTATTGATTCAAACTGCTACTTACTTGAAAACAGTTTCCGATAAAATCAATAAGCAAATTATGGTTTATACCATGTGTGATATGGATTCTAATAGAGATGGAAAACTGGATACTAGCGATATTAAAGCCTTATATCTTAGTAAAATAAGTGGTGACAAGTTCACGAAAATATCTGCCAATTTTCAAGAGTTAATTGATTGGGATTTAATTGAGTCTCAAAATCGTTTGTATTTTAGAACGGTTGAAGACACCAACAAAAATGGAAAATTTGACTCTAAAGATGTAGTGCATTACAATTACATCGATTTGGAAAATAAAGATTGGAAAGTAGAAACTTACAACCCGATTTAAAAAATTATAGGATTAGAAGTAAATGAGGCTATACTAATAGAGAAACAGATTATACCGATTTTCTCAGACTTTTTAAAATATTTTTTTTCAATTTTAATCTGTGAAAATTTGTGAAATCTGTGTCAAAAAAAAAATATGTCTTATACCATTAATTAAAGAAAATCATTAAATCCTAAATCAAAATATCACTTTCCAAGTCTGATTTTTCGATTTCAAAATCAAATCCCAATTGTGTAACCAATTGAATCACTAAGTTTTTGTACCAATTCTCGGATTTGGGATGGATGTAAATTTTTTCTATCAATTGACTAATGTCTACATTTATTTTTAAACCATCATTTAATTTGATAGGATTTTCAGAAACATCGGTAATGATGCGCACTTCACGTTCGTATTGAAAACTTTTTCGTTTGAACAAGAAAGGGAAAAACATATCATCAAACGGAATGTATTCTTTTTTGTAGTCGATATAATTAACTTCTCCAATATATTGTTTGTAATTTTTCTCAGGAATTAAAGCGTCTTGAAGTCTTTTTACCGTAGATTGAATAGCTAATCCTTCACTGTTTTGGGTAAAAATTTGCCACATAGCAAACGATTCGTATTCATTGATGTGCCAACTGCTAATGGCTACTTTTTCCCGATGTGTTTTGTAATAATTTAAAAAGTCGGGATTGTTTATCGAAAGTTTTTTGATTTCCTCAAATGTGGGTTCGCTAAAGGTGCCTTCGTATTGGTCTTCAAATTTATCAGACCGAGACATGAATAATTTTTTCGAAAGCAATAAATCCAAAAACTTCGACAAGTCCAAGTATTTCCAAACAACGGTGTCTGGATCTTGCGGAAGTTTTATGTTGGGATTGTTTAGGTACATTTTAAGGGATATGAGTTTAAAGTTTAGAAAGGTTAGTAGTCTAGTTTTTATTAAACTTTTAAACTATCCTAAACTTTTAAACTAATTTAAGCTATTCAAACGACTGCATCGTCACCAATTTGTTATAAGTGCCATTCATTGCAATAAGTTCTTCATGTTTTCCTTGTTCTACGATTTTTCCTTTTTGCATTACAACAATCAAATCTGCTTTTTGAATGGTCGAAAGTCGATGCGCAATTACAATAGAAGTTCGGTTTTGCATCATGTTTTCTAGTGCTACTTGAACAAATTTTTCGCTTTCGGTATCCAAAGCAGATGTGGCTTCGTCCAAAATCATAATTGGAGGATTTTTCAAAACAGCACGAGCAATCGATAATCGTTGTTTTTGACCTCCAGAAAGCTTGTTTCCGCTGTCTCCGATGTTTGTGTAAATCCCTAGAGGCAGGTCTTTTACAAATTCGTAGGCATTGGCTATTTTTAAAGCTTCGATGATTTCCTCATCAGTTGCATCAAGTTTTCCTAATGAAATATTGGATTTAATAGTATCATTAAACAAAATACTGTCTTGTGTTACCAATCCCATCAATCCACGAAGCGATTGCAAATTCAAATCTTTTATGGCAATACCATCAATAGCAATAGTTCCTTCGTTCACATCATAGAAACGAGTCAGCAAATTGGCAATAGTACTTTTTCCACTTCCAGATTGTCCAACAAGTGCAACGGTTTGTCCTTTTTTTACAGTAAGTGAAAAATCTTTTAAAACATTTTCATCTTCATATTTAAAGTTGATGTTTTGAATTGCAATTTCAGAATCAAATGTAGATTTTTCTATAGCATCGACTTTACTAGTTATTGGGTTTTCTTGATCCAATATTTCTAATACACGCTCTGCTGCTGCATTTCCTCTTTTGATGGCATAAGATGCTTTAGAAATTGATTTAGCAGGAGTTAGTATATTATACGCCAATCCCATATATGCAATAAATGAGGCACCATTCAATGTTTTTTCTATCAAAACCATGTGTCCGCCATACCATAGTAAAATTGCAATTACCATAATCCCCATGAACTCACTAACTGGAGAAGCTAGGTTTTGGCGATTGCCGATACTGTTTGATAAAAGAAAAAAACGATGTGTCGATTCCCGAAAAACACGGTTGAAATAGTTTTCAGAATTATAACCTTTTACAACTTTAAGTCCACCCAAAGTTTCTTCAATGGTGGATAAAAATATACCTTGTTCTTCTTGCGCTTTTGTTGATTTCTTTTTCAGTTGTTTTCCAATAAGGGAAATAACATAACCCGAAACAGGAATGAATATAAAAACAAACAAAGTCAATTGTACGCTGATAGTGACCATCGTAATTAAGGTAAACACAATTGTCAAAGGTTCTTTTACAATTAACTCGAGTATGGATAAGAAACTACTTTGGACTTCATTGACATCTCCCGAAATTCTGGAAATCACATCTCCTTTTCTTTTTTCAGAATAGAAGGCCAAAGGTAAGTCAATCGTTTTTTTGTACATGGCATTTCGCATGTCCCGCAATACTCCATTACGTAAAAAAGTGATGAAAAACATGGCTAGATAATCACTTAAATTTTTCAGTAAAAAGATTGAAATGATGATCACCACCATTATTGACAAAGTACGTCCAACACCAAAGGTATCAGTAGTATGGGTAATGTAATAACTTAAATAATCTTCGCCATATTTTTTAATCTCCCAAATGCCTTTGTAAACCGGCATAGTCGTATTTCTTTTGGTTTGATCAAATAAAACCTGCATCATAGGTATCAAAGAAACAAAAGAAAGTGTACTAAAAAGAGCGTATAGAACATTGAAAAATATGTTCAAATAAGCATATTTTTTATACGGAATGACAAAAGGAAATATTCTTTTAAAATTGTTCATTTAATTTCTGGTATTGTTTTCTGCTATAGCTATGGCTTTTTCCAATTTTTCTAGCAATAATTTTTTTTCGGGTAATTGAGTTAGATTCGTTCTTGCAAAGTTCTTACACTCCATCTTTCGTGAACAGTCATTTGAATGTAGAACTCTCTTTTTATCTGGTTTTCAATGTAAATTAGAGTTCTAATATGCGACCAAATCAATTGTGCACACACTGTGTACGCAATTGTAATGTCTTGAATTACAGTGTTTAACTTTATAAAACTATGAAGGTTTCTTTTGTTAAATCCACTGCCATATCTATTCGAAAGTTCGAAACTTAAATTCAATATAAGTTTCTTGCCATAATCTGCTCTATCGTTTTTCAAAACATCATCATTGATGCTTTTACCAATATTCCAATACAATAAAGTCAGTTCTTGATTAACTGTTTTTGCAACAAAATGACGTGTTTGATCAATTAAACCGATTATCGAATTTAATAGTTCAGGAGTGTCATTTGTGTCAAGTTTATCCATTCCTTAGATTAGCTCAATTGCATGGCAGTAATTATGTTTTTAATTTTTTCGTCTAATACTTTTTCGACTTTATCAAAATTAGTAACGCTATCTAGTTCGGTTTTTACACTGATGTAAAATTTAATTTTTGGTTCTGTGCCGCTTGGTCTAGCACATATTTTAGAACCGTCTTCTGTGTAATAAATCAAAACGTCTGATTTAGGAATATTCATCGTCTCTTCTTCATCTGTAAACAGATTTTTAGCTATCGATGATTTGTAATCTTCCAGCATAACTACTCTCTCTCCATTGATTTCTTTCAAAGGATTTTCGCGTAGATCAACCATCATTTGATTGATTTGGGTTAATCCTTCCATCCCTTTTTTGGTAATAGAAACCAAATATTCTTTGTAGAAACCAAAATCTACATAATATTGTAGCAAAGTATTGTATACAGAACTTCCTTTGGCTTTGGCTTGAGCAGCTATTTCGCAAACTAATAAAGTAGCAGCAACGGCATCTTTATCTCGAACAGCGTCACCAACCATAAAACCAAAACTTTCTTCTCCACCGCCAATAAACTCTAGTTCCGGAAAGTCTTTAATCATTTTGGCAATCCATTTAAAGCCTGTTAATCCAACTTTGCATTCTACATCATAAGCCGAAGCTAGTTCCATGATCATTGGAGTAGAAACAATCGTAGAGCCCACAAATTGCTTTCCGTTAATTTTCCCTGCTTTTTTCCATTGTTCCAAGAGGAAAGCGGTCATCAAAATCATCGTTTGATTTCCATTCAACAAAATCATTTTGCCTTCGTTATTTCGAACAGCAACTCCCAAACGGTCGCAATCTGGGTCGGTACCCACAACAATATCGGCATTCAATTTGTCAGCCAGTGCCAATGCCATTGTCAATGCTTCTGGCTCTTCTGGATTCGGTGATTTTACGGTTGGAAAATTTCCGTCAGGCTTAGCTTGTTCTGGAACGATATTTACATTCGTATAGCCCGCTTTTTCCAAAGTTGCAGGTACAGCCGTAATCGAAGTCCCATGCAAAGAAGTAAACACAATATTCAAGTTGTCTTTGGCTTCCTGTGGCGTGTTGAAACTGGCATTTTCTACTGACGATTTTACAAAAGCTTCGTCAATTTCAGTGTCTATATATTGTATCAAATTTTCATTTGCCGAAAATTTGATTTCGTTATAATTTAAACTTTCAATAACATCAATAATCGCAGCATCTTCGGGAGGAACAATTTGTCCGCCATCTTCCCAGTAGACTTTATATCCATTATATTCTGGTGGATTGTGAGATGCCGTAAGTACAATTCCACATTGACAACCTAAATATTTAAGGGCAAAAGACAATTCTGGAGTAGGTCTCAAGTCCGAAAATAAATACACCTGAATTCCATTTGCAGAGAAAACATCGGCAACCACTTTGGCCAAAGATTGACTGTTATGACGGCAATCAAAGGCAATTACAACCTTCAAAGCCTGTCCTGGAAAAACAGTATGTAAATAATTAGAAAGGCCTTGAGTGTTTTTTCCAAGAGTGTATTTGTTAATGCGGTTGTTTCCAACTCCCATTACACCACGCATACCGCCAGTTCCAAACTCCAAATTCTTATAAAAACTCTCCTCCAGTTCTTTTGGCGAAGTCGTCATTAATTCTTTAACAGCTACTTGTGTTTCATTGTCAAACGTTGGAGTCAACCATTCGTTTACTGCGTCTAAAATGTTTTGTGCTATGTGCATTATATATTTAGTTTAAAGTTGTTAATCTATTTTGTAAAAGCAAGAAATAAATTTTGTCACCCTGAGCGTAGTCGAAGGGAGGAGCTATTTACTTCGTCAGTTCGCTTCGCTCGTGTCCTGCTATCCGTTGCAATCTTTTTCTCTTAAATCTTTTTTTCCAAGAACTGTCAGTCCCGATAGCTATCGGGATCCTCCGGTCGCTCTGCCCGTTCAGGAAAAAATAGATTTATTCAAAAAAGGATTTCCACTACTATCAGGGCTAGACCGTTTAGCTAGAAATTTAGTTTTTATAACCTATTTATTTCAAGTAAATTAGTAAAATTCAAAACTAACTTTTTAATGCTATTCAATCTCTGTAAATCTGTTCAATCCGTGTCATCTGTGTGCTATTTTTAAATTTGTCAGTACACAGTTTTGGGATAAGGTTTTAAAAATTCACTTCGCTAGAAACCTTATACCGCTCCTCATTATTCTTGGTTCTCAAAATAATTTCACCCAGAAATCCTGCCAAAAACAATTGCGTTCCTAGAACCATTGTAGTCAATGCAATATAAAACCAAGGATTGCTTGTGACTAAATTGTATCGCATTCCCATATACATGTGATAAAGCTTTGACACTCCAATATATCCAGCCAATAAAAATCCGATGATAAACATTAAGGAACCAATGGCGCCAAATAAATGCATCGGTCTTTTTCCAAATCGAGAAAGAAACCAAATCGTGATTAAGTCCAAGAAACCATTAATGAAACGTTCCATTCCAAATTTGGTTTCTCCGTATTTTCTCGCTTGGTGTTGTACTATTTTTTCTCCAATTTTTCCAAAACCGGCATTTTTTGCCAAAACTGGAATGTATCGGTGCATTTCGCCAGATACTTCAATATTTTTTACTACAACATTTTTATAAGCTTTCAGTCCGCAGTTAAAATCGTTCAATTCCACTCCAGATGTTTTTCTGGCCGCCCAATTGAATAGTTTGGATGGAAGATTCTTGGCTACTACAGAGTCGTAACGTTTCTTTTTCCAACCCGAAACCAAATCAAATTTTTCAGTAGTAATCATTTCGTACAATCCCGGTATCTCGTCAGGGCTATCTTGTAGGTCTGCATCCATCGTGATAATCACATCTCCTTTTGCCTTAGCAAAACCAGCATGCAAAGCTTGTGATTTTCCAAAGTTTTTCATGAATCGAATCCCTTTTACATTCGGATTCTCAGTCGCAAAACTTTCTATGATATTCCAAGATTCATCTGTACTTCCGTCATCCAGAAAAATGATTTCGTAACTGTAATTGTTCGATTTCATAATCGAAACAATCCAAGTGTACAATTCTTGTAGTGATTCCTCTTCGTTAAGAAGTGGTATGAGTATTGATAAATTCATTAATTATAAGCTTTGTGGTTTTTCGTTTTTGACTATGGCACCAACAATCAAGGAGTAAATTAGACCAAAAAAAGAATACATGGCCAATGTTACTGGTAAAACAATTAAAGGATTCATGAATTTTTTCACCATCGAAAGTCCCATTTCAATTTCTTCACTTGTCATTTCTGGGTTTTTTGCAAGCATACCCTCTTTAGTAATAGCTATCATTTCATTTATGAATTCAGGAAATATATAATTGAAAATGACATTGAAAACACCATATATAAATGCAGCAATAAATAGTATAGAAATTCCTGTTTTTAAACTCTCGGAAAGCGAAATAAATCCGTTGTTAATGTTTTTCTTGTAATTTGTGCAGCCTATATATATAAATAGGAGGGGTAAAATTAAGTAATTAGCAATGTTTACAATTGTTCCTGCACTAGTATTGATTAATGATTTCATCCCAATTATATACATAATTACGAATTCTAATACCATTATAACACCGAATAACACACCATACAAAACACCAGATTTTGCTGGTGATACATTATTTTCCATAGAGACTTTTTTTATTAATTTACAAATATAGCAATTCCCAATATAATGGCGTGTAAAAAATGATTTTTACCACTATATAAAAAAAGTGGCACAAAGGTTTGTATATTGAAAAATAAGTGTAAATTTGCAAACTCAAAATAATATTGTAAAACAAAAAGTTATAGCGCGTTTATACCTTTTCTGTTAGAAGAAAAGCTTCAAGACAAGTTATAATTAACAAATAAAAAAGATTCAAGATGAAAAAAGGTGTACACCCAGAAAATTACAGATTAGTTGCTTTTAAAGACATGTCAAACGAAGATGTTTTTATTACTAAATCTACTGCAGATACAAAAGAAACAATCACTGTTGATGGTGTTGAATATCCAGTTGTAAAAATGGAGATTTCTAGAACGTCTCACCCTTTTTACACAGGTAAATCTAAACTTATCGATACTGCAGGACGTATTGATAAATTCAAAACTAAATACGCTAAACACGTTAAATAATTTTAACTTGTTTTCAAATACATTAAAGCCTCGCAATTTGCGGGGCTTTTTTTATGGAGTTTTGTCTCGTATTTTGTATTTAGGAATCTAAGGCAAATGCAAAGTCTTTAACCACAGATTCGCAGATTTTAATATAAAATTTATCATGGATTAATTACTTTCAGTGTAATTAGCACGATTCAATTTTCATATATGACTAAATCTAACTTTTTATAAATTTAATCTGCGAATCCGCGGTCCTTTTTAAAGCCAATGTTTTGTCTTAGTTAGGAATACTATGCTTGATAAACATTTAAAAATAATTGTAACTTTGCAGTGATAACCAAATCACATTTTAACACTTTACAATTTAATTTATGAATTACATACTTTTTGACGGTCCCGCTCGAAATGCCTTGTTGCCCTTTACTTTTACTCGTCCTGTTGCCGATATTTTGGTTGGTATTATGACGATTCGTCAAAAATGGGAAATGCGTTTGGGGTCTACAACGACAACGCTAACCGAGGAATATTTGTCAGAGAAATTTCCGATGGTGGAATTGGAAGAAAATGTAATGATCAATGCCTCTTTTCTTCCCAATGATGTCTTGGCAGAAATGGTTCAAAACTTAGAGCCAAATCAAGCGATTTTCAAAGGAGATGAGGTAATTGCTTTTTATACTCAAGAAGACCAAGAATCTGTAGATTTTGAAACTTATGACATTTTAGAATACGATGAAGATTGCATTACAATAGAGCATACTTGGGATATTTTCTCCAAAAATGATCAAGCTATCCGTGAAGATTTCGAGTTTTTGACAGAAGATAGAAAATCACAACCCATTCCAAAAAGTGTAAATGTTATTGCGCCCGAGAATGTTTTTATAGAAGAAGGAGCGAAATTGGAGTTTGTAACCTTGAATGCTTCTGCCGGACCCATATATATTGGCAAAGATTCTGAAGTGATGGAAGGATCTATCATTCGTGGGCCATTTGCTTTATGCGAAAATGCTCAAGTAAAAATGGGTGCCAAAGTCTATGGAGCTACAACGGTAGGACCTTATTCTAGAATTGGTGGTGAGGTAAAAAATGCTGTTCTTTTTGCGTATTCCAATAAAGGACATGACGGATTTCTTGGAGATTCTGTATTAGGAGAATGGTGTAACATAGGAGCGGATAGTAATAACTCCAATTTAAAAAATAATTACGAAGAAGTAAAATTGTGGGATTACGAAACCGAAAGTTTTGCCAAAACAGGTCTTCAGTTTTGCGGATTGATGATGGGAGACCACAGTAAATGTGGTATCAATACCATGTTCAATACAGGAACAGTGGTAGGAGTAAGTACCAATATTTTTGGAAGCGGTTTTCCTCGCAACTTTGTACCGAGTTTTTCATGGGGTGGAGCGTCAGGATTTACTACTTATATTACCAAAAAAGCTTTTGAAACGGCTAGATTGGTAATGAGCCGCAGAAATGTTGATTTTGACGAAAAAGAAGCTGCAATCTTGGAACATATCTTTGAGGAATCAAAAAAATGGAGAAAGGAATAATTTTTTAAGTGGATTACTATAATATCAAGCAAAACCATCATTGTAAAATTTGATGGTTTTTTTTGTTTAAACTTAACTTGTTCGCTAATTGTCTAATTCTTTATTTAATCTATCTTTGCATTTTTAAAATTTATTGAGGATTGATACTTCTAACCTCTAACTTCTAACTTTTTATAATGATTACAATAAACGATATTTCTGTTAATTTTGGTGGAACAACCCTTTTTAGTGATGTTTCTTTTGCTATAAATGAAAATGATAAAATTGCCCTTATGGGTAAAAATGGTGCAGGTAAATCTACACTGTTAAAGATTATTGCAGGACAAAGCAAACCTTCTACTGGAAATGTATCAGCACCGAAAGATGCTGTTGTGGCTTATTTACCGCAGCATTTATTGACTACAGACGGTGCCACCGTAATGGAGGAAACTTCAAAAGCGTTTGGCGAAATTTTTAGTATGAAGGCCGAAATCGACGAAATCAATGAACAATTGACCATTCGTACCGATTATGAAAGTGATGGGTATATGAAATTAATCGAAAGAGTTTCGGACTTAAGCGAGAAGTTTTATGCGATTGAAGAAGTAAATTATGAAGCTGAAGTAGAGAAAATTTTAATTGGTTTAGGTTTTGAAAGAGAAGATTTTGCACGTCAGACTTCTGAATTTTCTGGAGGTTGGAGAATGCGAATCGAATTGGCCAAAATCCTTTTGCAAAAGCCAGATTTGATTTTGCTGGATGAGCCTACCAATCACATGGATATCGAAAGTATTCAATGGTTGGAAGATTTCTTAATCAATTCAGCCAAAGCCGTTGTTGTGATTTCGCACGATAGGGCTTTTGTGGATAATATAACCAATCGTACCATTGAAGTAACAATGGGGCGTATTTATGATTATAAAGCTAAATATTCTCATTATTTAGAGTTGAGAAAGGATCGTCGTATGCACCAACAAAAAGCCTATGATGAGCAACAACGTATGATTGCTGATAATAGAACTTTTATTGACCGTTTTAAAGGGACATTCTCAAAAACTGATGCTGTTCAGTCTCGAGTAAAAATGTTGGAGAAACTAGTTATAGTTCAAGTGGATGAAGTAGATACTTCGGCATTAAAATTGAAATTTCCTCCAGCGGTTCGTTCGGGGCAATATCCAGTAATTGTCAAAGATTTGTCGAAGTCTTATGGAGATCATGTGGTTTTCAAAGATGCCAATATTGTAATTGAAAGAGGTCAAAAAGTGGCTTTTGTGGGTAAAAATGGGGAAGGAAAATCGACGATGATCAAAGCCATTATGAAACAAATTGAAATTGATGGAGGAAGTTTAGAGGTTGGTCACAATGCTCAAATTGGTTATTTTGCTCAAAATCAAGCGGCATTATTGGATGAAAATGCTACAATTTTTGAAACTATTGATGACATTGCAGTAGGGGATGTAAGAACTAAAATCAAAGATATTTTAGGGGCTTTCATGTTTCACGGTGATGATGTAACCAAAAAAGTAAAAGTGCTTTCGGGTGGTGAAAAAACCCGTTTGGCAATGATTAAATTGTTGCTTGAACCAGTCAATTTCTTGATTCTTGATGAACCTTCCAATCACTTGGACATGAAAACCAAAGATATTATCAAAGACGCTTTACGTGATTTTGACGGGACTTTAATTCTAGTTTCTCACGATCGTGATTTCCTTGACGGATTGGCAACCAAGGTTTTTGAATTTGGAAACAAACGAGTGGTAGAACATTTTGAAGATATAACTGGTTTCTTGGCGCACAAGAAAATGGACAGTATGAAAGAGATTGAAAAATAGATTTTTTTTTAAAGAAAAACAAAAGGCAAGAGTTTAATTTCTCTTGCCTTTATTGTTTATAGTTCAGTTTTCAGAACAGATTTTTTCTTGAAATACAAAGCTATGTATGCAGAGACGGCACAAACACTTCCTATAATAATCATACTTTGGATAGGAGCACTTGTTTGTGAAAGCGTGCCATTTTCAATGATTAATATTCTAAAAGCTTTCAAAAAATGTGTCAACGGAATTACATTGGCTATGCCTTGTACCCAATTGGGCATTTGACTTAATGGCCAGCTGAACCCGCTTAAAATGAAACTAGGTGTCGCGATAACCATTAAAATTTCAGTAGCTTTGAGTTGATTTGGAATTAAGATACTCACTAATATTCCGATGAAAGATACTGATAGAACAAATACCCCCGCCACAAAGGTGAGCTGTAGTAAATTTTCGAAAAAAGAAATCCTGAAATAAAAGGTAAAGAACCAATAGAGCAACCAAACGCCAAAACTCATAATCAAGTAAGGAATGATTTTTATACTCATCATTTTAAGTATGGATGGGGATTTGTCTACTAAAATTTTAAAAGTCCCATTCTCAAATTCAGAGGCAAAAGACAAGGCTAATGCTAATAACATAACTTGTTGCAAAACGGCTGCTAAAACACCAGGCCATAAGTAATATAAGTAATTACTGCTTCGGTTATTTTTTTTGACAAAAGTGGTTTTAAAAGGCTCATATTCTGAAGCTAATAATTTTTCGGGTATGCCTTGTTTGCGTAAGGTCTCCATTTGAACCCCTACTTTTAAGGTGCCTAAACAGACTTGTATAGCATTAGACGAAAAATTAGCAGTTAAAATATTGGCGGTATTAACAATAGTAATGATTTCGGGATACCGTTTGGTGAGTACCATTTTCTGAAAATCTTTTGGAATAATTACAATGCAATTGGCTTCATTGTCTATCGCAATTTTTGCGAGGTCATTTTTGTCGAATAACAATGCTTTAATTGTTATAACTTCATCATCATTAAACATTTCAATGGCTTTTGCACTCATTTCAGATTGATCCATATCTACTACGACAATAGGTAAATCTGTTACTTTTCCTTTGCTGTACACGTATCCTAACAAAACGGCATACAATAGAGGTGCTCCTATAAATAGCATTCGTAAGATTTTATTTTGCCAAAATAATTGAAATTCTCTTTTTAAGAGGGAAAAGAAATTTTGCATAATTATAATGATAAAGTTACAGTTGTTTTTGTAATTAAATCTTTCGATTGACTGATGTCCATTGGGGTAATCCGCACTTCGAATAAACTTTCTTGTAATTCATAATCGGGATATGCAGTTGCAATATTTCCGTACGCTCCTAATTGTTTTATTGTTGTGATTTTACCTTTTATTTTTTTATCAGAATTTGGAATACCAACACTAATTTCTTGTCCTTTTTTGAAACCAGAAAGCTGACTCTCTTGAACTGTAAATCGAAAGTAGGTACTGTTACTTATGAAACCGTTAAATAAGGTGTAACCTGGTAAAGCCAACTCTCCCAAATTAAGGGTGATGGTTTCAATACTCATATCTTGTGGAGCTATAACATAACGTTCTTTGTTGGCAGATTCTACTTCCTGCAAAGCGCCGTAAGCTCTGTCTTGTTGCCCCAAAGCCATGGTTTGCTGTTCAATTCGCGCTCCTTTTCTAGCTTCATCAATTTCTGCTAAAACTGCATTGTATTGTGCTTGCGCGCCTTGGTATTTGGCAAAAGTTTCATCAAATGTCTGTTGAGAAACTAAGGAGTCTTTGAGCATGTTGCTTAATCTTTTTATTGATTTTTGAGCAAATTCATATTGTTCTTTCAGTCCCATTTTTTTGGCTTCAAGCTGCTTGATTTGGTTGTCTGTTGCGCCTTTTAGTGCCATAGAATATTGTGCTTTTGCACTAACAACAGCGCCTTCAGCTTGGCTTTTTTTGGCGTCCACTTCTGGAATGTCAAGTATAGCGAGAGTATCGCCCTTTTGAACAAGATCGCCTTCTTTTACTAATATTTTTATTATTTTGCCAGGAATCTTACTGACTATTGCAATTTGTTCATTTTCAACTTTCCCTTGTAAAAGGCTATTGTTTTTTGGCTTGCTACAGCTTAATACAATTGTTGCAAGGAACAGTATGGTGATAGCTCTTTTCATAAATAATGTTTATTTAGATAGTTTTTTAGACAATTCTCCTGTAGTTATAATAGTTTCAATAGCAGCTAATCGCTCTTCTATTAAAGTGTTTAATTTTGTTGTTGATACTTTGAAAGAGTCATTTTCGGCTTCTAATAGTTCAGAAACATTGATAAGTCCTTCTTTGTATTGTTTGGAAGCTAAGTTTAAATTGTTTTTAGCAACTTTTTCTTGCTGGTTAGAGATTTCAATTTTTTTCATCAACACATCATAATTGACCTTATTGTTTTCTAGCAGTAACTGTAGTTTTTGTTTGGTGTCGTCAATTTGATTCTGAACTTTTTCGATATTCAATTTGGCTTCATGTACTTTGTGTTCTCTTTCGAAACCAGAAAAAATTTCCCATTTCAAAGCAGCTCCAACCATAAGTAATGGACTTAATGAAAATTCATTTACCCCTAGGCTTACAGGTTGATTTATAATAGGAACAGTTGATGTAGTTCCTTTTAAATCAAATATACTGGAATACGTAATACCTCCAAAAGCACCAACAGTTGGGAGATAAGTGCCTTTTTCTTTTTTTAACAAATATTCGCTCGCCAGTTTGAATGATTCTAAAGCTTTGATTTCTTGTTTATTGTCGGTGTTGAGGTTAGTGTCAAAAAGAATATAGGGAACAATTTCGTATTGAACTGCATTAATTTCTGCGTTGGAATAACCCGTTAAGTATTCGATTTTTTTGTAGAGCAGGGTTCGTTTTCCGTTTAATTCAATTCTTTTGGACTCTAATTCCAATAATGCCAATTTTATTTTATCCCTGTCATAAGGAATGGCAAGTCCCAGTTCAATTGCTCTAGAAACTCTTTTGGTTTCGGTATTCAGCCTTTTATCGCTGTCATTAATTAGTTTCTCGGTTTCGTTGATTAGTTTTAATTGATCAAAAGTGTTAATAACATCTTTGATTATGGCGTCTTTCTCAGAGTCTTTCAAATAAGCCGTTCCAATGGCTTTTTGTTTTACTGCATTGGCACCATTGGGTATTTGCATACCACTGAATAACACGCTTTTTGCCATAACACTGCCAATGAAAAAATTACCCGAATTATCAAAGGTTCCTTTGTCTTTAAATAAAGGAATATTTCCAACGGTTGTACTTGGGAAATCCAAAGTCAAATTGCTGTCAAAGTAAGAATAGAGTGCGTAGGCTTCTACTGTTGGGATGTACTTATTGCGAATTCCTTTTTCTTGTAGATTTAGTTTTTCTATCTCTATTGTTGAGTTTTTAAGCGAAATGTTTTTGTCGATTGCTTTGTTTATAGCCTCTTCAAGACTTGTAGAAACTACAATTTGAGAATGCAAATTTGTTACAAGTAAACAAAAGGTTGATAGGAAAATAATTTTCTTATTCATTAAAATTGATTTTTTAACTTTATAAACTTTAGAAAATGTACAATGCATAATTTTATAATTTTTAAATAAAAAAGAGAAAAAGAAAACAACTTTTCTCTTTTTTATTTAAAAATTAGTTGCAGTGTTAATTTACATGTACTTCTTGACCAAAGCCAAAGCGTTTGTCTTTAATCATTTTAGAGAAATGTATCCAAGCAAAAGCAGCATTGGCTCCAAAACTAATGATACCTACTATTAACATTAAAGTTTCATTATGCTCTGGCAATATGTATGTATTTGGATTGTCTACGTAGTAGTTGAATGTAAATAGGTACATCATCCATGCGCTCAGGGTTATAGCGCGCGCTTGCAACCAACTTCCTTTTGTAATAAATAAAGCCGGAACGGTGCACGAAAATAAAACGGCGACATTATAGAAGGTATGTTGTGGTACACAAAAATAGATATAGGCAAAATTCCAAATATCATAAGCGATGATCCAAAATACAAGCATGTCTGGCCAAATCATATCTTGCGACTTGTCTTTTGTTACGTTAATACCAACCCATCCAGATATGGTTATAATAGAAAGGATACCGGCAGTTCCGTTAAGATAATGCCAAATGCCACCATTCTCTCCACCAAGTTCAAAATCTCTTAAGACTGCCTCAAGGATGTTTACTCCTAATATCAAAGCGGGTAAAAAAAGTATGTTTTTGTTTGATGCACCATTTTTAGAGTATCGTATATAGGCAAAAATGAGTACACCTGCAATTGCGGAATATACTTTAGCCCAGTGAAACCAAGTGTTAATAGTTGCATCCGGATGATCGCCTGAAGTAGGCCAAACAGTAAAGGTTAAAATTCCAGCAATACCAACAAAAACAATAATTGAAAGCCACTTTGACCTTCTGAAGATTTCGTTTAGAATCAATAGGCCGACAAAAATACCTATAACATGAATAATTTTTTCCATAAAAATTGGGTTTTTTAAGTTGTTAATATTTATAAAGATAAAAACATTTCATATTATAAATTGCAAATAATTGATAATAAATGAGATGCAATGGTTTTTTTAACTATTGTTTAATTAGAGGTTTACTTATTTTTGTTATAATTATTTTTTTAGTAATAGATTATTAAGGATTTATGACAATTGTAAAATCTATACGAATATAGCTTTGTTGTCTATTTTTAGAATACACTCAAAATTGGGAAACATGGACTTCAAACGTGGTATTGACACCTACTGTCAATGGAATTACAAAATTAGGGACACAACTTGTACAACTAGCAATTGGTCCGCTAATTCCTATTGTTGGTCCTTCAAAAACGAGAGCCAATTATGGAATGCGTGCTTCAATTAATTTTATTTTTCCAAAAAAGCATTAATATTTTATCTTAGAAATAAATTTATAAATAGGTTATAATGATTGTTAGTTGACTGTTTTATGTATCTTTAACTATTGAAAATAAATTTTAATATTAAAAATTGACATGGTAAAAGAAATCAAAACACATTTGCCAACTTGGTGTATTATTTCACCAGTTTTAACTTGTATCATTTATTTTGGGTTGCAATTGAATTTTGGGGGTTGGTATCTTATACTGTTAACAATAAGTTTAATATTGTGCATTTTAGCTGCTGTTCATCATGCCGAAGTTATTGCCCTAAGTGTTGGAGAACCTTTGGGAACTTTAGTTTTGGCCATAGCTATAACTACTATCGAAGTGGCATTAATAGTTTCTTTAATGTTAACTGGAGGAAAAGAAACTGATGTTTTGGCGAGAGATACCATATTCGCCACAGAAATGATTATTATTAATGCTATAGTTGGAGGTTGTTTATTAATTGGAGGTATTAAATTCAAAGAGCAAAAATACCGATTAGATGGGGTAAGTGCTACCCTGATAGTTTTAACAGCTATATCGGTCTTAACACTAATATTACCTAATTACACTTCAAGTATTATAGGGCCAACCTATAACTCCAAACAATTAATTTTTGTTGCGATCGTCTCATTGATACTCTACGGAGCCTTTTTGTTAATGCAAACAGTAAAACATAGGGATTATTTTTTGCCAGTGGATAAAGAAGCTAAAAAAGAAATCCATGAAGCTCCGCCTTCCAAAATAGTAAGTGTAATTAGTTTAATATTGTTATTTATAAGTTTAGTAGCAGTTGTGCTTTCGGCTAAAGCATTGTCACCAAGTGTCGAAGCAGGAATTGATTCGGTTGGTGCACCAAAATCAGTGGTCGGGATTATAATAGCAATGGTGGTTTTAATGCCAGAAGGTTTGTCTGCTTTACAAGCCGCTCGAAAAAACCGTTTGCAATCCAGTTTGAATTTAGCATTAGGTTCTGCTTTAGCTAGTATTGGACTTACAATTCCAGCCGTTTCATTTGTTTCTTTGTATTATGGTTTACCTCTTACCTTAGGGATTGATGTTAAATCTACGGTTTTATTTATATTATCACTTTTTATATTATCACTTTCACTAGGGACTGGTAAAACGACCTCTATTCAAGGAGTAGTTTTATTGATTATATTTTCTGTCTATTTATTCACAACAATTATACCTTAGATTATTTTAAATTCTGTTTTTATCTTTATAATTAAATAAGTTGAAGCAATAAAAATAGAGAAATAACTATTATTTATAAAATCATGAAAAATAATAAAATAATTTTTTTGACAATTTATGTATTATTATTAAGTGCAAATACAATAGTTGGTCAATCAAGTTCCACCAATCAAGAATTAAATAAAATAGTAGAAACTGACACTAAACGGCTTGTGGAAATGTTTAAAGACATCCATGCAAATCCGGAACTAGGATTCATGGAGGTCAGAACTGCTGCTATTGTCGTCAAAGAATTAAAAACGTTAGGTTTTGAGGTTAAAACTGGAATTGGAAAAACAGGTGTAGTTGGTATTTTAAAAAATGGAACGGGACCAATTGTAATGTACCGCGCCGATATGGATTGTAATTCCGTTCAAGAAACTACAGGAATCGCATACGCGAACAATAAGCTAGTGAAAAATAGGTTAGGTGAAGATGTACCAGCAATGCACGCCTGCGGACATGATGCACATACAACATGGATGTTGGGAATTGCGAAAGCTATGGTTGCCTTAAAAAAAGACTGGAGTGGAACCTTAATAATGGTAGGGCAACCCGCCGAAGAATTGGGTGAAGGAGCAGAAGCTATGATTAATGACAAAATGTATGAGAAAGGAGTTCCTATACCTGATTATTTATTTGGAATGCATACCGCACCATTTCCTGTTGGAATTATTTCAAATGGAAGTGGACGAAGAATGGCAGGAATGGATGTTCTTGATGTTGAATTTCATGGGATTGGCGGACATGGATCTTCTCCACATGTAGCAAAAGATCCAATTTTGATGGGAGCGGCAGCTGTGATTGAATACCAAACTATAATAAGTCGTGCCATCGATCCACAAAATGCTGTAGTCATAACAGTTGGTTCATTTCAGTCAGGAATAGATAACAATGTAATTCCTGGATCAGCGCTACTAAAACTTAATTTACGTTGGTTTGATGAAAAAGACAGAAATACGATCTTAAATGGGATACGACGCATAAATGAAAGTATTGCCTTTGCGTATGATCTCCCAAAGGAGTTATATCCAACGCTAACCATGAAAGGGATGGCATATCCATTGGTAAACAATCAAGTAATGGTGGATAAAGTAAATAAAGCTTTAGAAACAGTTATTGCCCCAGACAAAAACATCAAAAATATTCCTGCAGTTATGGGTTCGGAAGATTTTCATCATTTGGTAATACACAATCCAAAACCAGTCTATGACTATATGTTGGTTGGTATTGCCAATAAAGAAGCGTCAGAAAAGGATACTAAAGAAGGTAAGATGTTTCCGTTTTTTAATCACAATAGTAATTTTGAAGTAGATTTGAGTGCAATTCCATTGGGTGTGACTCTGGGTACAACTGCTTTATTGGAAATTTTCAAAAAGTAGAAGACTGCTAGAATAGGGTGTGTTTATTTTTAGTAATTTCATTGTAAAATTAATTATATGATAAAACAGTTCAATTTCTCGAATTTTTGTGTCTTTTTGGTATTATTGTTTTTTTTAGATACGAACGGTCAGTCTAGTTTGATTTCTAATAAATCAGGGCGTTTTCAAACACTAACTCAAATTTGGGAATTGGATGACGATGCTCAAAATGGTACTTTTTTGCTTTCAAAGTACAAACCAATTTACGTGCTACCTTTTCGGTATTCATCAGATCCAAATGAGCTTCCCTACAATTCTGGGACAGAAGTTACGGTAGATAAATATGTGAAATTAAATAAGGTAGAAACTAAATTTCAATTAAGTTTTAAAGTTAAAATTGCTCAAGATATTTTGTTTGGTAAAGCGGATTTATGGATGGCTTATACACAAAAATCGTATTGGCAAATTTTCAACAAAGAATTTTCAAGACCTTTTCGAGAAACTAATTATGAGCCAGAGCTTATATTGAATGTCCCTGCCAAATTTAATTTTTTGGGTCTTCAGGGTAAAATGTTTGGAATGTCCCTTAACCATCAATCCAATGGAAGGACAGAAACACTATCAAGAAGTTGGAATAGAATAATTGGATTTGTGGCTTTTGAAGATAGAAATTGGAGTTTGATTGTGAGGTCCTGGTATGCCGTTGAAATTCAAGAAAATTCGAACATAAAAGATTTTACAGGAAGAGGAGATGCTACATTTGTATATGTTTTAAACAAAAACATTCTTACAGCTCATGGTCAGCATTCTTTAAGAACAGGTGAACTTAATAATGGAAGTATTCAATTGGATTGGGGATTTCCTATTCAGGGAAATCTTAGAGGACATTTTCAATTTTTTCATGGCTACGGAGATGCTTTAATTGATCATGATTACAAACAGACTATTTTTGGAATTGGAGTTTCTTTTGCTGAGTTACTTTAATAAATGTGCTACAACTTGTTGTTTTTTTAATTTATATGAATAGTATAAGCATAAAATTATCTTTATTTTAAAGTATTGAAAATTTGATGATTAAACCATTGCTGTTTTTTTGTATCTTACCAATACTATTGAAAATTATCAATGTGTAATTAAAACAGAAATCATGAAAAAAAGTATATATTATTTAGCTATAATTTTGTCTAGCCTTGTTGGTTTTACAGGATATTCACAATCCAATGAAGAGCCAGAAGCACTCGGTTTACCTGGTGATGATTTGAATTTATATGCTGTTTTAGATATTTTTCAGAAGTCAACTACTATTGAAAAATTTGAAGAATCGTTAAATGATGATAACGCCAAAATCAATAATCTCGATTTGGATAATGATGGAAAAGTTGATTTTATAAAGGTGAAAACAGAAAAAGAAGGCGACAATTTTATGTTTGTTCTTCAAGTTGAACTCAATAAAAATGATGTACAGGATGTAGCAGTCGTTTTTGTAAACAAAGACAAAAACAAAAATGTTTCTATCCAGATAGTTGGTGACGAAACCTTGTATGGAAAAAATTATGTGGTTGAGCCTCTTGATCAAAAAAACGCAACGTCTACTTTAAATCCAGGATATACAGGTTCGCAAAAAGTGGTGGTTCCTGCAACAGTGAGTGTTGTTGCTAGTCCCGTAGTAGTGTATTTGTATTCACCTGTTTATGTGCCTTATTATCCACCGTATTATTATGGCTTTTACCCGCATTATTTCAGACCTTGGGCGCCATTATTTTTTAATGTGTATTATCACAATCATTACCATTACCACAATCATTATTATAGACCACCTTATTATCATTATCCTCCACGTTATAATAATTATTATTCCAGAAGGAGTACATCTGTTGTTGTGATAAACAATACAAGAAACGGAAATTATAGAAGGACTTATAATGGCAATACTTATAGAAAGCCAAATAATCCAACAACAAGACCATCAACAAGTCCTAATAATCGTCCATCGACTCGTCCAACTACGTCAAATCGTCCAGCTACATCAAATCGTCCAGCTACATCAAATCGTCCAACGACGTCAAATCGTCCAACGACGTCAAATCGTCCAACGACATCAAATCGTCCAACTACGTCAAATCGTCCAACGACTACAACGAATACTCGTCCGTCGACGCGTCCAACTACACCTTCTACTCGGTCAGTATCTCCATCAAATACTCGCCCTGCAACACCAACAACCCGTCCATCGGCACCAGCATCACGCCCTGCGTCAACAACAAGATCGTCAAATCAGGGTTCAAGACCAGCGAATACTCGTGGCGCTACAAATCAATCAAATTCCAGACAGTCATCGAATAGAAATTGATAGAATTGATATTTTGATATAATAGAAAAGAGCCAGTTTGTTTAAACTGGCTCTTTTTTTACAATCGAATTCCTGGAGGTAGTAATTCTTTGTATACTGGATTTTTTTTAAAAAAAATGACTATTTTAGGAAGAATGGGTACTACTTTAAGCTTTCTTTCAATAGCAATTTCCATGATGTTTTTGAGATAGTTTGAAATGAATTCTTCATCTTCAAATAATTCTGGGGTGTTTATTTTTGTTAGAAAAATTTTTTTTTCTTGAAATGAATATTCAATAGTAACCATTCCAGTATCTACTTTTGTTTCAAATTGTCTAGCAAAAGCATTGTCTTTAATCTCTAGTTTTGATAAGGTTTCCATTTTTATATTTATTGCAAGCGTTTAGAAGTATTTTTTTTGATAAAACTTCATAATTTAAATGAGCTTTTTTTAAATCAAAAGAGCTGTTTAGTGGGTGAAAAAAACGTAATAGCCTATTTTTTAAAATATCAATTACAAAGATAATGATTTGATATTCAGTAGTGAGTGTTTTTTAATTTAACTTTTTTAATACTAACTTATACAAGAAAGCTCTTATATGTTTGTCCAATACTATTAAGAATTTTCGTTTTTGGTTAAAAAAGGGTTAAGTTGTCTGTATTTGATTATAAAATAATTAATTTTAGAAAATTGTAGAATGATGAATTCGTAGCTATTCAGCTAACTCTAATTTAACATCTAATTAAAAAAAAACAGACACAAATTTCACTAATTTACACGAAAAAGCAACTCTTGATAATTACACAAATTTTTAAGAACTTTTATTTTCGTGACTCGAGCGAAGCGAACAGGCGAAGCAAATTAAATTTTAAAATTGAATACCATTCGTGCTAATTCGTGAACCCCGAAACTTTCGGGGGTGTCGCTTTTTTATTAATCTGAATAGTTACGTGAATTCTATTTTTGTTTAATTTTTTAAATAGTATTATGAATAAAATTCCGGTTTATTTTATGCCTGGTTTGGCAGCAAGTGTTGCTATTTTTGAAAGAATAAAACTTTCGGAGTTGGAATTTGAAATGTTTTATCTGGAATGGGAGATTCCTTTGGAAAAAGAAAGCTTGAAGGAATATGCCAAACGTATGGTAGAAAAGATCAAGCATGAAAATCCAGTTTTAATTGGTGTTTCTTTTGGTGGGATTTTGGTGCAGGAAATGGCACGTTTTATCACCGTTAAGAAAATTATAATAATATCTAGCGTAAAAAGTAATATTGAGTTTCCTAAAAGAATGGTTGTGGCCAAAAAAACAAAGGCTTACAAATTAATTCCTTTGAGTTTAGTTCAAAACATTGAAAGTCTTGCTAAGTTCTCTTTTGGAAAAAAAGTAAATCAGAGGCTTAAATTATACGAAAAGTTCCTTTCTGTTCGAGACAAACGCTATCTGGATTGGGCAATTGAGCAAGTGATACTGTGGGATCGAATTGTTGTTGATGAAAATGTAATTCATATTCATGGTGATATGGATGATGTTTTTCCGATTAAATACATTCATAATTGTATTCTAGTAGAAGGAGGGACCCACATAATGATACTTAACAAATACAAATGGCTAAATCTGAATTTGCCTCTTATTATTCTAGATAAGTTTGATGTTTAATGAATATAAGAATTCAATGAATAATTAATTTGAAATGATGAAAGCGAATTAATTATTGGTAAAACCTTTGCTTTTGGAAATTGCATTTACCAAATTTTCATTGATGTCTTTACTAAAGTAATTGTAGCTAGTAATAATTGCTTCTTTGATAGGTGTTTTTAGTTTTACTTTGGTTTCAAAATGTTTGATATTGACAACATTTTTGTTTTCATCAATAAATATTGAAGTTGGAAAACCTAAAGTGTGCTTAATTGTAGAAATAATATGTGAGTCTTTTTCGTAATTTTCATTAGCATAGCATACTTTTATGTCATTACTGAATTTGTAGGCAATATTTTTTAAATCGTTTTTTTTATCCCAAAACAGTACAATAAATTGCATGTCATTTCGATGTTCTTTTGCTAAAATGTTTAAAGCAGGAATTTCGCCTTTTGGAATGACAAGCCAAGATGCATAAGTAATGATAAATATAGGTTTGCTTATTCTGTTGGTTTTTACATTTTTTTCTTTGTAAACTTTTAAGTTGAAATCGTCAAATTTTGTTCCAACAAGTTTGTTTTTTACCAAGGAGTCAAAAATATTTTTTCCTTCTGCAATGTTTCTTTTGTCATAAGCATTATTGCTCTCTTTTTTATAAGTATTTATATTATCTTTAATAGCATCAGAAAAGTACGTAATTGTATCTTGACTGTAACTTGATGAAAATATAAAAACAAAAAATAAAGTGAGTAATGTATTATTCATAATGCACTAAATTTAAATAGTTTAGTAAGATATAAATATTTTTTCATAATCAGGCTATAATCCGGATAAAATACTTAAATATCTGTTTAAATGAGTTAAAGTCATAAAAAAACACCTTGGTTGAAAAAGGTGTTTTTTGAAATAAAATTAAATAAAAAATTATATTTTTTTCATCTGTTCTTTCATCATAATGATTTGATCTTTAAGCATGTTTTGCTTGTCTAGTTTTTTGGCTTCGTTCAATAAAGTGGTAGCTTCCAATTTCCTTCTTCTTGTCATAGCCACACCTGCCAAGTTTAATTTGGCTACAGCCAAATCCATATCCATTGACAATCCTAATTCGATAGCTTTCTTGAAATATTTTTCAGCTTGATTGATATTGGTTTGTGAAAGCATGATGCCATGTAGGTAATTAAAATATCCTTGTTGTTTTCTAACCAAAGCCGTTTCAGGGTTTTTGATGTAGGCTAGCCATTTTTTAGCGCCTTCAAAGTCTTGTTTTCTGAGTTTTAAGAAGGCAAGTAAGATAAATTCATTTTTAAAATATAAAAAAACAGGTATTCCCGATACTAATAACAGGAAAATTCCATTACCAATATTACTTTCTGTAAATTGCCAAATGCCAGTAACTATAATAAGTCCAGCGATAATAAGTTTAATATTTTTGTGAAACATAATGTATAAAGATTTAAGATTGCAAAGATAGTAAAAGGAATTAAAAATATTTTTTAAAAACTACTTGCCAGAAAAAAAAGTCTTTGTATATTTGCACTCGGTTTTAGAATAACAGTTATTCAAATCACACAGACATATAATTACTATTTTTAAAGATACAAAGCAATGAGCAAAAGAACGTTTCAACCATCGAAAAGAAAAAGAAGAAATAAGCACGGATTTATGGATAGAATGGCTTCTGCTAATGGAAGAAAAGTTCTAGCGCGTAGAAGAGCTAAAGGAAGACATAAATTGACTGTTTCTTGTGAACCAAGACACAAAAAATAATGTTTGTATAAACATAAATAAGGCGTTACTTTTTTTTAGTATCGCCTTTTTTTATACCCAAGCGGGAATAAAGTTTTAAGGTTGAGATTTGGAGTATTTAACAAACTTCAAAATTTAAGTGATAAAATAATAACTACAATAAGAAATAAAATGCCAAAAGATACATCTATAAAATCGGTTTTAATAATAGGTTCAGGTCCAATAGTAATTGGTCAAGCGTGTGAATTTGATTATGCAGGTTCTCAATCTGCCAGATCTATTCGTGAAGAAGGGATTGAAGTAATTTTGATTAATTCTAATCCTGCAACAATTATGACAGACCCTTCTATGGCTGATCATATTTATTTATTGCCTTTGACTACAAAGTCAATAATTCAAATCCTTAAAGAACATCCGCAAATTGATGCTGTACTGCCAACCATGGGAGGGCAAACGGCGCTGAACTTATGTCTTGAAGCGGATGAAAAGGGTATATGGAATGATTTTGGAGTTAAAATGATTGGTGTTGATGTGAATGCAATCAATATTACAGAAGATAGAGAGCAGTTCAAACAGCTTTTGAAAAAAATTAATGTGCCGTCTGCTCCTGCAGAGATTTGTACCTCTTATCTTAGAGGTAAAGAAATTGCACAAGAATTTGGTTTTCCATTGGTTATTCGTCCTTCTTTTACACTTGGAGGGACTGGTGCAGCAATTGTGTATAAAAAAGAAGATTTTGACGAGCTTTTAACAAGAGGTTTGGAAGCTTCTCCTATTCATGAGGTTTTGATTGACAAAGCTTTAATGGGTTGGAAAGAATATGAGTTGGAATTGTTAAGAGACAAAAATGATAATGTTGTCATTATTTGTTCTATCGAAAACATGGATCCAATGGGGATTCATACTGGAGATTCTATTACTGTTGCACCTGCAATGACATTATCGGATACGACTTTTCAAAGAATGCGTGATTATGCTATCTTGATGATGCGAAGTATTGGTAATTTTGCAGGAGGTTGTAATGTACAGTTTGCTGTTTCGCCAGATGAAAAAGAAGATATTGTAGCTATCGAAATCAACCCTCGTGTATCTCGTTCGTCTGCACTGGCATCAAAAGCAACGGGTTATCCTATTGCAAAAATTGCTTCAAAACTAGCTTTGGGATACAACTTAGATGAATTGCAAAATCAAATTACCAAATCTACTTCGGCTCTTTTCGAACCGACTTTGGATTATGTGATTGTAAAAATTCCACGTTGGAACTTTGATAAATTTGAAGGTGCCGATAGAACTTTGGGACTTCAAATGAAATCGGTAGGAGAGGTTATGGGAATTGGTCGTTCATTCCAAGAAGCGTTACACAAAGCCACTCAATCATTAGAAATAAAAAGAAACGGTCTTGGGGCTGATGGAAGAGGATATAAAAATTACGAGCAAATTATTGAGAAACTAACTTTTGCGAGTTGGGATCGTGTTTTTGTAATTTATGATGCCATTGCAATGGGAATCCCATTGAGTCGTATTCATGAAATTACAAAAATTGATATGTGGTTCTTGAAACAATACGAGGAACTTTATACTTTGGAAAAAGAAATTTCAAATTTTAAAGTAGATACTTTGCCAAGAGAATTGTTGCTGGAAGCCAAGCAAAAAGGTTTTGCCGACAGACAAATTGCTCACATGATGAGTTGTATGGAAAGTCAAGTACATACTTTGCGTTCTACAATGAATATCAATCGTGTATTTAAACTGGTTGATACTTGTGCAGCAGAGTTTAAGGCTAAAACACCTTACTATTACTCTACTTTTGAAGCAGAAATTGAAAAAGCTGACGGAACACGTTACGTTGATAACGAAAGTATTGTAACCGATAAAAAGAAAATAATAGTTCTGGGTTCTGGACCAAATAGAATTGGACAAGGAATCGAATTTGATTATTCTTGTGTGCATGGTGTGCTTGCCGCCAAAGAATGTGGCTACGAAACGATTATGATTAACTGTAATCCAGAAACGGTTTCGACTGATTTTGATACAGCCGATAAATTGTATTTTGAACCTGTTTTTTGGGAACATATTTACGACATCATTCAACATGAAAAACCTGAAGGAGTAATTGTGCAACTTGGAGGGCAAACAGCTCTTAAATTGGCAGAAAAATTATCCAAATACGGAATTAAAATTATAGGAACAAGTTTTGATGCGCTTGATTTAGCCGAAGACAGAGGTCGTTTCTCTGAATTGCTAACCGATTTAAAAATTCCTTTCCCACAATTTGGTATAGCAGAAACTGCTGATGAAGCATCTGCACTAGCGGATACTTTAGATTTTCCATTATTGATTCGTCCTTCTTATGTACTTGGAGGTCAGGGAATGAAAATTGTAATCAATAAGCAGGAGTTAGAAGAGCATGTAATCAATTTGTTGAAAACGATTCCAGGAAATAAATTACTATTAGATCATTACCTAGACGGTGCAATTGAAGCCGAAGCCGATGCAATTTGCGATGGTGAAAATGTATATATCATAGGTATAATGGAGCATATCGAACCTTGTGGAGTACACTCAGGAGATAGTAACGCAACTTTGCCTCCTTTTAACTTAGGAGAATTTGTGATGCAACAAATAAAAGATCATACCAAACGAATTGCATTGGCACTTAAAACAGTTGGTTTAATTAATATTCAATTTGCTATAAAAGACGATACCGTTTACATTATTGAAGCCAATCCAAGAGCTTCTCGTACGGTTCCATTTATTGCAAAAGCATACGGTGAGCCTTATGTAAACTATGCTACAAAAGTAATGCTGGGACACAGTAAAGTAACCGATTTCGATTTTAAACCAAAACTAAAAGGATTTGCAATCAAACAACCTGTTTTTTCTTTCAGCAAGTTTCATAATGTAAATAAAGCATTAGGTCCAGAAATGAAATCGACAGGAGAAAGTATTTTGTTTATTGACGACTTAAAAGACGATCAATTCTATGAATTGTATTCTAGAAGAAAAATGTATTTGAGTAAATAATGCGGTAAAAAAAATGTTTAAAATGTTTAAAAAAAAGCTCCATTTGGAGCTTTTTTTTGTTTTTCTATGCAATATTTTCAAGTCCACCAGGAAAAGGTCTGTAGGCGTAATACTGTAATACTTCTTCAATAGCCATTTTTAAAGCCTCGTTTATAGGAAGAAGCGTTGTAGCCAGTCGGTAATCAATTGGAGTTAGTTGCATGTAATAATCCGAAAAAATGGGCACATAAAGTCCTTTTTTGATAGCTTCTTCGGTGTTGTTGTAGCTTTCTTGTTGGTTTTCTTTTATAATTTTGCAAGTGGCCAATCGTAATTCGCCGTATTTATCTCTACTAGCGGCATATCCAAATAATCTGCAAATTAATCCACGGTATTTATAGTCAGTACATTTTCCGTTTGTGCTGTTTGTAGTTGAAAGAGATAGGTATAGATGACAAAAAGGAGTGGTTTTGGTATTTAATTCTTCCAAAATGACTTCCGCTTTACCATTTAAAAATAAATAAAACGCCCAGGGCAAAAACTCTAATGGTGATGCGTCTATATTTGGCTTTGAGCAACATTGGCCACAACCTGAAATACAGTGTAAATTTGTTTTGGATTTTAGATTGTTAATTTCATTCTCAAGACGGTCAAATAATTCTTCGACCAACTGAACTTTATGTTCTATAGACATTATTTTTTGTCTAATGTACGCTATTAAAAACCGTTAAGCATGTATTATCGTTTTACTTGCAGTTTTTTACTTTTTTTTATTTTTTAAAAGTGTTTGGTGCTAAGAAATGGATTTTTGAATTGTTGTTTTATAGAGAATAGTATTGTTTATAATGCGGTTTTGATATTTATTTTTAGTGTAATAAATTGATAATCAGTTAAATTATTTTATTATTTTTATAAACTTATCTGTTTTTTAATTAAATTTACAAACCCTTTCTAGAAATAGCTTAATCTAATATTTTAATACTTTAAATATTTAAGCTATGAAAAAAACTGTATTTGTAATTTTTTGTTTTTCTCTACTTATAAGTTGTAAAAAAGAAGAATCGCAGATCGGTTCAAATATTGTAGTTACAGATTCTAAAGAAAAACCTGCTGAATTTGCCAATCCTAAATATGCCGAAATTGGTAAAAAAACACTTTTGGATATGGAAAAAGGTGATATGGACAGTTGGATGAATGTCTATGCGGACAATGCGGTTTATGTATGGAATAGCGGAGATAGCTTGGTGGGTAAGCCTGCAATTGCATCGTATTGGAAACAAAGAAGAGTCAACGTTATAGAATCAATTTCTTTTAAAAATGCCATTTGGTTACCTATTATGGTGAATCAGCCTCAAAGTACCGAATCCAAAGGAGTTTGGTTGTTGGCATGGTATAAAACAACCGCAAAATACAGAAACGGAAAAGAAATGACGCAATGGATTCATACCGATTATCATTTTGACTCCAATGATAAAGTAGACAGAGTGATTCAATATATTGATAAAGCTGTTATAAATGCTGCTATGCCTAAGTAATTCCATTACTGAATTCTAAGCAGAAATGATACTTAAATTTAATTGTTAATTGGTTAGTTGGAATAGAAAACGATGCTTTGGTGTCGTTTTTTATTTTTTTTTAATAAAAATGGTTTTACTAATGAAAGTAATGTTTTTGTTAGAAAATTTAACAATTAAAAGGCTTAAAACGCTTTTTTATGCCAAAAAACTAAAAACATTTCTTTACTTTTGTACAATCAATATTTGAACTATGTACAAGATTTTTATTCGTCCTATCCTTTTTTGTTTTGATCCCGAAAAAGTGCATTATTTTACTTTTTCTTTAATACGATTACTTTCAAAAATACCTGGATTTCCTTCCCTTTTTAAATTCCTTTATGAAGTAAACGATAAAAGACTAGAAACTGAAGTTTTTGGTTTAAAGTTTAAAAACCCAGTTGGTTTAGCAGCAGGTTTTGACAAAGATGCTGTTTTGTATAAAGAACTCTCCAATTTTGGTTTTGGTTTTATAGAAATAGGAACTCTTACTCCAAAAGCCCAACCAGGTAATGAAAAAAAACGAATTTTCCGTTTATTGGAAGATACTGCTATAATCAATAGAATGGGTTTTAATAATGGAGGTGTTCTAGAAGCTGTAGAACGATTAAAGAAAAATAATGGAGTTCTTATTGGTGGTAATATCGGGAAAAACAAAGTGACTTTTAACGAAGATGCTGCATTAGATTATGAAATTTGTTTCGATGCTTTATTTGATCATGTGGATTATTTTGTGGTTAATGTGAGCTCTCCCAATACACCCAATCTTCGTGCATTACAAGAAAAAGAACCACTAACTCAGCTTTTGCAGACTTTACAAAATAAAAATTTGGCAAGACCAAAGCAAAAGCCAATTCTACTTAAAATTGCTCCAGATTTGTCAGATGAACAATTACTTGATATAGTTGATATTGTAAAAGAAACCAAAATTGCGGGTGTAATAGCAACAAATACTACTTTGTCTCGAAGTGGCTTGCGTTCTTGGGATCAAACAGAAATGGGAGGTTTGTCTGGTAAACCATTGACATCTCGTTCGACAGAAGTGATACGTTTTTTATCAGAAAAAAGCAACAAGGCGTTTCCGATTATTGGAGTAGGAGGAATACATTCTGCTAAAGATGCTTTAGAAAAATTGGAAGCTGGTGCAAGTCTAGTTCAGCTGTACACTGGTTTTATTTATGAAGGCCCCGCATTGATTAAGAAAATCAATAAAGCAATTTTGTCAAAAAACAAGAAATAGGGATTTTCTTTCTTTGCAACTTAATACCTTTTTTATATATTTGAAACCCACATCAAAAAAGGTTTTTCTTCCGATGAGATGAAAATCTTTCCGATAATTATCGGAATGACAACCAAAATTTAAATACTTTTTCGGAAGAATGTTATGAAGGCAATAAAAATTATAGAATGTCCTAGAGATGCAATGCAAGGCATAAAAGCTTTTATACCAACAGAAAGAAAGGTGGCTTATATTCAATCTTTATTAAGAGTTGGATTTGATTCTATTGATTTTGGAAGTTTTGTATCAGCCAAAGCTATACCGCAAATGCAAGATACTGCTGCCGTTTTGGAACAACTTGATTTGTCCAAAACTACAAGCAAGTTATTAGCAATAATTGCCAATCTTCAAGGAGCTACTTTGGCTTCTCAACATAATGCCATACACTATTTAGGCTTTCCTTTTTCGATTTCCGAGAATTTTCAAATGAGAAATACTCATAAAACGATTGCGGAATCCTTAGTCACTTTGGATGAAATTCTAAATCTTGCCGATAAAACAAACAAAGAAGTAGTAGCCTATCTTTCAATGGGCTTTGGTAATCCGTATGGAGATCCTTGGAATGTTGATATTGTAGCACAATGGACGGAAAAACTATCCAAAATGGGCGTAAAAATTTTATCGCTATCCGATACCGTTGGGAGTTCTACCCCCGAAGTTATCGAATACTTATTTGCTAATTTGATTCCGCAATATCCGAAAATTGAATTTGGGGCTCATCTTCATACTACACCAGACAAATGGTTGGAGAAAATAGATGCTGCTTACAAAGGAGGGTGTCGCCGATTTGATGGTGCAATTCAAGGTTTTGGTGGTTGTCCTATGGCAACCGACAACTTAACAGGTAACATGCCAACAGAAAAATTACTTTCTTATTTTACTGTTCAAAAAGAAAACACCAATTGCAGTCCGATGAGTTTTGAAAGTGCTTACAATGAAGCTTCAAAAATATTTGGGGAGTTTCATTAAAATTTTTTCAAAAGCAATTAAAATTGAGAAAACTCCAATAATTTCAAAATTTTATCGTTTCTTTAAGTATGTTTTGAGAAATGTATATTTGCATTCAACAATTAAATTAGAATGATGATATGAAATCGCCATGAAAATAGTTTTCGCAAAGACCAATGAAGATCTGGCGATAACATATTCCATTAAAAAAAACTAATATTAGCTACATATGAAACAAAGATTTTACAACAGAATTCTTTTAATTACTGCGTTTGTATTATGCTCTTTTTCGTGTAGTAGTGATCTAGACTTTGAGCAAGCAAATGATTTTAGTGCACAGCCCATTTTTACCACTAATCTTGCTTATTTTGATGCGAAAGCTTCCTATTTTGAAAGTGCAGGAGGAGGAGGTGAAATTTACCCATACATTGCCAAAGTTGATTTTTTTGACACTTCTTTTATTAAAGATAATTTGATAAAAACAGATTTGTATTTCAGAATCAAAAATACTATAGCTAGAGGATACATTTATAATGTTACATTTTTAGATATAAATAATGCTCCTATAAAAACTATAAACATACCTGTTGCTGCATATACCGGTACTGAAATTTTGATAGAATATACGGAAATATTTGATGCTACTAGTATTGATATTTTAAAAAATACCAAAAAAATGGTTTTTTCAATTACAATTCTTCCGGGCACTCCTTTAATTGCTTCAAGTCCGGGTAGAATAGAAATGAGTTCCAGTATAACTGCTTATTTCGATGTAAAATGAGAAAAATAATTATCCTATTCTGTTTGACGGTTTCTTTCTATTGTTCTTCCCAAAATAAAGAAGTTCTCTATAATTTCACTCCTCAGCCACAAAGTCTATTGTTGAATCCTGGAGCAGATGTAAAGTACAAATGGTTTTTTGGAGTACCCTTACTATCTGGAATTTCGGCCAATGTTGGTTCGACTGGATTTGATGCTTACAGTCTTTTTGCAAATGACGGTGTTGATTTTTCTACTAAAGTGAAAAATTTAATTGGTTTTACTAGTCGAAAAGACTACATCACCACAAATCAACAATTGGAAGTGTTTACAGCCGGATTTAGGGTAGGAGGTTACGATAGTAAGTCGTATGTATCTTTCGGGATGTATCAAGAATTTGATTCTTTTATTTATTTCCCTACTGATTTAGCGATACTTGCATTATATGGAAACAAAGATTATATTGGAAAGCCTTTTAATTTGGGTGATTTGAGTGTAAAAGCAGAAGTTTTGTCCGTTTTTCACGTTGGATTCAATAAACAAATTAATGAAAAACTAATACTTGGAATTAGAGGAAAAATATACTCTAGTATTTTTAATGCTACTTCAACTCATAATTCGGGTTATTTTGTGACCAAAAATGGAGCCAATTTTATTTATGACCAATCAATAAGTTCAAATTTGGAACTTAATACTTCAGGTGGAGCTAAATATTTGGACAAGGATTATGATGGGGATTTGGCTACTGATTTTAAAAATGATTTACCAAAAAAAGCTTTATTAGGTGGTAATTTAGGTTTAGGATTAGATCTAGGTCTTACTTATTATCCCGAAAAGAATCTTCAGATTACAGCTAGTTTGATAGATATTGGCTACATCAGTCATACCAAAGATGTA
Source organism: Flavobacterium rarum (SeqCode) (assembly GCF_965234445.1). Lineage (GTDB taxonomy): Bacteria > Bacteroidota > Bacteroidia > Flavobacteriales > Flavobacteriaceae > Flavobacterium > Flavobacterium rarum. The sequence goes on along the minus strand of NZ_OZ248481.1, from coordinate 75,309 downwards.
GTAAATTATACTCTAAAAGGGAATTATAAATTTGTTGGAGTTTCTGAATTTAACTCAGATGGTACTATTGATGATGCTTACCAAGATTTTAAAGATGCAATTCCTCTGGATACATTATATCATAAATACACCACGCAGCGTCCTTTAAAGTTTTATTCGTCTTTTCAATATTCATTTGAAGAAGAAAGACAAACTGAGTGTAATTGCGAAACTGATGAGGATTCTTGGTATCGAAGTGCCGTTGGAGTCCAACTTTTTGCAATGACTACGCCTAGAGCTCCAATGTTGGCTTTGACTGCTTATTATAGAAGAAGACTGCTTCAAGGGTTACAAATGAAAGCTACTTATACTATCGATTCCTATTCGTTTACCAATGTTGGTTTGGGTTTGACAACCAAAATTGGAGTGTTCAACTTTTATGCAATGGCCGATAATCTACTAGCGTTTAGAGATGTTTCTAAGGCAAATGCCCTCACTTTTCAAATAGGATTTAATATTATTTCTGGAGGAAGCAGGAAATAATTTTTTTATAAAACCATTAACATTAAGCTATATGTACCTTAATGTTAATGGTTTTGAAATTTTATTTCAAGCCTTTAATTCTTTTATATAATTTGTAAAATTCTACCCAAAACACAGCAACAAAGGCCACTAAAATACTCCATGCAATTTGTTGTGGCGTAACAATGTCAAACATAAAAAATGCTCTGAAAACGGGTATAAATACGATAGATGTCGTAATTAAAATGGTCAATCCAATTATGATTCCAACCAAATTGTTTTTGTATTTTAAAGTGGTCAAAACCGAATAATAAAAGGAGCGATTGGCAAGTGTTAAGAAGATATTCGAAGCGATTAATGTTAGAAAAATACAGGTTCTGGTGGTGTTTTCGGTATAGTCTGATTTGATGCAATATTGGTACATAAACAAAAGGCCAAGTGTAATGACTAGTCCTTGTATAATACTAATCGTAATTTCTTTTAAATTGAAAAAAGTATTGGTAAATGGTCTTGGTTTTTGAGTCATCAAATTAGGTTCCATAGGTTCGTTCTCATATATAATGGAGCAAGTTGGTCCCATTATAATTTCCAGAAAGATAATATGCACTGGCGAAAAAATATTGGGATATATCCATCCCAAAACCAAAGGAATAAACACAATCAAAATAATTGGAATATGAATGGATATAATGTATTGAATTGCTTTTTTTAGATTAATATAAATTTTTCTACCCATTGCTATGGCTTCGGTCATTTTGGAGAAATCATCTTCGACCAGGATTAAGTTGGCTGCTTGTTTGGCTATTTCAGTACCTTTTTGACCCATTGCGATTCCGATATGAGCTGATTTTAAAGCTGGGCCGTCATTTACTCCATCGCCCGTCATGGCCACAATCTGGTTGTTTTCTTTTAATGCTTTTATAATTTTCAGTTTGGCTTCGGGGAACATTCTGGTAAAAATGGTGGTTTCCATGACTTTTTTTCTTAGAGTTGCATCATCCATATTCATTAGTTCGTCGCCGTTTAGGATTTTTTCGGGATTTTTAAAACCAATTTGTTGGGCAATGGTGTTGGTAGTCAAAGCATTATCTCCAGTTACAATTTTCACTTGAATTCCCGCATTATAAAAAGATTTAAATACTTCTTTAATATTCGCCTTTGGAGGGTCGTAAAAAGCAATTAAGCCTTTGAAATCAAATGAAAATTCTTGTTGTGTTTTGGGATAATTGGTGCCTGAAAAATGGGCGACACCAACACCAAGAACTCGATATCCTTTTTTGGACATAGTCTGCAATGCGTTCATAATTTGGCCGGTTTGTTTTTCAGTCAAAGATGAACACGCCATTAAAGCTTCGGGAGCACCTTTGGCGGCAATGATTCTATCTCCTTTTTTGTTTTCGAAAATGTGAGTCATCATAGGAGGTTTTCCATTCAAAGGATATTCATGAATCATTTGAAAATTAGGACGTTCATCTGTGATTGCCATTTTCGAATAAGTATCGTGCAAAGCTATTTCCATAGCATCAAACGGAATGGGTTCGCTGGACCACATTGAAAGACATAATAATTCCTGTTCTTCTGTTGTGAATTGGATTTTATTTTTGCCATTGCCATTGCTATAGTCATTGCTATTGTCATTGAAAGAATCATTTTCCAAAAGATACCATTGCGCCAAACTCATTTTGTTTTCGGTGATAGTTCCTGTTTTGTCCGTACAAATAACGGTTGCACTTCCAAGTGTTTCTACAGTCTTGGTTTGTTTGACTAAGACACCTGTTTTCATTAATCGCCAAGCGCCCAAAGCCATAAATGTTGCAAATGCTACTGGAATTTCTTCGGGAATGATGCTCATAGCCAAGGTTAGTGCTTTTAAGAGACTGTCTAAGAGGAATCTAGAATTATAGAAATTGATTCCCCAAACAATTAAAAAAACGACCAAGCCAATAAGGGACATTTTGGTAACAAAATTTCCAATTTGTATTTGTAATGGCGTTTTTTCTTCGGCTATGTTTTCTAGACTTTTTCCGATTTTACCTAATTGTGTTTGGTTTCCTATTGCGGTCACATTGCAAATAGCCAATCCAGAAGTGACTATTGTTCCTTGAAAAATAGTATTGTTCTCTGCTTTTTCATTTTTAAAAACAGACAAGGATTCACCTGTCAGTATTGATTCGTTTACCGAAAAATCATTAGATTTTATAATCACACCATCAGCAGGAATAAAGGTTCCCTCTTCGCATTGCATGTAATCTCCTAAAACAATTTCCTCAGAAGGAATTTCTATGAGTTCTCCCTCCCGAATGACTTTACTTTTGGGTTGTGTCAATTTATGTAAGGCTTCGATGGCGTTCCTGCTTTTGGATTCTTGATAAAGTGAAATTGTTGAAACCAGTAAAATTGCTGCAGCCATAAATATTCCGTTACCAAAATCGGAAGTAATAAAGTAAATACTAGTAGCTGTTAACAATAGTAAAAACATTGGTTCTTTCACCATTTCTATAATGGAGGAAAGCAGGTTGTTTTTCTTTTGGTGCTCGATAGAGTTAAAACCGTTTTTTATTCTGGATTGTTCAACTTCAACTTTGTTTAATCCTGAAATAGAGCCGCTTGTTGGTGTCATAATAGTGAGCTGTAGTTATAAATAAAATAGGAGTTGATTTTATTTTCAACATGCAATTTAAAAATAAATTAGGGGAGTGAGGTGTTTTTTAGCTTAAGATTGTCTATATTTGCACGCAATTCAACTACAAATTGCAACATGAAAGCACATATCTCCAAGATTGTCGGCGAGGGTTTAACCTACGATGATGTATTATTAGTTCCCAATTACTCAAATATTCTTCCGCGCGAAGTGAGTATTCAATCCAAATTTTCAAGAAATATTACTTTAAATGTTCCTATTGTATCTGCTGCTATGGATACAGTAACCGAAAGTGCTATGGCAATTGCTATGGCTCAAGAAGGAGGAATTGGTGTTTTGCATAAAAACATGACCATCGAACAACAAGCAGCCAAAGTGCGTAAAGTAAAACGTGCTGAGTCTGGTATGATTATCGATCCTGTTACTTTATTAATGACCGCTACTGTCGCCGATGCTAAAAATGCCATGAGAGAATATGGTATTGGAGGTATTCCAATTGTGGATGAAAATAGAATTTTAAAAGGAATTGTTACCAATAGAGATTTGCGTTTTGAAAAAAATGGAGCAAGACCTATTGTTGAGGTAATGACAAGCCAAAATCTGGTAACCGTTGCCGAAGGAACTTCATTGGAGCAAGCTGAGGTAGTTTTACAAGGTCATAAAATTGAAAAATTACCTGTAGTAAATGATAAAAACGAGTTGGTTGGTTTAATTACTTTTAGAGATATTACCAAATTGACCCAAAAACCAAATGCCAATAAAGACAAATTTGGGCGTTTGAGAGTAGCGGCTGCTTTGGGTGTTACTGCCGACGCTGTGGATAGAGCAACTGCATTAGTAAAAGCAGGTGTAGATGCCGTAATTATTGACACTGCTCACGGTCATACCAAAGGCGTGGTGGATGTGTTGAAACTGGTAAAAGCGAAATTCCCAAATTTGGATGTAATTGTTGGTAACATAGCTACTCCAGAAGCGGCTATTTATTTGGTAGAAAATGGAGCCGATGGTGTAAAAGTCGGAATCGGGCCTGGTTCTATTTGTACAACCAGAATCGTTGCAGGAGTTGGTTTTCCTCAATTTTCTGCGGTACTTGAAGTAGCAGCTGCTATCAAAGGAACAGGAGTTCCCGTAATTGCAGATGGAGGAATTCGTTACACAGGTGATATTCCAAAAGCGATTGCTGCAGGTGCTGATTGTGTTATGCTAGGTTCATTATTGGCTGGAACAATGGAATCTCCTGGAGAAACTATTATATTCGAAGGAAGAAAATTCAAATCATACAGAGGAATGGGGTCTGTTGAGGCCATGCAAGAAGGGTCGAAAGACCGTTATTTCCAAGATGTTGAAGACGATGTTAAGAAACTGGTTCCAGAAGGAATTGTAGGTCGGGTACCGTATAAAGGAGAGTTGAACGAAAGTATGCAACAATTTATAGGTGGACTTCGTGCCGGAATGGGGTATTGTGGTTCCAAAGATATTGCCACTTTGCAAGATACAGGGCGTTTTGTTCGAATTACTGCAAGTGGAATTAACGAAAGTCATCCTCATAATGTGACTATTACAAAAGAAGCTCCAAATTATTCGAGGTAATTTTTCAATTTTTATTTTATTATTAGATGAATTTAAAATTTAAATTGAAAGAAGTCGTTGAGGTCGAAATGTATTCTGGATTTTATGAAATATTTGTTTTAGGAGGTTTTGATGTTAGAGCAAATCCAGATTTTTTTGTACAAATCCTAAATGTTAAAACAAATGATGTTATTCTTTTAAAGGAGAAATCATTAAAAGCAAGAGATTATAAAAATGGCTCAAGGGCAGTTAAGTTTTTTGGTTTTGAAGTTTCTGAATATGGGAAATATAACATATCGGTTCATAATTATGATGATATAATTGTTAAGTATAATATGCCGATGTTGTTTTCGTTTATTTTTGATTCTTTATTTTTTAGATTGCTAACTTCTAGGCCAGCGCAAAAAACGATTGAATTAGATGAGATAGAAATACTTGTATCTTGATGTAATGTGTTGTTTGTAAAAAAAAAAGGTGTAAGATTTAGTTCTTGCACCTTTTTTATAGTAATTTAAAATCCTCGCTCTCAGCTCCCTCTCCTTTGGAGAGGGTTGGGGTGAGGTTTTTTTTTAATCATGAACCAATTCAGTCAGCAGCTTTTTATCCCCAACAATCCATAGAATGTCGTCTTTTTCTAGAATCACATTCGACTCCGGGTTTAAGGTTCGATTGCCTCTTTTTTCGATACCCACAATCAATCCTTGTGTTTTTTCACGCAATTTAGACTCTTTGATGCTTTTTCCTAAAAAAGTGTGATTTTTTAATTCTATTTGGCGTAAAACAATATCGGGTTCAACGATTTCTGGAGAAATATCCATTTCATGTTGATCCAAATATTTTTTGAATTCCTGGACTTGAGCATCTGTTCCTATTACACATATTTCGTCTCCAGGAAAAATACGTTCGTTCCTATTCGGAATATGTATAGTTATGTCACCCCGTTTTATCGAAACAATATTAATTCCCAAATTCTCTCTTATTTGAAGGTTTTTCAAAAATTCTCCAGCTATATTCGACTCAGAGGCAATGTCAAAGACAGCCATGTGGCCATCCCACGGTGTCAAATCACTTCTGCTTCTTTTGGCTTTGCTTAATTCTCTGTCGTTTAAATTGGCTAGAAAATGATTTTCAATTTTGTGGTATTGAATGTGTAGTTTCTTATGATAAAGCAAATAAATTACAATTGCGATAACTAAGGTGATTAATGCGATTTTTGGAGAGAAAAAGATATTTAATAGCAAACCAATAAAGAAAATAGACAAAAGAATTCGAATGAAAAAAAGCATGGTCAAAGGACCGCGAGATTTTCGATCCAACATTAATTGTTCTACTTCTTCGACAGCTACCCTTCGAAAAGCAAGTGCCCATAAAAAAGGAGAGACCATACCTAGCGTTATTAATGCGCCAGTAGCATTTCCGAAATGGTAGTCGTGAACGATGGGTAGTATAAATTTTGAAGAAAGTAGAATGATTGCAAGTAAAATGACAACCAATATAGTAACTTGAATAATAAAAGCATTGATTACCGTTTGCCATAAACTAACTGTTTTTATGGCTTGTGTGCTAGCAGAATAGCGCTCGATTCTTTTGGTCCATTTTCGAGGCAAGTGATGTGCTAAATATTCGGAAAATGGAAGTGAATATTTGATCATAAAAGGAGTAGTAAAAACAGTTATTGCTGATACTGCTACTACAATTGGATACAAAAATGAACCTGTGGCATTCAAAGTCATTCCTAGTGTTGCAATGATAAAAGAGAATTCCCCAATTTGGGATAAACTCATTCCCGTTCTAATGGAATCTTTTAAAGGTTGGCCGGATAATATGGCTCCAAAAGTAGAACTAATGGATTGCCCAAAAATAGTAACTAAGGAAAGTAGGATTACAGGAATAGCATGTTGATATAAGGCATCAGGATTAATCAACATACCGACTGACACAAAAAACACTGCCCCAAATAAATCTTTTACAGGTTTAACCAAATGTTCAATATGTTCAGCTTGTGTGGTTTCGGCAATAATAGATCCCATGATAAAAGCACCAAGTGCAGGAGAAAATCCAACATTTGATGCCAATATTACCATCATTAAACACAATGCTAATGAAATGATTAGCAGCATTTCATCGGATAATAAATGTTTGGTTTTTTTAAGAACAGTTGGAATAATAAAAATACCTCCTAGAAACCAAATCACAAGGAAAAATGAAAGTTTGAGTACAGATAATAGTAAATCCCCACCAGAAAATTGATTGCTCACTGCTACTGTTGACAGTAATACCATCAATAAAATGGCTAGAATATCTTGAACGATTAGAGAGCCAATTACATTTCCAGCAAATTTTTGAGTTTTTACTCCGAGCTCTTCAAACGATTTTAGAATAATTGTGGTAGAAGAAATGGAAAGAATTACACCTAGAAAGATACTGTCCATTTTTGACCATTGCATCCATTGGCCCACTGCATATCCCAAAATACACATCGATACAATTTGAGTTCCCGCGGTTATCGTAGCAGTTCCTCCAACTTTCATTAATTTTTTGAAACTAAATTCTAGTCCTAAACTGAATAATAAAAAGATCACCCCGATTTCTGCCCAAACTTCTACACTTTTTATTTCTTTGACCGAAGGGAAAAAATCAAAGTGGTTGCCAGCAAGAAAACCGGCTATCAAATAGCCTAAAACCAGAGGTTGTTTGAGTTTTTTAAAGATCAAAACAGCAACAGCAGCGGTCATAAGGATTAATCCCAAATCGCTAATAAGAGGTTCGAGGTGGCTTGCGGTTTCGGATGCTTCGGTTAGTGAACTCATAAAATGGGATTGCTATATGGTTTTTTGAAAAACAATAAGGGCTAATTTACGAAAAAGTAATTCTTAAAGACATCCTTTTGGACTTTTGATGTATAAAAAAAGCTATCCCAACAAGAGATAGCTTTTAATTTTAATAATGTGATTGGATTAAATTCCCAAAAAGTTACTTGGTGTGATTTGCATTAATTCGGCTTTTATTTCATCCGAAACTTCAAGTGTCGCTATAAATCCGTGAATCGCTTTTTTGTCAATAGCTTCATTGGTTCTTGTCAAACCTTTCAGAGCTTCGTATGGATTTGGATAGGCTTCACGTCTTAAGATAGTCTGAATCGCTTCGGCAACAACTGCCCAGTTTTTCTCCAGATCTTCGTGAAACTTAGACTCGTTCAGTAGTAATTTGTTCAAACCTTTCAATGTAGCTTCAAAAGCAATGATAGTATGTCCCATTGGAACTCCAATGTTTCTCAAAACTGTACTGTCTGTTAAATCACGTTGCAATCTTGATAAAGGTAATTTTGCCGATAAATGCTCAAAAATAGCATTCGCTATTCCTAAGTTTCCTTCGGAGTTTTCAAAATCAATAGGGTTTACTTTGTGTGGCATAGCCGATGATCCAATTTCGCCCGCTTTGATTTTTTGCTTGAAATATTCCATAGAAACATACGTCCAAATGTCTCTGTCTAAATCAATGATAATGGTGTTGATTCTTTTTAAAGCATCAAAAAAGGCAGCAAAATGATCGTAATGTTCAATTTGTGTTGTTGGAAACGAATGGTGTAATCCTATATTTTCTTGAACAAATTTGGTTCCAAATTGTTTCCAATCAATTTGCGGATAAGCCACATGATGCGCATTGTAATTTCCGGTAGCTCCTCCAAATTTGGCTGCAAAAGGAATGTTGAATAACAAACGCATTTGCTCTTCAAGTCTTTCTACAAAAACTGCAATTTCTTTGCCTAAACGGGTAGGTGAGGCTGGCTGCCCATGTGTACGAGCGAGCATGGGAACGGCTGCCCATTCTTGACTCAAATCTTTTAATTTGGATGTCAATGTAATTAAAGAAGGCATGTACACTTTTTCAAAAGCATCTTTTGTCGAAAGTGGAATAGCAGTATTGTTGATGTCTTGTGAAGTCAGTCCGAAGTGGATAAATTCTTTATATTCAGACAAACCTAATTTTTCAAATGCATCTTTAATAAAATATTCTACTGCTTTTACATCGTGATTGGTTACTTTTTCGGTTTCTTTTATCCAAAGAGCGTCTTCGGTTGAAAAGTTTTTATAGATATCTCGTAAACTATCAAATAGATTGGTATTTACGTTTTTTAATTGCGGTAATGGTACTTCGCACAAAGCAATGAAATATTCAATTTCAATTAATACGCGGTATTTGATTAAAGCTTCTTCAGAGAAAAAAGGAGCTAAGGATACAGTCTTATTTCTATATCGACCATCAATCGGTGATATAGCATTCAATTCGTTTAGAGTAGTCATCTTATTGTTGTTTTTTCGAAAGGCACAAATATAAAGAGAATTTAGTAATTTGGGCTATGATTTTTAGTGTTTAATGGAGTAATTCGTTCTAAATAGATGTGTTAAACGCCTTTTTTGTATGTAATTTTTTTTACAAATGTAATTGCAGACTAATTTTTGAAATTAAATGTTGATTTTATTTTAACATTATATAAAAAAAAGTATCTTTGTTTAATAAAAATTAGGAATTGATGAACAATGTAAAAAATGTATTCAGCATTAAAGATCTGGAGAATCTTTCTGGAATAAAAGCGCACACCATTCGGATTTGGGAAAAAAGATATAATGTCTTACAGCCAATGCGAACCGATACTAATATACGATTGTATTCTTTGCCTAGTTTGCAAAAACTATTGAATATTACATTGTTGCATGATTATGGCTATAAAATTTCTAAAATTTCTACTTTTCCAGAAGAAAAAATTCCTGAATTAGTTCGGGGTATAATTTCAAATAAAAATTCTAAAAGCCATGCTATTTCAGCTTTTAAAATGGCCATGATGAATTTTGATCAAGAACTTTTTTCTAATACTTATAATTGGTTGCTAGAAGGAAAATCGTTTAAAGAAGTTTTTAATCATATCTTTATTCCATTGATGGAAGAAATTGGTTTATTGTGGCAAACTGATACAATAACTCCTGCACACGAGCATTTTATTAGTAGTTTAATCATAAAAAAAATATTGGTTAATACAGAAAAAATAGAAAGTAATACAGCCTTAAATACAAATAAAGTTTTTGTTCTTTCATTACCTCTTAATGAAATTCATGAATTAGGATTGATGTATTTGCATTATGAAATTATTCTAAAAGGGTTTAAAGTCGTCTATTTGGGTGAAAACATGCCAATAGATAATTTGAAAGAATTAAAAAAGCATTTTCATTCTATTGTATTTGTATCCTATCTCACGATACAGCCGGAAAGAGCTGTGGTTGATGATTTTGTTCAGATAATGAGTAGTGAGCTTTTAGGAGATAATTCAGAAATTTGGTTGATTGGCAGGATGACAGAATTTATAAACCAAAATGTAATTTCCGAAGATGTTAAAGTTTTCAATTCTATTCCTGATTTAATAGAGAATATTTAATTTTTTTTGTTTAATTTATTCATACATTTGCTAAACAAATGAAAAAAACAATCTCTATAATTGGTTCTGGTTTTTCGGCTTTGGCCGCAGCGAGTTATTTGGCCAAAAGCGGTCATGAAGTAACGGTTTTTGAAAAAAATGCTTCTATTGGAGGTCGAGCTCGACAATTAAAAGCCGAAGGTTTTACCTTTGATATGGGACCAAGTTGGTATTGGATGCCCGATGTTTTTGAACGTTTTTTTGCTGATTTTGGTAAAAAAACAACCGATTATTATGAGCTTATTAAATTATCACCAGCCTATCGTGTTTATTATGGAATGGATGATTTTATTGCTATTGCTGATAATTTGCCTCAAATTGTAAAAGATTTTGAAGCAATCGAAAAAGGAAGTGGTCAAGTTTTAAAAGAATTTATGGCTGACGCCAAAAGTAATTATGATATTGCCATCAAAGAATTGGTATATCGTCCAGGTGTTTCTCCCTTGGAATTGATTACGGTTGAAACTGCCAAAAAAGTGGGTCAGTTCTTCAGCAACATCAGTAAAGATGTCCGAAAGAAATTCAAAAACGAGCGTTTAATTCATATTCTTGAATTTCCGGTATTGTTTCTAGGTGCAAAACCTTCGGATACACCTTCTTTTTATAGTTTCATGAATTATGCTGACTTTGGACTTGGGACTTGGCATCCCAAAACAGGAATGTTTGATGTTGTTCTTGCTATGGAAAGTTTAGCAATAGAATTGGGTGTAACTTTTGTAACCAATGCAAATGTTGAAAAAATCAATGTCGAAAATAAAAAAGCGTGCTCGATTGTTGTCAATGGCAAAACAATAGCGTCAGATATTATTTTGAGTGGAGCCGATTATCACCATACAGAAACACTATTGGATAAAGAGTTTCGCGCGTACTCCGAAGACTATTGGGATAGTCGCGTTTTCGCACCATCTTCTTTATTGTTTTATGTAGGATTCAACAAAAAAATTAAAAATTGTTCTCATCACGCTTTGTTTTTTGATGTTGATTTTGAACAACACGCCAAAGATATTTATGACGAACCGCAATGGCCTTCTGAACCACTATTTTATGCCAATTTTCCATCACTAACAGATAAAACTGCTGCTCCAGAAGGTATGGAATCTGGTTTTTTCTTAGTGCCTTTGGCTCCTGGAATTGTTGATACAGAGGATTTAAGAAATGAGTATTTTGATAAAATTATAGAACGTTTCGAGCTGTTAACACAACAAGAGATTAAAAATAGTATTATATTTAAACAATCTTTTTGCAAAAATGATTTTGTATCTGAGTACAATTCATATAAAGGAAATGCATATGGAATGGCAAATACACTATTGCAAACGGCATTTTTAAGGCCAAAATTAAAAAGCAAAAAAGTACAGCATTTATATTTTACAGGACAATTAACCGTTCCTGGGCCAGGCGTTCCTCCTGCATTAATTTCAGGAAAATTAGTTTCAGAATTAATAAATAAGCAATTTTCAAATCAGTAGTTATGAAGCAATTATTTGATGATGTTTCCTTCAAGTGCAGTAAATTGGTCACCAAAAATTACAGTACTTCGTTTTCTATGGCGGTTTATATGTTGGCTCCCAGCATTCGTGACGCTATTTATAGTATTTATGGTTTTGTCCGTTTTGCCGACGAAATTGTGGATTCTTTTCATGGATACGACAAAGAAAATCTAATCAATGATTTTGAAGCCGAATACTATAAAGCAATGAAATCTGGTATCAGTTTGAATCCGATTCTCAATTCCTTTCAACAAACCGTTAGAGAATATAATATCACGGACGAGATGATTCAATCATTCCTCAAAAGTATGAAGCTTGATTTAATCAAATCAGACTACCATAGTAAGGAAGAATACAACGAATATATTTACGGATCTGCCGATGTAGTCGGGTTGATGTGTCTAAAAGTTTTTGTAAAAGGAGATGATGAAAAATATCTTTCATTAAAAGACCAAGCCATGCGATTGGGTTCTGCTTTTCAAAAAGTGAATTTTCTTCGTGATTTGAAAGATGATAATTTAGTACTAAACCGCAATTATTTTCCAGGTGTCGATTTGAAGTCTTTTGATGAAAATTCCAAAAAAGAAATTATACAAGAAATTGAAGCCGATTTTTTAGAAGCTTATAAAGGTATTGTTTGTTTACCTTTGGAAGCTAAATTTGGAGTGTACACGGCTTATGTATACTACAAGAAATTACTCCAAAAACTGGCAGGTACACCTTGCCACGAAATAGGAAACACGCGTATTCGAGTTTCCAATTATTCAAAAGCAGGTTTATTAGCGCAGTCATTTGTGTCTTACAAGTTGAAATTGGTATAAAAACAGAATGATTTTTAATTAAATAAAAGCAATATGATTTCTTTTTTGATTTTTTTAAGCGTTTTTTTAATCATGGAATGCGTTACTTGGCTCACTCATAAGTATGTCATGCATGGTCTCATGTGGTATTTTCACGCCGATCATCACCAACCCAAATACGCGCATACATTCGAGCGCAACGACATATTTTTTGTCATTTTTGCTATTCCAAGTATCGTTCTTTTTTATTTTGGCGTACAAGGTGGAATGAATTATCTGTTTTTCATCGGTCTTGGTATTATGGCCTATGGTTTTTGCTATTTTATGATACACGATGTATTAATTCATCAACGATTCAAATGGTTCAAAAACACCAACAACAAGTATTTAATTGGCCTTCGAAAAGCTCACAAAATCCACCACAAACATCTCGGTAAAGAACATGGAGAATGTTTCGGAATGCTATTTGTACCCTTCAAATACTATAAAATATAAAATAATTTGGGCATGACCGCTTGAAAAAAGCGGTCGGGCTATCCGTTCCCGCTTTTTGGTATTGGGCAAGAAAAATGCCCAATACCAAAAGAGCTCCACTTTTATCCCTCATGCAAAGGCATACTGCACATCAAGAAATACTTGACTAAAAAATATTTATGAATTATAGTGTTTTAGCTTAGTTTTTGTGTCATTTCGACGGAGTAGAAATCACATTTATTACTCATCTAGTGTTTTTTCTACTTCGCCGAAAAGAAACAGTTAGAAAGAATATTTGATTTAAACATGAAAATGCGATAACCAATACAAAAAATGAAAGTATATAAAAAAGAAACCGTTCAGCATGTCAATGCTACACTCGAGGAATGTTGGGCTTTTTTTTCCAGTCCTCAAAATTTACAAAAGATTACTCCAGAAAACATGGGTTTTCAAATCACCGATTTTGACAATAAACCCATGTATGCTGGACAAATTATTCAATACAAAGTAACACCACTTTTAGGAATAAAAATTGGTTGGATGACAGTAATCACCCAAGTCAAAGACAAAGCTTATTTTATAGACGAACAACGTTTTGGTCCCTACAGTTTGTGGCATCACAAACACTTTTTTGAAGCAACCCCAACTGGCGTAAAAATGACCGATGTAGTACATTATGCATTGCCTTTAGGTTTCTTGGGACGTATTATGAATAGTTTAGTGGTGAAGAACAAGCTACAAGAAATCTTTGATTACCGTTGTGTAAAAGTAGATCAGCTTTTTAATAAAAAAGACTCTAAGTAACTAAGATACTGAGCTACTAAGATTTTAAAAAAGGGTAAAAATATTTTGAAAATGAGAATATAAACTTAGTCCCGATAGCTATCGGGCAATGTCATTAAGTTAAGCTTTGTTTTTTCTCGCCAAGACGCAAAGGCGCAAAGTTAAGAGTCGATTTCTTGGCGTCTTCGCGTCTTTGCGAGAGTTATATTTTGAAAAAGCGTAGTGAGAAACCCTTAACTTAATGACATTGAGCTATCGGGATAGCAACTTAGTTTCTCAGCAACATAAATAAAATGTCAAAACAACAAGTTTCTATTTTTTGGTTCCGACGTGATTTGCGTCTCGAGGACAATGTAGCATTGTACCATGCTTTGCAATCCAAACATCCTGTAATTCCCATTTTTATTTTCGACTCAGATATATTAAATAGTTTACCTGAAAATGATGCTCGGGTTGGTTTTATATATGATTCGCTTCAAAATATAAACACCCAATTAAATGCTATTGGCACTTCAATTTTAATCAAATTCGGAACTACAACTACGGTTTGGGAATCCCTTTTTCAAGAGTTTGCTATTTCAGAAGTTTTCTTTAATAAAGATTATGAGCCTTATGCTATCAAAAGAGATTTAGCAATTGATGCATTGGCAAAAGTAAATAATGCACTTTGTTTTCCTTTTAAAGATCAAGTAATTTTTGAAGAACTCGAAATCACCAAAGCCGATGGATTACCCTATACCATTTATACACCTTACAAAAATAAATGGATAGAGAAATACAAATCCATGGCGCCGCTTGAAGAATGCGATACTCAAAGTTATTTCTCCAATTTTCACAAAAGCAATTTTGATTTTCCCACTTTGCAGCAAATTGGCTTTGAGGAAAGTCATATAAAAGTAGTTCCTCACAATCTCACACAGATAAGCAATTACCATGAAACCAGAGATTTTCCTGCCATAGACAGTACATCGTATTTGTCACCCCATTTGCGTTTTGGAACAGTAAGTATACGGAAATTAGTGAATTGGGCAGTTCACAAAAACGATATTTTTTTGAGCGAATTGATTTGGAGAGAATTTTTTATGCAAATCCTTTTTAGCTTCCCAAAAATAGTCACTCATAATTTTAAATCGGCATACGATGGGATTCAGTGGCGCAACAACGAAGAAGATTTCAAACGCTGGTGTTCCGGAACAACTGGCTATCCAATGGTCGATGCAGGAATGCGTCAACTTAATCAAACAGGCTATATGCACAATCGAGTACGTATGGTTGTGGCTAGTTTTTTGTGCAAACACTTACTCATCAACTGGCAATGGGGTGAAGCTTATTTTGCCGAAAAGTTATTGGATTATGATTTGTCTGCCAATATAGGCAATTGGCAATGGGCTGCGGGAACAGGTTGCGATGCAGCACCATATTTTAGGGTTTTTAATCCCGAAATCCAACTCAAAAAATTTGACGAAAAAGGGATCTACATCCGCAAATGGATTCCCGAATTTGAATTGGGTTATGAGCAACCAATGGTAGAACATGCTTTTGCTCGTGACAGAGCTATAGCTACTTATAAAGCGGGTATTTTGAATTGATTTTTGTAGGTCTATGCTTTAATCCAAAATCCGCATTAGAAATCTACTACAACTAAATTTTTCTTCAAAACCACGAACTTTTTTCACGCTTTTATATTTTACATTGGAGTTCAAGATACGCTTCGCTTAATTCTCTCATTTTTAAATTCCAAATACAAAAGTATTACATCTTCAAAATAGTCCGTGAGCTCTTGCCTTTATTGAATAATTCAGTTTCGCTACGAAGTCTAATGCGGATTTTGGGTTTAAAAATTTTTTAAGTTAATTTTTAGGAAATAGCTAAAACGTACATTTTTTATTTAAAAAACCATGTATTTCCATTATTAAAATAAATGGAATGGCAAATGGAAAAACAGCAATGGTTATTAGTAGTTGTTTATTCCAACCATACTTTTTTTTTGCTTTAGTATTAGCAATACCAAATCCTACCAAATAGGTGAATGAAAAATACAAGGCTATAAGCATAATTTTAAATTTAATAGGTAAAAATACAATAAAAATCGATTAAGTGTATTTTTTTTATTTTTTATAAGTAATTACTTTTCAAAAAATGTGCTGTAATTGTCTTTTTTATTTTTTTTCCTAAGAGGTTTGTTTTTAGAGTATTGTGGGTTGGAACTAGCTCGTGGTATGTGTGATTCCTTGTTTTAAATAGTAGAGGTTCTTCTGTTTTTTTGGAAGTGGATATAGTAATTGAAAGTTTTGTTCCTTGTAATGACACACTCAGACTTATTGCGAGGAAAGAAGAAAAACCACTAGTAAGAGTAATCCTTTCCTTTGTAAAAATCAATTTCTGTTACTTCCCTTGAAGTTGTTTCGGGTGAGGGATAACATCCAATGTCATTAAGATTAAGGGTTTCTCACAACTCTTTTTTAAAATATAACTCTCGCAAAGACGCGAAGAAATCGACTCTTAACTTTGCGCCTTTGCGTCTTGGCGAGAAAAAACAAAGCTTAACTTAATAACATTGGGATAGCAGCAATCCGCAGTGGCGGAGCGTATAGCCCAACAGCATTTGGTAAAGGGGGCTCCTAAGCAGTATTTGAGTAGCCCCCTTTGACTAATGGTGGCACCTCCAAGTGGTTTTTAATTAGGTATTTGTTTTGAACAAAGCAGCAACTTATTGAATCAACTTATGTAGCATTCCTTTAAAAATAAACCCATGAAAAGGCAAAACAGAATACCAATATAGTTTTCCCCATATACCTTCTGGTCTAAAAGTTGCCGATTGGTACAAAGTGTTGTTGATAATTTTAAATTCGAGCCAAGCCTCGCCAGGTAGTTTCATTTCGGCATAAAGAATGAGTTTGCCTTCGTCTTTGTTGGCATACAAAACACGCCAAAAATCTAATGCATCTCCTGCATGAATGTCATGTTTATTTGTACGTCCTCTTCTGGAGCCTACGCCCCCAAAAAGTTTGTCTATAAATCCACGTAACTCCCACAACCAATCACCATAATACCAACCGGTTTCACCACCAATGGACCATATTTGGTTGATGGTAAATGCTCGATTTTGAATTTCCATTTTTCTGCGGTCAATAAAACAGTCTTTTTTGGGCACTTTGAGGTAATCACCTAGATTACCAATGAACTGACCACTTATCATTGAATCTTTCCAACTCGAAACGATGTCATCATTATCAATCTTCACTAAAGCCTTGGATAAGGCCAATTCATAAGGCATTGGGTTGACATTCAAAATTGAATTTATGCTGTTGTCTCGGCAAATAACTTCGACTTTCATACTGCTGACCAATGCCGATGCTAGTCTATAAGAAGTGGAGGTTACAAAATACAGCCAATAAGAAGATAATTTGGGACTCATTACAGGTATGGTGTAAATATACCTTTTGAGATGTATGGCTTTGGCAAAGCCCAAAAGCATTTCTTTGTAGGTGAGAATATCTGGACCGCCAATGTCAAAACTTTGATTATAAGTTAATGGATTTAATATTGATTTTGTCAAAAAATTTAAAACATCTGATATTGCAATGGGTTGGCATTTGGTATTGAGCCATTTTGGAGTAATCATTAGGGGTAATTTTTGAACCAAATCCCGAATGATTTCAAAAGAAGCACTTCCAGAACCTACAATAATTCCCGCTCGTAATGTGGTTGTGGCAAAAGTTCCCGTATTTAAGACATCTTCGACCGCTTTCCGTGACGAAAGGTGTTTGGAAAGTGATTTGTCATTGACAATACCACTTAAATAAATGACTTGTTTGGTGTTGGTGTGATTGATTCGCTCTACGAAATGTATGGCTGAAAGATGTTCCAAATCATCGTAATTGCTATCCGATCCAGACATAGAATGGATTAGGTAAAAAGCAACATCGATATCTCTAGGAATATGTGATAATGTTTCAAGTTTTAAGAAATCAACTTCGATGATTTTTACGTTTTTTTCAAATTCTTTCGGACAATAAAAACGTTGTTTGTCTCGCACGCAGCAAAGAACTTCATGACCTTGTTCTACCAAAATCGGCAAAAGTCGCTTTCCTACATATCCTGTTGCACCTGTTAAAAGAATTTTCATACCGTTATAATTTAAAACTCACAATACCATAATCCATTTCAAAAACTTGTCCCGAAATGGATTTAGCATTTTCGGATATTAAGTAATTGGCCATTTCGGCAACTTCATTTGGTTTTAAGTAACTTTTCATAGGATGTCGTTCGATCATGTTTTCTTTCATGCGATCGTTTCTAAGGATATTGGCAGAGAGCGAAGTTTCAGTTATGGTGGGTGCAATTGCATTTACACGAACTACTGAAGCCAATTCGGCACCAAGTGATTTAACCAATCCTTCGATTCCAGCTTTTGCGGTTGCTATACTAGCGTGAAAAGGCATTCCCAATTTAGCGGCAACAGTACTGAATAAAACAATTGATGGATTGTTTCCTTTTTTTAGGGTAGGCAGATATTTCTGTATTACTTTTACAGCGCCAACCACATTAATTTCGAAATCATTCCTAAAATCGTTCAGATTCAAACTCATAATGGGTTTTAGTGTAATAGAGCCTGGACAATAAATAAGAACATCTACAGCTTCAATTTCAGGTAAATCATCTTCAAGAATTGAAAGAGGATAATGAATTAAGTTGGGATGTGTAATGTCAGGTGCAGTTCTACTAATGTTGTATACTTGGTTGTTTTGCAATTGTTGCAATAAGATAGCACTTCCAATTCCTTTGCTTCCGCCAATGATTACTATGTTTCTCATATTTTTATTATATTATTTTTTAATATATTATTGCTGTTGATTTGTCTCTTTGTCAAGTATTAGAATTGGTATTCTTAAAAAAGTCTGTGATATCTAGTGTCTTTTCATTAGGACCTCTGCTAATTAGTGATACTTATTGAGACTGGATGGTTTCATTTCTGCTGTCCATAATGAGGTAACTTCTTTCAAATTTAATGAAATTTGTATTAAAAACGATTCGACCTTGTAAATACATTTCTATTATTTGATCGTTACTTATTTTTAAAATACTTTTTGAATTCATCTAAATTTTAATCAATATCACCAACATCGGCCATAGTGTGTAATTTTAAAATTCTATTGTTTTCTTCTTTTACGATTGGGTTTTTCTTCATACTCCATAAAAAATTACTTGCATATTTGCGTGTTAACTCAATGTTTACAATAGGTTTAGGGTAATTTAGCCCTAAATCAAAATTGTTAAATTTTTGGTCCAAATAGGTCATCTTTGAAGGATTGTGTACAAAAGAAGTGGGTAGATCTCTTAATTCAGGCACCCACTTTTTGATAAATTCTCCTTCTGGGTCGTGTTCTAAACTATTTTTCAAAGGATTGTAAATGCGTAACATATTAATTCCTGTTTCTCCAGCTTGCATTTGTAATTGTGGAAAATGAATTCCAGGTTCAAAATCCAAAAACATTTGTGATAGATGTTGGGTTGCTTCTTGCCAAGGTTGCCATAGATTGTGTGTAAAAAACGAAACCACCATTGCACGCATTCTGAAATTTAAGTACCCAGTTTCATTCAAGCATCGCATGGAAGCATCTATAATAGGAAAACCTGTTTTCCCGGTTTGCCAAGCATGGATGTAAGAATCATTTAGCTTCTTTTTTAAGCTATGATAGCCTTTGTTTACACTTTCAAATTCCATTACTTCTTCCATTTCAAATTTTTGTATGAAATGGGCTTGCCAGGTTAGTCTTGAAACAAAAGAATCAATTTGTTTTTTATCATTAGTTAGGAATCGAAAATTGGCGGCTTGTTGCAATACTTGTCTCGAAGATAAATTTCCCCATGCAATGTAAGGAGACAATCGACTGCAGCTTTTTCGAGATAATAAAGGTTTCGAAAGATTTCGACTGTAATCCAAATAACGATTGGCAAAAAAGCTTTCTAAATATTTCTCTGCAATACTATTTCCTCCTTTTTGAAAATTATCATTTGATATAGTTTCTAATGTAACAGTTTCGAATCTGTTTTCTAAAAATTGGATGTCTTTTAGGTACAAGAAATTAGTTGATTTTGCTTCAAAAGGAAATTGTTTGGTATTCATGTAATCCTCCCAAAGACTTATCCAATTTTTCCTGTGTTCTAATCCTCTAAAGATACCATTATTGATGTTTTCTTTCCAATGAATAACATTGTTTTTACAAAATCGTTTAAACGATTTGTCTCTTTCAAAAGTAATTTTAATACCCGTTTCTTGATGAGAAAAAACAGAGTCAATTTTGTATACTTCTTGAATAGAATTGATTATCGAAATCACTTCGCCAGAAACACTCAGGATTTTGGTGTTAAATGGTAGCAATTGTTGGTTAATATCCTGAATGGATTGTTTGATAAAATTCCAATGTCTTTCACTATAATGACCATCTTTCTGTAAAGAATTTTCAAATACATACAATAACAAGGTAGGTGTTTTGGATTGCATGGCATTAAAAATGGCTTCGTTGTCTTGCAAACGGAGGTCTCTTTTGAACCAAACGATATTGATATGATTTCTATTGCTATTCATTTTTTGTAGTTTTACTATTTTTTCTTCTGCATTATTCATTGCAATATTTTACTTTGTCACATTCTTTTTTTATTCTCTAAAAAGAAGTTCACATACCAAACAAAATTTGATTCCAATTCCGATTTTTTTAAGCTTTTATTTGTATTTTTTGTATTGATTCACAACGATATTCGCTTTCAAATCAAACAACAAATTGTAGAGTCCAAAAAAGGTTCGGTTCATATAAATAAAATGTTTGGAACCACGATTTCCATTCATTTTTCTTAAGTTGGTGTCTTTTGAAAATCGCTGCCCCAATTGTGCAATATTCCCAAAAAATTCTGGGTCCGAAAAGTCAAAGGTCTCTTCTTGAAAAGGTTTGGTGAAAAGGGATAACAAATCGTAAAAAATTTGAGTGAAATAGATGATTTCTTCTTCAGAATCATCGGCTCTTAGAATTTCAAGTTCAAAAAGTTTTTTGTTAAACAATTGTGCATTGTTGAGTATTTTTGGATCAACCAATTCAAAATAAGGAATATAAAAATCATTTGGAATTTTCTTCATGCAACCAAAGTCCAACGCGACCAATTGATATTTTTCGTTAATCAAAAAATTACCGGGATGCGGGTCGGCGTGTACTTTCTTTAAAATATGAATTTGATACATATAAAAATCCCATAAAGCTTGTCCAAGTTGGTTTCCTATTTTCTGATTTTCATTTGTTGCTGTGAATTCAGAAAGGTGAATTCCAGTCATCCAATCCATTGTAATAATTTTTTCAGAGGAGAACTCAGGATAATATTCGGGAAAAACTAAATGTTCTATTTTTTTGCAGGCAGCAACTACTTCTTGACTTTGTTCCAGCTCTAGTATATAATTAGTTTCTTCGATCAATTTGTCTTCGACTTCTTTGAAATACTTATCAGAGTCTTTGCCTTGGAGATTAAACATTCGGATGGCAATGGGTTTTACCAATGACAAATCCGATGAAATACTATTGGCAACACCCGGGTATTGAATTTTTACAGCCAATTTTTTGCCGTTTTTCATTGCAATATGTACTTGTCCAATACTTGCTGCATTAACCGAATTAGCATTGAACTCGTCAAAAACTTCATAAGGAGTTTTCCCTAAGTTGGATTTAAAAGTTTTTAAAACCAATGGTGCAGAAAGTGGAGGGACAGAAAATTGCGACAATGAAAATTTCTCCACATAAGCCTGAGGCAAAAAACTTTTGTCCATACTTAGCATTTGAGCCACTTTAAGCGCGCTTCCTTTTAAACTTTTTAGACCATCATAAATATCTTCAGCATTGTCTTCGTTGAGTTTGTCTCGAGTCAAATCAGAATTGACCATTTTTTCTCCATAATATTTCAAATAGTTCACGCCTACTTTGGCACCTGTTTGTACTAGTTTTGAAGCTCTTTCTATTTTGGACGTTGGAATATAGTCTATTGTTTTCATTATTTTTTGTTTAGGTTTATTTTACAACAAGAAATCAAATTGTTTGCAACTAAATCACTAAAAAAAGTTGTAAAACTTAATTTTATATCATTTTAAAGTTTTTTCATCACTTATTATTTAGGTGCTGTTTATTATAGCTTTACGCCTTTATGACATAAAAAAACTAGTGTTAAGTAGTCTTGTTGTTTATTTTTTCTTTGAAAATGAATTTACCAAAATCAATTAGGCTATCAATTGGTGTAATGTTTATCAATTCAAAAGAAACTTTTACTGATTTTTCGATAAAGATGTCTGTTTTCTCAAACGAAGGAGATGCATCTTCCATCCAAAATTTTAAGGTCAATAGAAATTGAATCCAAAACGATTCGGTTAATGCTTTTTCTTGGTATTTTTGTAATTTTTCAATTTTTATACGGAAATCATCAGTGATTATTTCAGAAATATAGTCTTTGAATTTAGTTCTAAATTCCTTTAAAATCATTAAGTTTTTAAATTGATTTTGATGTTGTTTCAAATTCATTACCACATAACTTCTATTGGCTGTAATTAATTCAAAAAAAGTAAAATAAAAGCTCAATAGTTTGCTCTTCATGTCGTAACTTTCATAATTATCATCTTTCTGCAAAAGCTCGATTGTTTTGTCAAAAAAGATATTGTATATTTCTTTTTCTATACTTTCTAATGTTCCAAAAAAAGTATAAAATTCAGCTTCGGTGAAACCATTTTCTTTGGAAAAATGAAATACAGACTTTGGTTTTTCATTGTGTTCTAAAGTGTAATTCATATACATAGACACAATACCATCTTTGGATAAATTAATTTTTTTAGTTGCCATTTTTATTTTTTTTTATTTGAGTATAAAGATACGAATGTTTAACTTATTATTAATAATGTTAAACAAAATATTAACTTATATTTGCATAGTCATAATTGATTGCATTAAATTATATAGAAATGAAAAAGAATGTTTTAATAACGGGAGGCACTGGATTTATTGGAAAACAATTGACTAAAATTTTGTTGGAAAGAGGGTATTCTGTTTCAATATTGTCTAGAAATAGTAAACCAAATACCGATGGTATTTCCTATTTTATTTGGGACGTCTCAAGTCATAATATTGAAGAAAGTGCTGTACTACATGCCGATTTCATCATTCATTTGGCAGGAGAGAACATTGCTGAGAAAAGATGGACCACTAAGCGCAAACAAGATATTTTGGAAAGCAGAACTCTTTCGGCACAGCTAATTTACTCTGTTTTAAAAAAACATAATAAAAGGATAAATGCTTTTGTTTCGGCTTCTGGAATTGGTATTTATGGAGCCACAAATGGTGAAGGTATTTGTACAGAAAATACATTGCCCGCTAATGACTTTATAGGAACAATATGTCAAGAATGGGAAAAATCTGCCGATTTAATGAGTGGTTTGGGAATTCGTACTGTAAAAATTCGTACTGGTTTGGTATTTGGAACTAATGATGGCATACTAAAAAAACTTGCTCCAATTTTTAAGTTTGGTTTGGGAAGCGCATTAGGATCAGGAAAACAATATATGCCATGGATACACATAAATGATTTGTGCATGATGTATATAATTGCTATTGAGAACGAAAAAATTACTGGTGCTTACAATGCTACAATTAATGACAGCACCACTAATTTAACCTTTTCAAAAGCATTGGCCAATTTCTTTGGTTATAGCATTTGGCTTCCAAAAGTTCCTGCTTTTTTAATTCAATTGGGAATGGGAGAAATGGCATCTTTAGTGCTCACTGGTAGAAGAGTCTCCTCCGACAAAATAAAAAGTTTGGGGTTTAGATTTCAACATACAAGTCTTTCTAATGCCTTAAGAGATTGTTTGAAATAGCGTTTAAGTTTTAGCGTTTAAATTTTAAATTTTTTATGCTGTTTTATCCCAGTAAATTTCATCATCAAAGAAGTTAAAGTAATGTTTTAAATGTATTGTCGTATTCTAAAGTTTCCAATTTTTTTGCCACAGATTTCACAAATTAAAAGGATAAATTTGTTACGTGGTTTAAATCTTTTTAAACTGTCGCAAAAACTTTTTTTATAATTGTGACAAGGTGTCTTTCTTACTACTTAATTTAAAACACACTCAATCTTTGTATTTACTTTTTTTGAAATTTTGGCAATAACCATGTTCGGAATTTCAATTTTAAAATCTTCTGTGTTCAAAGTGAAGTGGGAGGTAATCTGGATTTTATTGTCAACTTTTTTGATTTTTGCATTTACGGCAATCATTTTGGATTGTCCATGAATAGTTATTTTTCCTTTTATTAGATAATCTTTTTCAATTTCATTTATAAATTTGAGATCAAATTTTTCTATAATTCCTTTAAAAGTTGCTTTAGAATAGCGATCGCTTTCCATATAGTTGCTATTAAAGTGTTCTTTCATCAAATCTCTTTTGAATTGAAAATCTTTAATAATAGCTGTGAAATTTATTTGACTCTTTTTAGGATCTAATTCACATTTTACAACATCATTTTTTGCTTCAACAGCTTCAAAAAGAGGGACAGATGCTTCGAAATAAATTGAGCCTTTTGAAGTGCTAAATTTTTCTTGAGCATGAAGAGTAGAAAGGATAAATAAAAGGGCTAATAGAGTAATTTTTTTCATAATTGGTCTATTAAAGGTTTACATCTAAAGTTACGATTAATAAGTAACAATAGTCTTAAAATTACGCCAAAAAAAAAGCCAATATCATAAGTAATGAACTTTGATGTTGGCTTTTTTTTAGAATTTAAGTTTCTAAGATTCTGAGTTCCTAAGACTCTAAGATTTTGTACTGAGATTTTTTTATCAACGTACTAATTTAAGTCTGATTTTTAAACTTAGAAACTTAGAAACTTAGTATCTCAGTAACTCAGAATCTTTAAAAAAAAATCTAATCCAAATTGATCTGGACATTATATTTTTTTAAGGTTTCCATTGTTTCTTTTGAAGTGTAGTTGAATACTTCTTCATGAAGGTCTCTTTCTTTTTTTAGCGATATTTGTTTTAATGCGTTGCAAAATCGTTTGACATCTTCAAAGTTTGATAGGATTAAACCTGGAACGGGAACACTATTGCCTTCGTTGTCTTTGGAAACCATTGTAAAATAAGAGGAATTACAATGTTTTTTTATACCAGTTTGAATGTTTTCTGCTTCAACTCGAATTCCAACGACCATAGAACTTTTGCCAACATAATTTACAGAAGCTTTCATAGTTACTAGTTCACCAACTTCAATTGGTTTTAAGAAATTGACAGTATCTACCGAAGCGGTTACACAGTAGTTTCCAGAAAATTTGGATCCGCAAGCAAAAGCTATTTGGTCCAATAGGGATAATATGTATCCACCATGTATCTTTCCGCTAAAGTTGGTGTGAGAGGGCAGCATTAAAACCGAAATGCTAATATGTGAGGACGCAACTGTTTTGAATGTTTTTTCCATAAGTTTATCTTTGTTCAAAAAGAGATTTTTCTTTTTGGATTGTTTTAATAAAATAACGAGTTTCTCCCCACCAAACAAAAGTTCTGTATTTTTCTACATAAGTAAGTTTTACATATTGACCTTGCAAAGTTTTCATTGTTTCGATAACTTCTTTATCGCTGTCCAAAATAGAAAATTTAAAAATTTGAGCTCCCGAAATCCCTTGACTCAATTCTCCTTCCCATGTTTTGATAACAACACCTTTGTGACTTAACCGGATAAGTTCTCCGGAACGAATTCCTTCACTAACAGGAACATAATAGATAAATGCAAAATAACTAAAAAAACCAATGGCACATAATGCAATAATAACGGCAAGTATTTTTCTCATAAGGAATTAATTTAAAAGTGAATTTTCATCTACATCAGCTCTTTTTAAAATGCTGTCGGGTAATGCTTTTTTTGCTTTAGCGCCCATTTTCTTGAGTTTTTCAACACTTGTAATAAGATTTCCTTTTCCTTCTACAAGTTTATTCATAGCGGCACCATATTCTATTTTACTTTCATCAATTTTTTTTCCAATCTTGATTAAATCACCAACAAAACCTTCAAACTTATCATACAATGCACCAGCTTGACGCGCAATTTCAAAAGCATTTTCCTGCTGTTTTTGGTTGGCCCACATGCTATCAATTGTTCGCAACGTAGCCAATAGGGTAGAGGGGGTAACAATCACAATATTTTTTTCGAAAGCTTTGTTGTACAAAGAAACGTCCTCATTAAGTGCTATGGCAAATGCGGGTTCCATTGGAATAAACAACAAAACAAAATCGGGGCTTTCTATTTGGTACAAATCCTGATAATTCTTGTCTCCCAACTGTTCAACGTGGCGTTTTATAGAATTGACATGCTCTTTTAAATAGTTGTTTTTCAGAATTTCATCATCTTCGTTAATGTATTTTTCGTAAGCAGTCAACGAAACTTTAGAATCGACCACCATCTTTTTACCATCGGGTAAATTGATGACTACATCTGGAAAAACACGATTCCCATCCGCGGTAGTATGGCTTTGTTGTACTTCGTATTCACGTCCTTTCTCTAATCCTGATTTTTCTAAAACACGTTCTAATACAAGCTCTCCCCAGTTTCCTTGCATTTTACTGTCGCCTTTTAATGCTTTGGTCAAGTTGATGGTTTCCTTGCTCATTTGAATATTCATTTCGCGCAAACCTAAAATTTGTTGGCGCAATGCTGCATGATAATCAATGCTTTCTTTGTGGGTGTCTTCGACTTTCTTTTCGAATAAATGAATTTTATCTTGCAATGGAGTCAAGATATTTTTCATGTTTTCTTTGTTTTGCTCTGTGAATTTATTCGATTTTTCTTCTAATATTTTGTTGGCAAGATTCTCAAATTCTTTGGTAAATTTTTCTTGAAGTTTTTCGACTTCTTCTTTTTGTTCTTTGTTGCGTTCCCAAAGATTTTCAAAATCAACTTCTTTTTTGGATAGTTGAATGGCTAGACTGTCTTTTTCGTTTCGAATGCTTTCTTTTTCAATATTGGATTGGTCCAGTTGTTTCTCGAAAGTATTTTTGTCTAATGAAAACTGCTGTTTTTGTTGATCAAACTGTGTGTTTAATGCAATTAATTTTTCTTCTAAACTTACTTTTTCGGATTGGAAACGCGCTGAGAAAATAAGCTTTCCAATAAAAATACCCAAAACAAGCGCAATAATAAAAACCAATAATAAAGGAAGAATTGTTGACATAAAATTTATTTTATAAAAAAGTAAAAGTAAGCATTAATACGTAGTACTTAATTTTTAAAAATGAAATTTCACGAATTAATTCGATATTTATAATAAACCAACATTTTTTTTAATTGACGCAACCTTTATACTATTCCGTCATCTAAGTAGTATACCAAACCAAATTTATTATGATGAAATATTTTATACTGTTGATAGTTGCGACAAGCTTTTTTTCCTGTACGGACATAACTGAAGATAATGTGCAAAAATGCGGAAACATTACCAATACCCCTTTTGAAAGCTTTGCATACTGCGGTACATTAAAAGAAAATCCAAAACAACCTTCATTTTTTATATTAAATTCAAATGATGATTTTTTAAAGAAATTTACAACTTGTCAAACTTTTGATGTTGCATTACCTGATTTTACTCAGAAAAGAATTCTTGGACTTTTTGCAGGTCCAAAACCAACAGGAGGATACGAGTTGAAAATTCAATCCATCCAGGAAGATAATTGTCAAATTGTAGTGCAATATTTTGAAAAAGAACCCAAAAAAGGAGAGGTGTTAACTACCGCCGTAACTTTTCCATCCGATTATGTGGTGGTTCCCAAATCAAGTAAACCAATTGTTTTTCAAAGAGTTTATCAAAACAATGATTATATAGTTTTTGGAACTTATTTTGGTTATTGTGTTGGAAATGATTGTCTTACTTTTTTTAGAATTGACAGCCAAAAGGTGCTACGTTATTTAAATGCAAATTATGGGTTGTATGATTTTAACCAATACCAATATAAGTCTTTGGTGTACAAAGATGATTTAGCAACTTTTTATTCAAGAATTCCTATTGAGATTAAAAACCTAAAAGGCCAAACCAAAATATTTGGTTCTCCAGACTCGGCTGACCAAGGTGGAGTATATTTTGAATTGCATCAAGGAGATGTTGTAACAAAAGTATTTTTGGACAATAGCAAAACTGTAGATCAAAATGAAAGCATTTTAGCATTCAAGAAGGTTATTCAAGACAAGATTGTTGAGTTGAAAGGTAAGATATAGTTAATCTAAAATTAATACAGTATTATTCTGATTTTTATAAATTTAGCATTGTACTAGTTTGTGTTGTAAATATGATAATTCCTGATTTTTTTTAAATTATAAAAAATATGAAAAATAATATTTTATTTCTTCTTTTGGTATTTACCTTTTGCTCTTGTAGTTCTGATGATTCTAAAAAAGGGAGATGGAACAAAAACGAGCTGATGAATAGTTGGGCTTGGAAAATTTTTGTTTTTACAGATTTAGGCGAAACATCGCTTCTAAAAAACACTAAAAACAATTTTGACAATAGCACAAAAGTTAATGCTATTTTTGTAGATAATTTTAAAGATTTTGATGTAACAAAAACTTTTTTAACGGATCAAAAATTGACTTTAAGCGAACCGATCGAAGAAGTAAAAAGAATACAATTCAAAAGAAAAAAATAACTGTTACAACTTTATTTCTTGAAAGATAATATAGAACCATTCATTCGAAAATGTGTCGAAAACGACAGAGAAGCACAACTGAAAATATATCAGTTGTTTTCTCCTATTCTATATGGTCTATGCCTAAAATATATGCGAAACGAAGACGACGCCAAAGATGTTTTTCAGGAAGCATTTGTTATTGCTTTTCAAAAAATGGGGCAATATAAATTTGAAGGAAGTTTTGAAGGTTGGATCAAGAGAATTTTTATAAATAAATTATTGGAAACACTCAAAAAAAAGAAAAAGGATGTTTTGTTTGTTGATGTATTTGATTTTGAAGATGATGTAATTGAAGAGGAAGAAATGGATTTGGTCCCCATTGAACAAGAAAAATTATTAGAATACATACAAGAATTGCCCGATCAATATAGAATGGTTTTTAATTTATTTGTTTTCGAAAAAATGAAACATAAAGAAATTGCCACGTTACTCGAAATCTCAGAAGGCACATCAAAATCGAATTTGAATAGAGCCAAGAGTATTTTGAAAAAGAGAATTTTGATGGTTTTAAACTGTAAAATAGCATAACAGTTTTCAAATTAAAATTTTCAAAACCTATTGATTTGTCAATAGCATAAAATTAAATTAGAATGAAAAACAAAAAAGCAAAATCTATTTTTTCTTCATTGGAAGACTTCAACAGTATTCCTCCTCCCGAATTATGGGACAAAATTGAAGCGCAATTAGAGCAACCTAAAAAGAAGAAACGTGCCTTAATTTGGTGGTCGGTTGCGGCTAGTTTATTAATTGGACTTGCTGTTCCAACTACTTTATATTATAATTCAAATCAAGGCAATTTCAAGGGCAATAGCAATTTCAAAGACAATGGTGTTGTGAATGTCAATCCTAATAAAAATAAAAATACGAGTATTGATAAAAACAAAAAAGAGAAAGAAACTAGAATTGTAAATGCTAAAACTAATTTAAACGCTAAGAGAAATAATAACAACAAAACTGATAAGAGCCATATTCTTATCAACACTACTAATTCAATAGCTACAACAGCAGTTTCCAATAATTCTTCTGAAATAAAAAAGCACTCAGGATTTAAGAATATAGATCAACAGAAAAAGAATTTGAATAATCCAACAAGTAAGCAGGAAGCAAGATCGAGAGCTTTAGTTGCAAACCAAAATTCAATTTCTGTGATTTCTAAAACGGAATTAGTAAATGGTAAGTCTGTTCAGGAAAACAATTCAAATGGCAGCAAAAAAGCTGTTGTAAATAATGAAAATAATAGCATTTTTGTTTCAAAAAGTAATAAAGTAATCTTGGCTAATGCAATTTCAAAATCAGAATTAGCAATTGGTATGTCTTCTCATAGTAATAATTCAAATGGGAATGATAAGATAATTGAAAATAGCAGCAACACTACCGTTTCAAAATCAAAACACAATAATTCAACAGTATTGACAGCAAATGCCAAAGATTCTGTTAATAATATCAATAAGGAAATCGCACAATTAGAAAATGCATTAGTACAGCAGGATAAAGAAAAGACCAAAAAAACAAAAGAAAAGGTTTCTGATAAAATTGACAAATGGTCTCTTCAAGTTTTTGCGGGTGTAATGAGTTCTCAGAATTATAACAATCAAAAAGCATTAGGAAATACTTTGGCATCCCAACAAACTAGTGGTTATGGTGTAAAGACCAACTATAAGTTGAATAAAAAATGGGGAGTAAGTTCAGGAATTAAAATCAATGAATTAGGTCAAAAAATCGATGGGGTTTCGTATTATAATCAGCAAAGTTATTCAGGATTAGTGACAGGTTCATTACCAAATGGAAGTAATGTCAATTTTATAAATACATCCAAAAGTGATTATGAATTAGTATCAATATCAAACAATGAAGGGTATTTGTTTGCTTCCAATTCGAAAGCGGATACTCCTTTTGAGAAAGGAAATGTAACTCAAAACTTAAAGTATTTTGAAATGCCTCTTGAAGTTTCTTATGCAATTTTAAGCAAAAAAAAGGCCAATATCACTATGAATACCGGAGGTTTTGTCGGTAAACTAATTTCCAATGATATTGCTTTGAATGGAAATTCGATTGGAGAAAATAACAATGTAAAAGAATATGTTTACGGAACTTTATTGAGTAGTACTTTGCAATATGAAATTTATAAAAAAACCAAATTTTTCATTGAACCGGGAATGAATTATTACATTAATCCATTGGAGAATCAATCCTTCAATCAGTTTCAATGGATGTTTAATGTAGGATTGAATGTTTCGTTTTAATAATCATAAACTGCATTGTCGCTTTGCAATTAATTATAATTTGAACAAATTGTTATATAAAATATCATTTTACCAAAACAATCAAATTGAAAATTAATTATATCACATAATATACCTTTCTGTTTGTTAAATAATTAATAGAATGTAATTGCGATGGCAACAGTTGTTTAAAATACTTACGGAAATCTGACGATACCATATTTCAACAAAAATAATATTAACTGCATATGAAAAAAGTATTTATTTGTATTTTTATTTTCTTTTTTTCAATGGTAACTGCTCAAGAAATCAAAAAACCCTATGTGATATTGGTTTCTTTGGATGGTTTTAGATGGGATTATCCCAAATTTTTTGATACGCCTAATCTTGATCGTATGGCCAAACAAGGGGTGAAAGCCAAGTCGATGCAACCCAGTTATCCTACCAAAACTTTTCCTAATCATTATTCGATGGCCACGGGTTTGTATCCCGATCATCATGGCATTGTGAATAATAACTTTTATGACCCTGCCACCAAAAAAGTATTTACGCTAAAAACCGAAGCAAAAAAGAATGGTGATTTCTATGGGGGAAATCCCATTTGGAATCTCGCCGAAGCACAAGGGGTTAAAGCGGTTTGTTTCTACTGGCCAGGTTCGGATACCGGAGTTAAAAGTGCTAGTATTTTTAAAGCATACGACGAGTCAGTGAGTTATGAAAGCAGAATAAATACCGTAATCGATTGGCTCCAACTTCCCGAAGCGGAACGTCCGCATTTCATCACGCTCTATTTTGAACAACCTGACGAAACCGGACATAATTATGGTCCTCTTTCAACGGAAAATAGAAAAATGGTACCCAAAGTTGATGCAGTCATTGGGCAACTCATGCAAAAATTAGACGCACTTCCCATCGGTAAAGAAATCAATCTAATTGTAGTTTCAGACCACGGAATGACAACCATTAGCAACGACAAAAAAGTAGCAATTTTAGACTATCTCAAACCAGAATGGTACGGATATGCTGCGGTTATCAACCCTATTATGAGCATTGAAGCTAAAGCTGGATATAAAGAAGCTATTGCTGATGCTTTAAAAAAAGTACCTCATATCAAATGGTATCGGTCTAATAAAGTACCTAAACGTCTGCATTTTGGAACTAATCCAAGAGCTTTAGATTTTGTAATTGAAGCAGATGCTGGTTATAGTTTAGTCAACAAACCCGATCAAAAAGTCAGCGGAGGAACGCATGGCTATGATAATAAAATGAAAGACATGCAAGCCATTTTTTATGGCAAAGGCCCTAATTTTAAAATAGGAAAACAAGTAAAATCTTTTCGCAACGTAAGTGTTTATCCATTAATTGCCAATATTCTAGGACTGAAGATAGAGACTATAGATGGTGATTTGGATGAGGTGAAAGGGATGTTGAAAAATTAGTTGTTGCTTGATTACGTAATACGTGTTTGTATTTAAAAAATACTGCCCGAAAATTATTTTTCGGGCAGTTTTTTAACAAGATAGTAGTAGCTTATTTTTTTATGATCAGTTTGTTGGTACGCTTAGTTTTTGAATCTTTAACAAAATAAACACCTTCTGTAAGTTGCAAATACAGATCAAAAGAATACTTTGAAAAGAGAATGTTTTGCAAAAAAAAAGGCCTTGATTTTGAGTCAAGACCTTTCGTATTATTTTAAAAAATGAACTTATTTAAAATTCCATCCTAGTGTTACACCAAAAGCTACTGGTTTAATTTCAGCATCTTTATCAGTACTGTACAAGCCATTAGTTTTCCTATCAGATACAGATGTTGGGTTATAACCAATATAGGATTCATTCTTGTTTTGGTCTAAAATTGTACCATATCCATTTTCCAGAAACATGGCAGCATATAACGAATTCTTACTTCCCATATCAAATGTAAATCCTAACTCAAAAGAACTCATTATAATTCCTTTAGTTTTGTACTCTCCTGATGAGGAATAATTATCCTGACCACCAAAACCATATTCGGGTAAATCTTC
This sequence comes from Flavobacterium rarum (SeqCode), assembly GCF_965234445.1. Lineage (GTDB taxonomy): Bacteria > Bacteroidota > Bacteroidia > Flavobacteriales > Flavobacteriaceae > Flavobacterium > Flavobacterium rarum. The sequence goes on along the minus strand of NZ_OZ248481.1, from coordinate 42,591 downwards.
AATAGTCAGGTCTAAATCTGGATAATAAGCGCTACCATTTGCGTAATCCGCAGTTGCTTTAATTTTATAGTTTACAGGTATAAAATATTTAGCTCCAGCTCTAAAATTAAAATCAATCCCCTTCGTAATATTTGTTTTATACTGCACAAAAAGAGGGACTTGCACAGCATGTATAGTTTGCCTTTCTCTATAATTCTTCGTGGTAACGTTATAAACAAATGCTGAAGTTGAAGCATCAACTTCAAAACTAGTAAGTGTTGCAGAAGGCTGAGACAAAGAAACGTCTTGTTTGTATTGTGAGAACTCTAGCCCTGAACCAATACCAAAATGACTATTTAAAGAGTAGATATAACCTGCTTTTACAGCTCCGCCTAGGCGATTGCCTTTTTCTAAACCAGCAATATCACTCTGAATAATCCCTATTCCCGACTGTATACCTACATAAAACTGTGCTGCTATTCCTTGGGAAATTAATAAAGCTATAGTTCCAATTATGTTTTTAATATTGAATTTCATAGATGTGAAAGTTATTTTTTAGTGGTCATATATGGTGTCGCCTTTTTCTTATCGGTTTTTTGTTTGCAACAAACTTGATTTTAATGGCGATTTCATAGATGTAAAATTTATTTTTTTGCGTTCCTGTATGTTACGCTTCGCCAATTCGCTCCGTTAGGGTCACCTTTTATTTATTGGTTTTTGCTCGCGCAAACTTGTTGTTAATGGCAATTTCATATTTTTTTTTAGAATCATCCATCCCCATTCATTAAAAAGGAGGTTGTCATATTCTGTAAATTATTTTAATTTTTTACTAAAAGGTTTTTAGTGAAATATTTACCATTTGCTAAGGTCATTTTTACAATATAAATTCCCTCAACTCTCGGAGCACTCATGTCAATAGTATTTTGACTTGGGTTTGTAATAGTAGTCAGTAAGTTACCTTGTAAATTATAAAGTTCAACACGTGCATTTTGTAATCTGCTTGTACTAACATTCGTCATCAATTGGAAACTTGCATTGCTTCTAACAGGATTTGGAACAATTCTTATGTACTCTTCTTCTATTGTTGGAGATAAAGTCAACGTACAAGTTGTGATTAATGTTCCGTCTAATTTTGTTGCTACTGCATAATAAGTTCCATTCAAGGCACCATTTTCTTTGAAATATTGTGACGTTTGGCTCGGAACTAAAACCCCATTTTTATACCAGCTGTACGATTTAAAACTCTTAGAACTATTGTCAAAGAATATAATATTTTCAAATTGTTTTCTAATCAGCTGAGGCTGACTAGTTACTACTGGTAATACTACAGTTGGAGCTGCATTGTAATTCATGTTTCCTGGTTGCGAAGCTGTTATAGTTGTAGACCCATAATTTTGGAAAAATAATGAATTATTAGAAACAGAAGCAATGTTCGCGTTAGAAGAAGCATAATTTACTACTAAACCACTATTTGAAACGGCAGTCAAAACAATATTAGTTTCTCCATTACAACCAAATGCCAAAGTTTGATTCCAAGTTATAACCTGATCTGCCTTATTAATCGTGAAATTAGAGCTGATGTAAGTAATGGAATAATTTCCACCAGCACTTAGGGTGCCTCGTGTTATAGCATAAACGTCCGCGTTCTCTCCAGCAGCTCTGGTTAATGCTCCAGTGAAAGAATCACCACTTACTAAACTCGGAGAAACGGTATAAGCAAAAACAGGATCTGTTGTTCCATAAACTTTGGTTTGTGTTGGAGTTGCCGTTACTGTAATTGGTTTTGCGGTAACAGTAAAGTTAGCGCCTGCATAACTAATGGTATAATTAGATCCGGCACTCAAACTTGCTTGGTTAATAGCATAAGTTCCTATATTTTCCCCCGCAACTCTAGTTAAAGCTCCAGTAAAGGAATCACCACCTATTAAACTTGGTGAAACGGTATAAGCAAAAGCAGGATCTGTTGTTCCATAAACTTTGGTTTGTATTGGAGTTGCCGTTACTGTAATTGGTTTTGCGGTAATGGTAAAGTTAGCACCAACATAAGTAATTAAATATTTAGACCCAGCTGAAAGCGAACCTTGATTAATTGCATAATTACCAATATTTTCACCACTAACTCTTGTTAAAAATCCTGTAAATGAATCTCCAGGAAGCAAACTTGGTGACACTGTATAAGTTAAAACAGGATCACTCTCCCCATATACTTTAGTTTGAGAAGGTGTTGCAGTTACGGTAATTGGGATTTGATTTAATTTCAGCACATAATCATAGGTAGCAGTACAACTATTAGCATCAGTAGCAGTAACCGTAAAATTACTATCAGCAATTTGAGTTGAAATACCCGTTATCTGCCCAGCTGATGATAGCGAAAAACCAGAAGGCAAACTTCCCGCTGTAACTGCATACGTTTTTAATTCTGTTCCTCCTGATGCTACTATAGTTTGATTATATCCAGTATTATAATCATAATCAGACAAAACTGTTGTTGTGAAATTAATTGCCGCTGGTTCTGTGATGGTAAAGTTTCGAATAGCGGTACAAGAATTTGCATCGGTAACAGTTACGGTATATGTTCCAGCTGCAAGTCCAGTAGCTGTAGCAGCTGTTCCACCAGATGGCGACCATGAGTAGGTATATCCACCTGCACCTCCTGAAGGAGTAACGGAAGCTGAACCATTAGTTCCACCATTGCACGACACATTGGTTTGTGAACCAGTTGCTGTACTGATAGCTGCTGCAATGGTTACTGCTACTGATGTTCTTATAGCACTTTCACAAGTACCCACAGTTTGCGACGCAAAATAATTTCCAGCAACTAAAGTAGTTGATGCAGTTAAAGCTGTACCACCCGTTGCAGCCGTATACCAATTGATAGTTCCTGTACCCGTAGCTACTAAATCTGCTACAGTTCCAGAATTGCAGAATGTTTGCGCTGAAGCTGTTGGCGCTGTTGGACTTGCGTTTATGTTTACACTTACAGCTACTCTATTAGAAGTTGCAGTACCGCCCACAACGAGCTCGTTGATCTCGAATTTATTATCATTATTATTATTGGCTACAAAAATTTTACCAGTGGCTGTTACAGCAATACTTATTAATCCGCCATCTGCATCTGTATAAAAAATTTCGGTGGTTGTGCCATCAATATCTATTAGTTTCACTTTGTCATCATCTGTTACAATAATCTTACCATCAGTCATCACTTCAACTGCAGTTGGATAGATCATTCCGGTGCCAAGTGTAACAATGTTCGATCCATCAGCATTCATGCGCTTGACCAATCCATTGAAAGTATCTGCTACCACAATTTTGCCATCGGCTTGTAATGCTAAATCATACGGTAGATTAAAGCTATCAGCTATAGTAACAAGATTCGTTCCGTCGGCGTCCATTCGTTTTACCTTGTAATCATCAATAACCAGAATTTTTCCATTGGGTTGAACTAGTACATTAGTGGTAAACGATAGTCCAGTTCCAAATGAAACAAGACCTGTTCCATCTGCATCCATTCGTTTAAGACTCGTAGTAGCATCAGCCACCAAGATTTTCCCATCGGCTTGCACTGCGACTGAACTCGCATTAGCAATTGTAGCTACTGTGGTAACATTTGCTCCATCGGCATCCATACGTTGCACAGTACCGCTTAGTATTCCTTCAGCAATTAAAATTTTACCATCAGCTTCTATGGCTATCGACGACAAAGAGCCTGAACCTTCTGTCAGCTTTGAACTCGTGGTAGGTACATCTTTACTTTGCTCCACATAATAGGTGCCAGTTGTAGGAACATCGGTACTAGATAATGCCATGCCATCAGTTGCCGTTGTGAACCATTTAGTGGTGTGGCCGGCGCTTGGTGTGCTTGTTAAACCAGCAACGGTAGTACTTGAACAGAATATTTGACTTGCTTCACTAATTTTTCGAACTACAACCGCGGTTCTGGTACTTTCCAAACCACTTGCCGTTTGGCTTACATAATAGGTGTTGCCATCTATTAATGAAGTAGTAGTTGCCAAAGGCGTTTCACCCGTCGAGGCTGTATACCATTTTAAATTCGTTCCTGTTGCGGTTAAATTGGCAATAGTGGCCGTACCGGCATACACTTGTGGTGATATGGCTGTTGGGGCATCAGGTGGTGCAGCTACCGTTGCTGGTCTGGCTCCAAAAAACACTATGTTTTTTGCGGTTGTGGTGTTACAATTGGGGCCTTTTAAGGCTGCAACATTGCCTGGTTTGATGTTTTTTGGTGCGTAATAGTTGAGGGTGTACGCGTGAGCCACTATGGTAGTCGTAGTAAAGGACAATAAAACGACTAGAAAAAGGTAGAGTTTTTTCATATTTAGTAAATAGATTTAGGAAATGATAAAAAGCTACTAATTTATAACAATTGTATCACTTTTACAAGTACAAATGTTATGATTTGTCTTTTTTATGTTATAAAAGAAGGATAATTAGGTGCAGTTTTTAGTGGCAGGGGATTTTGTTTTTTTTAAAATCAAATAACCCCCTATATTTGTGCCTTTAGACTTAAAATTCATGAACTACCATTTCATTCTTCATAAACCTTATGGCTATTTAAGTCAGTTTATCTATGAACTGAAACGGAAAAAACGTTTGTTGGGGGAACTCTATGATTTCCCAGAAGGTACCATGGCTATCGGGCGATTAGACGAAGATTCTGAGGGACTATTACTCTTGACTACGGATGGGAAAGTAAGTGAGCAAATTAGAAGTAAGAAAGTGGATAAAGAATATTATGTTCAAGTGGATGGTGTAATCACTCCCGAAGCCATTGATCAACTAAAAAAGGGAGTTAAAATTGGATTTAATGGAACCAAATATACAACCAAGCCTTGCGATGCCTTTATTGTGAATGAAATTCCTAATTTTGGCCCACGCGGCAAGAAAATCAGAGATGAACGACACGGTACCACTTCATGGGCTTCGATTACGGTCAATGAAGGAAAATTTCGTCAAGAGCGAAAAATGACCGCAGCCGTTGGATTTCCCACCTTACGATTGGTCCGTGTTCGAACAGGATATGTACACTTGAACGATTTACAAGCTGGAGAAGTGAAAGATATGCTGAAAAAGTAAATATTTTTAATCAAAAAACGCTAGGAAATTCCCAGCGTTTTTTGATTAAAAATATTTTTAGTTTTATTGAATGATTAGTTTGTCTCTGAAAACTACTTTATTATCAATACTTAGCGTATAAAAATAGAACCCAGTAGGTAAATTGTTAACTGGTATTTTAGTGATATTGTCGTTTAGATTATTATCAATAGTTATAGGTGAACCCACTAGTCTACCATTGCTGTCATAAAGTTTCAGAACACTATTTTTTTCATAGTTTGATTGTACTGCAATGTTTAAAAATTCGGTTGCAGGATTTGGAAAAGCTCTTACAATAATACCTGAATTTAAATTGAAGTCAGTTGTAGCCAAATTTGAATTTACTGTTAAAGTAAATGGTGTGCTAACCGTTCCTCCTAAACCATCATTTGCAGTAACGGTAACAGTTGTTTGTCCCACTTTTTTGGACAAAATAGACAATGTTGATCCCGAAAGCGAAACGTCAGCAAGAGTTGCATCTGTAATTTCAAAAGTATAAGTTAACACATTGAGATCTGCATCCGAAAACACATCCAATAGATTGATGTCTTTTTGATTTGGAATGGTTATGGCTTGAGCTTCAATTGCTTGTTTCACTATTGGAAGAGTATTCAGCTTTTCTACAGTCAATTTCCCATTTACATAGTTGAAGTTGTAGTTTGGTGAAACAGCATTGGTTGCAGTTATTGCATATTCACCAGCAATAGAATTTACATCAGCCAAAGTGTTTATTGTTGGCAAAGTAGTCAATGACAGTGCGGTGTCTTCATAAACAAAACCAGTATAGGTAGCTGTAAATACAGGATTTGCATCATTTTGTTTTTTTGTTTTATTATCAGCATTTATTGTCAGTTGCGCTTTATTAATTGTAATGTTTTGCGAAACATTTTGTGCTGCTAAATAAAAGTCATCACCAGTTTGTGAAGCTGTTATTGAAGCCGTTCCAGCTCCTATAATTTTTAACTTTCCATCAATTATTTTTACTACAGTTTCATCTGAGCTACTAAAAGAAAGGGCTAAGTTGGAAGTTGAATTTGACGTTAATTCAATCGGAAGGTCACCGTACGTTTTTGGTGCTAAAGTATTAAATGCAATAGTTTGTTCTAATTTTTTTAACTCAAAACGAGCAATTACTGGAGCGTGATCCGAAGTAGTGTTTACATAGTTTGAAATATCAGTTCGTGGGTCGTAAACGGCTGTTGAATTTGGAACATATTCATCTGTTAATTCATTTGAAGTAATAATGTGATCCAGAAAACCTCCAGAACTTAAGAAACTAGCGGCTCCCGCTTTGCTAATATCCAATGTTAATGCGTTGTAGCGAGCGGTATCTTCTACCAATTTTTGATAAGATGACGGGTTTCCAGTAATAACAGAGGTATCAACATCATCATTATAATCCCCCAAAATCATAAAATCTGTATTAGGATAATTGGCATCCAAACTGTCTTTTAAAAATTCTACATCATATTTTCTCATATTGTATTTGGAAATGTCAGTTCCGCTGTTGGCACGTGCGTGGATGTCTATAATGTTAATTTTTTTCTTAACTCCCGCAATGTTAGTTTCAATTTCTACCATAAAAGGCAAACGTCCTGATGCAAAAAAACTACTGCTGACACCGCCCGGATAATTAGCCAAAGTAGTATTCCCAGCACGAATGTTGTCGTATAAGTCTTTAAACATCACTCTTGATTTTTTTACCGTAGTTGTTTGGGTATTATATAAAACCACTAGTTTTTGTGGAGGGAAATTTGGATCTGGTGTATTGAATGAATACGACCAAGAAGGCGAAATGGTTTTGTCAAAAGTCTTACCATTGATATTCAATTTTTGAATTAAAATATCTAGCGAAGGGTCGTCGGAAACTTCTTGAACAACGTAAACATCTGCATTTAATTTGTTCATTACTTTGGCAACATTGTCAATTTGTAAAGCATCGTCTGTTGGACCAAATTCAACATTGCTAGTGTTTTTTACATCACTTCCAAAAAATTCTAAATTATAACTAACGATATCAAATGTTTCTGATTTTGGCCAAGAAGAACCTGAAAAAGATCCTATTTGTTGGTTTAACCCTGTAGCAGCAACTGTCAAAGTGCCCGATAGACTTAAAGATTTACTTAAAGGTGCAAATCGAGCATATATGGTTTTGCCAAGTAATGCTTCTGCTCCAGAAACTATTACATTAGATTGAAAAGTAAGATTGTCTGCAGATAGTTCAAAATTGGCTGGAGCTGTAATTGTAACATCGCCATATCCTCCAGCTTTAAATATAAAAGATTGACTAACAGAGGTTGTGTTAGGAGCAGTGTCATCAAAAATTATATTTGGGTTTGAAGCTAGAAAAGTCGTTTCATTGGCAACACTTATGTCATCAATGGTCCATTCTGCTGCATTGTTACCAGTATTTGTAGTCGTTTGATACACCCAAGCCAAATAGGTATGGTTTGTTTTATACCCTTGCAGATTAATGTAATTGGATTGTTTAAAAACACCCGTTGTAGTTGGAAAATCGCCTTCGATTGCTGTCCAAGTTGCGGTTTCGGGGCTACTTACACCATCATAATCTACAGAAACCATTAGTTTTAAAGTAGAACCTGCATAAAATTTACGGGAATAAAAAGATACAATAGGAAAATTGGTAAAATTGTCCAAACGTAATTTAGGAGAAATTAACCAGTCATTACTAGCACCTGCTTCTGTATATCCATTTATTTGAATAGCGGCTGGTGAACTGTTAAAACGGCTTGTAGTACTAGTCCATTTTATATTGCTTCCTGCAACGCTATATGATGTCCAGCCACTGTTGGATAGCACATTTGTATCGTTAAAATTTTGAATGTAAGGATTAATCCCAATGCCCGTAACTGTAACCGTTTTGTCTAAAGCTCCCGAAGATTGATGTGTTATTTGACCTGAAAAAGCACCAATTGTATTAGGTGTAAATCGTACATAAACAGTTGGAGTATTATTAGCATCAAAAACGGTTTTGTCAAAGGTTAATGAAGTTTGAAAATTAGCATTTGCTTCTTTCGAAATGGTAAAATTTCCTGTTGTAGTTATCGTTACACCTGCAGAAAGATTGGATGCTTGAATTTGATAACTTAGTGTATTTGAATCAAAATTTTGTTCCGAAAACCCTAAATCTAGCGAACTGATTGTTGTGTTTATTGATGGAACAAGAACATTTGCAGTCGTAACATTAATTTGATTACTATCTGCTTGACTATTACCATAAGTGTCTTCCGCAATGGAGTAAAGGGTATAACTTGTATTTATAGTAAGACCAATAATGCTTTTTAAATATACCAAAGAAGCATCTGAAATAGTAATAACATCAGCTAGGAGTGCGGAGTTTCCGTTAGCATCCAAACCAGCTTTAATTTGCGCAACACTTGGTTTGACACTTCCTCCTGCCAAAAGAACATAATACGTTTTTCCTATTTCATTTATTTGAGTCGAAAAATCAAAACCATTAGAAAGTACATTATCTATTTTTGGAAAACCCGTTATATTTATAGGAGCAATAATATCATTTAAGACACTAATATTATCAATGGCAAAAGAAGGACGACCACCTGATCCTGAATTTTGCTTAGAAATCCACCTGATTTGAACAATACTTTGATTTTCACATTCAACTGGTAAAGTAACTTTTATCGTTTGAGGATTCACTGGAGTAGTTATTGCCGTGATTTGTTTAGTAGTATTGCTTAAATAAGCTGTTGACGCTAGGGTTGTAAAAGCGGCAGTTGTACCTACTCTATATTGCAAAGCCATTTCGGATATGCGGGTATTAGATGTGCCATCATACATATTACGGATTACCATAGCATCGTACTGAACTACTATTCCTGTTTTTCCGGTTGTTTCTATAGCAAGACCTATAGTTAAATCAAACGAACCTGTATTTAAAAAACCAATTTTTCCATCATAATTATGGACATTACCACTATTTGTAAATGCTGTACTACTAGCAGTTAGGCTTTTATCTGCTACTAGAGTTGCATTGGTATTATAGGAAGAACCTGGAGCGGTACTTGCTGTCCATCCCTGAATACCTGAGGGGTAAGTAATGGCATTGGCTGCTAGTGTACTAAAGTTTTGTGTATAAGGTAAAGCTTGCGGTACAGGTTGCGTTTGTGCCAAAAGTGGAACAGAAAAGCAACAAAATAGCATTAAAAAAACCGTTAAATAACGATTGGGGTAGACGTGTTTCATTTGTAAAAAAATTGAGTTTTTAGAAATCAAATCTACAGGCTTTTATATTAACGATATATTATGAAATTTACAAGTTTGCGGTTTGTTTTTATTGCGAATATGGCAATATATTTGTTTTATTTGTTGTATTTTTATGTATTTATCATCAATACTTAGGTTTAAATGATAAATAATGTATTAGCATTGAGAGTGTTAGTTGGGTGTATGCTAAGAAAAATTTATTTTTTTGTAGCTATTTTCTAAATTACCATAACGTTAAGAAAGAAATATACGATATAATAATTTTTAGCCAGCCTCTTTTTTTTTGAATTAAAAGAAGTCTGGTTTATTTATAATGGAAGAGTGTAACAATTGAAACTGAATTGTTGATTTTAAAAGAAGTCTGGTTTATTTATAATGGAAGAGTGTAACAATTGAAACTGAATTGTTGATTTTAAAAGAAGTTCGATTCTTACTCATCCAATTTCTGATTCCCGCGATCTACATGATTGTCTGGATTTGAGTTTGGATACCGATTGGGTGTTACATCCGAATTTCGATCTCTGTTTTCTACTGTTTTATTTACATCTGCTTCTGTAGCAACTCCGCGAGTTAAACTTTCATTTTCTAGCCATTTTTTTTCGTTTTCATCTAATACTGCTAATGGAGTAGTTTTGTCTATATCCTGAACTCTTTGAACTACTTTTTCATTTCCATGAGCGTCTATTTCAATTTCTTCTTTAAGTTTTGAAGATTCTGTATTCAAGTTTCCGCCAATGGATTCGGCTTCAGAATTTTGCTTATTATTGGTTTTTTTAGAACCTAAATTAGTACTTTCCATATTGTTGAACTTTAGTGTTACTATTATAATTTCTATAATGATACGCTTTTTATCTGCAGCAATTCAATCATTTAACATAGCGTTTGGTTTAAAAAATGAAATCTGCAGTCCTCTTTTTAATACTGCAAAAACAAAACTATCTTTGCTTTTTTTAAATATAGTTATAATGTCCCATCTTCATTTCATTCTTCATAAGCCTTACGGTTATTTAAGTCAATTTATATACGAATTGAAACGCAAGAAAAAACTCTTGGGGGAACTACACAATTTCCCTGTTGGTACAATGGCCATTGGTCGTCTTGATGAAGATTCTGAAGGCTTACTTTTGTTGACAACCGATGGTAAAATGAGTGAAATCATCAGGAGTAAAAAAGTCGATAAAGAATACTACGTGCAAGTCGATGGCATTATCACTACAGAAGCGATCGAACAATTGAAATACGGAGTTGAGATTGGTTTTAACGGCACAAAATACATCACTAAACGTTGCGAGGCTTTTATTGTAAATGAAATTCCTAATTTTGGAGCAAGAGGCAAAAAGATTCGGGACGAACGTCATGGTCCTACTTCATGGGCTTCTATTACGGTCAATGAAGGAAAGTTTCGACAAGTTCGGAAAATGACTGCGGCTGTTGGTTTTCCTACGTTAAGATTAGTAAGAGTCCGAATAGGAAACGTATATTTGAACGATTTACAGGCTGGAGAAGTCTTAGAAGTGGACGATTTTAAAATAAATAAATAAATAAATAAATAACCGATTAGCTATTGAAAAATGCTATAATTTTGAGTAAAATCATTTGCTATGACAGTCATTATAGAGAAAAACATTGATAAGAAAGAGTTTGAAAAAATTCTAACAGCTTTCAAGGAAAATAAAAACTCCAAAGAAGTGAATGCTTCAAAGCATTGTGGTTTTATAAAATTAAATAAAGATTCATTTATCATTCAAAAAGAGATGAGAGATGAATGGGTGTAGTATTTTACCTGAACTCTAATTTCTAATTTCTAACTTCTAACTTCTAACTTTTTTTCATGTTAAACATTGTTCTCGTAGAACCCGAAATACCAAATAATACCGGAAATATTGGCCGTTTGTGTGTAGGCACCGAAAGCCGTTTGCACTTAATTCACCCTTTTGGGTTTGTTATCAATGATAAAAATCTCAAGCGTTCTGGATTGGATTATTGGGTACACCTTGACGTAACCGAATATCAAAATGTAGCCGAATGGATGGCACAAATTCCAGATCAATCGAGAGTTTTCCTCATGAGTTCCCATGCCGAAAAATCGTATTTGGAAATTGAATTTCAAGATGGAGATTGGCTGGTTTTCGGTAAAGAAAGCAAAGGTTTGAGCTCAGATGTTTTAGATTTGTTTTCAAAAGAGAATCAATTAAAGATCCCAATGTCACCACTTATTCGAAGTTTTAATATCGCCAATTCAGTTGCTTTTGTGGTTGGAGAAGCAAAGAGACAGATAGGGTTAGGGGTTTAGAATGAGACTATTGAAGTCTGTTTGTTTTTAAATTACTCCATTTTTTTAAAGGAAATTTCATATATTTGAGATAGACATTGTATTCCTGTCTTAAATTACTTTTTATGATAGATCACGTTTCCTTACGAAGTACTATTTTTAGACATCTCGACGGTTTAGTAACTGCCCCAGTTGCTTTTTCGCTGCATAAAAAAGGAGTGACCGGTTTTATATTAAATAAAAAACAAGTCAGTCTTTCTGAACTTACAGATAAATTCAAAGCCAACGAAGGCTACCTTAATGTTGGTTTGCGGGTTTTGGCTTCGCAAGGTTTTCTCGAGTATAAAGTTGATACATCTACTGACGAAATAACAATTAGTACAAATGAGACAAGTGAAATTGCTTTTTCCTTGTTCCCATTATATAAAGATGTGGTGGATTTATTGCAGTTTTCTATGGATTTTCATCCCAGATTGTTTGAAGAAGCTCCTTTTGAACGCTTAAATGTAATTTTCGAAAAATACAAAAACAATTATGGAATTTCGTTCTCTTCTGATTTTTTAACCAATACTATTCAACTTCAAATTTTAAAGCATATTGAAGGCTTTTTGGTTGGTCCAACGGTTGTAAAACTCGGCATGAGCGGTATGTTTCATAAATATTTTATGGAAATATCTTTTCGGCCGGAAGAGTTTCATAAATCGCCCGAAAATTTCAAATTGATACTCGATTTTTTGGTCCATTTAGGTTGGTTTACCCAAAAGAAAGGCAATTATCAGTTTACTGAAATGGGGTTGTTTTTTGCGAAAAGAGCTTCGGCTTATGGCGTTACAGTTTCGTATTTGCCTACTTTTAGTAAAATAGACGAATTAGTTTTTGGAAACCCTTCTGTATTGAGAATTGTAGGTGATGGAGAAGATGAAATTCACGTGGATCGCGAAATGAATGTTTGGGGAAGCGGGGGAGCGCACGACACTTATTTTAAAGTAATAGACGAAATTATCATCAAATTATTTAATTTACCAATAGAAGAGCAACCCAAAGGAATCCTTGATATGGGTTGCGGAAACGGCGCTTTCCTGGAACACCTTTTCAACGTGATTGATCGCCAAACATTGAGAGGAAAAATGCTTGTAACACATCCTTTGTTTCTTGTAGGAGTCGATTATAACCAAGCTGCTCTTAAAGTTACTCGAGCCAATTTGATTAAAGCCGATATTTGGGCCAAAGTGATTTGGGGAGATATTGGTCGTCCCGATTTACTGGCTGAGGATTTATTGGAAAACTATAATATCGATTTAAAAGATTTATTAAACGTGAGAACTTTTCTGGATCACAACCGAATTTGGGAAATGCCAAAACAAATAACAAAAGACAGAATAAGTACGTCATCAGGATCGTTTGCGCATAGAGGTGAGCGAATAAACAATAATTTGGTGGAAGATAATTTATTGGAACACTTCAAAAAATGGTCGCCGTATGTTCATAAATTTGGATTGCTCATTATCGAATTACATACTATTGCGCCACAATTAACCGCTTTAAATTTAGGTAAAACTGCCGCCACAGCTTATGATGCCACACATGGTTTTTCGGATCAATATATTGTTGAAATTGAGGTGCTTCATAAAATTGCTGCCGAAGCTAGTTTATTTCCTGACCCTAACTATTTTAAAAAATTCCCAGATTCAGAAATTGCCACGGTAAGTATTAATTTACTGAAAGGAGTTTAAAAGAAGTGTTCAGGGTTCAGTTTTTTAGTATTCAGTCTCGAACTGACAATCAATAACTAGCAACTTCTTACGTAATCACAAACTTCCCTTTTTCACTGTCAAAAACAATATGTTCATCTTTGAATAAAGTATTAAAACTACCTTTGGTAATCAAATTGCAAGGTTCATCTTGGACTACTGTTTCGGGAGTCATGATAATCATTTCATCACTCAATTGTATGGCCATATCAATATCATGGGTCGAAAATAAAATACATTTTCCAGTTTCGTGAGTCAATTTTTTTAATAGTTTGAGTAAGGAAACTTTATGTAATAAATCCAAATGGGTAGTGGGCTCATCCAAAATAATCAAAGGAGTGTCTTGTGCCAATGCTCTTGCAATCAAAACTTTTTGTAGCTGTCCATCACTTATTTCATAATGTTTTTTTTGAGACAAATGACCAATTTGTGTCAGTTCTATTGCATCTTGAACAATTTGAATATCATCATCCGATAAAGTGCCAATCCAATTGGTGTACGGTTGACGTCCCAATGCCACCAATTCAAAAACGGTTAAATTACTGGGAGGTAACTTTTCGGTCAAAACCATGCTTAAATTTTGAGCCAGTTCCAAAGGTTCGTAGCTGGATATTTTTTTATCATTTAATAAAACTCTTCCTTGCAAAGGTTTTTGTATCCCAGTAATGGTGCGCAATAAAGTAGATTTTCCAATACCATTTGCCCCAATCAAAGCAATCAGTTTTCCTGCCTGCAAGTTCAAGTTGAGGTTTTCGGCAATGGTCATCGTTTCCTTTTTGGAAATGTACCCAATGCTTAAATTGGATGTGGTGAGGATAGTACTCATTTTGATGGGTCTAAAGTTCTTGTTTTTAGAATGGAATTTTTAAAAATTACACCATTGATTTATTACAATAAGTCGCTTTTTCAAAATCCCGAATGTTGATGGACAAAATTGGAACCTCAGGAAATAGTATTTTTAGCTGACCAACAATTTTGTGGGAAAGGTTACTTTTTTGATCTGTTGTTCGGCCTTCCATTATGTTGGCAAAAACATGAATAAAATCATCGGTAGTATTCCCAATGTTATAATATTGAAAAGGATTGATACGAACTTTTATATCCCCAACATCAAAAAGGCCAGTAGATTCTGCAGTGTCATAAACGGCTTGCATGATTTCTTCGGGCGATTTTAGATTCAGTATGTTTTGTGAACAATCAATTACAAAATGTGGCATAATATGTTATTTATAGTTTTATTTTTTTTAACCACATAGAAACATAGATTTTTTTAATAAAAGATGGTCTAAGAAAAAGACCTTTTTTACACATAGAAAATACTATGTATAAAAGTGAAATATCTATTTATTCCTTTCTATCAAAAAACTATGTTTCTATGTTATTTAAAATTTAGGTAGCTGATTAAAATATTCATTCACAATAGTTAGCTGACCTTCCTTAAAAAGATTATAACAATTAAAATTAATTAAAATACCTTTAGGTGATTTTAAAAGTTTCATGTAAGTTAAAAGCTGCGCTTTGTGAACAGGATTGATCTCGGACACAGATTTTAATTCAACGACTAGACAGTTTTCGATAAATAAATCACATTTAAAATCAATTTTTAGCTCTTTGTCTTTGTAAAACACTGGAATTTTCATTTCTGTTGAGAAATTTATTTTTCTAACAGTTAATTCTTCAATTAAACAATGATGATAAATATTCTCTAATAATCCTCTGCCCATTGTTTTGTGCACCTCTATTGCTGAACCAATGATTTCATACGTTAATTCATCTAAATATTTTTGAGTAATCATTTGATTCTGTTTTTAATATATGTTGATTGTATTCAAAATTATTTTTTCTAACTCTTTGACCATAAAATACTAAATCATAAAAAGGATAATCTTTTTTTGGAATATCTATCTATGTGAAAAGTGAAACGACTATCTAACTCTAACGAACAACTATAAATTCTATGTTTCTATGTGGTTATAATTGAATCCTACGACATTACTTAAAACTCCTCTTTCGAACCAATAACCAGATCACCACAGGCGCTCCTAATATCGAAGTAATTGCATTTATTGGTAGTGTAACTTCCATTCCCGGCATTTGGGAAACCACATCGCAAACCAACATAATTGCAGCTCCAAAAAGCAAAGTACTCCAGAATAAAACACTATGATTACTCGTTTGAAATACTAATTTGGCGATATGGGGAACTGCTAATCCGATAAAAGCGATAGGCCCCGCATAAGCTGTTATGCTTCCTGCCAAAATACTCGTTGCCAGTATAATGATAAGTCGGGCTTTATTGAAATTTAACCCCATACTTTTGGCGTAATTTTCCCCAAGTAGTAGTGCGTTCAAAGGTTTGATGCTGAGCAAGCTGAGGAATAATCCCAATAGTACACAAACGGACAAAATAATAATAGATGACCAAGACAAATTCCCCAAATTTCCCATGGACCAAAAAGTAAATTTCTGCAATTGTTCCGCCGAACTGAAATAGGTAAGAACGCCCACAATGGCACTGGTAAAACTGCCAAACATCAGCCCAACAATCAAAATTGCCATAGTATCTCGAAGTCGTTGCGAAACCAATAACACCAATAACAAAACCGTGGTACTGCCAAGGGTAGATGCCAAAACGATTCCGTAGGGTGACAATAAAATAACACTCAGAAAAGGAGGCAATAGACTCGCTCCCAATATTACAAAAGCAACGCCCAAACTAGCCCCAGAGCTAAGTCCCAAAACATAAGGTCCAGCAAGCGGATTTCTAAATAAAGTTTGCATTAATAATCCGCTTATCGATAATCCCATTCCGACTAGAACTGCGGTAATCGCTTTGGGCAATCGGTAACTGATAATGATGTATTCCCAAGTCGATTTGCTTGATTGACCGCCGGTCAAACTCGTGTAAATTTCCTTAAAAGGAATAGTAATTGAGCCCAAACTGATGTTGACAAAAAACAGAAAAATGAGCCCTAAAAAAAGCAATGAGAATAAGATCGTATTTCGTTTTGGATTGTTCAATTAATTAAATGTGTTTTTTACAAACTATTTTTAAGCTCCTTCTTCTTTTAGAGTTCCGATAATTATCGGAATGGATGAGGATTAATTCAGTTTTTGAGCAAAGGTAAAGGTATAATCAGGAAGCAAATCAGGATGAAAAATTTTGATATAATCTTTCAAAACCAAGTCAGGTCTGGCAGGGGATAATTCATAAAAAATTGTACCTCCAGTAGCTCCCATTTTTCCTTCAAAAGTATAAACATTTTTATTGGCAAAAGCATCAAACTGACTGTAATGCGGATTCGCTTTTTCGAGTTCGGCGAGAGATTTGAAAGAACCTGTCGCAATCCAGAAATTAGCTGTTTTTCCTTTAACTAATATGTTTTCAAAAGACAATCCAAGACTTCCTGTACCTTCAAGCGATGACCATAGATAGTTGGCTTTGGCATCTTTCATAAATTGGGCAACCCAACTGCTGCCTCTGGCTACAAACCATTGGTCTTGATACATGGAACCGTACAACACAGTCGAAGTTGGTTTTTTGTTTGCCATCAATGCAAGGGCATTATTGTATTCCTTTACAATATTCTCGAATAAAACGTCTGCTTCTTTTTCTTTACCAAATAAAGCGCCATACAATTTTAACCACTCTGCTTTTCCAAGAGGAGATTGCTCCATCCAATCAGCTTGGATGAGTACATTTAAACCGCTTTTTTGTAAATTTTCAATAGCAGGATTGTTGTTGTCAATGCCAAAAGTCACGATGAGGTCTGGCGCTAGTTCAATAAGCTGTTCGATGTTGAGTTTTTCGTTTTGACCTACATTTTTAACAGAACCGGCATCGATTAAGGCTCTCGTTTTTTCGGATGAAACATAGTCGGTATGAGGAAATCCAATTAGTGCTTTCTCAACACCCAACATTTCCAGCAAAGGGATATTAGTGGTCGAAGTCACGACAATCGATTGCAATGGAACTTGAATTTGATTGTATTTTTTTAAGCTATCGGGTACGACTCCATTTTTCTCTTTTAGAATATAAGTGAAATTTTTAACCGCTTCTGGCCAAGGATTTGAAACCGTTACAACGGAATAGCCTTCGTATTTATGGATAGCTAAACTTTTGGCATATTGAATGCTATTTGAAGCAGAGGCATCATTTATTAGGGCTTTTTTTGCATTTTTTTGGCATCCAATAAAAGAAAAGAGAATGCAGACTAAAAGAACTTTGTAGAATGAAAATCGCATAATATATTTTTTACAATAACGGCAAAGGTATATTAATTTATAAATTTCTTGTTTAATTTTTGCAGTAAAAAATAAGACAAATGGTATCTTTACAAAATGAAGATTGTAAAAGAGAAATATTGTTCTGCTTGTAAAATGCCTTTTAATTGTGGAGATACATTGGAAGAAGAGAAGTGTTGGTGCACTAATTTCCCTCCTGTTTTCAATCCTTTGGATAGTGCAGATTGTCTTTGTCCGAGTTGTTTTGCCAAGGCTTGTTCTAGCAAAATAGACGAATTTGTAGCTACAATAACTCCAGAGACGGCCATTGGAAATAAAGCTTCGTTATTACCCGAAACCCCAAATATTATTGAAGGAATTGATTATTACTTTGAGGATGGAAACTATGTTTTTAAACCTTGGTTTCATCTCAAACGGGGAAATTGTTGTAAAAGCGATTGCACAAATTGTCCTTATTAAAAAAAATAGCTATAAAACACATTATACCCAAAAATGATATACCTAATTACAGGTGGAGAACGCTCCGGGAAGAGTAGTTACGCCGAGAATTTAGCCAAAGAATTATCCGTAAAGCCATTGTATGTGGCCACAGCCAGAAAATGGGATGAAGATTTCCAAAAACGCATTAACCGTCATCAAAAAGACCGAGACGAACGTTGGGTCAACGTAGAAAAGGAAAAGCATTTGAGCGAAATTGATTTTTCCGGAAAAGTCGCTATTGTGGATTGTGTGACACTTTGGTTGACCAACTTTTTTGTAGATACCAAAAATGATGTTGCTTTAAGTTTGGAACAAGCCAAAGCCGAATTGGATGCTATCGTACAGCAAGAAAATGCTACGATTATTATTGTCACCAACGAAATAGGAATGGGCGTTCATGCGGACACCCATATTGGTAGAAAATTCACAGAACTTCAAGGTTGGATGAATCAATACATCGCTCAAAAAGCCGAAACGGTTGTGTTAATGGTTTCCGGAATTCCAGTAAAAATAAAAGGTTAGATTGTATAATAATAAGTTTTTAAATTTTGGCGTTACCACAAGGGTCGGGCTGTACGCTATATCTATTGTGGCGAACCCCGCCACAATAGGATGTCGCTTCCATCCCTAACGCAAACACAGAGTACAACAATGAATTTAGATGAAATCATAAAATCCCGTCGCGACACCCGCCATTTTACCCAAGACGAAGTGCCTGATGAAGTGATTCAAAAAGCACTACAAGCTGGACATTACGCACCCTCTGTAGGTTTGACCGATGCAACAAAATATTACCTGATCAAATCGGCGGAAATTAAAAAAGCGATAAAGAATTTATTTTTAGATTATGATAAAAAAGCAACAAACTTAACCGACGATGAAGAGCAAAAATCACAATACAAAGCCCTAAAACTGGAAGCCATTGAGGAAGCACCACTCGGTTTGGTGATTGCTTACGACCGTTCGGTTTTGAATAATTTTACAATTGGAACTGTCGGCAGTAATGAAGCGATCAAATTTAGTGCCGTATGTGCTGCCCAAAACATTTGGCTTTCTTTGACAGAACAAGGTTATTCTATGGGCTGGGTTTCGATTCTAAATTATTATCAGTTCAAACAGCTTTTAGGATTACCCGAAAACATAGAGCCTTTGGGGTATTTTTGCGTTGGTAAACCCGCTACCAATTACGACAACCAACCCATGTTACAACAACTAAATTGGAAACAAAAGCAAGAAAATCCAATCGTCAATGAAATTTCTGTTTTACACAAAAATAAAATAGAGAATATTGTTTTAGTTAATAAAGAAGAAATAGGAAGTGGAACTGATTTCACTAAATTATTGCAACAAAAAATAGACAACAAAACCAAACCAACCGGTTCTCTTGGCATTTTAGAAAGTCTGGCAAAACAAATCGGAACTGTTTTTCAAACGTTAGAACCCAAAATAACAAAACCCAATATAGTTGTTTTTGCTGCCGACCACGGAATTGCCAATCATGGCGTGAGCGCCTATCCGCAAGACGTGACCCGACAAATGGTAACTAATTTTCTAGAAGGCGGGGCGGCCATTAATGTATTTTGCAAGCAGAATAATATTGCGTTAACCATTGTAGATGCGGGAGTAAATTATGATTTTCCAACAAATACAAAGTTGGTTTCGGCCAAAATAGGAAAGGGAACTCAGTCATTTTTGCAAAGCTCAGCAATGAGTCTAACCGAATTGGATTTGTGTTTTTCTAAAGGACGAGAAATAATAAATTCCATTTTTGAAACAGGTTGCAACTGCATCGGTTTTGGCGAAATGGGAATTGGAAATACGTCTACAGCTTCGGTGTTGATGAGTGTGCTTATGGAGTTGCCTATTGAAGATTGTGTAGGTAAAGGAACTGGAGTTGTTGACGAAAAGCTACTTCAGAAACAAAACATTCTCAAAAAAGCACTTGATAATTATAATGGTTCAAATGATTTGCAAAGCAAGTTAGCCTACTTTGGCGGATTTGAAATTATGCAAATGGCGGGCGGAATGCTACAAGCCAAAGAAAATAATATGCTTATTTTGGTTGATGGTTTTATTTGTACGGTAGCTTTTTTAATCGCTTGTAAAATGAAACCTTCTGTAATTGAGAACGCCATATTCTGTCATTCCTCTGCAGAACAAGGACATCAAAAAATAGTAGATTATTTGAATGTTCGTACAGTATTGCAACTCGATTTACGATTGGGAGAAGGGACAGGTTGTGCGGTTGCGTTTCCGATTATTCAATCGGCTGTTATTTTTTTAAATGAAATGGCAAGTTTTGAATCTGCAGGAGTTAGCGGTCAGTAAATCAATTGCCTACAGCTTTAGCTGGAGGAATAAAATTATATTAAAAATGAAAAAACAATTACACATATTTTTTACCGCATTAATGTTTTATACTCGTATTCCATGTCCCAAAAACATTAATCACGATCCTGATTATTTAAACAAAGCATCCCGTTATTTTCCTTTAGTTGGTTGGATAGTTGGTGGAATTTGTTTTGTGGTTTACTATCTCGCTTCGATTGTATTTTCTGTTGAAATAGCTTTGATACTATCCATGATCGCTGGAATTCTTACCACTGGAGCTTTTCACGAGGATGGTTTTGCAGACGTTTGTGATGGTTTTGGAGGTGGTTGGACAAAGGAAAAAATATTAATCATTATGAAAGACAGTGCAATTGGTGCGTATGGAGCTATTGGTTTGGTTTTATTGTTTTTGTTAAAGTTTAAAGCACTTTATAGCCTGATCCAAACATCTGAAATCGTTAATCTTCAATCTACAATAAAAAATCTTTTGTTTTTTATTTCAGCACATTCAGTAAGTCGTCTATCTGCTATTTCTATTGTCTTTACCCACGAATATTCTCGAGAAGATGCGTCGAGCAAAAGCAAGCCAATTGCTCAGAATTTCACTTGGAAAGAAGTGGTTGGAGCCTCATTTTTTGGATTGTTGCCTCTGGTAATTTTGTCTTTTTTTCAATGGCAATTATTGTTGGTTTTACTCCCTGTTTTTGTAACTCGGTTTTTTCTGGCTCGTTATTTTCAAAAATGGATTGACGGTTATACGGGAGATTGTTTAGGAGCAACGCAACAAGTATGTGAAGTTATTTTTTATCTGTCAATTATAGCGATATGGAAGTTTATTTAGTTCGTCATACCGAAACGGTATGTGAAAAAGGAATCTGCTACGGTCAGAGTGATGTTGGAATTCGAGAGCCTTACGATGTAGTTTTTGAGTCCATTCTAAAGCAGTTGCCTCAAAACGCTATTTTGTATTCCAGCCCATTGCAACGCTGTGCTATTTTGGCAAATCACATCAAAGAAAATACTCAAATCGATTCCGTTATTCAAGATTCAAGACTGATGGAAATGAATTTTGGGGATTGGGAGTTAAAAAGTTGGAATGACATTCCGCGAGAAGTTTTAGACCCTTGGATGGAAGATTTTGTAACGGTTAATGTGCCAAATGGCGAATCGTTTGTAGATTTGGACAATAGAGTTCGAGAGTTTTTGAATAATGAAATTTCCAAAACACACAATAAGCCGCTAATCATTGTGGCACATTCTGGAGTGATTCGTAGTATTTTGTGCAAAATAAATAATCTTCCTTTGGAAGACGCTTTTAAAACGCAACTGGATTACGGGGTTGTTATTAAAGTGGGAATGTAAAGAAGTATACTTTTAATAATGGCCTTTTAAAGAATAAATGGTAATACTGTTTTTGTTTTCAGAGATTTTGTAAACTAATCGGTGTTCTTGATTAATTCTTCTACTTCAAAATCCAGTGTAATTATATTTTAAAGCTTCTGGTTTTCCAATTCCACTATAAGGAGTTTGAATTATGGATTCAATTAGTTGTCTTATTTTTTTTAGAAGTATCGGGTTATTTAGTTTTTTAAAATATTTTAAATGTTCTAAAGCTTCATCAGTAAATTCTACTTCTATATATCATCAAGGCTAATTTTAGAAATTTTCCCTTCTTTTTCATCATTAATACTACGCTCCATTGAAGCTACAAAATTTGGGTCATAAAAATCTTCAGCTGAATTTTCTTTTTGATTTTCAAACTTTATTTTCGATGCTTCAAGAAAGGCTTTGAGTACTTTTTTCTCCTCATTGTTTTTCGGATGTACGATAAAAGTTTCCATAATGAAATTGTTTACTACAAATATAAAAAATAAAACTTTAGGATTTGTAAATTCATTTCTGCTATATTTGCACCCGAATTAAGGTTGTGTTTTACTTTTTATAAAAACACATTAAAAGGGAATTAGGTTCAAAACCTAAGCTGTTCCCGCAACTGTAAGCTATTAAGCTTGTTGTTATCTACAAACCACTGTTTTAAATTGTAGATTTTAGAATTCGGATTTTAGAATATAATATTTCTAACTTCTAACCTCTAACTTCTAATTTCGAATGGGAAGGTGAACAACAAGACGTAAGCCAGGAGACCTGCCTTTTTTCTTAACGAATATCGAACTTTCGGGAAAAAAGGTTCAGAAATTATGACTTTAAGAAAACTAATAGTATCCTTTTTTGTTTTATTGTGCCAATTGATTTCGGCGCAAAATGATTCTATAACCAATTTAAAAGAGGTTGTAGTTTCCGACCGAACTTTATATACAAATAACAAATCGCAATCGATTCAAGTGCTGAATGATTCGGTTATTAACAAAAACCAATCGTCTCTTACCGATGTTTTAAAATTCAACAGTGTATTGTATTTCAAAGAATACGGGCGCGGAATGTTGTCAACGGTTTCTTTTAGGGGAACAACAGCATCGCAAACTGCTGTGATTTGGAATGGGATAAATGTCAATTCGCAACTCAACGGTAGTGCCGATTTTAACACATTCACGGCACCCGATTTTAATTCTATAAGTATAAAAGCGGGCGGAGGAAGTGTAAGTTACGGAAGCGGAGCCATAGGCGGAACGGTACACTTGACTAATAATTTGGTTTTTAAGAACAAATTCGAAAATGATTTGCGTCTGGATTACGGTAGTTTCAATACTATTGGGGTCAATTATAAAATGACCGTTTCCAATAAAAAATGGAGCACACAAGTCGGTTTTTCTCGAAATAGTTCCGATAATGATTATGACTACGTTGGGCTTTATACTTGGGATGGTATGCAACGCAAAAATGAAAATGGGCAATATGCCACTACCAATTTGTTTGCCAATGTGGGGTACAAAATCAAACCCAATTCGGTTCTTACTTTTTATAGCCAGACTTCAAATACCGACAGGAATCTTTCGCTGATTTCAGAATCCGATTCAAAAACAAAGTACGTCAATACTTTTAGTCGAAATCTTTTGGAATATTCTGAAATAAATGAGAATTTCAGTAGCAATTACAAAATAGCTTACCTCACAGAGCAGTACCAATATTTTGAGAATATCGATAATAAAGATTTTAGTTTTGGAAACTCAGAATCTTTAATAGCAAAAGCTGATTTTGGATATCAATTATTAGAATCCGTGAGACTTAATGGTATTTTAGATTACAATCGTACCAAAGGATTTGGAGAAAGTTTTGGAGACAATACCAGACATATTGGGGCCATAGCGATAAAAGCGGTACATCAATATGGTGAAAAATGGCAGAACGAATTGGGTTTCAGAAAAGAGGTAAGCTCAGATTATGATAGTCCATTATTGTTTTCTTTGGGTTCAGTGTATAAGTTCAATTCTTTTTATAATTTAAAAATCAATCTTTCCAGAAATTTCAGGATTCCAACGTTCAATGATTTGTATTGGGAAACGGGAGGAAATCCTAATCTAAAACCAGAGAATTCGTATCAAGCCGAGGTTGGAAATGTTTTTAAATATAAAAAGTTCACCTTGTCCGAGACCATTTACTTTATGAAAATAAGCGATATGATTCGTTGGGTTCCTTCAAGTGGTTCCAATTGGTCTCCCGAAAATACAGATCGGGTTAATTCATATGGTTCTGAAACTATTTTGGGTTGGTCGAATTCGTTTGGCAAAAACAATCTAGCCCTAAATGCTTCTTATGCCTATACAAGGTCAGAAGATTTAGAAACTGGAGAACAATTGATATATGTTCCGTATCATAAATTCAATTCAAATCTTTCTTATTCGTATAGTAACTGGACTGCAACCTATCAATTTTTGTTTAATGGAGCGGTTTCTACTCCATCGGCAAAATACAATTTAGTCAAAGAATATTGGGTTTCAAATCTTGGAGTGTACTGTAATTTGGGAACTAAATATACCTATAAAATTGGTTTGCAGACCTTAAATGTTTTTAATGAACAATATCAAAGTATTTCCCAGCATATCATGCCAGGAAGAAATTTTTTAATCAATCTAACTTTAAATTTTTAAAACAATGAATTTCAGTAAATTAGTTTTAACAGCGCTATGTTTTTCTTTATTTTTTGCGTCTTGTACCAATGATGATGATAATAATGATGCTCCATTAGGGAGTTATGACAAAGGCTTTTTGATTTTAAACCAAGGTGGTTTTGGGCATAATGATGCTTCTGTTTCTTTTGTTTCATCTGATTTTGTTACGGCACAAAATGATATTTTTTCTATTGTAAATCCAGCAATTACTTTGGGAGATACAGGACAAGATGTAGGATTCAATAATCAAAATGCTTACATCGTTTTGAACGGAAGCAATAAAATAGAAATTGTAAACCGTTATACTTTAAAAAGTGTTGGAACAATCAATTCCGGATTAAAAAACCCGAGATATATTGCATTTGCCAATGGAAAAGGATACGTGACCAATTGGGGAGATGGAGGAGTTGCAACGGATGATTATGTTGCTGTGATCGATTTGTCTTCAAATAAAGTTTCAAGTACAATTCCTGTTGTTGAAGGTCCAGAACGTATTATTGAAAACTCAGGAAAATTATACGTTGCACATAAAGGTGGTTATGGATATGGGAAAACAGTTTCGGTTATAGAATCTGGCTCAAATAAAGTTTCAACTACAATTACTGTTGGGGATATTCCAGAGAGTTTGGTAATAAAAGATGGAACTTTGTGGGTTTCTTGTTCAGGAAATCCAAGTTATGTATCGGCTCCAGCTATTGAAACTTCAGGGAAAATTGTAAAAGTAAATTTGACTACCAATAAAGTAACAAGTACAATTGCGTATTCAGACGCCACAAAACATGTATCCAATTTTGTTATAAATGGTAGCGACGCTTATTACACTATTGATTCAGATGTTTATAAAATGAGTACATCTGCAACTACTTTGCCTACAACTCCTGCATTCAGCACTACTGCTCAAAATGTATATGGAGTATATAGTTTTGCAGTTCATGGAAATCATATTTATGTTGGCGATGCAGGAAACTACAAAAACAACGGAAAAGTATATGTTTATGCATTAAATGCACCGTCAATTGGTTCATTAGAAAAAACATTCTCTGTTGGAGTTATTCCAGCGGGTTTTTATTTTAATGACTAGTATTTAGGTTTTTATTTTTGAAAAAAAAAGAGGCTTTCAGTAATGAAAGCCTCTTTTTGATTGAGTTTGTTTTTATTGTAATTCGGATAAGAAAGAATTGATGTTCTTTGCAATAGCAACTTGTTCTTTTTCGTCTGTCAGGTATTTTCTGTCTTTAGCATTTGTCAAATAACCCAACTCAACAAGTACAGTTGGAGCTTCAGATTTTTTTAGAATATGAAAAGGAGCTAGTTTTGTTTTAGACACTTTAAGAGAATTGTTTTTTGAAAGTGAAGCGTTTAATTGGCTGGCAATTGTATTTGACTTTTCATAAAAAGGAGTTGTATCACTTACATAAGATTCAATTCCGGATTTTTCATTATTTGGATTAGCATTTATATGAAGCGATAAAACCAAATCCGGTTTTACAGTATTGATAAAATCTGTTCTTTTTTCTAATGGTATCAGCTCATCCGAACTGCGAGTTAGTAGAATAGTTATGTTTTTATTTTTATTCAAAGACTTTATCTTATCGGCAATTTGAGAAACAATTACTTTTTCAGAAGTTTCATTGAAAGTTGCTCCAAAATCTGATCCGCCGTGACCTGCATCAATAACAACTGTAAAAGCTTTTAGTTCAGTTGCATTTGGCTTAATGAAAGCTAAAGAAATTAGTGCAGTTAAGCCTAAAAATAATAGCGCTGTCTTTTTCATCTGGATTTTTATTTAAATGGTTATCAGATTACAACGCTTTATTTTGTAGTATTATTGTGTTGTAATTTGTTTATTCCAAAGATTTCAAAAGACCAGAAGGTACTTTGTCAACATACATTTGGTTTTGTAAACCATTTATTGATTTTGTGTCTTCAAAATAAGGATATACTTTGCCTTTGTTCATTTTGATCATTTTGGCAGTTCCTGTAATTTTACCAATTGCAGTGCTCAATAAGGGTTCAGTACTATTACCCAAAATACCTAAATCGGCTAGATTTTCTTTTAAAGCATAAGTAGGGTTCAAACCGTTGAAATAGTCACCAAAATCATCTGCATTTACTATCTTTAAGACCAGAGGTTGCATAGCATAACGGTGATTTGGATTTCTATTTTCTTTTCCAAAAGTAGGAGAATCATATACGGTTATAGAGCCTACATTTTTTCCTGTTGTAATGTCACCAATTTGAACCACTTCAATGTAAGGTTTTAAACCGTTAATTACCAATTCACTTGCAGATGCAGTGCTTTTTGAAGTTAAAATGTAAATTTTGGTAAGATTCAAACTGTTTATTGGAGCGTTGTCAATTGTATTAGTAAATAGGTTCTTTAATGCATCTGGATTTTCGGTTTCAAAGTAGGCATTGATCTTGTCATTCCATCGTTGTTTAGAAAATACTTTATCTGTAAATTGTCCAGTTATCATGCTTGCCAAACGAGTAGCTGTAAGAACAGAACCTCCAGAGTTGTATCTTAAATCCAAAACCAAATCAGTTATTCCTTGAGTTTTTAAAGTTCCAAATGCTTCGTTCAACTGAGTGTCATAATTGGGATAAAAACCATTGTACATTAAATACCCAATTTTATGAGTACCAGATGCAATTGTGTTATTTATCAAAATGGGATTCTCAGCAAGTTCCGTTTTTGTTAATGATACCGATTTTCCATTTGGAGTTATTTTACCATTATCAAAATCAGCAAGATTAAGGGTGTAATTTTCGGCATTTATTAAAAGAGTTTGATAATTGCTTACTGTAAGTTGAGTGCCATTTACTGCATAAAAAATGGCTCCACGTTTTATTTCTTTAGTTGATGCGTTAGAATTAGGTATAATATATCGAACCCAACCAAAAATATCATCAGAATTGGAGGCTTTGCGGTAAAGTCCAAAATCCACTCCGTCATTCTTTGTAGTTCCCTGAAGCATCCCTTCCAATTCCCTGTAATCGCTAACAATCCAACTAAAACGATCAATAGACTTATCTACTCTTAGAGCTTCAAATAAATCTTCTGGTTTGGAATATCCTTTTAAAAAAACATTTAATTCGGCTTGATTGGCAAATCTTTTGTCAGCCAAATTAGGTACGTCAGCTTGCCATAAATAATACAAATTCATACCTTTCCAAATAAAGTCGTTGATTTCCTGGGCAGGTGGTGCGGCAACATCGTCCATATCCTCACAACTTGCAAAAGAAATAAGGGCAATTAATGCTAAAAGTGTAAATTTTAAAAATGTCTTCATATAGTATTCTCTAGTAGGTATAGAACGTAAAAGTACTAACTTTAGTTTAATTTATATTTTTTTTGTAACAAATATAATTGTGATTCGTCTAGATTATATAACCAGATTAATAAAATTGTTTTATGAACCAAAATGAATTCGTGCATTTAATCAATCCATTCAAAGACAAGCTCTTTCGATTGGCCAAACGATTGCTCGTTAGCACAGAGGAAGCAGAAGATGCTACTCAGGAAATTTTGGTAAAATTATGGACAAAAAATGAAAATCTGGAAGCTTATAATAGTGTCGAAGCAATGGCAATGACAATGACAAAAAATTATTGTTTGGATCAATTGAAGTCAAAAAGAGCCAGTAATCTTAAAATAGTTCACAATAACTACACCGATAGGGAACCAAGTTTGGATAAAAAAGTAGAAGATAGCGATAGTTTAGCTTGGGTTGAGAAATACATTAACCAATTACCAGAACAGCAAAAATTAATTATTCAATTAAGAGATATAGAGCAATGTGAGTTTGAAGAAATTGCAAAAATTTTGGAAATGAATGAAACTGCTGTGAGAGTAGCACTTTCAAGAGCTAGAAAAACAATTAGAGAATACATGTTAAAAACACACCGTTATGGAATTCAATAAAATAGAAATACTATTAGAAAAATACTTTGAAGGAGAGACCAGTATTGGCGAAGAAAAAGAGTTGAAAGAATATTTTACTTCTTCAAATGTGGCGCCACATTTGGAACAATACCAACCTCTTTTTGGTTATTTTTCTTTGGCAAAAGAGCAAAAGTTTACCCCTGAAGTGCTACTACATTCCATAAAACGTAAAGTAGCGTGGTTGTCAATTGCTGCTTCAGTTG
The DNA here is from genome assembly GCF_965234445.1 of Flavobacterium rarum (SeqCode). Classification (GTDB taxonomy): domain Bacteria; phylum Bacteroidota; class Bacteroidia; order Flavobacteriales; family Flavobacteriaceae; genus Flavobacterium; species Flavobacterium rarum. The sequence continues at coordinate 13,957 of NZ_OZ248481.1, read as the reverse complement.
TAATTATGTTAGGAATAGGATCTTATGTCTACTTTAATGCAAATGTTGCTATGGAAAATAAAGATTTAGGATCGTATGATGATCCGGAGGAAGCTTTGGCAGCAACTCAAAAGGCATTAGCAATGTTGTCAAATAATGTAAATGTGGGTGTAGAAAGTGTTCAGTACATTCAAGTATACGAAGACACCAAAAATAAAGCATTTGTTGAATAAAAATAAAGCAAGAATGATTCTAGAGCATTTAAGCCGAGTAAGTTGAATTAAAATTTTAAAAATAATCATTAAATCAAAAAAAAATGAAGAAGTTAATAATCACATTAGTAATAGTATTAGTATCAAGTCCGTTTTTTGCGCAAGGAGCATTCGATAAATTTGATGGTCAAGATGACGTAACGTCAATTGTAGTCAATAAGAAAATGTTTGAATTGATGAGCAAGGTAAAGGTTGACACCTCCGATAAAGAGGCACAACAATATATGAATTTGATCAAAAAATTAGACAATTTAAAAGTGTTTACCACTAAAAGTGTTCGAGTAGAAGGGGAAATGAAAGTAGCTGCAGATAAATATATTAAAACAGCTGGTTTGGAAGAATTGATGCGTGTAAACGAAAAAGGGAGAAGCATCAAAATTATGGTAAGATCTGGTGCCAAGGATACACAAATCAAAGAGTTGTTGATGTTTATCGATGGCGGAAAAGAAGAAGATACGGTTTTGATGTCATTGACTGGCGATTTTGATTTGAGTGAGATTTCGGTTTTGACTGACAAAATGAGAATTCCTGGTGGAGATGATTTGAAAAAAGCAACTAAAGGAAAAAAGTAAGATGAGAGTCATATTATTTTTAATCACACTTTTACTAAGTTTGATTTTAGGAAGCTGTAGCTCCGATCCATCTTTGCAAAAATACTTTGTAGAAAACACCGAGAACAAAGATTTTATCGCATTGGATATTTCGTCAAATATTTTGAATGTGGATAAAACCAAATTGACAATTACTCAAAGAGAAGCGTTACACTCTTTTGATAAAATGAATGTGTTGGCTTTTAAATTAAACGATAAAAACAAAGAACAGTTTGAAGCAGAACGTGCCAAAGTTAATTTGATTCTGAAAGATACAATGTATCAACAATTGATGAAATTTAGCTCAGGCAAACAAGGCGCTTCAGTAAGTTATGTTGGGACTGATGACCATATTAACGAATTTGTTCTTTATGCCAATAAAAACGATACGGGTTTTGCAGTCATTCGAGTTTTAGGCAAAGACATGAATCCAACGCATATTATGAATATGATATCGGTGTTGCAAGAATCCAAAATTGACTTGGAACAATTGAAACCTTTGCAGGAGTTAATTAAGAAATAGGGTCACTATTCAGCATATTGATAATTTTCAATTGCCTCCAGCTTTAGCTGGATGAATATGGATTCAATGTACTATTGGCTTTAGCCAAAAAGTATAGTATTTTGGCTAAAGCCAAGACAAACTACTCAAATTTTATTCCTCCAACTAAAGCTGGAAGCAATTAAAGTATAGGTAATCTCTAAAAACTGCTTTCAGTATTTTTAATTGCTTTTTAGAATTTCAAAAAAAATAGGAAGCAGTTTTTAAGTTTTCATATTTGAGCTTTGTTTTTGCATAAGCTATTGTAAATTAAGGCTTTATATTATTTTGTTTTTGCAATTTTGCGCACGTCCCTACTAAATAGTTTGAATTTGAATTTTTCTAAACATATTATAGGTTAAATTCATTAACCCAACTAGTCCCTCAACTCTCTTTATTCCAATGGCGTACAAATTCATTCCGTTCATACTTCCTTCCATAAAACCAAAAACATGCTCAACCCTTGAACGAATCCTTGATTTCTCTCTATTGGTTGCAATTTCTTGCTCGGTTAATGGGTTGTTTCTATAGCCTTTCTTACAAGTTTTGTCATTCATCTCTTTTTGAGAGATAATATTTCGTTGGTTTTCACCACTATAAGCAGAATCACCACTAAAATCTTCATCTGCATCCTTTTCATCTAATAAATTTTCAAGTACTTGTGAGTCATGTACAGAAGCATCGGTCACTTCATATTTTAAAATTAACTTACTCTTTGCGTCTACTTTCACATGGTTTTTATAACCATAGTAGCTTACGTTATTCTTTTTAGTCCATCTAGCGTCTAAATCTTTTTGAGATTTTTTATTCGAATTTTCTTCAAATGATTCTGGAGTATTTCCAGATTTAATTTCAGTATTTTCAGCTCTACTATTTCTTTGTTTTGGTACTTCTATGAAACTGGCATCAATTATTTTTCCTTCATTTATTATCAAATTTAGTAACTCTAATTCTTTTAAAAATAACTGAAACAATTCGTCAATTAACTTTAAATCAATTAATTGCTCTCTGAAATTCCAAACTGTTTTGCTGTCAGGAATATCATCTGCGATAGTCAAATTTAAGAAGCGCATAAAACTCATGCGGTCATTTATTTGATATTCAATTTGGTCGTCAGACACATTGTAATAACGCTGAAGTATTAAAATTTTGAACATTAAAACATAGTCGTAGGGTTTTCTTCCTCCCTTACCTTTGGCAATTTTTGAAAGCCTTGTTTCTAATAAATCTCTAAAGATTTCAAAATCAATATGTGCATTTAGCTTCTCTAAAGGGTCGCCTAATTCACTCAATTTAGTCAAGCGAATGTCTTGGTCAAAAAAACCGTAATCTCTATGTCTCTTAAATTTTTTCATCACCGAAATTTAAGCAATTTTAAAAATTTATACAAATCGGGGAGTTTTTAGAGGTAACCTATAAAAAATAACACAGGCTAAATAGTAACAAAATAGGTTTAAATTTTAATTTGTAAAAAAGCGTTTCGATTAATTTCGAGACGCTTTTTTTATGGTAATTTTTGATTAGAATTTGTAAACTCTATCCAATCATTTGGAGTGTTTAAATTTTTTAGAATACAGGAATCGGTTACTGCTATTCTTGTTATTTTGGAAGGGTTAGTTTTTTTGATTTCCAAATCCAATCGGCTGTTTTGGTCAGTTGGATTTAGCAAGAGAAGGGGTTCCCAAAATTCAGAATGAAACTTTATAGGATGGCCATTTTTGCTTTCAAAATTGGGAAGTACAATTTGGTTTTGAGTATTAATTATAGTTTGAAGTTCGAGAGAATTTAAAACTGGAATATCAATAGGATTGATTAGAACAGCCCTGTCTTTCGGAATTTGTTTTAGAACGGTTTGTAAAGTAGAGAAAGTACCCAATTCAGGATTCTGATTTACAGCAATTTTTACTTTTATGTTTTTATATAAAATAAAATCCAAGAGCGCTTTTTCAAACCAAGATATCGTATCAAAATATAGTTCGTGATTATAGCCTAGCCCAATATAAACTTTGGAAATTGTTGAGGATGCAATTCTTTTGAGTTGTTCCAAAATCCAAAAGGTATCTTGGTACGGCAGTAAACCTTTGGCAATGCCCATTCTTTCGGATTTCCCTCCAGCTAATAAAACAAACACCGTTTTATTTTCCATAATACATTTTCAGTAATTCAGAAGCGATACTTATGGCAATTTCTTTGGGGGAATTACCACCCAAATCCAATCCAATTGGACAGTGAACGCGAGAAATTCCTGCTTCAAAATTCAGTTCGTTAATCAATAAATTGTTGAATTTGTTTTTCTTGGTTTTGCTGCCAATCAAACCAATGTATTTAGTTGGTTGATGCAAGGCCAAAGCAGTAATTTCAAAATCCAGTTTGTGATCGTGCGTTAAGATAACCACATAACAATTGGAGCCCCAGTTTACGGTTTGTTTATAAAGGTCAAAAGGAACAGCACTATACCTAATGGTTTGATCAATTTTAATGGTTTCTCTCCAGTTTTCTCGGGAATCCAAAAGTGTAATTGCAAAAGGGGTGTCTTTTAATACATTACAAATGGCAACACCTATATGTCCTGCTCCAAATAAATATAATTCTGGGAATTGATTCATGGGCTCAATAATTAATTCTACTTTTCCGCCACAGCATTGTTCAAATTCAGGGCCTAAAGTATAATTGGATTCTATAATTTTGTTTTCTTGTATAGCACGAACAGCTTCATCAATTACTTGAAATTCTAATTTTCCGCCGCCAATGGTTCCGTATATTTCTTTTTCAAGGGTAACAATCATTTTTGAAGCTACTCTACAAGGAGCCGAACCAAGAATTTTGGTAACTGTAACAAGAGCCACAGGTTTCTTTTTGCTTTTAAAATCGTGTAATAGTTCAATCCAATTGTTCATTAAGAATAGGTATTCGTTTTTTTGTACTAAATTCGATTAATACCGTTTTTGCGTTAGGGATTAGAGTGAAAATCCTCCCGATTTTTCTTCGGGAGATTGTAACGGAAAGCCCGACCCTTGTGGTAACGCCCAAAAAATCATTTATACAAGGTCGTAATCGCTCAAAGGTAAATTGTAATATCGTTTCCCTGTTAGTTTAAATATAGCATTGATAATGGCTGGGGCAATCACAGGAACGCCAGGTTCTCCAATTCCTGTAGGTTTTTCGGTGCTTTCTACAATTTCAACATGTACTTTTGGTGCTTCATTCATTCGAACCATACGGTAGTCGCTGTAGCTGTTTTGTTCGATAGCTCCATCTTTGGCAGTTATTTTACCATAGTAGGCCAATGACATTCCAAAGATAGCAGCGCCTTCTAGTTGCGATTTTATGGTGTCTTTATTGACAGCCGTTCCGCAATCTATTGCAGTATATACATTATGTACTTTTACTTTGTTGTCCACCATTGAAACTTCTACCACCGAGGCTACATAAGTATAAAAACTATAATGAACTGCCAAGCCAAAAGCATGTCCTTTGGGTAATGGTTTTCCCCAATTGGCATTTTTTGCAGCCTTTTTCAAAACATTTTTAAGGCGAGCTGTATTGTATTTTATAGCATCTTTGGTGTCTTCGATGCGGTCATCTCCGATTAATTTCAATCTGAATTCCAATGGATCTTGTTTGGCAGCATGAGCCAATTCATCGGCAAATATATTGATAGAAAAACCATGCAGTATATTGATTACCGAACGCATCCATCCAATTCTTACCATCGCAGGAGCTTGTCCCGATTCAAACCTCATATTTTTTATATCAAAAGGAACATCGGAAGCGCTTGAAGCTTCCCATCCTGCGGGATATTCTTCGCCAGGTTTGAAGGTGGACATAATCGATGGGAAAGCCGAGCGGTGAAGCCAGCCTGTCACATTGCCTTGCGCGTCCAACGAGGCTTTCATATATTGCGAACTTACGGTATGGTAATAACCGTGTTTGATGTCGTCTTCTCGAGTCCAAACGACTTGTACGGGCGCATTGATCGCTTTTGAAACGATGACAGCTTCTACGATATAGTCTGGTTTTGATTTTCGGCCAAAGCCTCCTCCTAAAAAGGTGACATTTATGGTTGTTTTGTCTAAGGCTGTCCCTAAATAAGCTGAAACTTCTTCTCTAGCAGTTTGCGGTGATTGTGTTGGAGCCCAAACTTCGCAACGGTCGCCTTGTACCCAAGCTACAGCATTTGGAACTTCCATTGGAGCATGGGCTAAATGCGGTAATTGAAAAGTGCTTTCAATAACTTTTGAAGCTTCATTAAAAGCCTTGTTTAAATCACCAATTTCTTTTTCGACTTTGCCGGATTTGTGGACTCTTTCGGTTAATTCAGCCATGTACTTCTCGGAATCATAACCTTCATTTTTACCATAATTCCATTGTATTTCCAGCGCTTCTTTTCCTTTAAAAGCGGCCCAAGTATTCGAAGCGATTACAGCTACACCGCCAAGTGGGCCAAAAGGTCTTTCGATTCTTGGAATTTCAATTACAGCTTCTACGCCTCGAATTTTCATAGCGGCTGTTTTGTCAAAAGATTTAACCGTTCCAAAAGTAACGGGACATCTTGCAATAGCCACAAATTTCATGTTGGGCAAACGTTTGTCGATACCGTATATAGCGCTTCCGTTTGCAAAATCTTTAACGTCAATACTTTTTAGGGTTTTACCAATGTATTTAAAATCTTTTGGATTTTTAAGAGTTATATTTTTAGGAACTTGCAATGTTTTTACTGCATCGACCAATTCTCCAAAGCCTAATTTTTTTCCACTAGAATGAATGACAAAGTGGTTTTGGGCTGTGCATTCACTTTCAGGAACTTGCCAAGTTTTTGCGGCAGCGGTAATCAACATCATTTTGGTCATGGCGCCCATTGTTCGCATGGTCTCATATAAGTCGGTTACACTTCGAGAACCATCTGTATTTTGGTCTCCATATTTGGCATCTCCAATGGCTTGTTTAACAGATACTCTATTCCAATCGGCTTCCATTTCATCTGCAACAATAGAGGTAAGGGATGTTCGTACTCCATTGCCCATTTCAGAACGTGAGCAAACTATTATTAGACTTCCATCCGAATTTAATTGCACAAATAGATTAGGATTGAACTCGGTTGCAATCTCAGAGGTAACATCTTTTGAGAATAAAGTATAATTGCAAGCTAATATTAAACCGCCAGAAGCTAATCCTACGTTCTTGATGAAAGACCTACGGCTTATGTTTTGAATTTCACTCATGATTATTTTTGTTTTTTAAGTGAAACTGTATGTTGAATGGCACTTTTGATGCGTTGGTACGTACCGCAACGGCAAATATTACCGCTCATAGCATCGTCAATATCAGTATCTGTTGGGTTTTTGTTGGAGTTGAGTAGGGAAGTAGCAGATATCAATTGTCCCGGTTGGCAATACCCACATTGAGGGACGTTGAATTCCTCCCAAGATTTTTGTAATAATTGTAAATTTTCTGACGTTCCTTCAATGGTTGTTATGTTTTTGCCTTCAACAGCCGAAACAGGAGTCAAACACGAATAAGTAGCCACATTGTCAACGAGTACTTTACAAGCCCCACAAGCGCCAATCCCACAACCAAATTTAGTACCCGTAAGTCCGATGCTATCTCGAATTGCCCAAAGTAAAGGCATTTCTGGGTCAACATCTATAGTATATTTCTTTTTGTTTAGGAGTAGTGTCGTCATTTGGATTTCAATTTGAAATTAGGAAGGTGAAAGTTATGACTTTTTTTAAAATTTTCCTCTGATTTTTTTATTTTGAGACGTTTGGTATAAATCGAATTAAAAAAAAACAGTTCTTAAAAAATTTATTTTTAAGAACTGTTTTTTTTAAGATTTTAATAAAGGCTTAATTGCTAATTGTATGATAGCGCTCAATGCTTTTTTTTGAAATTTGTGAAAGACTGTATTTGGCAAACAATTTGTCGAAATACAACTTCGATTTGGTGAAATTTTTATTTTCGTAATAGTAATTGCCTAGGGATTCAAAAAGTTCAGCAGATTCATAGCCTTTTTCAATTATACGTTCGTAGGTTTTTTGAACATTTACTAAAACGTATTTTTGTTTGCTTACACTATCGTATCGAACGGTTTGTGAATAGGATTTTGAACTCAGTAAGAGAGCAATGAATAAACTTAAAAAAAAGCAAAAGAAGAGTCGATGCGGGCTTATTTTTTTTATCATAAATTATTTTTTAGTAGAAATAAATTACAAACGTATTGTTTTTAAGCAAGTTAGCTATTTTTTTTACTTTCTATTGTAAACGGTTGTTAATTTTTTTTTAAAAGAATTAAGAATTTGATTTGTTTTTTAGTGCTTAGAAGTTTCAAAGTTCCCATTGGGTACTTATTGAGTTTTATAAAAATAAAATTTTTGTGTATGATATAACAAAAGCTTTTAGAAGTCAGTTTAGAGAATAAGGAAAATAGATTTTTTCATGTTCAGATTATTTAACTTTTTCGCTTAATCCCAACTTTTGCGCATGATCTATGATCCCTACCGTTTCTCGATTTGTCCAAAAACAAGTAGAGACGTTGCAATGCAATGTCTCTACGATTTTTGTGACCCGACTGGGGCTCGAACCCAGGACCCCATCATTAAAAGTGATGTGCTCTACCAACTGAGCTATCGAGTCATTATATTTAATTTCTTAATAGATTTTATTTTTTTTAATGTGACCACGGTGGGATTTGAACCCACACGCCCTTGCGAGCACCAGCCCCTCAAGCTGGCAAGTCTACCGTTTCTCCACGTGGCCGAAAATAAGTAGAGACGTTGCTCTGCAACGTCTCTAAGATTTTTGTGACCCGACTGGGGCTCGAACCCAGGACCCCATCATTAAAAGTGATGTGCTCTACCAACTGAGCTATCGAGTCATTCATTCAAGGAAATTATGTGTTGATCACTAAAATTGTGACCCGACTGGGGCTCGAACCCAGGACCCCATCATTAAAAGTGATGTGCTCTACCAACTGAGCTATCGAGTCATATTCTTTCCTTGAATGCGGGTGCAAATATAAGGACTTTTTTTCGAAGTTTCCAAGCAATTTTATTATAAATTTGTCTTTTTTAAACAAATAATGGTAACGCCTTAATTTGTAAGGGCTTATTTAAATGAAATCATCATGATTCAAAAGAGCAAACTCAAAATAATGAATGCCGATACCAAATTCCGCTAAAAAACAAACTTAAATTTAAATGAAAAAAATAATATTATTAGGTTATATGGGTTGTGGGAAGTCTACAATTGCCAATAAACTTTCTGGAATGATTCAAATTCCGTATATTGATCTCGACGAATACATCGAAAAAAAAACAAATTTGACCATAAATCAAATTTTTGAGAACCATGGAGAAATACATTTTCGAAAATTAGAACATGCTTTTTTTGTCGAGTTGCTGAATCTCCCTGAGCAAATAATTATTGGTTTGGGTGGAGGTACACCTTGTTATGCCAATAATCACGAATTGTTAATAGGAGATGAGGTGCTGTCTATTTACCTAAAAGCATCTATTGATACTTTGTTTAATAGATTAGTGTCTAATAAGAGCAAAAGACCACTTATAGCGGACAAAAGCGATGACGAAATGAAAGAGTTTATAGCCAAGCATCTTTTTGATAGAAGCTTCTATTACAATCACGCAATGCACAAAGTAACTGTTGATGATAAATCAATAGAGGAAACAGTAAATGATATTTTAAATCTATTAGCTTAAACAGGCGTAACTGTCGCCATTGTTGTCAAAAACAACATCTACATGCTCCAGTAGTGAAGTAGAAAGTGATATTCCTTTAAAATCGGCTTTAATGGGGAATTTTTTGTGGTTTCGGTCTACAAGAACAACTGTTTTAAACTTTTTTAAAGGAACATCCAGAAAATGTCTTACGGCATATATTAAGGTAGTTCCAGAACTCAATACGTCATCAACTAGAATTAAGCCTTTATTACTGTATTGTTCCTTTGTTAATGAAGTTGTAATAGGTTGTTCTGGTTTTTGTTTGTTGATGTGAACCTCGCACAACGAAATCTTGGTTGGTGCAATAGTAGCCAATACTTGAGCAATCTTTTCGGCAAAAATAAAACCATTTGTTGTAATTCCTGCAATCACAATTTCCTCTTCCTCCACAAAAGTTTCATAAATTTGGTACGCTATTCTTTTGGTGGTGTGTTCTATTTGTTGATTGGTAAGGATTATATTCTTGCTCATGGCGTATTGTTGATTTGTTTTTTCAAAGATAAAAAAGTCAAGTGAATTTCACATTGTTAATTCTTTTTTGAAAATAGTTTGTTTTATAATTTGATTCCTAAATGCTGTGATTGGAATTTGGGTTTTGATTATTAGATTAAAAGGCACATTTAGTCTAATTCGTCCTCGTCTTTTATTTCATTTCCAAATTCGTCAATATCTCTTCTGTCCTTTTTGGTAGGTCTTCCGGTTCCGTTTTTTCTATAGTGTTCTTTGGATAGTTTTAATAATTCCAAATGAGCATACGATTCTGCTGGAGTTTCATTTTTTCGATACATATCAACCAATTTGGCGCCCACGCGATTTTCGGGAATGTCAAGTACGGTAATGATTTGCGTAATTTGGTCTTTTCTAAAAGTAATTTTATCAGTAGCAAAAACTTCCTTCGAGGGTTTTGCAACCATACCATTTACAGTAATATGATTTTTTTTACAGGCTTCAGTTACCATGTTTCTGGTTTTGTAATACCGAACACACCATAAATATTTGTCTATTCTCATGAATTTTCTAAAAACGAAGTTAAATACTTTACAAAAGTAAATCATTAATGTATATTTGCGACTTAAACTATACCAAATAATGAGCAAAATTAAGTTTTATTTTATTTTTTTGATTGCAACAGTCGTTTTAATAAGTTCATGTAATAAAGATGATAATAATAGCGCAGAAGTAACTCCACCAAAACCGTATGCAGAACAATATCCTTTAGATATTGCAGCGATTGAAGATTATTTAAAAACAAATTATATTAGTGAAGTTGTCAATAAACCTGGTTTTCCTGAAGATCAAGATGTAACTATCAAAAAAATTACAGATGCAGCAACACAACCCTCTTTATATTCTTATTTAAATAGTGCAACTCTTCCAAGATTAACAAGTAGAGATGTAAGTTTGCATGATATTGTATATAAAGTATACACTCTTGTCATTAGAGAAGGTGTAAAAGGAGGAACGCCAGTTTCTGGAGGGGAGTATCCTTCAAATGTTGATGGTATTTTTACTGGTTACAAAGGAACATTATTAGATGGAACGGTGTTTGATTCTAGTAATAATGGACAAATATTATACAACCTTGATGGTTCAAAGCGAGATGGGGGAATTCCAGTTATTCGAGGTTGGTCTGATGGGTTTCCTCAGTTTAAAACAGGTTGGCTTTCTTCAGAAAGTAATGGAACAGTTGGTTATAATGATTTTGGAGTTGGGGTAATGTTTCTTCCGTCTGGTTTGGGGTATTATAGTCAAGTTAAAACAGCTATACCTGCTTATTCGCCTTTGGTATTTAGTATAAAATTGTATGCCTTAAAAAGATACGATCATGATGCAGATGGTATTCCTTCTTTTCAAGAAGATTTAAATGGAGATAGATACATGAACAGTTTTGCAGCTGGAGTTGATAATCCAGATGATACAGATAAAGATGGAACTCCAGATTTCTTGGATTTTGATGATGACGGTGATAATTATGCTACAAGAGGAGAAGTTAAAGATAAAGATGGAAAAGTGTATCCTTTTGATTTAATACCAGATTGTGATGGAAATCAAACGAAACCAGATAGACTAAAAAGGCATTTGGATAAAAATTGTATCAAAATGAATCAATAAAACACAATCCCATTCAGCAACGAATGGGATTTTTTTTGATGTAGCTTTGAAATAGTTTGTTTTAAAAAAAAAGGTAAACAGTACTTTGCAAATGAGATTGCTTTGTTCTTCTCGAAAACTTTATTCACGTCCTTGCGAGGAACGAATCAATCAAACTAAAAATAGTAACACACAAAAAAATCCCATTCGCAATTAAGTGAATGGGATTTTTTTATATCTATAAATCAGATATCTTAATCAAAAATAAAATATCCTTTACTTTCTTTTGATCACTCTTTCTACAGCTTCAACAATGGCTTGATTGTTCAATTTGTATTTTTCCATTAATTGTTCTGGTGTTCCAGATTCTCCAAAGCTATCATTAACTGCGACAAACTCTTGTGGAGCTGGGTGGTGCAATGCTAGTACTCTAGAAACACTTTCTCCAAGACCTCCAAGAATGTTGTGCTCTTCGGCAGTAACAATACATTTGGTTTTTGCCAATGATTTTAGAATCGCTTCTTCGTCCAATGGTTTAATGGTGTGAATGTTGATTACTTCGGCAGAAATTCCTTTGGCTTCCAAAGCTTCGGCAGCAATAAGAGCTTCCCAAACCAAGTGTCCTGTAGCAACAATAGTTACATCGGTACCTTCGCTTAAAAGAATTGCTTTTCCGATTACAAATGGTTCGTCTGCTGGCATAAAGTTAGGCACAACTGGACGACCAAAACGCAAATACGCTGGACCGTGATGATCAGCAAGAGCCAATGTAGCTGCTTTGGTTTGGTTGTAATCGCAAGTGTTGATTACAGTCATTCCAGGCAACATTTTCATTAATCCGATATCTTCCAAGATTTGGTGCGTTGCTCCGTCTTCTCCAAGTGTTAATCCTGCGTGAGAAGCACAAATTTTCACATTTTTATCAGAGTAAGCAACTGATTGACGAATCTGATCGTAAACTCTACCCGTAGAAAAGTTAGCAAAAGTTCCTGTAAAAGGAATTTTTCCTCCAATGGTTAATCCCGCTGCAATACCGATCATGTTCGCTTCTGCAATACCGATTTGGAAAAAACGCTCTGGATGATTTTTCTTGAAATCATCAAATTTCAATGATCCAATTAAATCCGCACAAAGTGCCACAACATTTTCATTCTTTTGACCCAATTCGGTCATTCCCGCTCCAAAACCCGAACGAGTATCTTTACTTCCTGTATTTGTATATTTTTTCATTTGTTTCATTTGAGGTTCTGAATTGCTATTTAAATAGCTAAGATTTTAAATCTAAAATCAGAAATCGTTAATCTTAAATCTAGTAATCTGCTAAAATAGATGTGTTTTGACCTAAAGCATTTGCCAATTGATCATTGTTTGGCGCTTTACCGTGCCAAGCATGACTGTACATCATAAAATCTACTCCATTACCCATTTCGGTGTGCAATAATACACAAACTGGTTTTCCTTTTCCAGTTCTAGATTTAGCATCTGTCATTCCAGCAATAATAGCTTCGATGTTGTTTCCTTCTTTAATTTCAAGTACATCCCAGTCAAAAGCTTCGAATTTTGCACGGATACTTCCCATACATAAAACTTCGTCAGTAGTACCATCTATTTGTTTTCCGTTAAGGTCAATTGTAGCAATAAGGTTATCTACTTTTTTGGCAGAAGCATACATGATCGCTTCCCAGTTTTGACCTTCTTGCAATTCACCATCCCCGTGAAGCGTGTAAATGATATGGTTGTCACCGTTTAGCTTTTTAGCCTGTGCAGCACCAATTCCTACAGATAATCCTTGACCCAATGATCCAGATGCGATACGTACTCCAGGTAAATTGTCATGAGTGGTTGGGTGTCCTTGTAATCTAGTGTTGATCAAACGGAAAGTAGCTAATTCAGGAACAGGAAAATAACCGCTTCTTGCCAAAACGCTGTAAAATACAGGCGAAATGTGTCCGTTTGAAAGGAAGAATAGGTCTTCTCCAATTCCATCCATGTCAAATCCTTCTTTGCGATCCATAAGGTTTTGGTATAGCGCTACTAGAAATTCTGCACATCCTAGAGATCCCCCTGGGTGACCTGAATTGACAGCATGAACCATTCGAAGAATATCTCTTCTTACTTGGATAGTTAAATCGTTTAATTGTTGTGTGTTAGGCTTCATTTTGTGTGTAAAAGTTAAACTGCTGCAAAAGTAATTTTTTTTTACCGTAAGCCAAATGATTTCAACGGCAATTTCAATAAAAATGGCAATGTCAATGGCAATATCAATTTCAAATAGTGCAAGGTGTGAAGTCGAAGAGGTAAAATCTAAAATCTAAAATCAGTAATCTGACTTCATCTGGGCGTAACCCCAATAGAAAAAAGGGCCTAACATACATTGCGCTTATGTGGCCCTTTTCTCTATTGCGGTCGGGCTATTTGCGCTACTTCGGTAGCCAGCGACTATCCCTTACGCAAAACCGTAAATCGAGAAATTTTGGTATAAAATGATAATGAATAAGTGGTAAATAGCTTCTCAAGTCTCATGTTATATCATTAAGATTACTATGACCTAAACAAGTGAAATTTCATTTTTTTTTCAAAAAATGCTTTTAGGTTTTTTTAGGCATTGAAAGCCTCTGAATAAATAATAAAAGGAAGATTTTAACGTCTTCCTTTTACAGACTTATTCGTCGGCACCAAAGGTTTATTCCTGATAGGTTACTCCTCAGCAGAGCCTATTTCCGCTTCGCCTTGGCAAGACAAAGCTAT